>DATFBM010000049.1:0-1122 GCA_035253825.1 Acidimicrobiia bacterium | reverse complement strand
CGACTGAACGAGAAGAAGGGCCCGGGCAAGTTCGGGACCGAGTGAGTCGCGCCGTCGAGCCGGACTAGCGGAGAGGTGGAGGAGGTCACCGGTATCGGGGTTGACCGCCATTGCATCCCAATCGAAGCGCTGACCCAGCGGCCATAGGTGGAATGTGAGGGTCACGCGAATGGGCGTGGAATCGCCAAAGAGGTCGGTCATCGTCTCCGCTCCGTAACTCAACCGCAATACGGTCCGCACTCGGTGCGGGCTCTGTTGCACAGGACAATGTACGGTGTAAGTCAATACAGATATTGGTCGTTAGGTGCACCTAACCGCAGAGAAGCTGGAAGATGAATGATCATTCCGAACGGCTATGGCCAGATCAACCTCATCATGACCGGCGATGCTCTGCCGTCGGGCGGTCAAGTCACTTTCGGCTTCGAGAACGTTGCCGACACTGCAACGCCGCAAGCTGTGGCGTCAGGGGTGTCGACCATCCTGGAGGGTTGCACCAACATCTGGGCGAGCACCTGGAACGAGGTCAGGTGTACCGGGATCCTCGTCAAGTTCGGGCCGAACTCGACTGGGCCTTCAGCGTTGCTCGGAGTGACGCATGTGGGGGCCTACTCGAGCACTGACGGGCTGCCGTCGGCTGCGTACCTGATCCGCAAGAACACTGCGATGGGGGGCCGCCAGGGACGTGGGCGCTTCTACTGGCCTGGCCTCCCATTGCAGGACGTCAACGAGGCCGGCGTGATCCAGTCGAACCTCCTGCTCGATCAGAGCACCGGGTGGACCGAGTTCTTCACGGAGATGAGCGCAGCGGATTGGCCTCTCGTCCTGCTGCGAGCTGAGGGTTCCCCTCTGCAAACGCCCGAGCCGCTCACTGGGTTCTCGCCACAGTCGGTGGCCGGTACGCAGCGCCGCAGACTGCGTAGGTGAGGTCGAGCTCGTCCTGACTCACTCCGCCGGGTCGGGGCGAGCTCCCTCACTCAGAATCGACTGAACGAGAAGAAGGGCCCGGGCAAGTTCGGGACCGAGTGAGTCGCGCCGTCGAGCCGGACTAGCGGAGAGGTGGAGGAGGTCACCGGTATCGGGGTTGACCGCCATTGCATCCCAATCGAAGCGCTGACCCAGCGG
>DATFBM010000048.1:0-11933 GCA_035253825.1 Acidimicrobiia bacterium | reverse complement strand
GATGTGGCAACCGAGATAGCGGCGCTAGAGGCTGACCTGGCTGAGCACGCCGCCGAGATCGAGGCGAGCGCTCCCGAGCCGGTCGTAACGGCCTTTGAGGATGTCCAGACCGAGCTTACGGGCCTTGTATCGGCCGCCTCTGATTTGGAGCTCACCACCGATGAACTCCAGCCGGTTCAGGATGCCGCTCAGGCGCTGACCGATGCCGTTACGGAGGCTGACGTAGATCTGTCCGATGAGTTCATGGACTTCTGGGCGGACTTCTCGACCCGAATCCAGGCTCTGGCCGCTTAACGCCAAGTCACAAAACAACCTGCTCGACCCGGGACCCAAAGGTCCCGGGTCGAGTACTTATGAATCCGGGAGCAATCTCCGCCGGCCACCCACTGCCAACGAGACGAGAATTGCTGCCGGGGCTACTAAGCCAGATCCAGCCGACAGGAGAGCTCTGAGCAGGATCTCCAATAATCGGGCTGGGATGGCGACGACATCTAGCAAGGCGGAGACACCGGACCGGAGCCAGGCTTTCAGCGCACTCAGCCAGGCATTGTTCGAGGCGACCGGGCCGTTGCCCTCTCGGTCCTGCACGGAAAGGCTGAAGTCGCTGATGGAAGTTAGAAACGCTCTTTGTATTGAAGCGGTTTCTGTTGAGAGATCTGGTCTCCCGCTGTCGGCTTCGATGGGGGTAGGAGCCCGGGCCTGATCGACGGTCAGCTCGACGAGTCGCGGAGCGGTGACGGTCGGGTTCACGATCGGGCGTGTCGGCTCGACGGGAGGAAGGGGATCCACGTCGAGGACCGGCTCAAGGACGTCTGTGACTGGGTCGAGGGGCGGTTCAACCACTTCCGGGTCCACGACTTCCTCCACCGGCTCGATAATGGGGCCCACAACTTCGTCTACGACCGTCACGACAGGACTGGCGACGGATTCAACCGCAGTAACGACTGGGGCGGTCAGGGCTTCGGTGGTTTCGATGAGATCTTCGACGAGAGGCACGCTTGTCACCAGTGGGGCCAAAGGCTCGGTGAGCTCGGAGATCGGGTCCTCAAGTACCCCACCCAGAAGGTCACCTAGGCCGGCTCGAGCGGGCAGGGCCAGAGCGAAGAGAATCAGGAACGTGCCGCCCAAGGCAACCCACCGTCTCATGAGGAAGTAATCGACCGAACCACCGACTTCTCTTAAGAACCCCCGGCCCTCCAGCCGATGCCATTTCCGTGACTTCCAGATGGGCTAGACACCTGGGATCGGCGGTGACTGCGGTGATGGTCATTGTCGCGGCCGGGGCGGCGGCCGTCTTCTCCAATGCCGATCAGGCGGCGCGGATCGCCGCCGACTCACAACGGCTGAAGTCAGTCCAAATCGCTTTGGCGGACACCGCCACCCACCGGGCGGCGCTGGTGATCGCATTCGCCTCGGCCAACAGCGAGAGCACATCAGTGAGTATCGAGGCGTTGAATGAGGCAGTGGCCACCTCGCACCGGATCAATCAACAATTGGCAACCCTCGAGGACGGGCAGTCGCTGCAAGCGTTGGCGAACGAGGTCGCAGCCTCGACTAAAAGTGTTCACGAGCTGCTGACCCGATCGGCGCCGGACGCCGCCCGAGTGGAGGTCGAGGCCGATACCCTCCCCGCCCTCGTTGCATTGGCCGACGCTCTCAGCCGGGAGGCGGCCCGGGTCAGCGGCCTCATCGACGCCGAACAAGCCCAGGCGGGGCGCCTCTCCCAGGCCGCTTCGTTCGTAGTCGCTCTTCTGGTGCCGGTTCTGTCCGTGACCTTTATCCGCCGCCGCTCCCGGCGCCGGCTCGAGCGTTCCCAGCTGGAATCCGAGCTCAACCGCCAGCGCGAGATCGCTGACGCCAAAGACCGTCTGATTGCGGGCCTGTCCCATCAACTGCGGACGCCCCTCACCGGAATCTATGGATGGGCCGACCTGATCTCGCACCAACCCGGTCCCCAGATAGTGGATGAAGGGGCCGTAGCCATTCTCTCGCAGTCGGGTGAATTGAGGCGGATGGTGGATGACATCCTGGTGACGGCCCGCCTCGATGCGACGAACCTCCAATACCGGCCGGAGGCTCATCCGGTCACAGCCATCGTCGAAGGAGCCATCAGCCATTTCGTGAGAGTCGGCGAACAAGTCAAGGTCGACTGCCATGAAGCCACCGTGCTCGTGGACCGACCGCGTCTCCAGCACGTGATCCACAACCTGGTCGCCAACGCGTTTGCTCACGGCAACGAACCAGTTGAAGTCATTGGTAGGGAGGACGGGGGTTGGTACCGGCTGGCGATCTGCGATACCGGACCGGGCCTCGGGTCGGAGCGGGCCAAGCATCCCTTTGCTGCTTTCGACCAGGCTCCCGAAGACATCGTCATCGCTCCCGGCCTTGGCCTTGGCCTCTCGGTGGCCCGGGCGCTGGTTTCCCTTATGGGAGGCGAGATCGAATACCGTCACCAGGTGGGGCACACGGTTTTCATGGTGTCGATCCCCATGGCCGCCGCCGCCTGAGCCACTCCAGCCCGGGTGGCGCCACTCGGTACCATCGAGCTGAGTGCTTGTCCGAGACGTCCTTGACGCCCTCGCCTCCTTGGGCGATCGAGCCGCCGCCTGGGACCCGTACGGGCTGCAACTGGGTGACGCCGGCGCGACCGTAACTCGATTGGGGGTATGCCACGAAGTCACCGCCGAGGTCCTCGCCAAAGCTGTAGGTGTCGATCTTCTAATCACCTACCACCCGCTGCTGTTCAAACCGGTCAACCGACTGCTGGCGGGGTCCGGTCCGGAAGGACGTGCCTACCAGCTGATCAAGGCCGGCATCAGCTTGGCTGTCGTCCATACCGCCTGGGATGCTGCAGCGGGCGGGTCTTCCGATGCTCTGGGAGCGATGATGGGACTGCGCGACCTGGAAGCGTTCGGTGCGGTGGAGCAATCGCCGCAGTGGAGGCTGGTCACTTTCGTGCCGCCACAACATCTCGACCGCGTGGTCAGTGCTCTGGTCGCCGCCGGGGCGGGCCGGATCGGGAACTACTCCGCCTGTTCCTTCCGGAGTGAGGGGATGGGGACGTTCCTCCCCGAGGCTGGGGCGGCGCCGGCCGTGGGGGAGGTTGGCAAGCTCACCGAGGTAGCGGAAATCCGCCTCGAGATGCGGGTGGGATCGAGCGGGCGTGATAGTGCGGTGGCAGCTCTGCTCGAGGCTCATCCTTACGAGGAACCGGCCTTCGACATCTACGAAACATCGGCTCCTTCCATGATTGGACGGGTGGGAGCGATTGGGGGCTCACTGGCGGATCTCGTTGAGATGCTCCGCCGGGAGGTCGGACCGGAGATCCGTACCGCAGGACGGGATCGCAGGCTGCGACGTGTGGCGGTACTCCCGGGATCAGGTGGGTCCTATGTCGGGCAGGCTCGAAGTAGGGGAGCGGACGTGCTGATAACCGGCGATGTCAGCCATCATCAAATGAGGCAGGCATTGGACCTTGACATGGGAGTGATCGACATCGGTCACGCTCCGAGCGAACGGCCGGGCGTCATGGCATTGGCCGAAGCTGCGGCCAAGATCGGGCCCCAATTGGTCGAGGTCGACGTCGATCCGACGCCTTGGAGAATTCGATGACTCTCGACGGCGGCCTCACCGATCTCCTCGACCTCCAGGAGGTTGACTTGGCGATTGATCGCCTTCTCCATCAACGCCAGACGTTGCCGGTGCTAGCGGAATATCAAAGCGTGTCTGGTGAGCGTGATCGCCTGGCGAGTCTGATCGCAGAAAAACGGGGAGATCTGCGGCGGTTGGAGCTCGATCTCGATAAGGCGGAAGGGGAGCTGGACATCCTCGAAACCAAGCTCGGAGAGTCCGAGACCCGGCTCTTCGCCGGTGGCATGAATGCCCGGGAGACCGAACAAAAGCGGCTCGAGGTGCAGGCTTTGCGCGGGCAGCAGGCCACGATGGAATCGCGGGTGTTGGAGTTGATCGAAGTCGTCGACCCGTTACGGAGTGACGTTGAAAAAATGGAAGGGGAGCTGGCTACGAGAAACGAACGAGTCGGCCTCCTCGAAAACGAGATTTCGGTTGCGTGGGCGGAGATCGACGCCCAGATCGCCCGCCGCGAGGCGGCGAAAGCCGAACTGGCCCAACCCATCGCTCCAGACTTGATGATTCTCTACGAACAGCTCCGGCGGTCCAAGGAGGGGGTGGCTGTAGGCCGCCTGATAAACGGAACCTGCGGTGGCTGTCATCTGGCGTTGTCGATTCCCGAGCAGCAGGAAGCCTCGGAGTGGGAGCCGCCGCGCTGTCTGCATTGCATGCGGATCTTGGTTCTCTAGGGATGGCCGGGATTTGGGTTCTTTACACAGACGGTGCCTCGCGGGGTAACCCGGGACCGGCCGCGATCGGAGCCGTGCTCTACAGCTGGGCCGAAGGCGAGCCATTGGTAGAGGTCGAGACAATCAGCGAGGCGATCGGAGTGGCTACCAACAACGTCGCCGAATACCAGGCCGTGGTGGCCGGCCTCGGAATGGCAAAACGCCATGCCCCAGACCTGCTCTGGGTGCGGGCCGACAGTCAGCTTCTGATTCGTCAATTGGAAGGACGCTGGCGGGTTCGCAACCGAGGCTTGATGGAGCTCCACCGGATGGCCCGGGAATTGCTCGCGGAGATACCCCACAAGCTGCAGCACGTACCGCGTGAGGACAATGCGGTGGCAGACATGCTGGCGAATCGCGCTCTCGACTGACTCATGCTCTTCTGGCATGTGGGCGGGGCGATCCTCCTGTTTCGCTGGGTCTTTCGTGATCCCAAAGTCGATCTCCGCCTCCTCGCCCTGGGGGCGGTCTTGCCCGATGTCATCGACGGCCTGCTCGGGCTGGTGATCGGGGATCCGACCACACAACGAGTCGGCCATTCGCTCGTTTTCCCGTCTCTGGTGGCCGTGGTGCTGCTCTTGCTGACTCGCCGCGGGCGTCGGCGGCGGATGTTGATGACAGTCCTGGTCGCGTGGCTATTCCACCTGTTGCTCGATGGGGTGTGGCTTCGGGAAGACGTGTTCCTATGGCCTTTCTTCGGTTGGAAACTGGGGCAGCCGGCGGCTGGGACGATATGGCAGCGAGCAGCCGAGCCCTGGCGCTGGGTCAAGGAAGCGCTCGGTCTCGCCTACCTCTGGGTCCTCCTGCGTAGCAGGGGTAGTTAGTCCGCGAGACCAACGAGTGGTAGCCCACAGAACCCAAGCGCCAACGACTACGGTCGGGTAGTGGATCTGGCGCTCAGCCCCACCACTCCGGGTCTCGGCGTCGCCGAACTGGCTGACCTTTGCTCTTATGGCGAGGATCTCGGCTATCGGCACGCCTGGCTAGCGGAGGTGGCCGGACCCGACGCCTTCGTCCTCGCCGGCGCCATCGCTGGGCGGACCGAGGTGATGGAACTCGGTGTGGCTGTAGTCCCCGCCTACACGAGAACACCGGCCGCGCTGGCCACTGCCGCCCTTTCGGTCAGCGACCTCCTCGGGGGGCGCGCCTTCCGCCTCGGCATCGGCTCTTCGTCGGAGGTCATCGTCACTCAGTGGCACGGCACCTCTCTTATTAGGCCGGTGCAGCGAGTAAGAGAGACGGTCGAAGCAATCAGGGTAATCGTTAACGGTGTTAACGATTACCAGGGAGCCTTGGTCTCCACCCGCCGCTTTCGACCGGCCGTGCAGGCCGACGGTCCGGTCGAGATATGGGTTGCAGGCCTGCGGCCGAGGATGCTGGCGGTGGCCGGGGCCGTTGGCGACGGGGTCTGCCTCAACCTGATGCCGGCTCGGGTAGTGGCTGACCAACTCGCCGCCGTCAATCACGGAGCATCAAAGGAAGGGCGTTCGTTGCCGGCGGGGTTTGGAGTCATGGCCCGACTTCCGGTGTTGGTGACAGACGATCCGGACTCGGCCCGGGACGGGTTGCGTTCGACGTTCCTCGGTCCTTACCTGGCTCAGCCCGTGTACAACAACTTCCTGCAGTGGATGGGATACGAGGAGGAGGCGCTAGCGATCTCGTCCGCCTGGAAGGCGAAGGACCGGGATGGGGTGCAAGCGGCAATATCCGATTCCTTAGTCGACGACCTCACCTTGATCGGAACCGCCTCGCAGGTGCGGACCCGCCTCGATGAGTACGCCGCGGCGGGGATCACGGTGGCAGCCATCTCGGTGGTGGCTGCCGGGCGCTTCGAGGTCGAGCAGACCCTACGGGCTCTAGCCCCGTGAAAGCGTTGATCTGGCTGATCTTGGTCGCTTGCAGCAATGCAGTCACTGCAACCAGCGTTGCGACGCCAATGGCCGACATACCGCCCGAGGAAGTGGCCGACGAAATCGCCGCCGCCCTCGACGGGGGAGATCCGAGTGTGGTTGCCGCCCTCACTGATCTCCGACCGATGCCCTGGGTAGCGCTTGCGGAAGGAGCCACCGTGGAGGAGGCCGCCAGCCTCGAGGCCGGACAGAGCTCTCTGGCAGTGGCAGACAACTTCTGGACTGGCTTCCTTGAATCTGCCGGTTTGGATGGCGACGAAGTGGCCGACATCGAAGCGTTCACCGAGGGTTCCACCGACTTCGCCCGCCTCGAGCTGCGATCGGGATCCATCATCCTCAACCAAAGCGACGTCTGGCGGATCGACGTCATTGCCTCCTTCGCCGCCCCACTCGCCGAGCGCCTCCTGGGAGCAGTGGAAGTGATCGTGGCGAACCGCAGCGCCGAGGCGGACGTGCTTCGAGAGATGCTGCGGGCGGAACGGGACGCGGTAGCGGTTGCCAGCGCCGATCCATCGATCACAACCTCGGCGCGGGCGGCCGTTGAAGAGGTGCTGGCGGCGATCGATTCCATCGACGGCTGAGTGTGGAACCTGGCTCCCGGATCCGGCATCTGCTCCGTCGGCTCACAGCGACGGCAGAAACCGGTTTGACATTCGCCGTCAGCCCCTATGACCGTGCTCGCTTCCAGGAGGTGGCCGACGTCGCAGCCGAGCTTTCCCGGCTTCCAGAGGAGTTGCTCGGGGCCCCGGGTTTCGTGTTCGAGGGTGGTTATGCCACCCCAAAGTTGATTGTCCGGGTTGCGGTTGTCGCCGATGACGATCGCCTTTTGATGGTCAAGGAAGCCGAGGATGGTCTTTGGACGCTGCCCGGCGGCTGGGTCGATGTGGGCGAGTCGCTTTCTCTGGCAGCGGAGAGGGAGGTTTTCGAGGAGACGGGATACCGGGTGAGGGCGACAAAGATCGCCGCCATCTTTGACAAGCTGGCCCACGCTCACCCGCCGGCGCTACACCATTCCTATCTCTTGTTTGTGAATGCTGCTCTCGAGGGCGGCAGCGCTCAACCCAGCCTCGAAACAATCGAGGTGGGCTGGTTTTCGGTCGACGAGCTTCCGCCGCTCTCGATCGGTCGTGCCACCGAAGCACAAATCAGGCGGGCGATAG
Organism: Acidimicrobiia bacterium; assembly: GCA_035253825.1. Lineage (GTDB taxonomy): Bacteria > Actinomycetota > Acidimicrobiia > Spongiisociales > ZC4RG35 > JACCTH01. The sequence continues at coordinate 4,505 of DATFBM010000048.1, read as the reverse complement.
AACACCATCACCGCCCCGAGCTTCCGACCGACTTCGACTGACCGCTACCAGACGGGCCAAGGCATTGGCGGACGATCGTCGGGCGGCGGGGGATGAACCCGGCTGGAGACAAGGTCATCAACCCGCTGACGCAACGCCTCGAATTCGGCCTGGCTTATAAGCATCTCGAGGTCTGTGCCCAGCCTGTGGCCGAGAGCGGCTCGAAGCATCCTCAGCGCAGCGACCATAGCCGCGGGGAGCGGCTTTCCCGCTAGGCCCCAAAGAACCGTCCGAAGTTTGGGCTCGGAATGGAAGGTGAGTCCGTTGTCGATGGCGAAGAGGCGCCCGCTCGCTTTTTCTCTGAGCAAGTGTCCGAGCTTCCGGTCGGCGTTGTTGCAGACGATGTCGAGCACCGCTACCGGCCACAGCTTCTCTGAGACCTCAGGGACGAACAATTGCCGCGGATCAAAGTCTGGATCCACTTCGATGAACCGCTGCGCCGAGCCAATGCCCAGCGGTCCCTCGGTCCGAAGCGTCTCCGGCACCACGCCGAACCCGAGCACCTCGGAGACGAGATACGTTGCGAGTTCGCGGGCGGGAAGAGTCGTGGCGTCGAAGTCCCACAGCGGGGACATCGCCTCCGATGCCTTGTACACCCAGCGCTTGCCGGTGCCATCGGTGGCGAGCAAGGTGAGGTTGGAGGCGGACACAAACTCGCCAACTACCTCCTCGAGCACCAACTTCGTTTTCAGATGTGGTGACCGTTGCTCGACGGGCAGCGGTGACCCTCAGGGTCCATCGGCAGCTGACAGCGAGGGCACAGCGGCCGGCCCGCTGCCACCACTCGGGCCGCGACCAGCGCCATCGCCCGAAATTGCTCGGCCGTAATGACGAATCGAACTTCATCCTCACCTTCCGACGACCCGAGGACGACAGTGATGAATTCGCTGCGCTCGATCGCCACCCCGATTGAACCGATGCGAAAAGATGGTGCGTCGGGCTCTCCGATCTCGAGCCCAGTGGCGACCAGGTTTTCGACGGCCTGTTCGTCTATTTCGATCGCAGCCGCGGTCAGCATTCGCAATCCTTGTTCGGCCAATTCCGCCACCTGGGTCTTCTCGCATGGAAAGGAATGGACGACGCCACTGGCGGTCACCTCAACGAAGAAGCGTCGCGATCCAGGAGGACCCAGCGCCCCGGCCGCAAAGCGCTCTGCAGGACCGAGGTCTTCTATTGCCATGTGCTCGGGTTGCCGCCCGAGTTGAGAGTGACCAGACGCGGCCACCCTCCACTGGGTAGATCCAGCACCGTGACAGACGCAGGGGCGATGGCGATGCGATTGAAAAGATCGAGCGGTTGCCCGAGGAAATGGGAGACGGCCGCCTTGATGGGATCACCGTGGGTAACAAGGGCGACTGTCTTCTCCTTGTGACGGGCCGCTAGCTCTTCGCAGGTCGACACCATCCGGTGCTGTGCCTCAGCGATTGACTCCCCTCCCGGGAAGCTAGCGCGAGACGGGGTTCTGATCACCACGCGCCACAACCGTAACCGGTATAGGGATTTGAGGCTCCGACCCGACCAAGAGCCGTAGTCGACTTCGACAAGACCCTCGTGAACCGTCACCTTTTTCCGCTGGGCGGCCGCGATAGGTGTCGCCGTCTCCATCGCGCGTTCCAGCGGGGAGGAGTAGATGGCGGCGAGGCGGGTTGATCGAAGCTCAATGGCAAGTGCTTCTGCCATTTCTTGGCCGCGAGGAGAAAGCGATTTGCCGGGTAGGCGGCCGCTCAACATCCGGCCCGTCTCCGACGTGGGGGCGTGGCGAATCAAGAGGAGTCGGGCCATGGATCAGCCTCAGATTAAGCGGCCCTGTTCCGGCGGATCCCAGAGCCCGGCGTCGTTGTTGCGGACGCTATTGACGCGAGATGAGACCTCTCGTTCCATCCATAGATCATCGTCGATGGGTTGGAGTGACCGACTCGCCTGGTCGGTGTCGGTCAGGGTCCGGTCGAGCCAGGTAGTCCAACTCTCGGTGCGGAGTGCGATCGGCATCCGATCATGAAGCGGTGCCACGACGCCTCCTCCCGCCTTGGTGATGATCGAACAAGTCCTGGTCCACTCGCCGTTGTCGTCGCGGCGGGTCGACCAAATCCCTGCAAATCCAACCGGAAATCCGTCGGCGCGATGGATCCAGTGTGGGGCCCGCCCCTTCTCGGGCGACTCCCATTCGTAGAAGCCATCGGCCGGGATCAGGCAGCGCTTTCGGGCGAATGAGTCACGAAACGCCGGGGCCGTTGCGACCGTTTCCGAACGGGCGTTGATTTGGATCGATTTGGTGTCTTTCGCCCAATGCGGGACCAAGCCCCATTTCATGGATTCGAGTACTCGCCTGCCCTCGCGCTCGGCGACCACGTAGACCGAATCGGTCGGGGCCACGTTCCAAGATGGAGGCAGACCTTCGATCACGGCGGAAGCGCCGAAATAGTCGGCATAGAAATCGATGTCGCCGGAGAGCGAGAACCGCCCGCACATCTCGATGTCAGAGGGCGTAGCGCTTGAGGTCGGCGAGGCTGGCGAATTCGAGGGTGCCGGCGTGTGTGGCTTCCAGGCGAACTCTCGGGGCCGCCCCCGCCTCTAGAGCCTCGACCCAGCGGGCGGCGCACAGACACCAGAAATCTCCAGCTTTGAGGCCCGGAAACCAAGGCTGGGGAGTGGAGAGATCGTTTCCCACTTGGCGGGAGAAGGCCAGAAAGTCATCTGTCATCTCGGCGCAAACCGTGTGGACGCCGACATCGTCAGAGCCGGTGTCACAACAGCCGTTGCGATAAAAGCCGGTGACCGGATCGTGGGAGCAATCCTCGAGGTCGCTGCCGAGCACATTCTTCGCCATCAATCCATTCTTGCGTAAATCTGGTCACGTTTACGTGACCAGATTTACGCAGGAATGAAGGATTCCGGCTCCGAGCGGAGCCGGAATGGCTAGCGGTACTCGACCTTCAGTGTCATGCTGTGTCTGCAGCGAACGATGTTGAACTGCTCGCAATTCGAGGCGCCGCCATATTCGCCTTCGGGTGCGAAGTCCCACGTCCAGGTACCGCCCGGCTTGTCGGGCAGGTGCACGTCGAGGTTGCCGCCGCGGTAATAGTCGAAGTAAAACCACAGCCACTCGATCCCGTTTGGGGCCTTCTCCTCCATCGGTATCAGACTGCAGCTGGGATAAGTTGTGTACTCGGGCGGGCTCTTGGGCGTCAGCACAAGCCTGAGGTTTCGGTCCTCCTCGTAGGTGCCAAGAGTGGCGAGAACCTCGACTTCTTGTGAGCCCTTCAACTCGGTTTTGCAGGGGGTGCCGAGGATTGCTGTGTCGATGGTGCGATTAGCGGTTGCAGTAACGACGCCTCGCCACTTGCCCGATCCCGCTGGGGTCAGATCACCCTCGAGCTGGTCGGAGCCAACTTCTGACGCCCCGAGCATCTCGTTGCCGATTAGCGCGCCGAACTCGTCAGCGAGAGTCATGCGCAGCGTGTCCCCGATGCCAGCGCCGCTTGTGCGGATTGTCTCGCTGCTTCGCCCACATCCGGCGAGAGTGAAGGCGAGCAAGAGCACGATGCCGCCCGCAAAACGGAAAGGCGACATTGCCACGTGATCGTCGGACGCGACGCGACCCTGTCGGGTCCTCAAATGACGCAGCGATCCGATTGGTGTCCTCCGCTTTGTCAAATGTAGGTATGCCCAGGTGGGGGGTCAACAGGTCCCAAGGCTTTTTTCTCGTATGGCTCGATGGGAGGCAAAACCCATCTCGGCAACCGAATCCCAGTTCGGTGCTAGCCAGCCTTACGTGACTCGAGAATTTCCTTCGCCTTCGCAAACTGCTTCTGATCGGCGCTGCGGCCCTCAGCGGCGATTACAGGTGCGATAAACCTCGTCCAACCACTCGGTTTCAGCGTGGTGGTACAGGTCAATCGTGTGCCTTGTGTTGTAGGTTCGAAGGTGAAGTCCGCCACCGCGTTCATCGGAGGTCCATAGGTGAGAGTCAACCGTCGGGGGGCCTCATACGCTGTGACTTTCCAGTCCCACTTCACAACCTTTTTTCCCCAACGACGAGTGTCGGTGCCTGTGGCACCAAGCTGGATGGGCCCGCTGTAGGTGGTGTCCACTACCTCGGTCGACCATTCTTTTTCGTTTCGGAGATCGGTCAGGTACTCCCACACCTCGGCCACCGGTCGAGCGATTTCCACAGACGTTTCGATCTTCGCCAACTCTCCTCCTCATTCGTGACGATTCACCATTAGCGCTCGTAACGGGCGACTCTCGTGCGAGGGTAATTGAGCAGGTTGTAGAAAAGGTCAAACCCCCTGGTTGGAGGGGGTTTGACGGTTTGAGTCCGCCTGTAAGCCGGATTCTGTCCCGTTGCCGGGGACGGTCATCCATCTCGGGCGAGCGATTGCTCGTCGCCTCCTGCGGCCTACCCGGGACTTGATCGACGGGCCGCCGTCGTCCCTGTTTGGCCTTGCTCCGGGTGGGGTTTGCCT
>DATFBM010000047.1:0-102689 GCA_035253825.1 Acidimicrobiia bacterium | reverse complement strand
AGTTCGTACTCCATATACGTGAGATCGATCGGGGCCGAATCAAGCGTGGCCTGGTAAGTGAAAAGGTTGAGCTCGAGGTCCTTGAAATGATGGATCTCATCGGTCCCCTCGGCTCGAGTCAGCCGATGAAGGCGTAATTCCAACTCGGCCGGATTGACGGGGGCGAGGATGAAATCGCCGAGGCCGACGGCGCTTCCCAGCAGCTCGACATGATCGGGTTCGGCGATGAGCATCACCGGCAGGGGATTGGTGGCTGGCAGACCCTCGATGGCTCGAAGTCGTCGACGAGGCTCGGAGCCGAGCTCGACCAGGAGGGCAGCACTTTCTGGCGGGGGCTCGGCCTCGATTTCGGCGATGGCTCGGTACTCAATCCGAGCTCGGGCCAGTGCGTCGAGCAGGGACTCCGATGGATCCGGAGGAAAGACCGAGATCACCAGACCGTCAGAGAACTGGGAGGTAGGTCTCGAGCTCGAAACGGGAGACGTGGTGCTGATAGCGGTCCCACTCCTTGCGCTTGTTGCGGAGGAACCAAGAGAAAACATGCTCGCCGAGGGCCTCAGCCATGAGCTCGGAACGCTCCATCCGATCGAGGGCATCCGCCAGGGTTTCTGGCAAGCGAGCGACTCCCGCCGCCGCCCGCTCGGAGGCGGTGAGGGCGTGGACGTCGTCTTGCACTTCGGGGGGAAGCTCGTAGCCGTTTCGTATGCCAGCCATCCCCGCCGCCAGCACCGCGGACAGGGCCAGGTAGGGATTGGCGGCGGCATCGGGTGAGCGGTATTCGACCCGCACGCTCGACGATTTCCCTTTCTTGGCCAGCGGCACCCTTACCAACGCCGACTGGTTGTTGCGCGCCCAAGAGATCCAGATCGGTGCATCGAATCCGGCTACCAGCCGCTTGTAGGAGTTGACCCATTGATTGGTGACAGCAGTGATCTCGGCGGCGTGAGTCAGAAGGCCGGCAACGAATTGCTGGCCGACCTTGGAGAGACCGTTGTCCGAGCCCGGTTCGAAGAAGGCGTTGCGGTCGCCTTCGAAGAGGGAGAGGTGAAGGTGCATCCCCGACCCGTCAAAGTCCTCCAGCGGTTTGGGCATGAAGGTGGCGTAGATGTCGTGTTCCATGGCGACTTCCTTCACGGTTAACCGAAAGGTCATGATGTTGTCGGCCATGGTCAAGGCATCCGTGTAGCGGACGATGATCTCGTGCTGGCTCGGAGCCACTTCATGGTGCGAGTGCTCCACCGGGATCCCCATCAGCTCGAGAGCGTTGATGGTCTTACGCCGATATTCCTGGGCGTTGTCGAGCGGGGTCAGATCGAAGTAGCCGCCCCGATCGAGGACCTGGGGGTCGGGGCCGGAGTCGCGGAAGTAGAAGAACTCGAGCTCGGGAGCCACGTAAAAGTTGAATCCCATGTCGGCCGCGGTCTGGAGGTTGCGCTTCAGCACTCCCCGGGGGTCTCCCTCGAACGGTGCGCCGTCGGGGGTGACGATGTCACAAAACATCCGCGCCACCTGCTGATCGGGCCGCCAGGGGAGAATCTGGAAGGAAGCGGCATCGGGGCGAGCCAGCATGTCTGCCTCCTGCACCCGGGCGTACCCGTCAATCGCCGATCCGTCGAAAGTCATACCTTCTTCGAAGGCCACCTCCAGCTCGGAGGGGCTGATCGAAACCGATTTCAGGAAGCCCTGGACGTCGGTAAACCAGAGGCGGATGAATCGGATGCCCCTTTCCTCCACAGTCCGGAGGACGTACTCGGCTTCTTTGTTCACCCGAACGAGTCTATTGAGCAGGCGTTCTGCGCGGATTTTCTCCGGCCTAGGCCGGAGAAAATCGACACAGAACTAGAGCCACCCGCTTTTCTTGAACCGCCGGTAAAGAATGGTGCAAGCCACCACCATCAAGATCAGTACCGCCGGATAACCCCAGGTCTCGTCGATCTCGGGCATATATTTGAAGTTCATCCCCCAGATCCCGGCCAGCATCGTCGGCACCGCGGCGATGGCAACCCAGGCCGAGATCTTCCGCATGTCGTTGTTCTGGCGAACGCTGACCTGGGTGAGATTGGCCTCGAGGATCGAGGTGAGAAGGTCGTGATAGTTCCCGATCCGCTCCACGACCCTCACCAGGTGGTCGTGGACGTCGGCGAAGTACTCCTTCAAATCCGGGTGAATCGCCGGAAACCGACCCCGGCTGAGCCGGGCGAGCGGTTCCTCGAGCGGGGCAGTGGCAGAGAGGAACTGGTTGATCTCCCGCTTCAATTTGTAGATGCGCTCGGTCGGTGTCGCCGACGAGTCAGAGAAGATGGTGCTCTCCAACTCGCGGATGTCGGTATCGAGTCCCTCGATTACCTCTCCGTAATCGTCGACCACCCGGTCGAGGATGGCCAACAGCACGGCACTCGGACCAAGGGTCAGCTCGTCGGGGTCGGACTCGAGGTGCTTGCGAACCTCGACCAGCCGGGAAGCTTCGCCGTGTCTGACCGCTACCAAGAAGCGACGGTCGACGAAAAGAAGGATCTCCCCCAGCTCTATTACTTCTACCGGATCCACATAACGAGCCGGCTTCAAGACGACGAAGAGGGTGTCGTCGTAGACATCGAGCTTGGGACGCTGGTGGGCATGGATGGCGTCCTCAACCGCCAGCTCGTGCAAACCAAACTCCTCCCGCACCGATTCGAACTCCTCCTCGGTGGGCTCGTGGAGCCCGATCCAACAGAAGGTGTCGCCGCCCTCGCATTGCTCGAGCGATTGCTCCAGAGCAAAGGGCTCGACCCGGCGTTTGCCATCGGTGTAAAGGGCGGCGTCGACGATCACCGCCTAAAGGTACCTTTTTGTTTTGCGAACCCAGGGTTCGGAGGGCGGCTGTACCTATCTGCCAGCCCACAGAAAGAGAGAGGGCTAGCGGGCGCCGAAGCCCTGAAGCAGGAAGAGTCTCAGATTCTCGGTGACCTCGCGCAACCGCTCAGGAGAAGCGATGACAGAGCGGGCCGCCGACATGGTCACATCATGGATCAAGCGACCGGCGAGGTCGGGCGCGATCGATCGAAAAGTCCCGGCCTTGACCGCTTCCAGATAGAGGCCGACGAGCGAGGCCGACAGGTCGGTGTGCGCCATCCGAATTCGGTCCTGGGCGTTGGAGCCGAGCCGGGGCACCTCCCGGTGGAGGATCAGACCCAGGACCGGATCGGTGGCGACGAACTCCACTGTCAATTCGGCGAGGCGGAGGAGGCGCTGGTCCGGCGGCCCACCAGGGGCGGTTTGCGACTTAAGGCCGGCGATCACTTCCGGCAACTCTTCTTCCACCAGGGAGGCAATCAGATCGTCTCGATCGCGGAAGTATTCGTAGAGCGTGGTTCGCCCGATCCCGGCCACGGCGGCCAGTTCGGCCAGGTCGAGGTCGGCGGTGCCGCTTTCGCGGATGAGATCGCGAGTGGCGTCGAGGATCTGACGGCGGGTCATTGCCTTGTGCTCGGGGATCGACGAGGCCCGAATGCGTGGCATCAGCCCAGGCTAGTTTTCGGCTCTTCCAAGCCCGCAGGTCCCAGGCAGGTCGATCCGGCGGCTGTTCAGCTGGCGAACACGCGAGACGATGGATAGCTAACTAGTGCCAAAATGGATCAATGACGGACAAAGGCGCCGCTGACCGCTTCTTCAACCGGGAGCTTTCCTGGCTCGAGTTCAACTCGCGGGTCCTCGCCTTGGCCGAGAACACCCAGCTGCCAGTGCTGGAAAGGGCTCGCTTTCTGGCTATTTGGGCATCGAACCTCGACGAGTTCTTCCAGGTCAGGGTCTCGGGCTTGCAGGGACAGGTGGCCCGCGGGGTGCGGGTTCCCTCCCCCGACGGGCGGGCCCCTGCCGAGGTTCTGGCAGCCGTAAGCGAGGCGGCCCACGAGCAGTACGAAAGGGCGGCCAAGGCCTTCATCACCGATGTCGCCCCTCGCCTCGCCGCCGCCGGTATCGGTTTCTCGGACTACTCCGGTCTTGACGACGAGGACCGCCAGTACATGGACGTTCAGTTCCGGGAGCGGGTCTATCCGGTGGTCACCCCGTTGGCGGTCGACCCCTCCCATCCCTTTCCCTACATCTCCAACCTATCGCTCAACCTGGCGGTGGTGGTTCGAAACCCCGAGACCCACGTGACTCGCTTCGCCCGAGTCAAGGTGCCTCCAATCCTTCCTCGATTTGTGGTTCTTCCCGACGGCGAGCGTTTCGTACCCCTCGAGCAAGTCATCGCCGCCCACCTCGGTGAGCTCTTTCCGGGGATGGAGATCGTCGCCCATCACGCCTTCCGCGTGACCCGCAACTCCGACATCGAAATCGATCAAGAGGACGACGACGTTGGCGACTTGCTTCTGACCATCGAGAGCGAGCTCACTAGGCGTCGCTTCGGAGCCGTGGCCCGGCTCGAGGTCGCCCCCGACCTCCCCGATGACATCCTCGACTTACTTCTGCGGGAGATGGGGGCGAACGCCGAGGACGTCTATCGGGTGGACGGGCCCCTCGACCTAGGCGGGCTGGCCGCCCTCGCCAACCTCAATCATCCCGATCTCAAGTACGAGCCCTACACCCCCGTGATTCCTGCCCGCCTGGCGCCAATCGACGGTGTTCTCCCCGACATCTTCGCCGTCATCAGGGATGGTGACCTCTTGGTCCATCACCCCTATGACTCGTTCACCAATTCCACCGAGGCGTTTCTCCACCAGGCGGCGCGCGACCCGAAGGTATTGGCGATAAAGCAAACGCTCTATCGCACCAGTCGCGACAGCCCGATCATGGGCTCTCTCATTCATGCCGCCAACGAAGGAAAACAGGTTGTGGTGCTAGTGGAGCTGCAAGCTCGCTTCGATGAGGAACGCAACATCGAGTGGGCGCAGCGGCTGGAGGACGTCGGAGTGCACGTCGTCTACGGCGTGGCCGGTCTCAAGACCCACACCAAGATCTCTCTGGTGGTCCGCGATGAGGGCGAGGCCATCACCCGCTATGCCCACATCGGCACCGGGAACTACAACGAGACGACGGCTCGGATTTACGAGGACGTAGGCCTTTTCACCACGGATCCGGCAATCGGAGCCGACCTCTCCGATCTCTTCAATTTCCTCACCGGTTACTCGCGACAGCGGAACTATCGACGGATGGCGGTGGCGCCGGACGGGCTCCGCAGTCGGCTCTTGGAGCTGATCGAAGAAGAGGCGGCAGCAGGGCGCGACGGCGTCATCACCATGAAGATGAATTCGCTCGTCGATCCGGGGATCATCGAAGCGCTGTATGACGCCTCGGAATCAGGCGTCCGCATCGACCTGATCGTCCGGGGGATCTGCTGTCTCGTCCCCGGCGTTCCGGGGATGTCATCCAACATCGGGGTGCGCTCGATCGTGGGGCGCTATCTCGAGCATTCCCGTATCTATCGCTTCGGCTCCCGAAACCGTGACAGGACCTACTTGATCGGCTCCGCCGATCTGATGCCGCGCAACCTCGATCATCGGGTCGAAGCACTCGTTCCCGTCGACGATCCCAGCCTCCAGTTCCGAATCGACGAGATTCTTGAAGTGCTGCTGGCCGATGACGAACTGGCGTGGTCGCTCCATCGCGACGGGCGATGGGAGCGGGTACCAGACGAGCGCGGGATCAACTCCCACGCCACCCTGCAGGGTCTGGCTCAGGCCCGTTCCCGGACCCTGGTCTAGACCTGCATCGAGAAAAGTTCACCTCCCGTTCACCTCTCGGCCGCTTTCTGGAAAGCGGCGACTCCTATGTTCGAAGCCGATAGAAGGAGTCAAATGAAGAGGACTATCGCATTTGGATTGCTCGCGTTCGTCGTCCTGGTGGCGTGTGGCGGGAACGGGTCCGACGTCACCGACGGTGCCTCCGGGGGGCTCTCGGGAACCATTGTCATCGATGGCTCGAGTACCGTCACCCCCCTCATCACGGTTGCTGCCGAGGATTTCCAAACAGCCAACCCCGACGTCAGGGTTACGGTGGCTACGTCTGGCACCGGAGGCGGCTTTGAGAAGTTCTGCGTGGGCGAGACCGATGTCTCGATGGCGTCGCGTCCCATCGCCGAGGATGAGTCTGCCACTTGTCAAGCCAACGGGATCGAGCCAGTCGAGTTCATCGTCGCCAACGATGCCTTGTCGGTGATTGTCAACCCTGATAACGACTGGGCGTCGTGCCTGACGGTCGAACAGCTCAACACGATGTGGGCTCCGGAGAGTGAAGGTGAGGTGGACAACTGGAACCTGGTTGACTCTTCATTCCCTGAGCAAAACCTGGAGCTCTTCGGTGCCGGTTCCGATTCCGGAACCTTCGACTTCTTTACCGATGAGATCAACGGTGAGGAGGGGGCGATTCGCACCGACTACAACCCGTCTGAGGACGACAACGTCACCATTGTCGGAGTAGAGGGCGACGTCGGTGCGGTTGGCTTCCTGGGGTTGTCGTACGTCTTGGAGAACGAAGGGCGCGTTGTTGCCGTGGAAATCGATGGCGGCAACGGTTGCGTTGCCCCTTCCGCGGACGCGGTGATCGACGGCTCCTATGTCCCCCTCGGCCGCCCGCTTTTCGTCTACTTCAAGGCGGAGTCGCTGCGGCGTCCCGAGGTGGAAGCGTTTGCCCGCTTCTATGCAGACAATCAGGAAACGATCACCGAGACGGCTTTGTTCATCCCTCTTTCAGAGGAGCAGGCTTCCGAGCAGCAGGCCGAGCTCGACGCGATCACCGGGGGCTGAGCTCCCTTAGGATCCCCTGGTGGTGCAGAGCGCAGCTAGGCGGGTGCCGCAGGTAAGCCTGCGGGCTACCGGCGCCACCCGCCGCCGCGTCTATGTGCAGGCGATCTTCAAAGCCATCTTTGGTCTGATGGCGTTTCTCACCGTGGGAGTGACGTTCCTGATCTTTCTCTCCCTTCTGGTGCCGGCCCTTCGGTTCTTTTCGGAGGTCTCTCTTGGCGAGTTCTTCGGACGCACTACGTGGGCGCCGTTGTTCTCGCCACCGCGATTCGGGGTGTGGCCGATCCTGGCCGGTACCGCTTGGACCACAGCCATCGCCTTGCTGGTTGCTCTTCCCTTAGGTCTGGGAGTAGCGGTGTACCTGAGCGAGTATGCCCATCGCCGGGTGCGCTCGGTGGTGAAGCCGTTTCTCGAGATCCTGGCGGGCATCCCCACGGTCGTCCTCGGATTCTTTGGCCTTTTCCTGGTGAACCCCGAAATCGTGCGCCGGTTCTGGCCAGTGGGCGAGGTCAGCACCTTCTCGGGATTGGCCGCCGGCCTGGTAGTCGGAATCATGATCGTGCCGACTGTGGCTTCCCTTTCAGAGGACGCTATGAACGCAGTGCCGCGGGGGTTGCGGGAAGGCGGATTCGCTCTGGGTGGAACCAGAAGAGAGGTAGCCACTAAGGTCGTTTTCCCGGCGGCGCTCTCGGGGATTGTGGCGGCAACGGTGCTGGCGGGATCCAGAGCGATCGGCGAGACCACGATCGTCTTGATCGTCGCCGGCAGCCGTCCCACTCTCACCTGGAATCCCGGCGAGCAGATGCAATCGATGGCGAGCTTCATCGGTTTCGCCGGCATCGGCGATCAGCCGACGGGCAGCACCGGGTATTTGACGATATTTGCGGTGGGCCTGGTGCTGTTCGTCATCACATTCCTTTTGAACATCGCCAGCATCCGGATCGTGCGTCGATTCCGTGAGGTCTACGAATGACTGCTTCGACTGAGGCTGCACCGGCGATCGATGTCAGGGCCAGTACGGCCACTCGCCGGAAAGTAGTCGATTCGCTCTTCAAGCTTTTCCTGTGGGTTTCCCTCGGCATCGCCCTCGGCACGCTCCTGACTCTGCTGATCGACCTCATCAGCGAAGGGAGGTCCCGCCTCAACTTCGACCTGATCATGAACATGCCCTCTGCCCGCCCCCAAAGGGCCGGAATCCAGTCGGCCATTTTTGGCTCCCTGTGGGTGGTGGGGACTACCGCCGCTATCTCGATACCCACCGGGGTGGGGGCGGCGATCTATCTCGAGGAGTTCGCGAGGAAAGACCGGTGGTACAACCGCCTCATCGAACTCAACATTCAAAACCTGGCCTCGGTCCCCTCGGTGGTGTATGGCATCCTCGGCCTGGCCTTCATCGCCCGTGGGTTTCTTTCCCTCGGCTTCACGGTGATGACCGCGGCTCTGATCTTGACGCTGGTGGTCTTGCCGACCGTCGTGATCGCCTCCCGCGAAGCATTGCGGGCAGTACCGAATTCTTTACGTTACGGCAGCCTCGCCCTCGGCGCCACTGAGTGGGAAACGGTCTATCGGCAGGTGCTGCCGGCGGCTGTCCCTGGCATTGCCACCGGCACCATCCTGTCCACGTCGCGGGCCCTCGGTGAGTCGGCGCCCCTTCTTCTCGTCGGCGCCCTCACATTTGTCACATTCAACCCTGATGGATTTGATAGCCCATATACGGTTCTGCCACTGGCGATCTTTCGCTTCATCAGCGAAGCCCGAGTCGAATTTCGGCCGCTGGCGGCGGCCGCGAGTGTCGTTCTTCTCTTCCTTCTTCTCGGCATGAACGCCTTGGCGATCTTCGTTCGCAATCGATATGAGAAGAAGCTGAGATGAAGGCCGAGGATTACGCCCCAGCAAGGACCGAGCAGGCCCCCCCGGCCATCCGCGTGGAGGCCCCCGGAGCTAAGAGTGACACAGAACCGAGCGATGACGCCGAGATTGTTTTCGACGTCGTCGGCCTCAGCGTCTATTACCGGGATTTCCAAGCTGTTCGAGACATCACTATTCCGGTGCGCCAGAAGGAGATCACCGCATTGATCGGGCCTTCGGGATGCGGGAAATCCACGATTCTCCGCTGCTTCAACCGGATGAATGACCTCATCGAGGAAGCGCGGATCGAGGGTTCGGTGAACTTTCACGGCATCGACATCTATGAAGAGGACGTCGATCCCGTCGAGCTACGGCGAAGGGTGGGCATGGTATTCCAAAAGCCCAATCCATTCCCGAAATCGATTTACGACAACGTGGCGTTCGGACCGCGAGTTGGGGGCTTCAAAGTCAATATGGATGACCTGGTAGAGGAATCACTGACGAGGGCCGCACTTTGGGACGAGGTTAAGGACAAGCTCTCTGAGTCGGCGCTGGCTCTCTCCGGAGGCCAACAGCAGCGCTTGTGCATCGCCCGCGCAATCGCGACTTCACCGGACGTAGTTCTTATGGATGAGCCCTGTTCGGCACTTGACCCGATCGCGACACTTCGAATCGAGGAGTTGATGCAGGAACTCAAAGAGGACTACACGATCCTCATCGTGACCCACAACATGCAACAGGCGGCTCGAGTGAGCGATCGGACCGCGTTTTTGACTGTTGACGTCAACGAGGTGGGTCAGCGAACCGGCTATCTCGTCGAATTCGACACAACGAACCGTATCTTCACGTCGCCGGCCCGGCCCGAGACGGAGGCTTACATCACCGGAAGATTCGGATGACCGAGATTCGCAGTCGCTTTCACAAGGAATTGAGCGACCTGGAGCAGACCCTGCTCACCGTGGCAGACCAGGCCGAACAGATGGTGGCGCTGGCGGTCGACGCCGTTTGCGTTCCCGACATGGACAAGGCGGCCCGGGTGATGGCTCTCGATCAGTGGGTAGACAGGACCTATCTCGATGTGCATAACCGGTGGATGGCGGTGATGGCCCTCCAGCAGCCGATCGCCGGCGATCTGCGGATGATGTCGGTTCTGCTGCATCTCAATACCACCCTCGAGCGTATGGGCGACCAATGCGTGAACATCGCCAAGCTCGCTCAGGTGACATTCGGTCTTCCCCGCTCGGAGCGGATCGTCGCCCAGATTCGGGAGATGGGAGACCTGGTGCGGCCCATGATTCGCACTGGTGTCGAGGCGCTCGTGCGCCGAGACCTCGAACAAGCTCGACTGCTTCCAGCCATGGACGAGCCGGTCGACCGCCTCAACCGCAACATGTACAAGGAGGTGGTCGACTGTGGACCCGACCCGGCCATCCTCGAGTGGGCCACGCGAATGATGATGGTGAGCCGCGCTCTCGAGCGAATCGGCGATCAGGTTGTCGACATCGCTGAGCAGACTGCCTTTCTTCTCACCGGCGAGATGGTTGAGTTCAACGAGGAGGCAGTTCCCGGCCAGACCGAACATGATGGCTGAGGCATCTCCAACGGTCTTGCTGGTCGAGGATGAATCAGCGATAACCGATGCGCTGAGGTATGCCTTCGAGCTGGAGGGCTTTTTATTCGAGTCCGCCACAACCGGCCGGACGGGGCTTGAGGCTGCTCGTCGTGTGCATCCCTCGGTGGTTGTGCTCGATGTGATGTTGCCGGGAATGTCGGGTCTCGACGTATGTCGTCAAATTCGCCTTGAATCCGACGTTCCGATCATCATGCTTACTGCCCGGGACGCTGAGGCGGACAAGGTGGCGGGTCTCGAACTGGGAGCCGACGATTATCTGACCAAGCCCTTCTCGGTCCGGGAGTTGGTCGCCCGGGTGCGGGCGCAGGTGCGGCGCTCCGCCCGTCGCAGTGGGAACACGGCTGAGGTGTTGCGAGGAGGACCTATCGAACTCGATGTCGATGCTCACGAGGTCCGAGTGGGCGGCTCGATCGTGGATCTGCGGCCAAAAGAGTTCGACCTGCTCGAATCGCTGATGCGCCGCCGGGGACGACTCGCCACCAGGGAAACCCTGATCGACGAGGTGTGGGGTCCCGACCATTTCGGTACCACCAAAACCCTCGACGTTCACATCAAACGACTGCGCCAGAAACTCGAACCGGAGCCGGAGCGTCCCCGGCACATCCTGACGGTGCGCGGCCTCGGCTATAAGTTCGTCGCCGAGTAGGCATGCGCAAGGTCAAGCGCCTCGAGCAAGAGATCGCAGAGCTGAGAGCGGAACTCGATCGTCGCACTGAGGAAGGCGGAGCCCAGGCTTCGTTGCTAGGCCAGGTCCTCGCCACTGTTCGTCAAGGAATCATCGTCATCGATGCCGACGACTCGATTGCCTACTTCAATCCTGCCGCAGCCGCCCTCATCCGTCCCGGTTCTTCTCTCGGCCAGCTGTCACCCCATCCGCTGCAGATATTGGTCCGTCAGGCGCGTGCAGGCGGCGATCCGCTGGAGGGCACTCTCGAACTCGACCGCCCCCACCGGCTGCTGACGGCAGTTGCCACCCCCATTGAGGCTGGCGGCAGGGTGCTCGTGGTCGTGGTTGATGTCACCGAAGCTCGACGCCTCGAAGCGGTCCGGCGCGACTTCGTAGCTGCCGCTTCTCATGAGCTGAAGACGCCCGTGGCGTCGATGGTGGCGTCGGCGGAGACGTTGCAGCTAGCTCTAGCTCGCGATCCCGCCCGGGCAGCACACTTCGCCAGGCAGGTAGAGCAATCGGCGCGCCAGCTCGCCAGTCTGGTTGCCGACCTTCTCGACCTCTCTCGACTCGAGTCGAAGCCGGGCGCAGACGAGGAGGTGGCCCTCGATCTGCTCGCCCGAGAAGCGGTGGAGAGCTTCAGCGCGCGGGCCCGTCAAGGAGAAATCAAGCTGTTGGCGGAACTGTCACCGGTGGTTGTCCGCGGCTCCCACTCCGACTTGGGCCTGGCGGTGCGGAATCTGATCGACAACGCCCTCCGTCATACCCCGGCCGGGGGCGAGGTGAAGGTCGTAATCGAACGTTCTCCCGGAAGGGTGAGCCTCCACGTCATCGATAACGGCGATGGCATCGCCAGCCGCGAAGTGGGGCGGATCTTCGAAAGGTTCTACCGGGTGGACTCGGCCCGTTCTCGGGCCACCGGCGGCACCGGCCTCGGCCTGGCGATCGTTCGCCACGTGGCTGAGTCGCACGGCGGCACCGTGGAGGTGAGGAGTTCCCTCGGGGAGGGTTCGATCTTCTCAATCAACGTCCCGATAACCACCCCTTCCTCTCACTCCTCCTGATCCGCGTTTGCCCCTAGAGAGCCGGGGGTATCCGAGAAGCTGAAGGAGGTGGCCATGCCTGACAAGCGGCCCAGCGTCAAGAACGAAGATCAGTACGAGGCGCTCAAGGAAAAGGGGATGTCAAAAGAGCGGGCGGCGAGGATTGCCAACTCGCCAGGCGCTTCCAAGCGGGGAGGCGAGCGTTCCCATCAAGGGTCCGCCAGAAGCTCCTCGAAGCAAGGGGGAACGACCGAGCAGAAGAAGGCGGCCGGTCGCAAGGGCGGAAGAGCGACGGCTAAGAAGAGCTGATCCAAAGCCCCAGACAAAGATTGGCCGTCCAGCTCTGGCGGCTGGCCGATCTCGAACAAGCCAATACCCGCGGGCGGTCATTTCGGGCCCGGGCTTATCGGCGGGGGGTTTGGTCACTCGATCATCTCAGTCCTGAACTCCGGGAGTCGCCCGAAGAGATGTTGGCGATCCCCGGAATCGGGGCTGCCATCGCCGGGTTGATCGGCGAGTTCCGCGCCAACGGCGACCTCGGAGCCGTCACTGCCCGCGAACAGCGACTCCCTCATCAGGCATGGGAACTTTCCCGGTTGCCGCGAATGACGCCCAAACGCCTCCATGCCCTTAAGGCCGATCTGGAGGTCGAGAGCATCGCCGATCTGCGACGGGCGATCGATGAGGGGGCCGCACAGGCACTTCCCGGAGTGGGTCCGCAGACGGCCGCCTACTGGCTGCGGACCATCGATGAACAGCGCGAAGGCGTGCCGATCTACCTTGCCGTCGGCTTCGCCCATCAGCTGGTATCGCACATCGAAGAGCACGTCCCCGGCTCGCGGGTGAGCGTTACCGGTGCCATCGCCCGCCTCGACGAGTGGATCGAAGAGATCGAACTCGCGGTGAGCGGTGCGAACGGCGTGAGCGAATTTCTGACCTCATCAGCCGCCGTGGCCGGCCTGCCGATCCCGGTGAGGATCACGAATGAATCTCCCCAGGTGCCCGCTGGCCTCGTCCAGTCCAAGGAGCTGCGCGGCGATCTTCATGTCCATTCCGACTGGTCGCCCGACGGTCGTCAATCGCTGCGCCAGGTCGTCGCCGTCGCTGCGTCCCGCGGTTATGAGTACATCGGGATAACAGATCACGCCGTCGGTCTTCGCTTCGGTGGCCTTGACATCGAGCGCCTACACGCCCAGCGAGCCGAGATCGATCGGGTTCGGGAGGAGCACCCCGAAATCTCGGTCCTCCACGGAGCCGAGCTCAATATCGCTCGCGATGGGTCGGTTGACTTCGACCACGAACGCCTCTCGTGGCTCGATTACACCGTGGCAGGGATTCACTCGTTCTTGGGTCTGGAACGGGACGAGCAGACTGCCCGAGTCCTCGCAGCGATCGCCAATCCCGAGATCGACATCATCGCCCATCTCACCGGTCGTCGTATCGGGATCAGGCCGCCTATCAACGTCGATCTCGCGGCAGTGTTCACGGCTGCTGCCGATCAGGGAACCATTCTCGAAGTCAACGGTCATCTCGATCGGCTCGACCTATCCGCCGAGCTGATCGAGAGCGCCATCGGGCACGGAATCGAGTTCGTGGCCGACAGCGACTCCCATCGACCTGGTGAGTTCGCGAACGTCGAGAACGCTTGTGTTCTGCTTCAGCGAGCGGGAGTCAGGCCTGAGTCGGTGGTCAATACTTGGAGCTTGGAAGCGCTCAGGACGAGGCTTTAGCCTTCGTTCGTCCCTTCTTCATGTCACTCCGAGCCTGCTTGGCTCGATCGGCTCCGATCGCGGTCTTGACCTGCTTCTGCTCCTCAGGGGGAGGCAGTACCGCCATCATCCCCAGTGACTCGAACCAGAGCTCTCGGGCCCAGCCCATAGTGTGATAGAGGTGGTGGTCCTCTTCCTCTTCCACCTCTTCGTAGGCGGCCATCAGCACCTTTGCCCGGGTCCCCTTGTCTTCCTTGGCGATCTCACCGATCAGTTCCCAGTTGGCATGGTCTTTGGTTTCCGCATCGACCACGGCCTCGGCGGCCACTAATTGGGCAGCTGCCATGTCTCCGGAAGCCAAAGCCATCTCCATCGACTCGACAAGAGCTGCTCCTTTGGCACGCACGATCTCCCGTCCGGGGGTCTCGGTCTCAGTGTTCATTCCGAGCTCATCGAAGACGCCGGTGACGATGCGAACGTGGTTCTCGGTTTCGTCGAGGTACTTTTGCCACTCTTCTTTCAAATCGTCGTTCACCGCACAACGAATCGCGGTTTGATAAACCTTTACTCCCCCTAGTTCCGTCTCCAGTGCCTGATAGAGCAATTCTTCGATCTGGGCGTCTTTCATTGCGATCCTCCTCTTGGGAAATGCCTGCGCCCGAACTACCCAAAATCCAGGCGAATCAAACCGAGCCGGTAGAAGGTGCTATCACTGGGTAACGATGAAGCGATGAGCGTCGCGAAAAAGACTCCTCCCAAGCGGAGACCGGCTCCGGATTTGGATCCGGTCGAAGAGGCCTCGAAGGAGTCTTTTCCCGCCTCCGATCCCCCGCCTTGGACTCTGGGCCGCCGGCCCCGCAAGCGAGACCGGCCTAAGGAAGAACGCGAAGGAGGGTCCGCTCGGCCCGCGACATGATGCGGCTGCCGCGAGTGCCTCGCCAGGCCTCAAGAAGTTTCCCCGAACTGAACGCGTCCGGGATCTCGGGATGTATGTATGAGGCCCGGCAAACGGAGCGGGTGTTGCCAAGGGCCTCAGCTGCGGCATCGACCGCTTCGAGGATCACCCTTTCATCTGAATCACCGCCGGGGGCTCCGACCTCCCCGAGATAGTTGGCGGCGAGAGCCGAAGCCCCCCAAGTTCGAAAGTCCTTGGCGGTGTAGTCCTCGCCGCTGGTTGTTCGCAGGTAATCGTTGATCTCGTCCGAGGTGACATTGACTGGACTGCCATTTTCGGAGTAGGAGAAGAGCTTTTGTCCCGACAATTCCTGGCACTTGGCGACCAAGGTGGCGAGGCGCGGGCTCTTGAGCGCCACTTCTTGCTCGATTCCTCCTTTCGACTCGAATGACAGCGTGATCGTGTCGCCGTCCACCTCGGCATGCTGACCTTCGAGGGTGGTAAGCCCGAACGAGCCATTTTCGGCCTCGTATCGCTTGTTCCCCACCCGGATCAGGCTCTGGTCGAGCACTGCCACGGCCAGCGCCAGCACCTTCTTATGGGGGAGCCCTCTGAGGCCGAGGTCGGATTCCACCTGCTTGCGTAGTTGCGGCAACGCCATGCCGAAAGGCTTCAGCCGTTCAAACTTGGCCTCGTCCCGGGTGCGCTCCCAATCCGGGTGGTACACGTACTGCTTGCGACCGGCGGCATCACGGCCGGTGGCCTGAATGTGTCCGTCAACGGTTTCGCAGATCCAGACTTCGGTCCACGCTGGCGGTATGACCAGCGACTTGATACGGGCCCGGGCCGTCTTTCCGACCTCGCGGCCCGAATCGTGGCGATAGGAGAAGCCCTGGCCTCGCTTCCGGCGACGAATACCGGGCTCTTCGTCGGAGGAGTATCGGAGGCGAGCTCGCTCGACGAGCGAGAGCGAGTCGATCATTCCGCCGCAACTTCTACCCGAGGGCGCCGCCCCCGAAACACCGGGAGTCCCTATCCGGCCCGGCGGGACGCCTCCCAGAGGTCAATGCCGAGATCGACGGCGTGACGGTCTATCTCCTTCAACTCGGCTCTGGTGAAGGCCAGGTTGCGGATGGCACCCAGGTTGTCGTCGAGCTGGGTGATGCTGCTCGCGCCAATCAAGGCAGACGTCACGCGCCCGTCGCGAAGGGCCCAGGCGATCGCCATCTGCGCCAGCGACTGTCCCCGCGCCTCCGCGAGAGCGTCCAGGTTCTTGATCCGGGCGATCGTCTCATCGGTCAGCCACCTCGGGTCGAAGCTCCCCCCGAGCTGGGCCCGAGAATCGGCCGGCCGCTCTTCCAGATAACGGCTGGTGGCTAGACCCTGAGCCAGGACCGAGAAGGCGATGCATCCGACCCCTTCATCCTCCAGGGTGTCGAGGAGGTCTTCTTCGATCCAGCGATTGAAAAGTGAGTACGACGGCTGGTGGATGAGGAGAGGAACTCCCATTTCTCGAAGCAGGCCCGCCGCTTCCCGGGTCTTGTGTGCGGAGTAGGAGGAGACGCCTACGTAGAGCGCTTTCCCCTGTCGCACCACGTCGGCGAGGGCACCAATGGTCTCCTCGAGCGGGGTATCGGGGTCATAGCGATGCGAATAGAAGATGTCGACGTAATCGAGGCCCATACGCCTGAGACTCTGATCCAGGCTGGCGATCAAATACTTGCGGGAGCCGCCGATTCCGAATGGGCCCGGCCACATGTCATAACCGGCTTTGGTGGATATCAAAAGCTCGTCCCGATATTTCCCCAGACCTTCCTCGAGAACCCTCCCGAAGACCTCTTCCGCGTACCCATAGGGAGGCCCGTAGTTGTTGGCCAAATCAAAGTGGAAGATGCCGGCGTCGAAAGCATGGAGGATCATCTCCCGGGAGCTCTCATAGGGCCGATCGCTGCCAAAGTTCTGCCATAAGCCGAGGGTGACGACCGGAAGCATCACGCCGCTGCGACCGCAACGACGCTGAGGCATTCGCTCGTAGCGATCGGTCGAGCCAATCAAGACGGTTCCTCCATGACGCCGAATCTATTAGTGCTTCGGCTGGATGGGTCTGCCAATGTCGATACCATTGCTGCCATGGAGGCGGCGGAGGTTTCTCGCCTGATCTACCAGCGGTTGGTCGACCTGTCCCCAGGCCCACCACCAGCTCTTCGACTCTGGACGGGCGAACGGTTCGGACCCGAGGACGCGGCGGCGACTTTGGTGCTCAACCATCCCGGTGCTTGGCGGGCGCTGCTGGTACCCCCGGACAACCTCACCGCGGCCGAGGCCTATCTCTATGACGACGTCGACGTCGAGGGCGACATGGTGGCCTTGATGGAATTCCTGGGGAGCCTCGAGAGCACTTCCCGGCGCTGGATATCGCTGACGAGGCTGATGGGGCTGGCGCGGCGGCTCCCCGCCGAGCTGCGCCGCAATCATCCGCTCCGTCCCACCATGGGGGAAGCCGGGATTCACAGCTTGGGGCGCGATGAGAGGGCGGTGACCTTCCATTACGACACCGGGAACGAATTCTTCGAACTCTTCCTCGATCCGCTGATGGTCTACTCGTGCGGCGATTTCCTCGACCCCGGCGACTCGTTGGCGGTTGCCCAGGAACGCAAGCTCGACCTCATCTGTCGCAAGCTCGAGCTCAGAGAAGGGCAAAACTTTCTCGATGTCGGATGTGGGTGGGGTGGTCTTGTGGTCCACGCCGCGTCCCGGTATGGGGTTCACGCCACTGGCGTCACTTTGAGCGAGCCTCAGGCGTCGGTTGCCGAACTCCGGGCCAAGGAGGCTGGGGTGGGGGACCTGGTGACCATCGTTCATGGCGACTACCGCACCCTCGAGGGAACCTATGACGCCATCGCCTCGGTGGGAATGTTCGAACATGTCGGCCGAGCCCGGTTGCCCGAGTACTTCGGCGTGTTATTGCGTCGTCTCGCCCGTGGCGGTCAGCTGCTGAACCACGGGATCGTCACCCGCCGGCGAGGTCTCTCGCTTCGCCGCCCGACCTTCATCAGCACCTATGTGTTTCCCGATTCCCAGCTGGTGCCGGTGGAGTACGTGACGGGCGCCTCCGAACGGGCCGGGTTCGAGTTGCGGGACGCCGAATCGCTGCGGGCTTCCTATGCCCTGACGTTGCGCCATTGGGTGGCCAACCTCGAGGCCAAGTCGAGGACCGCCGTGGAACTGGTAGGCGAGCGGACCTACCGAATCTGGCGGCTCTATATGGCGGGCTCGGTACAGGCATTCGAACGCGGCCATATATCGATATTTCAGCTTTTGCTTTCTGATCCCAGTCGTCCCTGGACTTTTGGCCGCCGCCGTTTGCTGGCAGCCGACGACGTCTAATTCCCGGTCAATTACCCTTTTCCCAGCTGCTCTTGGGCCCCGCGCCCATCGGGAGCAACCTCAACCTGAAAATGGAGGAAATTAATGAAATCTGCCAGAAAGCTCTGGCTTGTAGGACTAGCTCTGGCCCTGGTAGTCGCCGCATGCGGTGACGGGACCAGTGGAACTACCGCTGGACCAGTCGACACGACCGGTGCCGGGGCGGGAACCACGGCGGCGTCTGTCGGCGAGCTCCCCGATCTAGGAGGCCAGACCATCACAGTGGCGGTTGAAAACGCCTATCCACCTTTCAACTACATCGACGATGCCACTGGTGAAGCCATCGGATGGGATTACGACGCGGTGAACGAGATCTGCAGCCGCATCAACTGCACCCCCGAGTTTGTCGAGGTCGCATGGGACGGGATGATCATTGCCGTTTCCGAGGGCCAGTACGACATGGCGGCGGACGGAATCACCATCACCGAAGAGCGTGAGGAGCAGGTCGACTTCTCGAAGGGCTATGTCAGCGTGGAACAGAAGTTGCTTGTACGCGCTGACGAAGATCGCTTCGCCAGCGTCGACGAGTTCGGGGCTGGCGACTATTTGGTCGCGACCCAGCTCGGTACCACCAACTTTGACACCGCGGTCGAAGCTTTTGGCGAAGATCGAGTGCAGGGTTTCGAGCAATTCGGCTTCGCGGTCCAAGCCGTGCTGAGTGGCGACGCGGACGCGGTGATCATCGATGACACGGCCGGCCAGGGCTACATCGGTGAGAATGCCGACCAGTTGAAGCTGATCGAGGGCTCACTCTCCTCCGACGAGTTGGGATTCATCTTCCCGAACGGCTCGGAGTTGGTGGCAGCCTTTGATGCCGCCCTTACCTCTATGGAGGAAGACGGCACTCTGGCGGAGATCAACGGGAATTGGTGGCCCACCTCCTAACCCCGCTGCTAATGCATCGCGAGAGACGCCGGGCCTAGCCTGGCGTCTCTCATGTCTGGCACCCCGACTCAAGTCGAAGGGTTGTCGCCGGAGGGGGTCGTCGACCCCGAGGCCGGGCTTCCCGGCAAGTCGATGGTGATCCGAGCGGGGGAGTTCCCCTGGTGGTTGGTGGGCTTGATCGCCATCATCGCCTACCTCGGCTATCTCACTTTCTTCAGCCCGACTTATGGGGGGGCGAAGGAAGCGGTACTGCGAGGGATTCCCATCACCATACGAGCCACGCTGATCGCGTTCGGCGTGGCCCTGGTGCTCGGGCTCATCGCAGGGCTGGGGCGAATCTCGCGCAATCTGGTCATCCGCAACCTGGCAACGCTCTACGTCGAGTTCATACGCGGTGTGCCGATGTTGGTCCTGATATTCACCGTCGCTTTGGTGCTGATCCCCCCCATCAGCGATGCCCTCGGGATCGAGAACCGGCTCAGTAACGAATGGCGGGCCATCATCGCCCTGGCCCTGATCTATGGCGGTTATATCGCCGAGGTCTTTCGCGCCGGCATCGAGTCGGTGGGTGTCGGGCAGACCGAAGCAGGTCGATCCTTAGGCATGACTCGGGGCCAGACCATGAGGACGATCGTCCTTCCACAAGCGGTGCGCAACATACTTCCTGCCCTTGGCAACGACTTCATCGCCATGTTCAAGGATTCTTCCTTGCTGTCGGTGCTCTCGGTATTTGAAATCACCTACCTAGCTCGTCGCCATGCCAACAATGCCTTCGAGTTCCGCGAGGCGTTCTTGGTGACGACCTTTCTCTATTTGACCGGCACTCTCTTGCTATCCCTATCCGTGAACTGGTATGCCCGCCGACTCCAGCGTCAATAGTCAGCCGCGCATTCGTGTGGAGGGGCTTCACAAGCACTTTGGAAGGTTGGTGGCCGTCCACGACGTCAATCTCGAGGTTCGGGTGGGGGAAGTAATGGTCATCATCGGCCCTTCCGGATCGGGAAAGTCGACCTTGCTGCGGTGCATGAACCATCTCGAGATCCCAACAAAGGGCTCAGTCTTCATCGATGGAGTTCGCCTGGAAGACCGGAGTACCGACATCAACCAGGTGAGGAAGGACGTGGGGATGGTCTTCCAGCAATTCAACCTCTTCCCCCACCTGACCGTACTCGACAACCTCACACTGGCCCAGCGGAAGGTACGAGGCCGCTCCCGGGAAGAAGCGGAGCAGATAGCTTTCCAGCAGTTGAGGCGGGTGGGAATTCCGGAGAAGGCGAAGGTGAAGCCCGCCCAACTCTCGGGCGGTCAGCAGCAAAGGGTGGCCATTGCCCGATCCCTTTCGATGAACCCCAAGGTGATGTTGTTCGACGAGCCCACCTCCGCCCTCGATCCCGAGATGATCAAGGAGGTGCTCGATGTCATGCTTGAGCTTGCCTCCTCGGGGATGACGATGGTGGTGGTCTCCCACGAGATGGGATTCGCGCGTCAGGTTGGATCGCATATGGTGATGATGGACGAAGGCCGTGTGGTGGAAGAGGGGCCTGCAGCAGAGCTGTTTGCCAACCCACAGAATCGCCGAACCCGGGACTTCTTCTCGAAAATCCTGTGAGACGTCAGATATCAGACGTCAGACATCAGACCCGAATCTGAAATGTGAAGTCTGAAATCTGAAGTCTGATCTCTGATGTCCGATCTCTCCTAGTCTTCCTTCCGTGACGCTGCTCGAGGGGGTGGATTCCCCGGCTGACCTCCGCCGCTTGACCGAGGAGGAACTACCCCAACTCTGCGACGAAATCCGACAGTTTCTGATCGATCAGATAGCCCGCACCGGAGGCCACCTGAGCCCGAATCTCGGCGTAGTCGAGCTCACCGTCGCCTTGCATCGGGCCTTCGACAGCCCCCGTGATCGGATCATCTGGGACGTCGGGCACCAGGCCTACGTCCACAAGCTGATCACGGGTCGGCGCGATGACTTCCCGACCCTGCGCCGCTTCGGGGGGCTTTCTGGCTACCCCAGCCGGGAGGAAAGCCCACACGACTTCGTCGAGAACAGCCATGCCTCGACCGCCCTTTCTTATGCCCTCGGCCATGCGCTTACCAATCCCGACTACTGGACGGTGGCCGTGGTGGGCGACGGTGCCCTCACCGGCGGGATGGCTTATGAGGCGTTGAACCACATCGCCGTTAGCCGCCCCTCGAACCTGGTCATCGTTGTCAACGACAACGGCCGCTCTTATGCGCCGACCGTCGGTGGCTTGGCAGCACTGGCCAACCTCGCACACCTTCGGCTAGATCCCCGGTATGAATGGATGAAGCGCACCTTCGGACGGATGCTGCGGGGTCTGCCTTTGGTGGGCGAGACCGCCGATGAGATGGCCAACCGATTCAAGGAGGCGGTCAAGCAGATTCTCGAACCGTCCACCGTGTTCGACACCCTGGGTCTGAAGTACTCGGGACGCATCGATGGCCACGATCTCAAGCAGCTTGAGACCACCTTGCTGAAGGTAAAGGATTATGGCGAGCCCGTGATCGTCCACATCGTGACCGAGAAGGGGAAGGGCTATGCCCCCGCCCTCAGTGACGAGATCGACAAGTTGCACGGAGTCTCGAGCTTCGACGTTCGCACCGGTCGGGCCCTCAAGGACGAGCTCAAGTACACCGACATCGCCGGGCGGGCAGTGCTGGAAGAGGCTCGACGTCGACCGGAGGTGGTGGCCATCTCGGCGGCGATGATCTCTTCCACCGGCCTGGCCGAGATGGCCCTCGAAATGCCCGATCGAGTGCATGACACCGGAATCGCCGAACAGCATTCGGTGACTCTGGCGGCCGGAATGGCCATGGCGGGGAAACGCCCGGTGGTGGCGATCTATTCGAGCTTTCTCCAGCGGGCTTTCGATCAGATCATCACCGACGTCGCCCTTCACAATCTCTCGGTCACCTTCCTCGTCGATCGGGCGGGGATCACCGGGCCGGACGGGCCCTCCCATCACGGTGTGTTCGACATCTCCTATTTGCGAATGATCCCCAATCTGGTGGTTGGGACTCCGGCCGATGCAACCGAGCTCGCAGGGATGATTCCCGCCGCCCTCGACCACGATGGCCCGGTGGCGATCCGCTTCCCGAAAGCGGCCGCCTCGTCGTTGCCGATGCTTCCGGCCGAACCGATCCCGATTGGCTTGTGGGAAGAGCTTTCCGATGGTGACGACGTCCTCCTCCTGGCCAGCGGACGTATGGCCGAGATTGCCCAGAAGGCGGCAGTCTCGCTGAGTAGTCACGGAGTTTCTTGCCGGGTCATCAATGCCCGCTGGGTGAAGCCCCTGGATCCGCGCCTTTTGACCTGGGTGAAGGCTTTCGACCTGGTCATCACCCTCGAGGACAACGTCATTGCCGGAGGATTTGGAGCTGCCGTGTTGGAGGAAGTCGCCCCGGCCGGTTTGGCCGGCCGAGTTCGGGTGTTGGGCATCCCCGATCGTTTCCTACCGGCGGGGAGCGTCGAAGAATTGCTTCACGACGTCGGCCTCGACTCCGAGGGAGTGAGCAGTCAGATCTTGGCGATGGTCGCCGGTCCTGCCGCTGATAAGACCCGGCGGCCTAAACGGGGCTGAGGCCGATCTCGTCGGGGATGTAGGGAGGTCGGGGAGTAGGCTCGACCATCACAACAAAGCGGCTGACTGGTTCCCGGGCGACAGTCGGATAGGTCTGGGGGACCGGGTCTGGGATCTGAACCACTTCCACCCAGTAGGCGTCATTGTTCAACTCAACTGGGGCCGGTTGCGAAACGTCCATCACGATCCTGGTATTGGAGCCGGAAACGGAGGCCGCCAGGACGGAGATCATCACGAGCGCCAAGCCTCCATGCGCCACCGGACGAAGCATCCACCGGGTCCACCGATCCCAGGCCCTCAGCAATCGGTTCGGCCGAGCCGGTGGGGCAACAACCATCGCATGACGAAGCTTGCTTTCCAATTGATCGACGAACTGGTCGATCGGTGGAGACGTAGGTCGCTTGAAGGTCGGTCTTCTAGATCGCATGGTGGGCTTCCGACTCGGGGATCGGCTCGAGGATCTGACGGAGATGGCGGCGAGCCCGGGATAACCGAAGCCGGGCCGCGTTGGGGCTGAGCTTGAGCACTTCGGCAACCTCGGCCGGGGTCAGGCCGTCGTAAGCCACCAATTCGATGACCTCGCGCTCACCGTTGCTCAGCCGTGCCAATCCCGCCTCCAGCGCCGGCCGTTGGCGGGCAGCATCGATGGCGGAGGCGACCGCGTCCTCCTCCGAGGCGGTGAAGTGGAGGTGGCTATTGCTGCTCTTGATGAGCAGCCGTCGCGCTCCTGCCATGCGTCGACGCTGCTTGGCCAAAACCCGGCGGGCGATTCCAAAGAGCCAGGGGAGCGCTGTCTCAGTCTCGGGGATGTAACGACCAGCGGCCTGCAGGGCAACAAGAAAGGTCTCGGCCACTAGGTCGCCAACATCTTCGGGATCACGGCAACGCCGAACCGCATAAAGCGTGATGGAAGAGACATGACGGCGAAAGAAGATGGCAAACGCATCGGAATCTCCACCGGCGGTGTCCTCCAACAACCGTGCATCGGCTGCGTCAAACATGAGTCCCGTTAACCACCCTTATGCGCGAATTGCCAACAGCTTGTCATGTTTGGTCGTCTAAAGCCACCAGACCTTTGGCGAACGCAGCTTTGTTGGCCCCCGAACAGACGAGGGTCGCCCAGGAAACGAGCCTCCCCGGCCCGATTCCGGCTTCTCTGACTATGGTCAGACCACCATTAGGCGGTATCACATCCCCAAGGGAGGACTAGTGAGACGAGCGAGAACCCTGGCATTTCTTGCGGCAGTGATGTTGTTGGCTGCCTGTACGCAGGCGGCGGACACGACCACAGCCCCGACCACCGACACGGGCCCGGCCACCACGGCCGATACCGGGACCCCAACCACGGCTGACACCGGCGGTGCCACCACCACCACGGCTGGCACCGAACCAAGCGGAGGCGGGCTGCTGGGCGAAGTTCAATCGAGAGGAAGCCTGCTGTGCGGGGTGAACGAAACGGTTCCCGGATTCGGGTTCCTGAACGCGGACGGCACCCGGTCGGGCTTTGACATCGACTACTGCCGAGCGGTGGCAGCAGCCGTTTTGGGCGACCCAGAGGCGGTCGAATACGTCCCCCTCGACGCCCAGCAACGCTTTACGGCTCTGGCATCGGGCGAGATCGATGTATTGATTCGCAACACCACCTTCACTGCTACCCGCGATGGCGGGGAGGGCGCCACCTTCCTGACCACCACCTTCTATGACGGGCAAGGGATGTTGGTGTTCACTGATTCGGGTATCACCGCGCTGGAGGACCTGGCCAACACCGCGATCTGCGTGCTGTCCGGGACCACGACGGAGCTGAACCTCGCTACCCGGTTCGCTGACATTCCCTATACCCCGCTCACGTTCGAGGACAATGGCGTCCTCCAGCCCGCGTTCGTCTCTGGACAGTGCGACGGCTGGACGTCGGATAAGTCGCAGCTGGCCGGTGTCCGTTCCGCCTTCCCGGCTGATCAAGGTGGACCCGAAGCCTTGACGATCCTCGAGGAGACCTTCTCCAAAGAACCCTTGGGCCCGGCGGTCCGTGACGGCGATTCGCAATGGGCGCAGGTAGTGGACTGGGTGGTCAACGCCACCATCCTGGCTGAGGAGCTGGGGATCACTTCAGACAATGTCGACACCTTCGCTGACACCGACAATGCCGAGATCCGACGACTCCTGGGATTGGAAATCGAAAGCGACGACGGCACCGCTGTCTTCGACGCCGGACTCGGTCTCGAGCCGGGTTGGGCTGCCAATGTGATCGCCTCCGTTGGCAATTACGGCGAAATCTTCGACCGCAATGTCGGCCCGGATACACCGCTGGGTCTGGTGCGGGGGGTGAACGATCTCTGGCTGAACGGCGGGCTCTTGTACTCGCCGCCCTTCCGGTAGGGCGATTCGAAGGAAGGGGCGGCCTTCCGGCCGCCCCTTCCTCATAACAAGGGAGGTTTTGATCCCCAACGCCCGAGTCCCCTTCTGGCGTAACCAACGGGTGCTCCGCGGCGTCGCCCAGGTAGTGGTTGCGGCCGCCGTGTTGTTCCTTCTCTACGTCCTGTGGTTCAACGTCACCAACAACATGCGCGCCCGAGGTGTTCGGACAGATTTCAACTTCCTTGATCAACCTTTCGGAGTCCGCATCGCCGGCTCGGACCTAAGCCCCAGTGCTCCTGTTCGTTCGGCGCTTCTGAACGGAATCCGCAATACCTTCGCCCTCGCCATCGTCGGGCTGCCGCTGCTGACGATCCTCGGGGTCATCGTCGGAGTCGGTCGCCTTTCCACCAACTGGCTGGTGGCGAAAATCTCTTCGGCCTATGTGGAGATCCTTCGCAACCTGCCGCCCTTGCTGGTGGTCATTTTTGCCTTTCAGGCCGTGATTCTTCGCCTCCCTCCGGCGCGGAATCCGATAACCCCCTTCGGCTGGTTCGTCATCAGCAATCTCGAATTTCACGTCCCCGGGTTCCGGGCCGGAGACAACTATCGCCCGTTCATGATGGTGATGCTGGTAGCGGTGCTGCTCGGTGCCTTTCTCTGGTGGTGGCGCACCCGAGTTCACGAGCGGACCGGAACGCCGCACCATCGTTGGCTGTGGAGCCTGGGAACCGTCGCCCTCGTGGGCGCTATTGCCTATCTGATTCTGGATCGGCCGCTCACCATCACTTTGCCTCACCTCGAAGGGCGGGTGGTCGATGGCGGCTATCGCGGTCTCGGTGCCTTCTTCGCGGTGGTGGGGGCTCTGGCTTTTTATACCTCGAGCCACGTGGCCGAGATCGTGCGCGGCTCGATCCTCGCCGTTCCCAAGGGGCAGTCGGAGGCGGCTTCGGCGCTGGCTCTCTCCGGGTTCCAAAGACTCCGGTTCGTCGTGTTGCCACAGGCCATGCGCATCGCCCTGCCTCCGATCATCAATCAATACCTCAACTACGTGAAGAACACGTCATTGGCGATCGCGGTTGGCTTCGCCGAAGTGACTCTGGTTGCCTTCCAGGCGATCGGCAACGGTCAACCGGCCCCGCAGGTGGTGGTCTTGCTGATGGGCTCGTACCTGGTCTTCAGCCTGGTGATCTCCTTCCTCGTCAACCTTTACAACCGTCACCTCCGGATCGTGACCCGCTGATGACCACCACCGCCTCCCGACCGGTTGCAGTTCTATGGATGCGGAGGAACCTCTTTTCGACGCCGCTCAACGCCTTTCTGACGGTCGTACTGGGCGCGGGGATTGTCTATCTCGCCTATCTGTTGGTCCGCTTCCTGGCGACGTCGAACTTCGAGATCCTTCGGGTCAACCTGGCACTGTTCATGGTGGGATCTTTCCCCCGGGCCCAACTGTGGCGGGTGGTGGTGGCCATGCTGCTGCTGGCGCTAATGGCGGGGCTGGCGGGCGGAATGCTGAAGGCGGCGGCGCGGGAAAGATCCAAGGAGGCCGGGATCCGGCTGGCGGAGGTACGCGGATCACGTGCGGTGGTTGGCTGGCTGCGACGCTTCTGGCCTCTCAGCCTGCTGGTGATAGCCGCCTTGGCACTAACCCGAACGTTGATCCCCACTTTGGTAGTGATCGCGGCGGTGGCTCTGCTGGTGGCCAGCCGCTGGCTGGGGGGGCGTCTGGGCCGTATCCCTCGGCGGGTCGGCTGGCTATCGGTGGCCTTGCTACCTCTTGGCGCTTACTGGATCCTCAGTGCTTCCGGGCTTGGTTGGGAGGACTGGGGCGGGTTCATGCTCAACATTTTCCTGACGATCGCCGGGATCCTCTTTGCATTTCCCATCGGCGTGGCTCTTGCCCTGGGAAGGCGCTCGAGCCTGCCGGTGGTCCGCGCCTTTTCGATTGGCTACATCGAGCTCATCCGCGGCGTTCCTCTCATCACCCTCCTCCTAATGGCGGTCTTTGCCCTCGGCTTCTTCTTGCCCCGCGACCTTCGCCCGGGAAGCGTCACCCGGGTCTTGATCGTGATCACGGCCTTTGAGGCCGCGTACATAGCCGAGGTTGTGCGCGGCGGTCTGCAAAGCGTGCCCCGGGGCCAATCGGAGGCGGCTCAGTCCCTGGGCCTCCCGGGATTGAAGATCACCCGCCTGATCGTCCTGCCCCAGGCTCTGCGGGCGACGATTCCAGCGATGGTGGGACAGTTCATCAGCTTGTTCAAGGACACCACCTTGGTTGCGATCGTCGGACTTGGCGACGTCCTCGCCGCCTCCTCGTTCGCCAACGCCCAACCGGCCTTCAATGCTCAGGGCCTGGCGAGGATCACGCTGCCGTTCGTAGCCCTGGCGTTCTGGGCAGGTTCGTTCGCAATGTCACGCGAAGCACGCCGCCTTGAGCGGCGCCTCGGAATTGGAGAGAGA
Source organism: Acidimicrobiia bacterium (assembly GCA_035253825.1). Taxonomy (GTDB): domain Bacteria; phylum Actinomycetota; class Acidimicrobiia; order Spongiisociales; family ZC4RG35; genus JACCTH01. Next base: position 75,444 of record DATFBM010000047.1, on the reverse strand, counting down.
TGACCGACCCCCAACCTGCCGACGGCGGAAAGCCCATGATCGTGCTCGAGAATGTCGACAAGTTCTTTGGCACCTTCCAAGCCCTTGACGACATCTCGCTGAGTGTGGCCAAGAAGGAGGTTGTGGTCGTCATCGGGCCTTCCGGTTCTGGCAAGAGCACTTTGATCCGATGCATCAACCGCCTCGAAAAACACGATGCCGGCCGGGTCATCGTGGACGGAGTGGAGCTGACCGACGACATCCGCAATATCCACGAAGTCCGAATGGAGACCGGCATGGTGTTTCAGCAGTTCAATCTCTTCCCTCATCTCACGGTGCTCGACAACGTCATCCTGGCCCCGCGGGAAGTGCGGCACATGGCCAAGGCAGAAGCCGAGGAGCTAGGGATGAAGATGCTCACCCGGGTGAGGATCCCCGAGCAGGCCCGCAAGTTTCCGGGTCAGCTGTCTGGCGGCCAGCAACAGCGGGTGGCTATTGCCCGATCGCTTGCGATGCAGCCCAAGGTGATGCTCTTCGACGAGCCCACCTCGGCCCTCGACCCCGAGATGATCAAGGAGGTACTCGAGGTGATGGAAGAGCTCGCCGCCTCGGGGATGACCATGATCGTGATCAGCCATGAGATGGGCTTTGCCCGCGCGGTGGCCGATCGCATCATCTTCATGGCCGACGGACAGATCGTCGAAGTTGGCCCCCCCGAACACTTCTTCACCAACCCCACCGAGGAACGGACCAAGACCTTCCTCTCCCAAATCCTTTAGCGAACCCAGGGTTGGTAACCGCGCTCAACGCGGATATCTCCACAGAGAACAAGTCGACTCGACCTAGCCTCCCCCGGTGCTCGGCCGGTCCTTCCTGCTCTTCTCGCTGCTTGTCGCATGCGGCGCTCCTCTGGCGAGGGCGGCTCCAATGGCCGCTCCCTCGCCTTCTGTTTCGACGACGACCACCTCGCCGGCTACTACGGGATCTTCAGCGACGACGGCTATGGAGGCTCCCACGTCGACTTCAACCACAGTGCCCGAACGGGGCTCGCTGGTCATCCAAGGAGTCGGCGACGTCAACCTCGACACCTCTTATATACCGGCACTCGCGGAGCGTGGCTTTGACTCGGCCTGGAGCGGCCTTGATGGCCTGTTTCTCGATGACGATCTCACGATCGTCAATCTCGAGTGCAGTCCCTCCCCTCTCGGCTCGCCGGAACCAAAGGAGTTCGTCTTCCGTTGCCCGGACGGATTCTCGGAGATGGCTGCGGCCGGCGTCGACCTTGCGAATCTCGCCAACAACCACTCCCAGGACTTCGGCAAGGAAGCGCTCATCGACGGTCGACTGCGTCTCCTGGCAGCTGGCATCGATACCGTCGGTGCTGGGCGCCACCTCCGCCAGGCCAACGCGTTTTTTCCCTACCTGATCGAGGGATGGAAGGTGGCGGTGGTCGGCTTCGGAGGAATCCAACCGCACGCGGGTTGGCTCGCTACCGAGACGGCACCGGGCATGGCAGATGGCGACGACATCGACTCCATGGTGGCGGCAGTAGAGCGAGCGGAAGCGTGGGCCGACTGGGTAGTTGTCACCGTACATTGGGGTGTGGAATTGGACCTTGCTCCCCGCCCCGACGACATCGAGCGGGCCCAAGCCATGATTGCCGCCGGCGCCGATGCGATCTTCGGCCATCATCCCCACCGCTTGCAGCCGCTCGAGACCATCGAGGGGGTTCCGGTGGCGTGGAGCCTGGGGAATTTCGTCTGGCCCAACTTCTCCGCCGCCGGCTCGACAACCGCCGTCGCTCGAATCGAGATCTCGCCGCAAGGGGAGGTACGGGCCTGCCTGCTTCCGGCCCAGATTGAAAGCCCGGGCCACCCCGTCGTCACCGGCGAGCGTGCTTGCCCCCAAACGTGAATCCGGCCGACTCCAAAAAGCGTTGGGCGATTCCGACGGTCATCGCCCTGGGTGGGCTCCTCGGGGCCGCCTCTTTCCTGGCCGCGCCGGACAACGCCCTCACCCGACTTTTGTTGCCAACCACGACCGCCGCCACGACAACCTCCACGGCTCCGGCACCGACCACGACCACTCGACCCAAGCCGATCACCACTCTTGCTCCCACCACGACGCTTCCGACCCGCCAGCCGGGTACGGTTCCAGGCTTCACGGCGGGACGGCCGTGGGGGTCGACGCCGGGCCTGACGATGTTCCGGGGAAATCCCACTCGAACCTTCTACGGGACAGGTCCGCTGCCGGCCAACCCTCGGGTGCTTTGGAGTTATCCGCCCGATGGGGTCATGTGTGGGTTCTCCTCGGTGGCTGGCGTCAGCTCACAATGGTGCGGCAGCGGCTGGACCGGCCAGCCCGTGGTCTGGGAGCGAGGCGACGGGACGACCGAGGTCATCTTCGGCGCCTATGACAAGTCGGTCCATTTCCTCGACGCCTCCTCTGGCGCAGAACTTCGACCGTCGTTCGCGACCAATGACATCATCAAGGGATCGGTGACCCTCGACCCCGATGGGTTCCCACTGCTCTACTTCGGCTCCCGCGATAACAAACTGCGAATCGTCGCCCTCGATCGCCCGGAGCCCTCCGAGCTGTGGAGTCTCGACGCCGATGCCGTCGCCGGTATCTGGAACGATGACTGGGACGGCAATCCAGTCATCGTCGATGACATGCTCTATGAGGGCGGGGAAAACGGATGGTTCTTCGCCATCAAACTTAACCGGACCACAGGTGCCGACGGTCTTGTCTCGGTCGCTCCCGAGATCGTCTTCTCCACACCGGGATGGACCGACGAGTTGCTCTCCAGAGTGGGACGCAATGTGTCCTTCGAGAGTTCGGTGATGATTCACGAGCAGGTGGCCTATCTGGCCAACTCGGGGGGAAGAGTGGTGGGATTTGAGCTGTCGGACATCGCAAACGGCAGTGCCTCGCTAGCGTTTGACTATTGGGTGGGCGACGACACCGATGCCACTCTGGTTTCCGACTCAGACGGGTCGGTGTATGTGGCCGTGGAGGAAGAGCGGAAGAACGCCCGCAGCCGCGAGCTTGGTCAGCTGATCAAGCTCGATCCGAAGCGATCTGATCCCTACGTCTGGGGGCTGCTGGTGCCGGGCGGCGACCAGGTGGGCGGGCTGTGGGCGACACCGGCCCTGGGGGATGGAGTCCTATATGAGGCCACTCAGCCCGGCGAGCTGCTGGCAGTGGACACCGGAACCGGCGAAGTCACCTGGCGGGAGGAGATCGGCTGGCATGCCTGGTCTTCGCCCGTGGTGGTCGGAGACGAATTGCTGGTGGCGACCTGCACCGGGGAGCTGCGCGCCTATTCCCTCGCCGACCCCCACCGTCCGGCTCCGTTGTGGACGCTCAAATTGTCCGAGTCGTGCATCGAATCGACGCCGGCGGTGTGGGAGGGCAGGGTCTACGTTGGGGTGCGAGATGGCAAGTTCTACGCCGTCGGATGATCGGGCCGACAACTAGGGGCAGGATCCGGGAGCGTACGACGCGCCCTCGAGGCACGTCCTCTCCCCACGCGGCAACCAAACGTCCATCGTCGAAATAAAGGCCTCGAGAAGAGTTTGGCCGCCACCGTAGGAGGCGACACTCGGGTGATCGTCCTGTCGCCAAACTGCGACCACCATCATCCTGTCGGCGGCCCTGCCGATGGGCTCGGGACCGGTAAAGATGGCCTGGACGCCCTCGAACGCGTCGAATGACGCCTCGACGCCATCGAAGTGCATCAGTAAACCGGTAGGACGACAATCGTTGGCGTCGTAGCACAACGGCACTGCTCGTTCAATGGCCTCGGCGCAAAAGGGATATCCTGTCTGCTCGCAGTACTGCCCGATCCAGGTCTCGACGTCGGACATGTCACGGATGGCCGTTTCGAGGGGTACAGCCCAGGCGCTGGCTCTGACATCGCCTCGAGGCGAAACGAACGACTCCTGAGAAGCGCTCAACCAATTGTCGGCGTCTGTTTCCATCGCCCAGTCAGCTCTGGCGTCAGATGCACCCCAACCGGGTGGATATCCGATCCTGAAGCAATATCTGCCTGACTCGAAGGAGCTCCATCCCGTCACGCCGAATTCGGTCGCGGGCGGGAGCGCCGAAGATGGCTCGCACGCCAGAGAGGTGGCGGGAACGAACCTGGGGTTCGCTCGAGAAAAGACGAGTCCTCCGACAATTATCAGCGCCGCGATTGCGGCGATGGCTGGAACCCAGTTCCGGCGCCGCCGCGCAGGAGGGGTAGGACGCTCGGTGGTCTTGGTGGCCAAGGTTCTTCTCCTGATGGTGGGAGCCGGGTGATCCGGTGCCGTCACAGCCCGGACCAACGCCTCGAGGTCGGGCTCGGGATTGGCGCGACGAAGCAGAGCGAGAATGGCCTCTCGGGACTTTGCTTCATTTGCCATCGGGCACCTCTCTGACTCGAAACTCGAGGTAGGCAACTCGGCTCATGTTTTGTACAAATGACTTCACAAAGCGGTCTTTGGCGCGATGAAGCCTTTGGTCGGCGGCCGCCACCGAGATGCCCAAGGCACGAGCGATCTCGGCGCTGCTCAACTCCTCCCACTCAGCCAGCATCAACACTTCCCGATCGGTAGCACGCATCGCTTGCAGAGTCGTCAGGACCTCCTGATCCTCTGCGTAACGGATCACTACCTCGTCGGGTCCGTCTTGCGGCGGGTTGGCCAGCCCGCTCACAAGTCCGGCCGCTTTGTTCCAGCGCCGAAGTGAACGCCAACGATTGGCGATGACTCCGCGAGCGATTCCGAACAGCCACGGCCGCGCCGTTGACCAATCGATCTCACTTGCTCGCCGCGAGGCGATCGCGAACACCTCGGCGGCAACATCTTCGGCATCTTCCCGTCCGACTCGTCGGGCGCAATAACCGAGAACCTCAGGGTGATAGCTACTGAAAAGCTCACCGAGTTTCTGGTTGAGGCCGGATTCGGACATCTCCACCATGGATTGTCCGCGAAACGTTAGATCTGACAGCTCGCCGACCGGGTGTGAGGCCTCTCAATGGCGCCAACCCCTAACGCATGGCGATTGTCTTTGGTCAGACCTTGATTTCCTCCCAGCGATCGCCGTCAGCGACGTCGAAGACGGTCCAGGCCATCCCCACCGCTCCATCGATCAGGCCTTTCTCGCCGGCCGGGGTGATGGTGTGAGCGGCGAACTCCGGTTGATGGTTAACCGCCGGCGTGCAGTCAATCGAGATCATCGGGTGAATGGTGGGAACGAGCTTGGACACGTTGCCCATATCCGTGGAGCCCGAAACCGTCGGCGGCAGGTCCTTACCTCGCATCATCGGTCTTCCCAGTGATTCGGAGTTGGCCGCGAATAGCTCGACCAGGACTGGGCTGCTGATCATGTCCTCATACGTGTGGCCGACATATTCGATCTCGTGCGTGCAGCCGGTGGCGGTGGCCGCTGCTTCGAAACACGCCAGGACGCGGGGGAGGAGGACCTCTAATCGATCCTGTTGAGGGGCGCGGACGTACCAGGAGGAACGCGTGTAGTCAGGAATGATATTGGGGGCATCTCCGCCATGAGTGACGATCCCGTGGACCTTGTCGGTGGCTTCGAGCTGCTGGCGCAAGGTAGAGACGTTGACATAGGCCTGGACGAAGGCGTCGAGGGCGTTGATCCCGAGGAAGGGATAGGCCGAGGCGTGGGCGGTCTTGCCGCGGAAGATGACGTCGATGTGAGCCACCGATATCACCGGCGGGTCAACCACATCGTGAGTGGAGGGGTGGACCATCATCGCGCAGGCGGCACCCTCGAAGGCGCCAGCTTTGATCAGATCGACCTTGCCGCCATATTTCTCCTCGGCCGGGGTGCCTAGCACCGTGATGCGAAACCCCAGCTGTTTGGCTGCCTCGAGCAGGCCGATCCCGGCTCCGAGCGCCGACGTGGCGATGATGTTGTGCCCGCAGGCGTGGCCCACGCCGGGCAGGGCGTCGTACTCGGCGCAGATGATGACCTCGGGCCCGGTATCCCCAGCCCTGGCGGCGAAGGCGGTTTCGAGTCCGTAGGCGGGGTACTCGACGTCGAAACCGTTTCCCTTTAGAAAGTCGGCCAGGCGAGCTGAACTCTCCCGCTCCTCGTAGGCAACCTCGGGGTTCTCGTACATCCAGCGGCTGATGTCGGCGAGCTCGCCGGCGTGAGCTTCGATGGTGGCTTTGATCTGGTCTTTCATCCCGATCCCACCATAACTGGTGCCGCTTTCCGGCGACCGGTCAGGATCAGACCGCCGAGGATCAAAGCCACGCCACTTAGTTGAATGAGGGAGGGGCGCTCGTCGAGCAGCAGTTGTCCCATCAGAACTGAGCCGATCGGCTGCACGGTGAGGAGGACCGAGGTCACGGCGGCGGGAAGTCGTGGTAGGCCGATGCTGATCAGGAGCCAACCCCCCACCTGCACCCCGAGGGCGAGCAGCAAGAGCCATCCGTGGGCGGGCCAGCTCGGCTTGACGTCAATCTCGCCCAAGGGCAGTCCGGCTGCCAGCGAGGCGAGGGCAGCAACCCCGGTGGCATAGAGAAGAGGACCTCCCGGACGGCGGAGGTCCCGGTTGGCTTGCCGCTGCACCAGGATGAATCCGGCGTAGGCGAAGCCCGTCCCGACCCCGAAGAGGACTCCTAATCCGGGGTTGCGTCCGTAGGCCTCCTCGGCGCCGAAAATCCCTGAGATCAAGACCACCCCCGACATAACCAGGGCGACGGCAACCACAAGCGGGCGACCGACGGGTTCTCGGAGCAGGAGCCAGGCGAGAAAGGGAACGATCACCACCTGGGTGTTGCCGAGCACCGTCGCCAGGCCGGCTCCGACTTGAGCGATGGAGTGATGCCAAAGCACCAGGTCGGCGGCGAAGAAGATCCCCGCCAGCGCCGCCAGATTGACCGTCTTCCGATCGAGGGGCCCGAAACGGCCCTTTTCCGAGCGGGCGATGATCGCCAGCACCGGCAGCGCGTAAGCGCATCGGAAGAAGGCGGCGGTTGAAGGCTCGACGTTTGCGAGGCGGACGAGGATGGCCGAAGTGGCGATGACCAGGGCGCCGAGAACAGCGGCGAGCGCCGGTCGATCGGCGAGTTTCTTCACGGGGGCAGCTTCTATCTTGGCTCGGTGCATCGTGTCGGCTCGATATTGGTCGCAGTTGCCATGGCCGCCTGCGCACCCGCAGCTGAGGTCACCACGACGACTCCCTCGACGACGACGCCTGCAAGCTCGACCACCTCGACGCTGGAGCCGTTGGTGGAGTGCCCGCCGATCCCGTACCTCGTCAGTGAGCTGCCCACCCGGGTGACCGGAGAAGCAGCCGACCTCGGATCGATCGAACTCGACGAGTTCACCGCCATCGGAGGTACCCGCTCGGTCTTCTGGGTGAACGCCGACGGCGAGCTCGCGATCGCGCTCATCAGAGGCGCTCTTCCCCCGATCGATTGGCCCGGAGAGCGCGGGGAGGTGGATGTAGCGGGAACCGGGGGAGTGGTAGGCCCCCACGATGACGGTAAGTGGGTCGCCGCCTGGTTCGACAACGACGGCAGCGACCGCTGCGACCGCTACATGATGGTCTTCTACCCGCCGGTCGAACCCTTCGAAGTCGAGTCCACCCTGCGGGCAGTCACCCGACCTTGAACGAACGCCCTCCGTCTGTGGGCTGATAGGGCTGTACAGCAGCCCTATCCACCCTGGGTCGCGGCTAGGACTTCTCTTTGAAGAGCTCGCTCATGGCGGCGATGCTCCCCATGGCGGCGGTCGAGTCGAGGGGGAGGAAGATCTTCGTCGCCTGACCGTTGGCCACTGCCGCCAGCGCCTCGAGGTACTTGATCGAGATCAGATCGGGGGTGGGGTTGCCGGTGTGAATGGCTGAGTAGACCCTTTCGATGGCACGGCCTTCTCCTTCCGCCACCGTCTCTTTCTGGTATCGATCGGCGTCGGCCACGCGCTTGATGGCCTCGGCCTGTCCCTCGGCCTCGATGATCGCCGATGCCTTGACCCCCTCGGCCTTCAAGACCCGAGCCGTCTTCTCGCCCTCCGCCTCGGTAACCACTGCCCGTCGGTCGCGTTCGGCCTTCATCTGGCGGTGCATCGCCTCGGTGACATCCGCCGGTGGCTCGATGCGCTGGATTTCGACTCGCACCACCCGGGTTCCCCATTTGTCGGTGGCGTCGTCGAGGATTTGTCGCAGCTTGGAGTTGATCAGATCGCGGCTGGTGAGAGCCGTGTCGAGATCGAGATCGCCCACCACATTCCTCAGGTTGGTTTGGGCGAGCTTGGTCACCGCCAGCGAAAAGTTGGCAACGTTGTACTTCAGCTTCACCGGATCGGTGGCTTCGTAGTAGATCACCGCGTCGACTGTGACCACCACGTTGTCCTTTGTGATCACTTCCTGCGGCGGCACGTCGACTACCTGTTCGCGCATGTCGACCTTGGTGAGCCGCTTGACAAAAGGCATCACCCAACGGAGTCCGGAGTCGACCGTCTTCTCGTACCTGCCGAGGAATTCGACTAGGCCTTTCTCGAAAGGCCGAACGACCCGAAAGCCGGTGGCGGCAATCAGGATCAATGCCGCCGCCACGACGACAAACAGAACTACCAGCGCATTGTTTTCCACTGTCTCTACTTTCCTTTGCTTGGTTCAGGTCTCAAGAGGCGTGACCACCAAACGGGACCCGCTCACTTCCAGTACGACAACTTGGGTTCCGGCCGGGATGGGCTGATCCGAAGTCGCTCGCCATTCCTCTCCTCCAATTCGGACGATGCCCGTGCCGGCGAGCGGTTCGATGGCGTCGAGGACCACGCCTCGGGTATTGGTCCAGCGATTGGCCCCCACCGAGGGCGCGGACTGCTGGTCCTGACGGGCAATGAAACGCCGCAGATAGACGAAGGCCACCAGAGATACTCCGAAGAAGACCAGCCACTGCGGAAGTACTGCCACCCCGGTCCAGGCGAGCACGGCAGCCGCAGCGGAGCCGACCGCAAAGGGCAGCAGGAAGAAGCCCGCAGTAAAGATCTCACCGATAGCCATGGCGACCGCCAAGCCGGTCCAAAGCCATCTCCAAATCTCGTTGTCCACTGATGCTCCTCCTCTCGACAAGCCGACCGCAACTACGAGGGCCACCACCCCGAGTCCGTAGAGCACGAGCTCACGCCGGCTGGATCTGCGCTCGGCCGAGTTCGTCTGGACCTGGCGGGAACTTCGGCCCTGGGTCTCCGCCGCCCACGCTTCGGCGAAACCTCTCAGATCCTTGCCCACCACCGAGTCGAGGGGCTTGCCAGCAGCTGCGGCCTCGCGCAGGTGGTGGTCTAACTGGGTGACCATTTCCGAGATCGCCCCCGGAGAAAGCCCTGCTTCTCGCCAGTAGCGCTCGCAACTCGTGACGATCCGGGCGGTCCCGGCTTGATCAACCATTGTCAACTCCCTTGATGACACCGTTCACACCGGCAGCAAGAGCCTCCCAATCGGCGATCCAGGCTGAGAGCGTGCGGGCTCCGTTGGGGGCAAGCCGGTAGTACTTGCGGGCGGGTCCGCCTGCCGACTCGACCAGATAGCCCTCGACCAGTCCCTGGCGTTGGAGCCGGGAGAGAAGGGGGTAGATGCTCCCTTCCGAGGCGAGGCGCAATCCGCGGCTTTCGAGCTTCCGCGCCATCTCATATCCGTAGGTTGCCTGCTCGGCGATGACCGCCAAGAGACACATGTCGAGCACGCCCTTGAGCAGCTGGCTCCCGTGCTCATGACCTATCTTGCTAGGTACCATGTCTGGCATGCTAGTAGGCCAAGTCATCTAGGGCAAGGGCGGAGCATCAGGAAGAGGGAAGCGTTCGGTCAGACGGCAGGCTAAGGGCGGGCACGGAGGCCGTCGCGAATCTCGCGGAGGAGCACGATCTCTTCTGACGGTTCGACGTCCGCCGGAGGCCGGCGCATGCGGTTGTAGGCCTTGACCACCAAGAACATCACGAATCCCACCAGGAGGAAGTTGATGATGGCGCCGACAAAGGCGCCCAACGACCCGGCGGGCACCCCAGTGACTGGATCCGGATCGCCAAACAGCCCCATCGTCTCGAGGCTCGATACGTTGAAGAGCAAGCCCAGGATGGGATTGACGATCCGATTGATGAAGGCGTTGACCAACCCGCTGAAGGCAACGCCCATGACAAATGCCACGGCCAGATCGATGAGATTGCCTTTGGCGATGAACTCTTTGAACTCTTTGATCACAGAGAACCCTCCTGGTCGCGGACCGCAAAACCATAGAAGCTGACTCTGGCCGGCGCCCGTTTACCCTGCATTCGTGGCTCCCCGTCCCGCCCTCTCGACGATCGATCAGCAACTGGTTGGTGCGCGGGCGGTGATCGAGGTGACGCTGACCGCTTCGCATAACCAGTATCGAGGTCGGGTCGAGGGCGATGGCGGGCCAAGTCATCGGCATCGGCTGGTAGGAGAAGCAACGTTGCGGGCGATTCGTAATCTCTCGCCAGATCTCGGCTTCGACCTCTCGGCGGTGGCGACCTCGGACCTCGGCAACCTCAAGATCGCCCTCGCCCAGGTCCATCGGAACGGCCAGGAACTGGTTGGGAGCGCCATTGTTCGGGGCGGCGACCCGGCAGTGGCGACCGCCAAAGCCGTCCTCGACGCCGTCAACCGTTTGCTCGACCGCTAACCACTGCTCAACTGATCGAACGTGCAATCTTCGGGGGCCTTGTCCTCGCGAAACCCCTTGAACGAGGGCACTCGCAGGCGGCCCGCGCTCGTCACCTGTCGGTATTCGACGGTGGCTACGAGTTGGGGAGCAACCCAATGGGTTCGCTTCAATTCGGGTCGGTTCCGCACAGCCGAGGGTGGAAACGGCGAGGGGGTCGCTGCCAGCTCACGGAGCCGCCGCATCGCCTCCGCCATGGTCCTTTGGTTGAACCCGGTTCCGACATTGCCCACGTAGCGCAGCGCGTCGCCTTCATACATGGCCAGGACCAGGGATCCGATGCTTCCGCTTCGCGCCCCGCCACCTTCGGTCCAGCCGACTACCACCGCGTCTGCATCGAAGACAGTTTTGATCTTGAGCCAGGCTCGTGACCTTGCCCCGGGCTGGTAGGTGGAACTGAGTTGCTTGGCAACGATCCCTTCCAGATTCTGAGCCCTGGCGGCCTCGAACAAAGCGGTTCCCTCGCCGGCGATGGAGGGCGAAATCTGGAATCGGCTCGAAGGAACAGCAATTTCCTCGAGCAAACGGCGCCGCTCCGTGAGCGGCTCGTCGATCAAGCTGCGTCCATCGAGGAAGAGAAGGTCGAAGACCATGTAAGTGACGGGAAGCGATTTGGCCGCCTTCTCGATCGCTCCCCGATCGCGCAGATGCATGCGGCCTTGCAATGCTTGGAACGATGGCACCCCGTCAGCGAGGGCAACGATCTCGCCGTCGATGACGGCGTCGACAGCCACCAGTTGATTGTTGATCGCCGAGAGTTCGGGATAGGCGACCGTGATGTCGTTGTCATTGCGTGAGACCAGGGTGGTATCCACGCCACAGATGGCAATGGCTCGGATTCCATCCCATTTGGGTTCGAACGACCACGCGGGATCGTCGAAGGCTCCGTCACCGACGCTGGCCAGCATCGGCTTTGGCGGCGGGGGAGGCTCCAAACCCTTGCGCAAGTCCTCTCCTTGCAGCACCAGCCACTCCTCTTTTCCGTCCCGATCGCGGGTATGGATGAGGTGGAAAATGCCATCAAGGCGCTTCCCGCGGAGATGAAAGCTGAGCTTCTTTCCATCCCTTTCCAGCGCTTCGTACTCGCCGGTGTCGAAGATCCGCACCTCGCCGGCTCCGTAATTCCCCTCCGGGATCGAACCTGAGAAGGAGGCGTACTCGTAGGGATGATCCTCGGTTCGGACCGCCAGATGCCGTTGGCCCTTGCGTTTGGGAAGCAGCTTCGGTATCGCCCATGAGACCAGGACCGGCACCGAGCCGTTCAGCATCTCCAATCTGAGATCGTGATGGAGCCGGGTGGCGTAATGCTGGTGAATGACGAACAACTCACCCGTGGGGGCCGTCATGGGATTGACATCGGCGTCGCTGGCAACGGCCGCCGGCTCCGAGGTCTCGGCGAAATCCCGTTTGCGGTTGTAGGTCGACTCAGCCATCAAGGCATGCTTGGGACGGGCTAGTTCAAACCAACCTTGAGGATGGTCTCGCCTCCGAAGGCCATCGCCGGGGCCACCTGGAATGATTCGGCCATCCGGTCCCATTCTTGGAAGCGGGGATCGCTGTCGTGAAGGTGATGCCCTTCATCGGTGGCGAAGATGGCGACGACCAAATATTGCTGGGCACCCGAGCGTGGCTGCGAGGAGATGTCCATTCTCTGCAAGCACGCTGCCACCAGGACCCCTTTTTCCTCAAAGTCGATCCAGGTAGGTAGCTCGTGCTCCCGGAACCCGGCTTCGAATTCCTCAGTCTGGGCCTGATCGACACTGAGAACTACTGCTGCCGTTTCCATGGAGGCCTCCGATGATCTGGGATGCGCAAGATTTATACCCCCCGTGGGCCATCCAAATCATCGGGCGAGTCTCAAACGCGGGTTGTGCCGTAGCCCTCCGTTTCGGGGTGACCGTGCTCGCCCTTGGTCATGGCGAACTCCTCTTCGGGTGAGAGCACCAGCCGGTGTCGGCCGGCGGCGCCGAAATAGGCAACGCCGAGTAGTACCCAGATTGCAGTTCCGTAGACGCCCGGCCGGTACCCCTCGTCGAGGAAAGTCGCGATCAACGCCACGACAGCGATCAGCCCGGCGACGACGGCGCCTGGCACTCCGACCGGGCTCCGGTATGGTCGGACGATGTTGGGCATATTGCGTCGCAGCAATATGAACGCCAGACACTGCATCGCATAGGAGATCACGGCTCCAAAGACGGCCATATTGAGCAAGGCTCCGGAAACAGTTGCGGCAAAGGCCGAATCCTGACCTCCGGCCCACCTCAGCAAGACCGCCAGGAGGTAGCCCACCGCGGCGCCGAGCAGCAATGCGACCCAAGGGGTCTTCCTCGTGCCGTGAGTGACCGACATGAACTTCGGAAAGTATCCGGCCCGCGAAAGTGAGAAAATGTTGCGCCCGTAGGCGTAGATGATCGTGTGGAAGCTCGCGATCAAACCGGACAGCGCGGCCAGCCCGAGCAGAGCGGCGCCGGTTCCGCTCCCGAGAATGGCTCTAAATCCATCGAGAAGAGGTTCTCCGGAGGTTCGAATCGCCTCCGCTCCCGTGACCCCTGTGTTGAGGAAGAGCACGATGGCGCCGGTGATCACCAGCGTCACCATTCCCCAGATCGTGGCCTTGGGGACGTCTCGTTTCGGATCCATCGACTCTTCGGCCGCCAGAGGCAACTCTTCGATCGCCAGATAGAACCAAATCGCGAATGGCAGGGCAGCGAAGATCCCTGCTGCACCGAAAGGCAGGAATGGCGTGCCTCCTGCGGCGGGTGCGATGTCAGTCAGTCTCCCGGCCTCGAAGTTCGGAATCGAAATCACTGCGTATATCGCCAGCACGGCTAGTGAGATGAGGCAGATAGCGATTGAGAAACGCATCGTGGCTTCGATTCCAACAATGTTCAGTCCAACAAAGAGGACGTAGAAAATCGCCAGCCACACCATCTCGTTCAGGTCAAGGCCGATCAACTCGGCGAAGACCGGTCGGGCGTAGGCGGCGGCGAAGGTCCCTACCACCGCTGTCGTGACGACGTACTCGATGTTCTCGGCCAGCCCGGTGATGAATCCGCCCCATGGTCCCATGGCCGATCGCGCAAACGAGTAGGCACCCCCGGTATGGGGCAGCGCCGGCGACATCTCGGCGATCGAATAGCAGAGACCGAAGTACATGATCGTGATGATCACGGTGGCAAGGAGAAGGCCTCCGAAGCCCCCGACATTGAGCCCCAGGTTCCATCCCGAGAAATCACCGGAGATGACGGCGGCAACCCCCAGCGCCCACAAGGACCAGACGCCGGCGTGCCGTCGCAGGCCGCGTTCGCTGAAATAGGTCTGGTCGACGTTCTGATAGGTGACCGAGCCGATTTTGCGCTCGTTGGTCATAGGCCTCCTCTGCCGGCAGGGGACACTAGAAAACACCGGGATCGGTTGCCGGGGGAATCGAGATCTTTCTCACGATCGCTTCGGCATCGCCTCCGCTTCCGGCTCTACGCTTTCGCCCGCTCAAGTGAATGGAGGCTGACCGATGACTCGTGGGCAGTTGACCACCGACGACCTCGCCGGGTTGGTGGACACGGGGAAAGTTGACACCGTCGTGGTGGCTTTCACGGACCACTACGGCCGCCTCCACGGCAAGCGATTCGAGGGCTCCTACTTTCTCGAGGACGTTGCGGGCGCCGGCACCCACGGTTGTGACTACCTACTCACAGTCGACATGGAGATGGAGCCGGTCCCCGGCTACAAGTACGCCAACTGGGAGCTGGGTTATGGGGACTTTCACATGGTTCCCGATATGGAAACGCTACGGGTGGCGAGCTGGCTCGACCGCAGTGCCATCGTCCTCTCCGACTTGCATGATCCCCACCACCACGACCTCGTCGCGGTGGCGCCGCGGACGATCCTTCGTCGGCAGTTGGAAAGGGCGGGAGCGTCCGGTTTCACAGCCCAAGGGGCCTCAGAAATCGAATACTTCCTATTTCAGGACAGTTATCGCGAGGCGGCCGCCCGCCGGTACCAGGACCTCAACCCGGCGGGCTGGTATATCGAGGACTACCACCTTCTCCAGGGAACTCGCGAGGAGAAATACAACGGGGCCGTCCGTCGGCACCTATCGGCTTCCGGGATTCCGGTAGAGAATTCGAAAGGGGAGTGGGGCCGGGGGCAGCACGAGATGAACATTCGCTACGCCCACGTCCTCGAAATGGCCGATCGGCATTCGATCATGAAGCTGGCGATGAAAGAGATTGCCGAGTCCTTGGACATGTCGGTCACATTCATGGCGAAACCGCAGATGAGCGAAGCTGGCTCGTCATGTCATATCCACTTGAGTCTGTGGTCGGGAGATGACAACGCATTCCCCGGCGAGGTAGCCGAAGGGCCCATCAACGTATCTCCCACGTTCCGACACTTCCTAGGCGGGTGGATGAGTCATGTCCCCGAGGTGATGCCCTTTCTTGCCCCCACCATCAACTCGTTCAAGCGCTACCAGGACGGATCTTGGGCCCCAACAAGGATCGCCTGGTCCTATGACAATCGCACGGCTGGCTTCCGGGTAGTCGGTCATGGCTCGGGTCTGCGTATTGAGTGCCGGATTCCAGGAGCCGACTGCAACCCCTACCTCGCGTATGCCGCCGTCCTGGCATCGGGTCTCGATGGGATTGCCAACGAGATCGAGCCGCCGGCACATTTTTCCGGCGATATCTACCAGGCGTCCGAACTACCGCGCGTGCCGCGAACCCTGCGGGAGGCGACGGACAACTTTGCCGCCTCCGAGTTCGTCAAGGCCGCCTTCGGGGAGGACGTTCAAGAGCATTACACCCACTTCTTCCGTCAGGAGCAGGACGCCTTTGATAACTCCGTCACCGACTGGGAGCGGTGGCGGTACTTCGAGCGCATCTGATGCGTTTGGCGAACAAGGTGGTCCTAATCACGGGCGCCGCCGGGGGGATTGGCCGCGAAGCCTCAACCCTGTTCGCGGCTGAGGGGGCATCGGTGGTGGCCGTGGACCTCGATCGGGAGGCGGCGGTGGCCGTAGCCAACGAGATCAATCAGAGCGGAGGCCGGGCCACGGCTGTTGGAGCCGACGTGTCCCTGGCCGCCGATTGCGAGGCGATGGTGGCGGCAGCCGAATCCGAGTTCGGTCGGCTCGATGTGCTCTTCAACAACGCCGGGATCATGCACTCCAACGACGACGACGCCGTCGGCACCACCGAGCAGGTTTGGGATCTGACGATGAATATCAACGCCAAAGGGGTGTTCCTGGGATGCAAGTTCGGGATCCCGGCGTTGCGTCGGGCCGGAGGGGGATCGATCATCAACACCGCCTCCTTCGTGGCGCTGTTGGGAGCAGCCACGCCCCAAGTGGCTTACACGGCGTCGAAGGGGGCAGTGCTTTCGATGACCAGGGAACTAGCGGTGCTTCACGCCCGAGAGAACATTCGGGTCAACGCCCTCTGCCCCGGTCCCCTTCATACCGAGCTTCTGATGAAGTTTCTCGACACCGAAGAGAAGAAGGCCCGGCGGCTGGTTCACATCCCAATGGGCCGGTTCGGCGAAGCTAAGGAGATGGCCCAGGCCGCGCTCTGGCTCGCATCGGATGAGTCTTCTTTCACCACCGGCTCCACCTTCGTGGTTGACGGGGGGATCACGGCGGCGTACGTGACTCCGTTCTAAGGAGCCACCCCGCAAACAGCAGTTAGCGCCCTCTCGATTGCGTCGTCGGTTATGTGAGCGGGCTTGGTCACCCCGAAGACGTCGATTGCCTCACCGCGGCGCGTATCGATCTTGGCGAGGTTGATCGAAAGACCGAGTGAGGTCATGGCGAGAGCGAGGTCGTGGAGCAATCCCACCCGATCGCGAGTGCGAATGTCGATGGTCGAACCGGTAACCCGGACGTCGGTTGCTCTTGCCTTCGCCCGCAGCGGTGCCGTGCGCTTCTCCGCCAGGCGCGCCTCGAGGTCGAGCGTCCCGACGATCGTTCTTTCCAGAGTGTCTCGTACTGCGGGCCATCTTCCCTGGCCCACCATGTCCGAGCCTCGGGAGTCGGCTACTCGGAAAGTATCGATCGCTAAACCGTCGTTGCGGGTGACGACCCGAGCCTCGAGCACATTGAGGTTGTGGAGGGCGAGAACACCGGCAACGGTGGCAAGGAGACCCGGGCGATCGCGGGCGGCCACCACGATATTTGAAACGGGAGCTCCTGGCACCACGGCCGTGCGCACTTCGGCCGAGCCCAGGTCGGGATGTGCAAGGCGGAGGTGAGTGGCGACGACATCGGTGCCGAAGCGACCGAGATAATCAGGTGGCATACCCTCGAGATGGTCGGCGATGGATCGCGGGTCAAGCTCGGGGACAAGGACCGCCAGCTCATCTACTACCGCCTCGGGCAGGGACGTCTGCCGCCCCTCGAAGACGGCGGCGGTTCTTGTGAATAGCGCCCTCAGCAGCGATTCCTTCCACGGGCTCCACATGTCGGCTCCGGTGGAGCGAGCATCGGCCACGCTGAGGAGGGTGAGCAGCCGCAGAAAATCGCGGCTTCCCACCGAGGCGGCGAAGAGGCCAATCACGGCAGGGTCTTCGATATCCCGGCGAAAGGCGGTCTCGGGCAGGAGTAGGTGGTGACGTACAGCGTCGCCGACTACCCCCGCCGTGGTGAGGGGGAATCCGATCCGGATTAGAAGCTTTCGAGCCAGGTCGCTCCCGGTGACGGAGTGATCGCCCGGCAAACCCTTTCCAATGTCATGGAGGAATGCCGCCAGCAATACCTCGTCGAGACCACCCATCTGGTCGGCGATCTCCCCGCACCAGTCGATGGCACCATCGGCGAGTTCGACGACATTGGCGACCGTGGCCCCGAGGTGGGCATCGACGGGGTGCTGGTGGAAAGGAGCTACCTGGGCGAGGCCCCGGAGGTGACCCAACTCGGGCAAGGCGCCGGTCAGCCATCCGGCCTCCCAGAGCCCGAGTAACGCTTCCCACCCGGCGCTGCCTTCGGCGAGGAGAGCTAGCAAGCTCGAGCGATCTCCCGAATGCCAGTTGGGGGGACTGAGGCGGGAGACGAAATCGCGCTCCCACACCGAGAGGCGTCCGCCCGATCCCGACGCCGCCGCGGCCCGTGCGTAGGCAAATGGAGTAGCCGCTGGCTCACGCTTCCCCCAGCGCGAGCGCACCAATCGAATTACGGCCAGACCGGCATGATTGATCGGATCGGTCCCCGCCGGCCGCACCCGGCCCCATCGAAGAGCGGCAGCTCCATCTATGGTCCGGGCAGCGCCATAGACCTCCGTGGCGAGCTCGGTGGGATCGCGGCCCAACCAGTCGGCTATCTGAGAGCGCAGCTCGATGTGATAGAGATCGGCAGCTCGCCGTTGGACCGCGTGAAGTCCCTCTCGTACCTGGAGTAGGGTCGCCACCGCAGCCTTTTCGTCATCCGTGGCCGAGAGCCTTGGTTGCTCTCCGATGAGACGTGAACGCTTCCGGTCCCATTCGAGTCGGTGATGGCTTCGAAGGCCTCCGCGGCCACTTTTGAGGTCGAGCTCCTGTCGGGCAAAAGGCTCGCGTTCCCAGACTCTGTGCTCTTCGGCCGCCAGCAGCTCGGGCAGTTGGGCCCGCGCTCCGGCCAGAAGCTTGGCCAGCCCGGCCTCCAGCTCGTCGAACAACGGTGAAGGGCCAGAAACGAGACGAGCCGAAAGCAGTGAGCAGAGCGCCGGCAAATCGTCGCGGGCAAAGGCGAGGCTGGCGCGAACCGTGCGAGTGGCGTGACCGACCTTGTGCCTGGAATCCCACAGTGGATACAGGATCGACCGAATCGCTTCCTCGGGCGGAGGCCCCTCGTGAAGGAATAGCAGGTCGATGTCAGAGTGCAGCGAAAGCTCTGCCCGACCATATCCACCGACCGCCAGGACGCCGAGGTCGGGGTGGGCTTGCCCCAGCCCTCCGACCAGGCGATCGATCTGATCGGATCGGGCTTGCAGGGGCAAGCGCAGGTCGTTAGATGGCTTCAGCTCCTCGCTCACCTGTCCTTATCCTCAGTATCTCCTCGATCGGCAGGACGATGACCTTGCCATCCCCAATGTCGCCGGTGCGGGCGGCGCCCTCGATCGTCGCCGCTACCCGTTCGACGTCATCATCTCCAACCGCCAGCTCGATGCGGGTCTTGGGAACGAATTCGACCTTGTATTCGGCTCCCCGATAGACCTCGGTCTGTCCCGACTGGCGACCGAAGCCTCGAATCTCACCGACTGACATGCCGGTGACTCCTACCTCTCGCAAGGCGTCCTTGACTTCCTCGAGCTTGAACGGCTTGACGTACGCAATGATCAGCTTCAACAGACTCTCCTATTCCGAGAACACGTAACCCCGCTCTTCGTGGAGCGAGATGTCGAGACCTTCGGTTTCCTGATTTTCCTCGACCCTGAGGCCGGTAATAGCCTTGACAATTCGGGCCAGCAGGTACGAGGCGATGAAGGTGAAAGCGATTACCGCCAACACGGCCGCAACCTGTTTGAAAAAGAAGCTCGCCCCACCGAAGAGGAGGCCGTCGGGTACTACCGAATTGATCCGGCTCTCGGCGAATACCCCGAGGAGCACCGAGCCGACGATGCCGCCGACGAGGTGGACGCCGACGACATCGAGGGAGTCGTCGTAACCAAAGCGGAACTTGAGGCTGACTGCCAAAAAGCACAGATATCCGGCTACTGCCCCGATGACGATTGCCGACATCGGTGACACGAAACCCGCTCCGGGAGTGATGGCGACCAGCCCGGCCACGGCCCCAGAGGCGGCGCCCAGGGTCGTGGGTTTACCGTTCTTCATCCACTCGGCGACTACCCAGCTCAGCGCTGCGACCGAGGCGGCGATCTGGGTGGTGACGAAGGCACTGATCGCGATTCCATCGGCGGCGAGGGCGGAGCCGGCGTTGAAGCCGAACCAGCCAAACCAGAGGATGCCGGTCCCGAGCAGGGTGAGCGGCAGGGAGTGGGGGCGCATCGCCTCAGCCCCGAACCCGCGCCGGGGTCCGAGAGCGAAAACGAGAGCCAGGGCGGCAATCCCGGCGTTGATGTGGACGACAAGTCCGCCGGCGAAATCGCGAACCCCCCAGGCGAAGAGCCACCCCTCGGCGGCGAAACCCCAATGAGCCACGATCGGATAGATGATCAGCGCCCACAAAGTGGTGAACAAGACCCAGGCGGAGAACTTCATGCGTTCCGCCACCGCCCCCGAGATAAGGGCGGGGGTGATGATGGCGAACATCATCTGGAACACCATGAAGAGCAAGCTGTCGCCCTCGACTCCTCGTAGGGCGAAGAAGTCCAACCCTCCGATGAGCCCGCCGAGATCGCTGCCGAAGGCCAACGTGTAACCGACCACGGTCCAGACCACGGTCACGATCG
This sequence comes from Acidimicrobiia bacterium, assembly GCA_035253825.1. Lineage (GTDB taxonomy): Bacteria > Actinomycetota > Acidimicrobiia > Spongiisociales > ZC4RG35 > JACCTH01. Next base: position 55,385 of record DATFBM010000047.1, on the reverse strand, counting down.
AGATCGTGAAGAAGTTCTTCATCAGCATGTTGAGAACATTCTTCGATCGGACCATTCCCCCATAGAAAAGAGCCAGCCCGGGGGTCATGAACAGCACCAGGGCGGAGCTGATCAAGAGCCAGGCAATGGATCCTTCGCTCACCTCGCCTCCTCGAATCGGGAGTCGACACGATTAGCCGGAAGTGTTACGAGAGCGTTTCCTCGCGGTTAAACCTTCTGCGCGGATTTTCCCGTTTTTGGAACGGCTAAATCCGCACAGATGGCTCGTCCTAGGATCGAGGGCTTGGATCCTTCCGATCTCGAACTCAGAAACGCCACTTACCAAGTCTTCGTCGAACTCGGTCGCGCCCCCTCGATCGAGGAGTTGGCGGCGGCTCGGGGTCAGCCGGTCGACGTGGTTCGCGATGGCTGGCGACGGCTGCACGAGGCTCACGCCCTCGTCGTCGACCACGAGACCAGCGAATTGCTCATGGCCAATCCCTTCGCTGCCCGGGCCACCGACTTCAGGGTCTATGCGGAGGAGCGCACTTGGTTTGCCAACTGTGCCTGGGATGCCTTCGGAATCGGGGCTGCCCTTGGGGTTGATTCGGTCATCGAGACTGTGTGCCCGGACTGCTCCGATCCGATTCAGATATCGGTCACCGCGGGCGTTCCGGACGACCTGGCTTCGGTTTTTCATGTGCTCGTGCCAGCTGCTCAGTGGTGGAATGACATCACGCATACCTGAAGGACGATGCTGCTCTTCCGGTCGGAGGAACATGTGAACCGGTGGCTCGCAGGGAGACCACGGGGGGCGATCCTCTCTACCGCCGAGCTTTCCGATCTTGCGACGGCATGGTGGGGGGATCGGTTGGCGATCGATTGGAAGCCTCACACCCGAGAGCAGAACCAGAGAATCCTTGAGGACCTCGGGCTCACAGGGCCGTTTTGGGATCTCGGGTCATGACTGTCCTGATGAATCCGGCTACGACCGAGGCAATTGAGGAGGTCCCGGCTTTCGGTCCCGCTGAAGTCGACGTAGCCGTGCAGCGCGCTTGGGTAGCTTTTCGGCCCTGGAGCCACTCCTCGGTAAGGGAGCGCCGCGACATCCTCAGGAGGCTCGGGGACTTGATTAGGCGTGATCACGAACGGCTGGCGAGGCTCGAATCGGTGAACACTGGAAAACCGATCAGCGCGGCTCGTGGCGAGATCGCGGCCGTTGCCGCCACCTTTGACTTCTATGCCGGGGTCACCGACAAATTCGGGGGCGAGACCATTCCTGGTAATGCCCGAGGCACCCTCCTCACATGGCGCCATCCCATCGGTGTGTGCGCGGCCATCGTGCCGTGGAATTTTCCGATGGTGATCGGCAGCTGGAAGGTCGCTCCCGCGCTGGCGATGGGCAACACCGTCGTCTTAAAGCCGGCAGAAGTGACACCGCTCTCTGCTCTCGCTCTGGTCGAACTGGCGCTCGAAGCAGGGCTTCCCGATGGAGTCTTGAATGTTGTGACTGGGCAGGGCTCGGTCGCCGGCGAGGCCCTTATCAACCATCCTTTGGTTTCCAAGATCTCTTTCACGGGCTCGACTGAGGTAGGTCGGCGGGTGATGGAGGCCGCGGCGGCCACCATCAAGCGCGTGTCGCTGGAGCTGGGAGGGAAGTCGGCCAACATCGTCTTTGCAGATGCCGATCTCGATGCTTGCGTCGCCTCCTCGCTTTGGTCCGTCTACGACAACGCCGGTCAGGACTGCTGCGCTCGGAGCCGGATGCTGGTCGAGCGCGGTGTCTACTCCGAGGTGGTGGAGCGCTTCGTTGCAGCCACTAGGGCGATCAAGCTCGGTGATCCCAGCCTCGACGAGACCGAGATGGGCCCACTGATCACCGCTGATCATCGCCAGCGGGTGGCGGAATACCTCCGAATCGGACTGAGAGAAGGTGCCACTATCGCGGTGGGCGGCGAGCAGCCCGATCTTCCCGGGAACTTCCTCACGCCCGCGGTAATGCTCGACGTGGAGACGAAGATGAAGGTTATGCAGGACGAAATCTTTGGGCCCGTGGTGGGGATCATCCCCTTCGCCAACGAAGAGGAGGCAGTTCGGTTGGCCAACGATTCCATCTACGGCCTCTCTGGTTCGCTCTGGACCCGAGACATTGGTCGGGCTTTGCGGGTGGCCAAGGCCCTCGAAACCGGGATGATCTCGATCAATTCGTCATCGAGCGTCCATATCGAGGCACCCTTTGGTGGTGTCAAGCAGTCGGGTTTCGGGCGAGAGCAGGGCATGGCCGCCCTCGAGCAGTACACGGAGCTCAAGACCGTCTTCATTGGGGAATAGCCATCCGACTGGGCCTTCTTCTCAGCGACCACATTGCTTCCGACCTTCGTCACGATTTTGGTGACTATCCGGAGATGTTCTCCCAGTTACTACCCAAGGTCGAGATCCGTCCCTTCGATCTCACCGTCGGAGACTTCCCGTCGGATCTCGAATCGATGGACGCCTGGGTGGGCGCCGGGTCCCGACACTCGGTGTACGACGACATCGGGTGGATCCATCGATTCAAGGCTCTTGTGCGACGAATCGACGCCGAGCGCCGCAAGTATGTCGGCGTTTGCTTCGGGGCGCAGATGATCGGAGAGGCCTTAGGAGGCAGGGTGACCCGAGCGCCCCAAGGGTGGCAGGTGGGTATCAAAGAAGCGGAAATGGTCGACGGGGATCGCTTGCGAATCCTGCATTGCAATGCCGACCAGATCGTCGACCTGGCTCCGGGCATGCGGATTCTGGCTAGTGCTGATACCAACCCTGTCGAGATGGTGGCGGTTGGTGACCACATTCTGGGCTTTCAGGGTCATCCCGAGTTCACCACAGATTTCGTCACCGCTTTGGTGGAACGGCGACGGGGGGGTTTGATCCCAATCGAGGTGGCTGATGCCGGGCTCGCCTCGATGAAAGTTCCGCCCGACACCGATCGACTTCGAGAGAGGATCGTTGACTTCGTAACCTCTTAATTCCCGGTGGCCCCGGATAAGACGTACCGATTCCAATCGATCATCCCTGGATCGAGATCTCCCATGACGTCTGCCAAATCGAGGTCGATCGGGAGAAAGCCACCATCTGGTGCCAATGCCTTCTGCATGCGTCTGCGAACGGCGCCGTGGCCAAGGGACACAACGAACCCTTCCAGCGGACTGAGTTGCTTCATAAAACCGACCCTACCAGAGTGAGTTGCGTAAAGCAACCTAGTCGGTAAACTGCCCTCCATGCCAGCCCGGAAGAGCCTCGAGGACCTGCAGTGTTCGGTCGCCAACACCGCCGAGCTGGTCGGCGATCAGTGGACAGTGTTGATCCTGCGCGACGCCTTCTTGGGCGTTAGGCGATTTGACGATTTTCAAAAGGATCTGGGAATCGCCCGCAACGTTCTCGCCGACCGGCTCTCTCGACTGGTCCAAGCCGGAATTCTCGACACTCGCCTCTACGAGCAACGACCTCCTCGTCACGAGTATGTGTTGACCGAGAAAGGCAAGGATCTGCTCGACGTTTTGGTGGCTTTCCGTCGCTGGGGGGACAGGTGGAACGCCCCCGATGAACGATATATCCGACCTCTTCGTCACCTTGATTGCGGCGAAATCATGGAGGGGGTCATGTGCTGCAATCACTGCGGTCAGCCCCTAGATCATCGCAATGTGCGGGTGGAACCGTCCCTGGCTCCTGTTATCCGTTATTGAAGCGGTTCTGTGGGCTCACAGATAGGCAGGGCCTATCTGCGAACCCTGGGTTCGCTCCTAAAGTTGGATTGATCCATGGATCTTTCCAAGCTGACGACGCGTAGCCAGCAGGCGTTGGTCGCGGCCCGCGATCAAGCCACCGCACGCAATCACGGGGGCATCTATCCCGCCCATCTGCTCCGTGCCCTGGTGGCCCAAACCGAGGGTCTGGTGCTGCCGGTTCTACAAGCTCTCGGGATAGCTCCCAACGACGTTCGCCAAGCGGCCGAAGTCGAGCTCAACAAGCTGCCTCAGGTGTACGGAGGAGCCGAGCCGCAAATGACCCAAGACCTGGCTCGCGTCCTCGAGGTGGCCGATCAGCAAAGGTCGGACTTCCGCGACGATTACATCTCCGTCGAGCATCTCCTTCTCGGCGTGGCCGAGAGCGCTGACGCGGCGGGAAGGGCGCTGCGCGAGCTCGGTGTCACCAAGAACGCCATCCTCGACGCCCTCAAGGGGCTTCGAGGCAACCAGCGCATCACCACCGCCGACCCGGAAGCGACCTTTCAAGCCCTCGAGCAGTACGGGCGCGACCTCACCGCCGTCGCCGAGCAAGGCAAGCTCGATCCAGTCATCGGGCGAGATGAGGAGATACGGCGGGTCATCCAAGTCCTCTCCCGACGGACCAAGAACAATCCGGTTCTGATCGGTGAGCCGGGAGTGGGCAAGACCGCCATTGTCGAGGGCTTGGCTGGCCGCATCGCCGACGGCGACGTTCCGGAGTCCTTGAAGGGCCGACGGATCGTGGCGCTCGATCTCGGATCGATGTTGGCCGGCGCCAAATATCGGGGGGAGTTCGAGGAGCGCCTCAAGGCGGTTCTCAACGAGATCAAGTCTTCGAACGGTCAGATCATCACTTTCCTCGACGAGCTCCATACTGTCGTTGGAGCCGGAGCCGCCGAAGGGGCGATGGACGCTTCGAACATGCTCAAGCCCATGCTCGCCCGCGGCGAGCTAAGGATGATCGGCGCCACGACGCTCGACGAGTACCGCAAGCACATCGAGAAGGACGCCGCCCTCGAGCGGCGCTTTCAGCCGGTGCTGGTCGACGCGCCGACCGTCTCCGACACGATCGGGATCTTGCGCGGCTTGAAGGAGCGTTACGAGGTTCACCACGGGGTACGGATCACCGATTCCGCTCTAGTGGCGGCGGCCGTGCTTTCGGATCGCTACATCACTGCCCGCCACCTTCCTGACAAGGCGATCGACCTCATCGATGAGTCTGCCTCACGTCTTCGAATCGAGATTGATTCGATGCCCGAAGAGATCGACGAGCTCACCCGTCGTCGAATCCAACTTGAAATCGAAAGAGAGGCATTAAAGAAGGAGTCGGATGCCGCCTCCAGGGAACGTCTCGCCAACCTCGAAAAGGAACTCGCTGATCTCTCCGAACAGATAGAAGGTCTCACTGCTCGTTGGAACCTCGAGAAAGAGGCGATCGCTTCGATCCGGGCGATCAAGGAGCAAATCGAAGAGAACCGGAGCCTGACGGAGCGGGCCGAGCGCGAGGGAGACCTGGCCAGGGCGGCCGAGCTTCGTTATGGGACCATGCGCGAGCTCGAGGCCAACCTCGCTCGCAAGCAAGAGGACCTGGAGAAGCTTCATTCCGAGGGACGAATGCTTTCGGAGGAGGTCACCGACGAGGACGTTGCTGGAGTGGTGGCTCGCTGGACCGGGATCCCGGTCTCGAAGCTGGTTCAGGGCGAGATGGAGAAGCTGATCCATCTCGAGGAGCAACTTCACCGGCGGGTGATCGGTCAGGACCGGGCCGTGTCGGCGGTGGCGGACGCGGTCCGGCGCAACCGGGCCGGTCTGGCCGACCCCAACCGCCCGATCGGGTCCTTTCTTTTTCTGGGGCCAACGGGTGTCGGGAAGACCGAGCTGGCCAGGGCCTTGGCTGAGTATCTCTTCGACGACCAGCGGGCAATGGTTCGGATCGATATGTCCGAGTACATGGAACGTCATGCCGTCAGTCGCCTGATCGGAGCACCTCCCGGCTATGTCGGCTATGACGAAGGCGGTCAGCTCACCGAAGCGGTGCGCCGCCGTCCCTATTCAGTGATTCTGCTCGACGAGGTGGAAAAGGCCCATCAGGATGTGTTCAACGTCCTGTTACAGCTGCTCGACGATGGGCGACTCACCGACGGCCAAGGACGTACGGTCGACTTCACCAACTCCGTCTTGATCATGACATCGAACCTTGGCTCAGAGTTCATCCAGGAGGACTTGCCTGACGAGGTCGTCGAGGAACGAGTGATGAAGGCGGTGCGATCTCATTTTCGGCCCGAGTTCCTCAATCGGGTCGACGACATGATTGTCTTCAGGCGGCTGACCATGGAGCAGCTGCGAGAGATCGTCGATATCCAGCTGGAGGAACTGCGCGGCCGGCTGGCCGATCGTCACATCGACCTCGAGTTGACCGACGCCGCCAAGGCGCACCTGGCGGAGGAAGGTTTCGACCCGGTCTACGGAGCCCGACCTTTGAAGCGGGTGATCCAACACCAGATTGCCGACCCGTTGGCAATGAAGATCCTCGCCGGCGAGTTCTCAGATGGCGACACGGTGACCGTCGATACCCGCGACGGCGAGCTCACTTTCGGAGCCTCCGAGGTTTTGCGGGTCTAGGAAGAGCCTCCGACCACGTTTTAGACGGGGCCGGGCAGGTTTCGAGCCCAACAGTTAGGGGTATTTCTCGACCCGACTATTCACGCCCGGACGTATTACCGATTATGAAGGTCACCCGACGGTCCTTTCTGCAAGGGGGAGTAGCGGGAACGCTGGCGTGGTCGAGCTTGGGCTTTGACCTGAGACCAGCCCGATCTCTGATCAAAGAGTTGAAGATCAGCCGGGCGAGTGAGGTGCGTTCGGTCTGCCCCTACTGCGCCGTCGGATGCTCGATGATCGCTTACGTCGGCGGCGTCGGGGAGACCCAGAGCTTTAACACCACACCCCATCTGATACATATCGAGGGCGATCCCGACAGCCCGGTGAATGGCGGGTCGCTTTGCCCCAAGGGCGCCGCCACCATGCAGCTGGCCCTCTCCCAGGAGAGAATACAGTATCCGCGCTACCGGGCGCCGGGGGCAAGCGAATGGACCCGGATCTCCTGGGACGAGGCTCTCAATCGTCTGGCCCGATTGATGAAGACCGCTCGCGACGAGCGCTTCGTCGCCACTGACGCCGATGGCAACACCGTCAACCGCAATGAGGGTTTTGCCTGGGGTGGTGGTGCCACGATTACCAATGAAGAGGGTTACCTCGTCACCAAGATGATGCGGGCATTGGGGGTGGTGGGCCTAGAGCAACAGGCCCGGCTCTGACACGGCCCCACGGTGGTCAGTTTGGCCGCCACGTTTGGACGGGGGGCAATGACCAATCATTGGGTGGACTTCAAGAACTCGGACTTGTTCTTGGTGATTGGCGCCAACCCGGCCGAGAACCACCCCTGTGGTTGGAAGTGGGCCTTCCACGCCCGCGACCACCGCGGAGCCAGGATCATCCATGTCGACCCTCGCTTCACCCGCACCTCCGCCACCGCCGACAAATGGGTGGCGATCCGAGCCGGCACCGACGTCGCCTTTTTCGGGGGAATGATCAGGCACATCCTCGAGAACCAGCTGTATCACGACGAATACGTCAAGCTTCACACCAACGCCTCTTTCGTGGTGTCAGAGGGCTTCTCGTTCCAGGACGGTCTCTTCTCCGGATACGACGAGGCGGCGCGCGAATACGACACTTCAACGTGGGAATACGAACGAATGGCCGCGCCTGCACCGGGCGAAGGCGAGGATGCGGCCCCGTCGGAAGGCTTCGCAGTACGGGACCTTTCGCTGCAACACCCGCGCTCGGTGTTTCAGCTTCTAAAGCAGCATTACGCCCGATACACCCCGGAGGTGGTCGAGGAGGTCACCGGGATTCCGGCCGACGAATTCGTCGCCATCGCCGATGAATTCGGTTCCACCGGGGTTCCCGAAAAGGTGGGCAACATCGTCTATGCGGTTGGCCTGACCCATCACACCCAGGGCTCGCAGATGATTCGGGCCGCCGCCATCGTCCAGCTTCTGTTGGGGAACATGGGCCGACCCGGCGGGGGGATGAACGCCGAGCGGGGTCATGCCAACATCCAGGGCAACACCGACAACGCCCAATCGTGGGAGATCCTCCCGGGATACCTCCAGATCCCTCGGCCGGGCATGGAAACGCTCGACCAGTACGAGACCCCTGCCTCCCTCACCCAGATGGACGCGGGCTCGATCAACTTCTTCGGTTCGAACTACCGCAAGTTCATGATCAGCCTGTTGAAAGCGTGGTACGGCGAATCGGCGCAGGCTGCCAACGAATTCCACTACTCGTACATCCCCAAGCCCGACAAGAACTGGTCGTGGATGACGTTCTACGCCGAAGCACTGGCCGGTCGCTTGCACGGCCTCTTCAACAGTGGCATGTCGAGCGTCAACATTGGACCCGACTCCAACCGGGTCGTCCAAGCCCTGTCACGGCTCAAGTGGCTGGTGGTGATGGACCCCTTCCCCACCGCCTCCTCGGAGTTCTGGCATGGCGAAGGAGTCGATCCCGCGTCGGTTGACACCGAGGTGTTCTTCCTCCCCACCACCCACTGGATCGAGAAGGCAGGGGCCTTTGTCAACTCCGGCCGGTGGACCCAGTGGAAGCACGCCGCCTTGCCGGCCGAGGGCGACGTCAAAGACGACGCCTACATCCTTTCCCAGCTATTGCTCCGGCTGCAAGCCCTCTATCAGAAAGAAGGTGGCGCCTTTCCCGATCCCATCCTTGATCTCCACTGGCCCTATTCCAATCCGAACAACCCACCGCTCGAGGAGGTGTCTCGGGAGATCAACGGTCGGGACCTCACCACCGGGGCTCAGCTCGCCACTTTCAACGACGCCAAGGATGACGGCACCACCGCCATCGGCAACTGGATCTATACCGGCTCATGGACCGAGGAAGGCAACATGATGGACCGGCGGGGAACGGACGATCCCACCGGCCTGGGCTTCTTCCACAATTGGGCCTGGTCGTGGCCGGCCAACCGGCGCGTGCTTTACAACCGGGCCTCGGCCGACGCCGACGGACGCCCCTGGGACGCCACCCGTCCCGGCATCGTCTGGAACGGCCAAACCTGGAAGGGCGATGTCCCCGATTTCACACCCGACTCGCCGCCTTCGGAGGGCAAGGGCGCCTTCATCATGACCGGGGAAGGGGTGGCCCGGATCTTCGCTCCCGGGTCCCTGATGATGGACGGTCCGATCCCCGAGCACTACGAGCCGGTCGAATCCCCGGTCGAAAACGTGCTCAGCCCTACCCGGCGGGTGCCGACCACGATCCTCTATGAAGGGGTCGCCGCCAGTTTTGCCGAAGACGACAGTGAGTTCCCCTACGTCGCCACTACCTATCGGGTGACCGAGCACGAGCACTTCGTCACCCAGTACGTCCCCTATTTGGTGGAGGCGATGCCCGACTTCTTCATCGAGCTCCCCCGAGAACTTGCCAACGAGAAGGGGATAAGCGATCTAGATCAGGTGCGGGTCAGTTCCAAACGCGGGCACGTGCAGGGGGTTGCCTTGGTCACCAAGCGCATGCGGCCGCTGCGGTTGGGCAACAAAGTGGTCTATCAGGTGGGGATACCTGTCCATTGGCACCCGACCGGAGGCCACGGCAAGGGGAACACCGCTCAGATGGTCAACCTCCTCACCCCTTATGTGGGCGATGGCACCACCGTCACCCCTGAGTTCAAGGCTTTTCTGGTCAATGTCGAGAGGGCGTGAGCGATGACCACTACGGATCTTGGGTTGACAATTCGGAGGCAGTCGGCCACTCCCGCCTCCGGCACCAACATCAGGCGGGATCATTCGACCCCCGCCCTCGAGATTTCGAAGCTGGTCGACATCGACCTCTGCATCGGGTGCAAGGCCTGCGAGGTTGCCTGCAAGGAATGGAATGACCTTCAGGTGGAGGAGACCCATCTCTTCTCCGGTTATCAGAGCCACCCCGATCTCACTCCCCACACCTGGGATCTGATGCGCTTCAACGAGGTGGAGCTGGCCGGGGGTGCGCTGGCGTGGCTAATCCGGAAGGACTCCTGTCTCCATTGCGAGGAACCGGGATGCCTCCTCGCCTGTCCGGCTCCGGGGGCGGTGATTCAGTACGAGAACGGCATCGTCGATTTCAACCAGGACGCCTGTATTGGCTGCCAGTACTGCGTGAGCGGCTGCCCCTTCGACATTCCCCGCTTCGACACCGTGACCAAGAAGGTCTACAAGTGCACGCTTTGCATCGACCGGGTCTCAACCGGTCTCGAACCGGCTTGTGTGAAGGCCTGTCCCACCGGTGCGATCCGGTTTGGGACCAAGGAAGACATGCTCGCCTACGGGAACGAGAAGGTCGAAAAGCTCAAGGCGCGCGGGTTCACGGAGGCGATGCTCTATGACCCGGTCGGCGTCGGGGGGCTCCACATGATGTATGTGGTACCGCGAGGCGAGATCCTCGAGCAGTACGGATTGCCGGTCGACCCCACGGTCACCGCCCCCACGAGCTTTCCCTCCCTCATCGGGGCCCTTCGCAAAGTTGGGGCGACAGCGAGCTGGGCCGGTTTGCTGGCCGCGGCGGTCTACTTCCTCAAGACCGGCAAGCGATATCCGCCGCCCGAGGAAGAGGCGGTGGCGGCGGCTTATGAGAAGGCACCCCATGGCTGAAGTCGTCACCGCCGAAGAACTGGCCCGCGAGCACGAACCCCGACTGATCATTCGCCACACCTTCTGGGTGCGGGTCGTCCATTGGTGGACGACGCTGACCTTTCTCTATCTACTTCTGTCCGGTTTCGCCTTGGGCTACCCGCGCATGGCCTGGCTGCTCGATCTGATGGGGGGCGGCCAGTCGGTGCGATTCGTCCATCCTTGGGCGGGAGTGGGCTTCACCCTGGGTCTCATCTTCATGGTCGCCGTGTGGTTGCCGTCGATGACATTTCGTTCCGTCGACCGGCATTGGTTCCGCAACCTCGGCGAGTACGTTCGCACCGGTCACACCGACACCGATACCGACAAGTTCAATGCCGGCCAGAAGGCCTACTACTGGTTCTCGGTTGTCAATGGATTGGTGTTGTTGATCACTGGCATTCCCCTTTGGGTGCCGGACCTATTGCCAAGAGAATGGAATCTGGCGGCGCGATTCTCTCACCATGTTTTCTTCCTCATGGCGGCCGGATTCCTCGTCGTTCATGTCTATCTCTCCACTGCGCGTTTTCCCGGGACATTCCGCTCGATGACGTCGGGGACTGTGAGCCGGGCCTGGGCTGCATTTCATCATCCCCGCTGGTTTCGCCGGGTCGACGCCGGGAGAGAGCATGAAGGCGCCGATTAAGGGGGGCCCGTCCGAGTTCGAGGTGCGCCGTCAACGGGCCCTCGATCTCGCGGCGACGGAACCGGCGGTATCCGATCTCCTTGATTTTCTGTCGGTTGTGTACGGATATCAGGAGGGACGGGCGGGCGATCCAGGTGTGGCGGAGGCTGCCCGACTGCTGACCCCTCCCCTCGATCTCGACCTGGTATCCGAGGTGGTCGCTCGGGAACACGAGAAGGCGCTTTCCACTTTGGCCCCGTTGGTGCCGTTGGCGACGACCGAGGTGGCCGATGATTTCTTCCTGACCGTTTCGGAGGCACCCATCCTGGAAGGGGCGGCCGCTCTCTCGAACGTGCCGACCACCGAGCAATGGCACGATGCCATCTGTCCGATTTGTGGTGGACTTCCCAGGCTCTCGGTCATCGCCGAGGAGTCGGGAGAGTTCATGGCAGGAGCGGCTCGCTATTTGATCTGCGGTCGCTGCGTGACGGCCTGGGGATTCGCCCGGACCACCTGCCCTAATTGTCGAGAGCACCATCCCCAAAAACTTGGGATCTTCACCAACCAGCGATGGCCCTGGGCTCGAGTCGACACCTGTGAGACTTGCAGGTCGTACATCAAGACCTTCGATCTCCGCCTGCCCGGGTCAAGAGACGTGGTTCCTGTCGTCGACGATGTCGCCACCGTTCCTTTGGACCTCTGGGCCACCGACCACGGCTTCCATCCGTTGGTGCCCAGCCTTGACTCGATGCCTTGACTAACTCGACGGAAAGGAGAAATGAGATGACAGCTGTTAGTACCTCAAATCGGCGAGGTTCACTCGACCCACCGGCGCGGGAAGCATTTCGGATCCTCCATGTGGGGTATGTCCTGTTACCGCTGATTGCCGGGGCCGACAAGTTTCTCGGACTCCTGGCGGATTGGGAGGCCTATCTCGCCCCCGTTGTCTCCGACACGGTGGGGATGGACCCCGAAACCATCATGAGAATCGTCGGCGGCATCGAACTCGTAGCCGCCGTCCTGGTCTTGATCCGGCCGGGGATCGGAGGATATGTCGTCGCCGCCTGGCTGGCTCTGATCATCGTCAACCTTCTCGTCCTTGGCGACTTCTACGACGTCGCTCTGCGCGACTTCGGTCTGTTGCTTGGGGCCCTGTCTCTCGCTCGGCTGTCGGCGGCGGCTGGTCGCTCATCCGGCTAGCTACTACTGGCAGCCTTCATCGCGGGAGAGGAGTAGACCGCGAAGACCCGGTCACCTTCGAGCCAATCTGTCAGACCGTCCGCCTGGAGCTGTAGAACCTTCCTCGCCTGAGCTCCGGGATCGTCGATAAAGGCGAGCTTGACGATTCCGGCCTGATCCTGCACCCAACAACCGACGACCCGTCCATTCCACCAGACGGTGGTGCCGGCGTTGCCCGCGGAGTCGAAGAGCTCGGCCGCATGCCGGCCCAGGTAGAAGTTGCGCTCCCTCCACCCCATAACGGTGGGGTCGAGGATCGGAAGGAGCGTCCCCCAATCGTCCTCGTGGAAGACAGGTTCGACATCGTCGGGGAGAATCCAGCCGTGGGCTCCACCATCGAGTGACACCTCGACCGCCGAGACGTCATTCAGCCCTCGCTTGACCGCCGACACGGTCGATCCCAGCCACCAGCGAAGATCCTCGATGGTTCCAGGGCCAAAGGTTTGGAGCCAACGTCTGATCAGCTCGGCGTAACCCTCGCGTTCGGGAAGGCGAGGGGGACTCTCCCCTAGCCACGCTTCCATCGATGTCCAACGAGGGCGCGAGATCCGCCAATGGCCTTGATTGTGTGCCCGGGCGATCACACCCTCGGCCCCGAGTTGGGCCAGGACCCGGGGTCCGATCGAGAACTCCCCACCCCATTTCTTCCCCGGCGCCATCTCGATTCGACTCGCCAATGCAGGAATCCGCTCAGCCAACTCGCGGGTCGATAGTTCCGCGCCCGCGCCCAATAGTGAAGCGACCGCGAGACGGGCGGCGTCGAGCCATGCCGCCCCATCCCTAGCCAGCCCTGCCGACTCGACTTCCTTTCGCAGCCTCGCTCCGTTTTGCTGGGCCACGCGAGCACTGGCGCTCCCGAGCGCGGCAGGAAGCAGGTCCCGCGGGAAAACGAAGAGAGTGCGACGCATGGCGAGTTGCTTGATCAACGAGCGGTCGTCGTAGAGAGCAGCATCCACATCGGAGACCTTCAGGCCATCGACCCTCGCCATGAGCGAGAGGTAGACCGACGGCGCCTCGGTGGCATGGAGGACGGTCATCGCCCGAACCGCTGCTTCAGCGCCTCCCGCCTTGAAGTCAGCCGCTAGGGCGTGCCGTTGGGCGATTCGGGCCCGCCGCTCGCCGTCCGTGACATGACGCATCAGGCCCATTTTGGGCTGGTGGGGTTCTTGCGTGGATTTCGCCGCAAGAACAGGCCGAAATCTAGGCAAGAATCAGCGGCCGATAGTTGGGCTTCGACGTTCCATCACGACGACGTCGCGCCATACCCCGTTCGACTCTCCGAGCAGCTCCTGGGTACCGACCACGCGGAAACCCGCCTTCTCATGGAGGGCGATGCTGGCTTCGTTCTCGGGAAAGATGGCCGTTTGAATTGTCCAGTAGCCAAGGCTCTCGCTCTTTTCGATCAGGGCCTCGAGTAGGCGCCTGCCGACGCCCCGGCCGGCGACCGCGGGATCGACGTAGATGCTGTGCTCGATGACCCCTCGGTAGCAGTCACGAGTCGAAACACGCTTGGCAGCGCTCCAGCCTGTGACCCCATCTGCTTCAGCGACGAGCCTCAGGTCCGGGAGGTTGGTTGCGTCCCACACCTCCCAGGAGGGGGTTGCTGTCTCAAAGGTCGCGTTACCCCCCTCGATTCCGGCCCGGTAGATACGCTCGACATCGGGCCAGTCGCCTGGCTCCATCGGCCTGATGGACAACCTGTTCACGGAGCCAGTTCAGGCAGCGGTGACGATGGGCAGAAGTTCGCTCGCTGCTCTCTGCAAATGCTCGATGAAGGCGCCGACGGCCGGGCGATGATCGCCCGCCGGTCGGGTGAGGGCAACTATCCGCCTTCTCACCCCGGCGATGGGAATCCGCCGGAGGGTCGAGGGCATTCTGGTCAGAGTCAACGCCGGCAGAATCGAGACGGCGTTGATCGAGTTGAGAAGCTCGAGGGTGACCCCGTAGTCGTCGGTCTCAAAGCGAACATCGGGTTCGAACCCCGCGGCCCGGCTGATATGGCGCACCGCTCGTCCACAGTCGCACGACTCGAGCGACGCCGCAACCCATGGCCACTCGGCCGCATCGGCCAGCTTCTTCACCCCCGAGTCCTTGGGAACCACCAGATACAGCGGTTCCTCCAGCACCTTGTGCTTGGTCAGGCCCAGATGTGCTCGATTGGTCACGTGCGTATAGGCCTGATCGACTGCCACATCGAGGGCTCCCAGGCGGAGCTCGCGGGTGGCGTCGACATGTCCCAGTTCCGTCATATGCAGATCCACACGAGGATGGTCGATCGACATCGTCCTGATGGTCTCAGGGAGGAGGGTGGCCATCACGCTCTGCAGAGCTCCAACCACGACCCGGCCCGCAACCTCTCCCGAGGCCTCCGAAACCGCGGTGGTGGCGCGCTCGACCGCGTCGAAGACCGCATGAGAATGAGAGACCAGGACCTTTCCCGCCGGGGTCAGCACCACGTTGCGACCCTGGCGCTCGAGGAGGGGAGTTTGAAGCTCCTCTTCGAGGATTGCGATCTGTTGTGAGACCGCAGAAGGGGTGTAGGCGAGGGCGTCGGCAGCGGCAGAAATTGTTCCTCTTTCGGCCACTTCGCGCAGAAAACGGAGACGTTTCAGATCGAGCATGATAGTGAAGTATAGCTACACATTCAGTTAAGGATTATTCGCTAGACGTAAAACGTTTCATACCGCAGAATGCTTGTTATGGAACTCTTAGTCGTAATCTCATTGATCGTCCTGCTCGGATTGGCAGCCGCTATCGCCGGAGTCGACAGCCGGGACGGAGCCGACTGGCGCCAGTCGCGACGTGTCGATCTCGCAACCAGCGGATGGCGAGCCCGGACCTAACCAACAGGCCTAGCTAGGCGAAATCGGTGCGAAAACCGGCGTACCTCTCCACCCGGCGAATGTGGTCGGGGCCGCGGTTAAAGCGCCTGCCGATCTCGTCGTAGCTGAGGCCCTCGCCGCGCATCGCCAGTACTCGTCGCTCGATCGGTCGGAGTCCATCCGGCCGATCGAGTTCTATTTCGCGGGGAATCTCGGTCCAGGACAGGACCCGCTCGACATGCTGGGGACTGCGGCGGAATCGACGGGCAATTTCATCGACCTCGACCCCATCGGCGCGAAGCGCCATCATCCGCCTCTCGACAGGTCGCAGGCGCGAAGTCATTTAGCGACGCTACCACCCATCTCACTCATAAACGCGACCTTGGGTCACTAGGGCCGCTGTAGCGCCTTACCGGCCCCAGAATGGGAGTCGGGTGCCAAACTGATTGGCTGTGATTGGCCGATCTTGACCACCGACACCGCGACGCCCGATCTTCTCGCCGATGCCAGGGCGGCCCTTAGTCGCCGCGATTGGGGGCAGGCGTACGACCTCTTTACCCAGGTCGATGCCACCGACGGGCTGAGTCCGGCGGACCTCGAGACACTGGCCGGGGTGGCCTGGTTTTCTGGCCGGGGCATCGAGTCACTCACGCTCACCGAAAAGGCCTTCCACGCCCACTTCGCCGCCGGCGACCAGGTGCGGGCCGCTTATGTGGCTTTCCAACTCGCCACCCAGTTCGGCCTCCGCAACAAGAACTCGATCGCCGCCGCCTGGCTTCGAAAGGGCGACCAACTACTTGTCGACGAGCCGGAGGGATACGCCCACGGTTATCAGCGCCTCGTTCTCGGTTATCTGGCGCAGGCCCGCGGGGAGCCGGAGGCAGCCATGGAGCAAGCCGAGCGGGCGGTGGCCATCGCCGAGAAATTTGCCAACGCCGACCTTCGGGCCGAGGCCTTGACCCTGCTAGGCCGGATCCGCATCGCGCAGGGTGCCACCGCCGAGGGGTTTGCCAATTTGGAGGAGGCGGCCGCGTCCGCCGTCAGCGGCGAGCTCACTCCCTTCAACGCCGGCGTCACCTATTGCGTACTCATCTCCGCCTGCCGCGATCTCACCGACTATCAACGAGCCAGCGAGTGGACCGCGGAGACCGAGCGCTGGTGCGAGAGCCAGTCGGTGCCGGGATTTCCCGGGATTTGCCGCATCCACCGCGCCGAGGTCGTCGCCCTACACGGAGGTTGGGAAAAGGCCGAAGCAGAGCTGGAGAAGGCAACCGAGGAGCTCAAGGCCTACGACGCGGTACCGCCGATGGCCGACGGCTATTACGCCCTCGGAGAGATCAGGCGTCGGCGCGGAGATCTGGCCGGGGCCGAAGCCGCGCTGGCCGAGGCGCACGACCTCGGGCACAGTCCTTACCCGGCCTTGGCCCTGATCAGGCTTGCCCAGGGGAAAGCGAAAGCCGCCGCCCAATCGATCAATGGCGCCCTCGCCGATGAGACCTGGGATCAGCTTTCGCGCTCGCGACTGTTGCCCGCCCAGGTGGAGATCCTCGTCGCCACGGGAGATTTGAGCGACGCCCGGAAGGCGGCCGAGGAGTTCACCGACCTGGTGGCCAGCCGAAAATCTCCTGCCCTCAGCGCTGCTGCTGATGAGGCCTGGGGAAGGGTATTGCTGGCCGAGGGCAACGCCAATGAAGCGCTGCGCAGGCTGCGGTCGGCGATCAAGGGATGGCGGGAGGTCAAGGCCCCATACGAGGTGGCCGTTGACCAAGTCCTGGTGGCGACCGCCCTCAGATCGACCGGCGACCACGACGGAGCGGACCTCGAATTGGAGGCAGCGCATAAGGCCTTTGCCGAGCTCGGCGCCCAGCACGACCTCGCCCTCACCGAGCGTCTGATTTCATCGGCCGCATCGCGACGCGGAGAAGCGGAGGAAGTCAGCAAGACCTTCATGTTCACCGACATTGAGAACTCGACCAACCTGGCCGGCCTTCTTCGCAGCCAGGAGTGGGAGCAGTTACTCGCCTGGCACGATGAGACCCTGCAACGTCTCATCCACCGTCACCGCGGCGAGGTGGTGAGCCATACCGGAGACGGCTTCTTCGTCGTCTTCGATTCGGCGAGCGACGCTATCGACAGTGCGGTTGCCATCCAGCGGGCCCTGGCCGAGCATCGCCAGATGGCCGGATTCGCGTTGTCGGTTCGTATTGGCATTCACACCGCCGAGGCCACTCGCCACAACGACAACTACAGCGGACAGGGGGTGCACATCGCGGCTCGGGTGGCGGCATTGGCCAACGGCGGTGAGATCGTGGCTTCAATCCAATCTTTGCCCCCCGGGGTAGATATTGGCGAGAGCCGGAAGGCGTCACTAAAGGGAGTCGAGACGCCGATCGACGTGGCCTCGGTGATATGGAGCGATTAGCGCCGGACAGAAGTAGCCAGGCGTTTCGATTCATCGGCTACAGGCAGCTCGGGTTCGGGCTGGGCCGCGTCCGACGTCCATTCCTCGATCACTTTGATCAGCCGGTTGAGTTCGATCGGGAATTGGGCGGTGAACACCTCCTTGAGCATCTTGAAGTCGGCTGCCGCCCCCTTGCCTTTGGGTTGCAGGAAGCGATCGTGAACCGTAGTTCCCCCCTTGGTTGGTTCCACTTCGTGGGTGGAGATGATGCTCAGTCCTCCCGGCACCGTCGCTCGGGACGTGTAGTAGTGGGGAGGGCGCCAATCCAAGAACTCTTGCAGGATCACCTCTTCCCCGTGCATGCAATGGTTGAGAGTGCCAGCTCGTCGCCGACCGCTCGGATCCTTTTGATCGATGCTGGTGATGCCCTCCGACCACTTGGGCCGGAGCAACGGCGAGGAGATGAATTCCCACACCAGCTCGGGCGGGGCGGGAACGAAGCCGGAAAGCGAGAGCGCAGCCTCGCTCTCGTCGACATAGACCCGCTTTCGATCGCGATATGACCTCCACGCCGCTTCCAAATCAGTGACCCAGCCCCCGACCTCTCCGATGTGCTCGAACTCCTCGGAGTGGCGCCGGAAACCGAGCTGATCAGGATCGAGCGTCGTCTTGGCCAAACAGGCGTCGGTGATGAAAAGGTAGGCGGGCTCTGTGATCGAGTTCTTGAGGAGACGGTGAACCAGGATCACATCACTTCCCACCAGTTCGGTGCGGCCGGCGATCTTCTGGGTGGCGACTTGACCGTGATGGGCCACCAGCTTCAGATTGAGCGACGGGATCAAAGTGCAGGCGTTGCATGCGCACGTGGTGGCCTGTCGGATCGAAAGCAGACGATTGCGAAAGGCGAAATAGCACCCCTCAGCCGTGTCGAGGAGCAGCGACCCATCGACCTCATCCGTGATAGCAAAGGCAAAGGCGGCGTCGCCCTCGAGCTTGGAAAGCTTGAAAAGCGGTCTTAGCCCCTTGACGACGGTGTTCATCAGGTCAGCCAGGATGTCCTGGGCGTGATCGAGCTCGACTCCGGCTAGATAGGAGGTGTAGCCCGAGATATCGGCGATGATCAGACAGGCTGGGTCGGTAGCAGCCACGGCCCGGCGATGGTATCCGGAGGAAAGGCCTTGGACCACAGTCACCACCATCAACACCAGGAACGCCCGGGACACGACCAGCACGCCGGTCACAGTGTGGCGATGTTTCGGGACCGCTTCTGGGTCAGCCTGGCGCTGACCGTCCCCGTCATGCTCTGGAGCGAGATGCCCCAGGAATGGTTGGGCTACACCGCACCTCGCTTCCCCGGCTCCGAACTGATTGCTCCGCTCCTGGGAACGGCCATCTTTCTCTACGGGGGGTTGCCCTTTCTCACGGGAGCGATCCGCGAGATCCGGGCCCGCCAGCCGGGAATGATGCTCTTAATCGGGATGGCGATCATCGTCGCCTTTGTCGCTTCCGGGGCGACGACCCTTGGCCTTTTCGCACTCGAGTTCTGGTGGGAACTGGCCGCCCTCATCACCATCATGCTCCTCGGCCATTGGATGGAGATGCGTGCCATCGGCCAGGCTCGCGGAGCCCTCGGTGCTCTGGCCGAGCTGCTCCCCGACGAGGCCGAGCGCATCACCGACGCCGGTAGCGAGACGGTTCCAGTTTCCGATCTGGGCATCGGCGATCTCGTCTTGGTCCGTCCCGGAGGGCGGATTCCGGCTGACGGAGAGATCGTTGCCGGCCAGGTTGAGGTAGACGAGTCGATGGTCACCGGGGAATCGCGACCGGTGGCGAAATCAATTGGCGACCGGGTCGTCGCTGGAACCGTTGCGACCGATTCGGCAATTCGCCTGCGAATCGATGCGGTTGGCGAAGGAACTGCTCTGGCGGGGATCCAGCGACTGGTGGCCGAGGCGCAGGGGTCGCGCTCGCGGGCCCAGGTCTTGGCCGACCGGGCTGCCGCCCTTCTCTTCTACGTCGCCATTGGGGCCGCGATCGTCACCGTGATCGGATGGCTGGCAGCGGGGGGAACCAACGAAGCAGTCGTGCGAGCCGTCGCTGTCCTCGTCATTGCCTGTCCCCATGCCCTCGGGCTGGCGATCCCGCTGGTCATCGCCATTTCGACCAGCCTGGCGGCTCGCAACGGAATCCTCGTCAAGGACCGGCTCGCACTGGAGCGAATGCGCAAGGTCGACGTGGTCCTCTTCGACAAGACCGGCACCTTGACAAAAGGTCAACATGTGGTGCGCGACGTTTTCGCCGTCGATGGCAATACCGATCGACTGCTGGCATTGGCAGGCGCGGTGGAGTCCGACTCAGAGCATCCTCTGGCGCGAGCAGTCGTGGCCGCCGCCAGGGAGCGGGGCGAGGTGGCGGAGGCGACCAGCTTCCGGGCGATGAGCGGCCGCGGTGTCGAAGCCCAGGTCGGAGAATCCCGGGTGGCGGTGGGGGGCCCTGCCCTGCTTACCGAACGCAAGCTCGACCCGCCGGAGGCAGTGGAAGCGACCGCGAAGGCGTGGTCGGAGCGCGGGGCAGGCATTCTCTATGTGGTCACCGAAGACCAGGTCAGGGGGGCGTTGTCGCTGGAGGATGAGATTCGCCCGGAATCGGTGGAGGCGGTGAGAAAGCTCCAGCAACTGGGCGTTCAGGTCGCCTTGATCACCGGCGATGCCCGACAGGTGGCGGACGCGGTTGGCGCCAACCTGGGCATCGACCAGGTGCTTTCCGAAGTCCTGCCCGAGGACAAGCACTCACGGGTGGCCGAACTGCAGAAAAAGGGCTCGATCGTGGCGATGGTTGGCGATGGGGTCAACGATGCGCCGGCGTTGGCCCAAGCCGACGTCGGCATCGCCATCGGGGCAGGGACCGATGTCGCCATCGAGTCGGCTGGAATCATTCTTGCCACCGACGATCCGCGGGCGGTAGTTGGTGTCCGTCGCCTCTCGCAGGCGGGATATCGCAAAATGGTGCAGAACTTGATCTGGGCCACCGGCTACAACGTGGCGGCGATACCCCTGGCCGCCGGCGCTTTGGCTTGGGCCGGGATCGTGCTGGCTCCGGCCGCGGCGGCCGTGCTGATGAGCGCCTCCACTGTCATCGTCGCCATCAACGCCCAGTTGCTACGAGGCCTCGATCTTCGCCTGGATCTTCCTTAGTCGTTAGCGTTAAACGATGAGGTCGCCGGGTATGTCACCCGGTGACCAAAAGGAGGCTTCCTTGTTTCCGACGGGTGATGACCAGGTACCGGGCAGGGGTCTTGGCGTTGTCACGGTGGTCTTCATCGCCTTAAACGTTCTGGTCTTCCTCTTCCTCCAGGGCGCCGGTGCGAACGAGACGTTCACCTACGGCTACGCGGCGGTACCGCTCGAGATCACCACCGGCGATGACCTGACCACGGCGCAGGTCATCGAGACCTCGCAGGGACCAGTCGAAATCCCACAAGAGCCCGGACCCAACCCGATCTACTTGACCCTTCTCACCAGCATGTTCATGCATGCCGGATGGCTCCACCTCATCGGCAACATGGTCTTCCTGTGGGTGTTCGGAGACAACGTCGAGCATGCCATCAGCCGCGGCCTCTACGTCATCTTCTATCTGTTGGCAGGATTGGTCGCCGCCCTCGCCCAGATCCTCATCAACCCCGACTCCCCGATTCCCACCCTCGGCGCATCCGGTGCCGTCTCCGGTGTCCTAGGCGCCTACCTGGTGCTCTTCCCACGCAACCGGGTCCGGGTCATGATCGGACTGCGCCAGGCGCTACTCCCCGCCATCGCCGTGATCGGCATGTGGGCGGTCTTCCAGTTCATCAATGGCATCGGCGCCTTCGCCGTCTCGGAGGAAACGACCGGGGGCGTCGCCTACATGGCCCACATCGGGGGCTTCGTCATCGGACTGATCGCCGGCGCCCTGGCCAGGGGCGCGGGTGCCCACGAGGTGGGCTCGAGGGTTGCCTAGCCGCGGGCCTGGCCGTCTCGCCAGGCCAGCCAATCGCGACCGGGGGAGAGGTCCCAGCGGGGGCCATTGAATCCGAGGGTGAATTGGGTGAAGCCCATTTCGACGTAGGTGGGGGCATCTTTGGCCAGGAAGCGGTCGAGGTCGGTGGGCTCGACTCCAAGGCCCCATTCGATCTCCCCGGGATCACGTCCCAGCTCTCCGCACCAGCGCCGCAGGGCATCGATTTTGGGCTCCATTTCGGTCGGATCGTCAGGAAATCCTCCGTGCCAGGAGTCGGCGTGCTCGGCCACGATCCGCAGGGTCTTCTTTAGTCCACCTCCAGCCACCAGCACCGGCAACGGTCGGATCGGTGGTGGATTCAATTTCTCCCATCGGGCTTTGATCCGAGGCAGGCTCGTTGCCAGATCATCGAGCCGACTGCCCGCGGTTCCGAATTCGTATCCGTACTCGGCGTAGTCCCGTCGAAACCAACCGGAGCCGATGCCGAAGATCAGGCGGCCATCGGAGATGTGATCAACCGTCCGAGCCATATCGGCGAGGAGGTCTGGATTGCGGTAGGAATTACAAGTAACCAGAGCACCCAATTGCACCCGCGAGGTCTGCTCCGCCCACGCCGCCAGCAACGACCAGCATTCGAAATGAGTCCCGTCGCGCTCGCCATAAAGCGGGAAGAAGTGGTCCCAGGTGTAAAGCAGGTCGAATCCCATCTCTTCAACCAGGTCGACCGTTGTCCGGAGCCGGGGGTAATCGCCGTGTTGGGGGTGAAGCTGCGCTGCGATCCGAATCGGTCGACGGGTCCGTGCCATCATGGTCGTTGCCGCAGAATGAGGCTCGAGTCGCCGAACTCGTGCCAGAGGTAACCGGTCCCTAGCGCCGCCTCATACATCCGACGAGCACCGTCACCCCCGGCAACGCTCTCGATAATCGAAAGATGGCTCGCTCCCGGCTCGTGCCAGCCGGTGACGAGCCCGTCGATCGTCCGCACGCCGCGGGCGCCGCCTACGACGAGGTCCGTGTAACCCTCCGCGGCCCGCAGGCTGCCATCATCATTGCCTGCGCTCTCGAGGGCGCGAAGAACGGTCGTGCCGACGGCGATGATTCTTCCTCCCTGATCTCGAAGGTCATTAATGACTGCGGCTGCAGGTGCGGAAACCCGAAACCGCTCGGGGCCGGGAAGCTCACCGGTTTCGAACGACGAAACCCCGCTATGCAGCACCACCGGCACCAAAGTCACACCCGTAGCGGCTAGGAGTGAAAGGATCTCGTGAGTGAACGGCCGACCGCCGCTCGGCATTTCGGCGCTCCCAGGCTGGGTGGCGTAGACCGTTTGATAGTCCTCGAGCGGCCAGGGTTCGCCTCCCTCGCCGTAGCGAATCGGCTTGCCGTGCCGGTCGAGGTATTGAGACAAGGCGAGAGGTAGCTCGAGGCTCGCCCTCCAGAGCCGAGGGGTGCGGAGATCCTGAGCCAGAAGGTGGATCGATCCTCCCCCATCGAGATCGAGGGTCTGGGGATCGAGAGCCGGACCGGGAGCACTGCCGACGCCCCGCGGGGTTCGCACCTCCACACTCCAGAGTCCGTCCGGTTGGGGAACCGATAGATGCACACGCAGCGCGGTCCCAGCATGGGTGTGGGCATCCAGGGCGTATGCCATCGTCGCCGACACGTTGATGACGAGTGCATCACCCTCCCGTAGATGATCCCCAATACGCCGAAAATGAGTATGCAACGGCGGGCCCAACGGTGGGCGGAAAACCATGAGACGAACGTCGTCTCGGCCCGACCCCCGGACCTCAGGGGGCGCCGAAGCCACCCGAGCTGGGGGAAGATCGAAGCTGAAGGCGGTGCCGACGCTCACTGGGTAGGCACCAGGTCACGGGCCGCATAGCGACCCGAGGGTCGGTCCGACTCGATCAGGTTCATGAGGCCGGGGACGCTCGCTTCCGGCGGAGGACGGTCGGAGATGTCCTCACCGGGGTAGGCCTCTTGATGCATCCGGGTGTTCATATCGCCGGGATCGACCCAGTAGACCCGAACCTGGCTTTCTTCGGCGGCGAGGATCCGTGACATCTGCTCGAGTCCGGCCTTCGAGGAGCCATACCCACCCCATCCCTCGTATGCCTCCAAAGCGGCGTCGGAGGTGATGTTGATCACGGTCCCCCGCGACTGACGCAGGAGGGGGAGGGCTAGCTGGATCATCCCCAGGGGGGCGATGACGTTTGTTCGATAGACCCGCTCGAGGATGTCAAGGGGATAGTCCGCCAGGTCCGGTTGAGGGCTGGGCCCCAGGATCGAGGCGTTGTTCACCAAGAGGTTGAGCTGCCCGTCGGCGGCCTCGACCAAGCGGCGGCGATGATCGGCGTCTGAAACGTCGCCGGGGACGGCCACGACCTCGGTGAGCTCGGCGAGTTCGGCGCCGGTTTGTTCGAGATCCTCGAGCCCGCGGGCGTCGATGACCAACCGGTAGGCGTCGTGGGCGAGCCTGCGCGCTAGTGCAAGCCCGAGGCCACGGGAGGCACCGGTGATGATCGCTACACGGACCTGGCTGGTGGTCACAGGCTCAACTTACAACTTCAAGCTAACTTGAAGTCAAGACCTAAAATTCTCGAATGGGCGCCTTACCGGAAACGATCACCATTGGCGAGCTGGCGACGCGCAGCGGAACTTCGACTTCGGCCCTTCGCTTCTATGAGAGCAAGGGATTGATCGATTCGGAACGGACCGATGGCAACCAGCGCCGCTATCACCGTTCCACGCTCCGCCGCATCGCCACGATCCGCGCAGCCCAGGCAGTGGGACTGACCCTCGAGGAGATCTCCTCGGCTTTGGCGACCCTGCCCCGGCATCGAACGGCGGGCCGGGCCGACTGGGAGCGATTGTCGAAAAACTGGAGGCGGCGTCTCGACATCCAGATCGAGCGCCTGGAGGTGC
Source organism: Acidimicrobiia bacterium (assembly GCA_035253825.1). GTDB lineage: Bacteria > Actinomycetota > Acidimicrobiia > Spongiisociales > ZC4RG35 > JACCTH01. Next base: position 30,912 of record DATFBM010000047.1, on the reverse strand, counting down.
TGCGGGACACGCTGACTGGGTGCATCGGTTGTGGTTGCCTTTCTTTGGGCACCTGCCAGCTGGTCAACTACGGAGACCGCCAGGCGGCCAACGGACCCGGTGCCCCCGGCCTCAGGGTCGACTAACTGCCGGCAGGTCTGCGCCAGAAGAGCGCAAGTTGAACCAACCCGGCGGCGATCCCGCCGATGCCGATCAGGAAGCCGACCAGTCCGGCCCAATCGATTCCGAGCAGATCATCGAGCGAGATCGCTCCCGGCCCCAGCCACGCCACCACAAACGCAGCCGTCCCGAGCACATTTACGTATTCCCACCCTTCGCCCTTGTTGAAGGTGAAAAAGCCGTTGAAGCGGTGGACGGCGCCAGCCGCGGTCACCATCGTCGCCACCACTACCGCCGCCGCGATCGGGGTCGAGAGCCCTACCACCAATCCAGCTCCGGCCGCCAGCTCCGTCAACGCAGCGAGACGAGCTTGCAACGGAGCCATCTTGAATCCCACTCGCTCAAACCAGGCGGCGGTGCCTTCCTGCGTCCGAGCGTGTCGGACGCCGTGGGCAAAGAAGGACAGACCGACTACCACTCGCAGAAACAGCATGGCACCGTCGAGGGCTGTCATCTCATCGACGTTATCGGTCCCCAAGCCTTTAGCCTCGGAAGCTTGCTCACCCTTGCCGAATGTCGAATTGCAGACGAGGCCGACCCGCTCGGTGATCGACGGGCTTTCTTTGATCTGCCTCCCGATCTCATCTACCTCGATGGGAACTCTCTCGGCCCCCCGACGCAGAGTGTTCGAGGGGGCGTCGAGCAAGTGCTCTCGGACTGGCGCAGTCGTTTGATCGCCGGATGGTGGGAAAGTGGTTGGGTCGACTTGCCTCGCATCGTCGGTGCGAGGCTGGAGCCCATAGTCGGGGCCGAGCCGGGCTCGGTCGTCTGCAGCGATTCAACATCGGTGAACCTGTTCAAGGCAGTGACCGCGATGTGTGGCCGGTCCTCAGGCGACATCCTCACCGACGTCGGCAACTTTCCGTCTTGTCTTTACATTCTCGAAAGCATCGCCCGCCAACATCGCCGGAGGCTGAGAGTGGTCGATCCAGATGAGGTACTACCCAATATCGATAGCGATGTCGGCGTGGTCTCGCTAACCCAGGTCGACTTTCGCAGCGGACGCCTTCACAACATGGAGGAGATCACCCGGCGCGCCGGTGCGCTGGGCGCGATGACGGTATGGGACCTGTCACACTCGGCGGGAGTGATCCCGATCGAGCTCGCCCGCTGGGAGGTCGATGCCGCCGTCGGGTGTGGTTACAAGTATCTCAACGGAGGTCCGGGAGCTCCGGCTTACATCTACATCTCGCCCCGACACTCCGATGAAGTGGCCAACCCGATCAATGGCTGGTTCTCTCATCGCTCTCCGTTCGACTTCTCGACCGAATTCGTTCCCGCCGAAGGGATCGATCGCATGAGGACCGGAACGCCGGACATCATCTCTATGGCCGGTCTCAACGAGGCGCTGAAAGCCTATGAAGCGATCGGTGTCGAGCAGGTCTGGAAGAAGTCAGTTGCGCTCACGACCTTGTTCATCGACCTCATCGATCGTGAAGTGGGCTGCGAGGTACTGACGCCACGAGAACCACAGCAGCGGGGCAGCCAGGTGAGCCTCAGGATCCCGCAGGCAGAGAAGCTCATGTCGATGCTCTCCAATGAAGGAGTGATCGGTGACTTCCGGCCGCCCGATGTCGCCCGCTTCGGATTCTCCCCGCTCTATATCCGCTATCAGGATGTATGGCGGGCAACGGCCGCCATCAAATCGATCCTCGCCCGTATTTAGGCGACGAAACCGCGGGCGGCGTCGAAAACCAGCCAGAGGCCGATGAGGGTGACGGCGATTCCGCCGAACTGGGGAACTCGCAGCTGCCACGTCTGTCGCCAGCGCCCGGAACTGATTCTGGTCCACCCCCACTTTTGTGCACCGACGGCGAGGAGGCCGGCTCCGATGAGGCTGACCGACATTCCCAGGCCGAACCCCGCCACCAGAAGCAGTCCCCACCATGCTTCTCCCTGAGCTACCGCCCCTAGCAACAGCACCACCGCGGAGGCGGAAGGAACCAGCCCTCCTGCCAGGCCGAGGGCAGCGAGCGAGCGCCACCCGGGCCGTGCGACGTCGTCTCCCTCATGGTGATGAGGGTGGTGATGATCGTGCTCGTGGGCATGATCGTGATCGTGTGGATGATGACGATGATGCTTGCGATCCCGCCGTACCGCTCGAATCAGCATCACCGCCCCGATCGACGTCACGATCGAGGCCGAGATCAGCGAGAGCCACGGATAAACCGACTCGGGCTGGAACGCGGAGGTGGTGAGCGCCGTCACCAGTCCCAAGAGGCCAACCCCCAGGGTATGCGATAGAGCGACGCTCAACCCCAACCCCACCGCGGTGCGGGGTCCACCCCGACGACCAACCAGATAGGCTGCTATCAGCGTCTTGCCATGGCCGGGAGCGAGGGCATGTCCGGCCCCGAGAGCGAGGGCGGCCAGCAATGCCACCGCGCCGGATCCTGCCACGACCCCGCGGCCAATTCGTTCGACCAACGGAGGGCTGGTGGCAGTTGTCGAGGGCACCGTCCCCATCGACCCCTCACCAGGTCCGAAGGAGATCGATCCCGATCGCTCTTCCCGGGTAGGTCCGTCCGGATAGGCGGTAAGTATCACGGAAGGACTGGTCGCTGTCAGAGCCGTTCGGATTGCCAGCTCCTGACTCGTGGCGACGATCTCCGACCATCCCAACCGATCGGCATACACCCGATTCTCGACCTGCAAATCTCCGTGGTTTTCGGGGAGCGCGGCCCCGAACCGACATTCGATACGCAGCGTGTCGAGGCCCCCCTGCCCGGGCGGGAAAGTGAGATCGGCGCCTCGGCTTTCAAAAGCCAGCACTCCGGATTCGAGCCGGAGAATGATCTCGGGGCGAAAGCCTTCGCATGCGGCCGTCGCGTAATCCTCGCCTTCCAGGGCGCTGACGATGGTGTCGCCGTCCTGGTCCATCGCCCGCTTTTCCCGGAAGGCGGGGATCTCGGCCATGTCAACCACCAATGAGAGATCCAACCAGCCCGGACTGAAGAGCAAGCCGAGATGCACGTTGGTGGTGAAGTTGCCCAATGGATGGGCGCGGGCGGTCCCGGTCATCAGCGCCAAAGCGACCGTCGTCAGGACGAGAAGACCGGTGGACGACCTGACCCGGCGAGGCGCCATTTGCCGCCCGCCGCCTATTTCAAGACCTCGATCCCGTGACACCCGGCCCATCGAGGGTGGTTCGTTTTCGGGATCGTCCCGGATTGGTAGCCATTTTGAAAAGTGAGCAATCCGTGGCGAGTCGGACTCCGAAACCGATGTGGAAGCGTCCGACAGAAGGAGAAAAGGAACATGCGGGAGCTTTTCAGAAAGGTGCCGATCCTGGTCCCCATCGCGGCCCTGGCGATCGGGCTGGCAGCAGGCCCGGCTAGCTTGCTGGCCGCCGACCATCTCGACGCCCCGGGGTTGACACCGCCCGGAGGCGATTCCCGGCTGGACATCAACGATGTCTACGCCTTTCAGTCGCCTGCCGATCCTGACCACGCGGTCTTGATCATGACCACCAACCCGGCCGCCGGAGCCCTGACCGGACAGCTTGGTTTCCACCCAGATGCGACCTATGAGTTCCTGGCTGACAGCGACGGCGATGCCAAGCCCGACAACTGGGCTCGCTTCACCTTCGATCCGGCCGACTCGGGCGGTCAGCAGGCATACCGGCTCAAGGTCAAAGGCAACGGACCAAACCTGCGCGGTGTTACGGGTCAAACCATCGATCTCGATGGTGAACTAAAAGTCACCGCCGGAACCTTTGATGATCCGTTCTTCTTCGACCTGGTCAACTTCCTGGCGGCTGATTTCGCTTGCTCGCCCGGAGATGGAGACACCAGCAACTTCTTCCTCGGGCTCAACACGCAGGCAATCGCCTTCGAGTTCCCCCGCGAAGAGCTATCGGGGACGGTGGGGGTCTGGGCGCGAACCATGCTCGGCGATCAGCAGATCGACCGCATGGGACGACCGGCGATCAATACCGTATTCATCCCCAACAACATCTTCGAACCGGCCGGCTCGGAGCCATCACAGAGGAACGCCTTCAACAGCGGCAAGCCGCAGCACGATCAGCGCGACTTCCGCGGCGAAGTAGAAGACACGCTCGAGATCTTCTACGGCGCGGGCAATCCGACGGTCGATGCCCTCACCGACATCCTTCTTCCCGATGTGTTGACGGTTGATTTCGGTTCGACAACTGGATTTCTCAACGGCCGGAGGCTGGCCGACGACGTTATCGATGCCGAGCTCGGGCTCGTGACCAACGGCGCCGTCACCACCGACTGTGTAGGGAACGATTCCGCCTTCAGGGGGACCTTCCCCTACCTGGCCGCAAAGAACTAGGAATGAGGAATAGAGCGGCTCTCGAGCCGCTCTATTCCTAGGAGAGAATTTTGAGACTGCGACTTCTGATCGCTGGGTTGATGGGAACGGTGGCTCTGGTTGGTCCCGGCCTGATGCCAGCCGGGCGCGACCCGAGCTACCCGACCGGCGAGAACCAGGTGCCCGACACCGTCGCTGCCCTGATGCTCTTCCAAGGGCGGGCAGACCAGGATCCCAACGCCATCAATCTCACCTTGCTGGCACAGCTCCACGTCCGGCGGAGCCGTGAGACGGGAAATGTGGCCGAACTGGCCTCGGCCGAAAATGCAGTGAGGGACGCCCTCGCCCAGCAACCCAGTTACGGGCCAGCGATGCTCACTCTGGCCTCCGTCTTGGCGAGCCAGCATCGCTTCGACGAAGCACTCACTACCGCCCGGCAGGCGCAGCAGCTCGACCCCCGACTGGGGGCATTGGGTCTAATCGGAGATGTCCTGATCGCCACCGGTGATTACGAAGGCGCCAGGGATGCCTACTCGCAATTGGCTAGCGCCGGTGGCTCGCCCGGTCTCCGGGCCCGTTGGGCTCACTTGGATGAGTTGGAGGGAGACCCCGAGGGGGCGATCCGTCAAACTGAACGAGCCGCCGCCGCCGCGCTCGAGCAGGGGGGAGTGGGTGAAGAGGCCGCTTGGTATCAGGTTCGCCTGGGTGACCTCAACTTCACGGTTGGAAGACTGGCGGAGAGCGATCGCCGTTACCTTGCGGCCTTAGATCTCCTCCCCGATTATTGGCCCGCGCTGGCGGGACGGGGCAAAGTCAGCGCCGCCCGCGGCGACCTTGCCAAGGCGATCGAGTTCTACCAGTCGGCGGCCGCCAAGGTCCCACGCCCGGAGGTGATGATTGCCCTGGGCGACCTCTACACCAGGATCGGCGAGCTCGATTTGGCTCGCGACAGCTACGCCACCGTCGAAGTCATCTCCCAGCTCTCCGAGGGTGTGTACGACCGCAATCTGGCCCTCTACGAGGCCGAGCACGGGAATCCTGAAAGGGCTTTGGTTTTGGCTCAGAGGGGCCTGGAGGAGCGACGGGATGTTTACGGCTACGACACGATGGCCTGGGCTCTTTACAAATCGGGCCGTTTCGCCGAAAGCCGTGAGGCGATGAATCGGGCGCTATCCCTCGGAACTCGCGACCCACATTTGCTGTTTCATTCCGGCGCCATCTCCCTCGCCCTGGGAGACAAGTCGAACGCCGCTACCGACCTCGCGGCAGCCCTGGCGCTCAATCCCCGCTTCCACCCCCGTTACGCCGCCGAAGCGGCGGAGATGCTGGCGGAGGCGCGCTCTTAGCTGATTGGCACCACCGGGGAGAGGCCAACCACTCGGGAGATAGCGAATTCGCCCTCCACCCTTTCGGGTATGAGTTGAGCCTTGCCGGTCTGACTTCCCATCATCAGGTCGACGACGAGAGCTTTTCCGGCAACGCCGGTGTCGTCGAGGACGGTCAATGTTCCCGTCCATGTTCCGGCTTCCTCATCGTCAGCCACCTCCACCGTCCCCACGGTGAGCAATGCGCCGTCAAGGGTGATGCGAACCGGTCCCGAGTAGTTCATTGAGGGACGTTTTTATCAGGTAGGTCGCCTGTTGTAGGGGAGAGGAGGGACCGTTCGCCTGGCGGAGCCAAGTGAGTTCCGAGCTCTCATCTCTTCTTGCTCCGGACCTGAGGGAGGGTCGTCGAGCGCAGCACGAGATCGCGCCGATAGAGATTGTGAGTTTCCCGGACCCGACGGTCGGCCTCAGATCGCAACCGTTCGGTCTCTTCTAGGAGCCGGGTCACCTCGGCGCGCAGGGCCTCGATCTCCTTGCTGAGACTCAGCACCTGTCGGACCCCTTCAAGGTTGAGACCGCGGGCGGTCAGTTCGTTGATGAGGCTGAGGCGGTCGACATCGGCCTGCGAATAGCGGCGGGTTCCCCCCGGCGTTCGGTACGGTTCCACCAGCCCCTTGCGCTCGTAGATTCGAAGGGTCTGGGGATGCATTCCCGCCATCTCGGCGGCAACCGAGATGACGTACAGGGCCGCAGCCTTGCGCTCCTTCATGGGGCCGTCTCTTGCCGACTCCGGAGGTGACCACGCAAGTCGTCGTCATCGATAGCTGCCAACTCCTCGAGAAGCCGCTTTTCCTCCCGGGAGATCTTGGCCGGCACAACCACTTCGACCTTTGCATAGAGGTCACCGGTTTGACGTCGCCCAGCGCTGACTCCTCGCCCTTTTACCCGAAAAGTCTTGCCGGAGGGAGTGCCGGGCGGCACCTTGATCGAAACCTTGCCGTTGAGAGTCGGCACCTCAAGGGTGGTGCCGAGCGTTGCCTCGGTGTAGCTAATCGGAACCGTGATATGGAGGTCGTCTCCTTTGCGCTTGAACAGGGGATGGCTTGAGACATGGACCTTCACCAGCAGATCGCCCGGAGGTCCGCCGTTGGTTCCGGGCGCACCTTTGCCCGCCAGCCGGACGGTGGCGCCGTCTTTGATCCCCGGTGGGATTCGGACCTTGATGGTGCGACTGCGAACCTCGGTGCCGCGTCCCCGGCACTGGCTGCACGGATGGGTGATCAATCGGCCGCTGCCGCCACACTGAGGGCAGGGTTGGCTGAATGAGAAGACTCCCTGATTCTGCGCAACGACGCCATCCCCACCGCAAGTGGGGCAGACATCGATGGCCGATCCCGGTTCGGCGCCGGAGCCGCCACAGCGACTGCACGGGGCCTCGCCTCGCAGCTCGACATTGGTGATGAGCCCGTCGATGGCATCGTCAAAAGAGATATTGAGATCGGCGGTGGTGTCCCTCCCCTTCTGCGGGCCTGCTCTTCCGCGGGCTCCGCCGAATCCGAAGAGGTCTCCGAACCCGCCGAGAATGTCACCCAGATCTTCGACCCGTACCCGTTGGCCCCCTCCACCGAAGCCGCGTCCGTCTGCCCCGCCGTAGTTCCTAAAGGCGCCCGATTCCACCAGGCGGCGCAGTTCGTCGTACTCCTTGCGCTGTTCGGCATCCGATAGCACCCCGTAAGCCTCGGAGATCTGCTTGAACTTCTCTTCGGCGGCGCTGTCTCCGGGGTTGGCGTCGGGATGGAATTTCTGCGCCAACTTGCGATAGGCGCGCTTGATCTCCTCGGTCGAGGCCGAGTTCGAGATCCCCAAGATCTGATAGAAGTCTTTGTCAACCCAGTCGCGATTCAAAGATTCATTCCTTGCGGGGTTTCACCCCCACCATGCTCGCTCGCAGCACCCTGCCCTTGAGGCGATACCCACGGCGGAACTCGTCGGTGACGATCAGCTCCCCGTTCCCGTCGCCGCTGGTGGTGACGGCCTCGTGCAGCGAAGGGTCGAAAGGCATGTCAAAGGTCTCGATGGGCTCGAGTCCCTCCTTGGCCAACACGTCAAGAAGCTGATCGCGGGTGCTACGCACTCCGGCCTTGAGCTTCTCCTCGGTCTCGGAACTCGTTTCTACGGCGAGCGCGGCATCGAGGCTGTCGAGCACCGGTAGCACCGCCGAGACCACTCGCTCGGAGGCGCGATCGACGAGTCCGCCCATTTCGCGCTGGGAGCGCTTGCGGTAGTTGTCGAAGTCGGCCGCTACTCGCCGCAAGTCGTCGAGGTAGGAGTCAGCCTCCTTGCGTGACGCGGCGAGGGCCTCGACCAGCTGATCGATGGCCTGCTCAGGGTCATCGGAGAGGTCGAGACCCAATGACTCGGCCGTGACCGCCTCTGAGGCCTCTTCCTCGACCGGCTCTGCCTCGACGATTGTGATCTCAGGGAGATCAGGTTGCTTGTTCATCGCCCTCGTCGACGATCTCGGCCTCGACTACATCGTCATCGCTGACACCCTCGCCCGGAGCTCCGGCCCCCGGCTGGGAGGCGGCCTCTTGGTACATCCGGGTAAACGCCCCCTGGCTGGAGGTGACGAGGGCCTCGATCCGGGAGCGAAGGGTCGCGGTGTCCGCGTTCTCGTCACCGAGGGCGGCTTTGAGGTCGGCGAGAGCCGAGTCGATCGAGCCTCGTTCCTCGGCGGAGAGCTTCTCGCCCTGTTCGGCCAGCACCTTCTCGGTCTGATGGACCAGCTGATCGCCCTGGTTTCGGGTCTCGATTTGCTCGCGTCGCAGACGATCCTCCTCCGCATAGGCCTCGGCGTCCTTGACCATGCGATCGATGTCTTCCTTGGCCAGAGCAGTGCCGCCGGTGATGGTCATCGCTTGTTCCTTCCCGGTGGCCATGTCCTTGGCGTGGACGTTGACGATTCCATTGGCGTCGATGTCGAACGTCACCTGAATCTGCGGCACCCCCATCGGAGCCGGCGGGATGCCGGTCAGCTGGAATCGCCCCAGGCTCTTGTTGTCTGAAGCCATGGTGCGCTCTCCCTGCAGAACGTGAATCTCCACCTCCGGCTGATTATCGGCCGCGGTGGTGAACGTCTCGGTCCGGCGGGTGGGAATCGTGGTGTTGCGCTCGATCATCTTGGTCAGCACCGCCCCCTTGGTCTCGATTCCGAGAGTCAGAGGGGTGACGTCGAGGAGGAGGATGTCCTTCACATCGCCCTTCAACACGCCGGCCTGAATGGCGGCACCGGCGGCCACGACCTCGTCGGGGTTGACTCCCTTGTGCGGCTCCTTGCCGGTGAGACTCTTGACCAACTCCTGCACGGCGGGCATTCGAGTGGAACCACCCACCAGCACCACGTGGTCGATATCGGCCACTGGAATCCCGGAGTCCTTGATCGCCTGTTGGAAGGGCCCCTTGCAACGCTCGAGCAGATCCTCAGTGAGCTTCTGGAACTCCGAACGAGTCAGCTTGCGCTGGAGGTGAAGGGGGCCCTCGGCAGTGGCGGTGATAAAGGGGAGATTGACCTCCGTCTCCGAAACCTGGGAGAGCTCGATCTTGGCTTTCTCGGCAGCCTCCTTGAGCCGCTGACTCGCCATGCGGTCCTTGCCGAGATCCACGCCGTGGTCGTTCTTGAATCCCGTGATCAGCCAATCGACAATGGCCTGGTCCCAGTCGTCACCACCAAGGTGAGTGTCGCCTGAGGTGGCCTTGACTTCGAAGACGCCCTCACCGATCTCGAGCACAGAAACGTCAAAGGTGCCACCGCCGAGGTCAAAGACCAAGATGGTGTGGTCGGTGCTTTCCTTGTCGAGCCCATAGGCCAGCGAGGCGGCCGTGGGCTCGTTGATGATCCGCAAGACGTTGAGTCCGGCAATCTGGCCGGCCTCCTTGGTGGCGGTGCGCTGGGCATCGCCGAAATAGGCGGGGACGGTGATCACAGCGTCGGTGATGGTGTCGCCCAGAAAGGCTTCGGCGTCCCGCTTCAACTTCATGAGGACGCGGGCCGAGATCTCCTGGGCGGTGTAGTTCTTGCCCTCGATGGAAATCGACCAATCGGTGCCCATCTCTCGTTTGACCGAGCGAATCGTGCGATCAGGATTGGTGATCGCCTGGCGCTTGGCCACCTCGCCCACCAAGACCTGACCCTCCTTGAATGCGACCACCGAAGGGGTGGTGCGAGAGCCTTCGGCATTGGGGATGATGGTGGGCTCACCGCCCTCCAGGGTGGCGATGACGCTGTTGGTGGTTCCAAGATCGATGCCGACGGCACGGGCCATATCTGCTCCTCGTAGGTTGAGTGGGTTCAGTGATTATAACTTGAGTCGGGTATTGTCATATTCCAGCAAAGGGAAATATTGCCCCGGCGGGTGGCGTTTTCCTAAACGATTTTTCAACAGGAGAACCCTTGAACCAAAACCTCGATACCCAGACTCTTCCCGTCCTACCCCTTCGAAACGGAGTGGTCTTCCCCCACATGGTGGTCACCCTCCGCATCGAGACCTCGGAAGGAAAGATCGCCTTGGCGGCCTCCGAGCAAGTCGGCGGTCGTTTGATCCTGGTGCCCCGGGTGGCGGGGAAGTACGCCTCGGTGGGGACCATCGCCGAGATCCAGCAGAGCGACGACGAAGGCAACGTCGTGGTGTCGGGTGTCGGGCGCGCCAGGGTGGGCAGCGGCTCCTCCGACACCGCCGGAGCCCTGTGGGTCGAATTCGAGCCTTATCCCGAGGTCGATGTCCACGACGAGGCCCTCGATGATCTCGTGGCCGAATACCGGGCGGTGGTCACCGAGGTACTGGAGCATCGCGGCGTGGGGGCAGTGGCAGAGAGAATCCTGGGACTCGAAAACCCCTCCCAACTCGCCGATCTGGCCGTCTACTCACCCGACCTCAGCCTTGAGCAGAAAGTCGAGATCCTGGAGACACTCGATGTCAGGGAGCGACTCGGCAAGCTCCTGATCTGGATGCGAGAGGTCCTCGCCGACCTCGAACTGCGCCGCCGGGTCCGCGACGACGCCGCCGAACGAATCGACAAGAGCCAACGCGAGTACTTGTTGCGCCAGCAGATGGAGGCGATCAAGAAGGAGTTGGGCGAGGAGCAGGGGGCCTCAGACAGTTATCGAGCAAAGCTCGAAGAGACCACGATGCCCGAAAAGGTCAAGGAAGCCGTCGAACGGGAGATTGATCGCCTCGAGCGGATGTCCGAGCAGTCCCCGGAGCATTCGTGGATCAGGACCTGGCTCGACACGATGTTCGACATTCCCTGGGGCAAGCGCTCGGAGGACCGCCTCGACCTCAACGAGGCCTGGACCGTGCTCGACGCCGATCACACCGGGCTCCACGATGTGAAGGAGCGGATCGTCGAGCATCTGGCTGTTCGCAAGTTGAGACAGGAACGGGGCTTGAGCGAAGAGAACTCGCGGCAGTCCGGCGCCATCCTGTTACTGGTCGGCCCTCCCGGCGTCGGAAAAACCTCGCTAGGGGAATCGGTAGCCCGCGCCCTGGGGCGAAAGTTCGTGCGTGTCGCCCTCGGTGGCATTCGCGACGAGGCCGAAGTGAGGGGCCACCGACGTACCTATGTCGGAGCGCGTCCGGGGCGGATCGCCCGCGCCCTGACTGAGGCCGAGACCATGAACCCCGTCTTCCTGCTCGACGAGATGGACAAAGTGGGGAGCGACTGGAGAGGAGATCCGTCCTCGGCCCTGCTCGAGGTGCTCGATCCCGCTCAGAACCACACGTTCCGCGACCATTATCTAGAGGTCGATCTCGATCTCTCCGACGTCCTCTTCATCGCCACCGCCAACGTGGTGGAAACGATTCCCGCTCCGCTCCTCGACCGGACCGAAGTGATCCGACTCGATGGCTACACGGATGAGGAGAAGGTTGCCATCGCCCGCGATCACCTCCTTCCCCGTCAGATCCGGCAGGCCGGTCTCGAGCCCGAGGAGGTCGACGTAACCGAAGGTGCCTTGGGAGTAGTGGTCGATCGCTACACGCGGGAGGCCGGGGTCCGTTCCCTGGAACGAGAGCTCGGCAAACTTTCCCGCAAGGTGGCTACCAAGGTCGCCAAGCGAGAAGGCGATGAGAAGGAAGCAATCAAGGTCGACGTCGACGACGTAGTCGAATACCTGGGCAAGCCCAAGGTTTGGCACGACGAAGCCAAGGATCGGACCGACGTGCCGGGAGTGGCTACCGGTCTCGCCGTTACGGGCACCGGTGGGGACGTGCTCTTCATCGAGGCCACGGCCACCGATGGTGAGCCCGGTTTGACCCTGACCGGTCAGCTGGGCGACGTCATGAAGGAGTCGGCGCGGATCGCCCTCTCATACGTCGAGGCCCACGCCCACGACCTGGAGGTCGACCCGTCGGCTCTCAAGCGGCGCTTCCACGTCCACGTGCCGGCCGGGGCGGTCCCCAAGGATGGACCTTCGGCCGGGATCACGATGGTGACGGCGGTGGCCTCGCTTCTCACCGGGCGCAAGGTTCGCTCGGAGGTGGGAATGACCGGCGAGGTGACCCTTCAGGGGAAGGTGCTGCCGATCGGCGGGCTCAAGCAGAAGGTGCTGGCTGCCCATCGGGCGGGACTCACCACGGTCCTCTTCCCTCAGCGGAATGAGATCGATATCGACGACATCCCCGAATCGGTGCGGGAGAAGATGGCCTTCCATCCGGTCGAGACGATCGACCAGGTCCTCGATCTCGCCCTCGAACCCGCCTAATTCCGGCGTAGAAACGGACACGTTATGTGCCCATTTCTACGCAAGAAGGAGTGACCCGGCTATTAGAGGCGCCGGTGGGCCAGTTCGATATAGGCGGGATCGATGTCGAAGCCCACATAGTGTCGGCCGCTTAGCGCAGCGGCGACGGCGGTCGTCCCTGACCCGACGAAGGGATCGAGGACCAGGTCCCCGGCGTAGGTGTAGAGCTCGATGAGGCGACCGGGCAGTTCGACCGGAAAAGGCGCCGGGTGCCCGACCCGCCTGGCACTGGCCGACGGGATCTCCCAGAGATCGAGCGTGGCTTGCATGAACTCTTCGGCCGAGATGGTCGCCAGATGCGGCAACCCCCGTCGTTGTCGCTCGGAACGGCTGAGGGCACGGTCGAAGCGGCCCTTGCTGGCCACGATGATGCGTTCGGTGAGGTCGCGCAGCACCGGGTTGGCAGGGCTCCGGAAGCTCCCCCAGGCACAGGAGCCACTCTGACCTCTCGCCTTCCGCCAGATGATCTCGCCCCGCAGCAGTAGGCCGAGGTCGTCCTGAAGGATGGTGATCACATCCGCCGCCAGCGAGCGATAAGGGCGGCGCCCGAGGTTGGCGACGTTGATCGCCAGCTTTCCGCCTGGTTCCAGCTTCTTGGCACAGAGAGCAAAGACGTCTTTCAGCATCTCGAGATAGGACCCATAGGCAAAGGGCTCCTCGCCCTCGCCGATGTCCTCTTCGTATTCCTTGCCGGTGAAGTAGGGGGGTGAGGTCACCACCAGGGCTACAGAGCGATCGGCCACCTGCTCGTCGCTCATCGAACGGGCATCGCCGACGAAGAGCCGGTCGATCACCGCCGGCGAAGCGATGTCGTCCTCGGAGGAGATGGCCGGAAGGGGGAAGCGCCGGTAGAAGCCGCTCGAGTCATGGCTCTCGCGGCGGCCCGAGCCAAAGGACGAGGTAACGGTGGGGCGTCGGGGCACGGGGTCACGCTACCGGGGGCGGCTCCCCCGATCGGGATTAGGCGCCACGTGCAGTATGCTTGCAATTGCAAGCACTGAGGCAGAACACAATGATCGACACCCAACTCCCTGACGGGACTGACATTTCCCTTCGGCCCGTCCGCCCCGAGGACAAGCCCTTGCTGGTGGAGGGAATGGCAAGACTGTCGGACCGATCGCGTCGCCAGCGATTTCTCGTCCCTACCGACCGCCTGACCCGTTCGCAGCTCGCCTACCTCACCGAGGTCGATCAACGCAACCACCACGCCTGGGGCGTGCTATCAGGCGACGAGCCCATAGCCGTTGGCCGGCTGATCAGGCTCAACCAGGAAGAGGCGGAGGTTGCGATCACCGTGGTTGATGCCTGGCAGCGAAGAGGGATCGGCGAGATGCTCCTCCGACTGCTCGCCGAGAAGGCGCGCGATGCTGGCATTGCCCGGTTGGTGTTCGTGTCTCTTCCCGAGAATGTCGGGATTGCCCGCCTGTTGGATCGCTTCAAAAACGTCCGCCGGACCGAGGCTGGCCTGGTTACTACCAAAGTCGAGGCCGCCTCGATCCCCCCGCCGCCCTTCGACGGCGGAATGCGCTAGAACTGAACGTCCTTCACTCAGGGAGGAGAACCCCAATGCCCCGAATCTCATATCCCGATCTTGCTTCCCTCGACCCGGGGGATCGCGAGATCGTCGAATACGGCCGGACCCATTCCACCCCCCGGCCCGAAAGCCAGGCCATCCGCTCTCACGTGCCCGCGGTCCTCCATGCTTTCACCAATGCCTGGCGCACAACGTTCTTAGACGGCGTCCTGGATCACCAAATCAAAGAGCTCTGCCGGGTCTACGTCTCCAAGTCGATCAAATGTGAGTATTGAGGCGTCCAGCGGTCCGTCCAGGCTGGACGGCAAGGATTAACCGAAGCCCACTACGACGAGCTACTTCAATTCGAGGACTCGGATAGATACGACGAGCGTGAGAAGACCGCCCTCCGCTATACCAGCGCCATCCTCTGGGATGCCGACATCGCCGACGACCGGCTCTGGGCGGATCTCCATCGCCACTTCACCGAACCTGAGCTAGTGGAACTGGGCTTCTTCATCGCCCTGACCAGTGGGCAGCAACGATGGATCAAGACCCTCGGGATCGGTCATCAGGAAGTCTTGGGGGATACCACCGTCGGCTTGAAGGCCGAGAGCACCTGATTTTGTGCAGACAAGTCACTGACTGACCCGGAAGATTCGTCGCCAAGGGTTCTAGCCGGGGACGGCCACCTGCGATGACAGGCGGTCGAGGAATGGGGTCTGGGCGGGGTTCAAGAGCTGGCGGGCGTCTTCGGGCGAGCACCAAACAACCCGGTCGATCTCGGGGAACTCCTGGACACGCCCTCGCCACATCATGCGGAAGGCACCGGGGTCGAGCGTGGCGGGATCGAATTCGGCCGCCACCGCCCAGGCAGTGACGTTCTTCCCCGATCGCATCCGGACCGATCCCAGGTCAATCCAGTTCTCGGTCGGCGCCTGCCACCCGGTCTCTTCACCGAACTCGCGCAGTGCCGCCGACCGTGGATCCTCGTCGGGTGCGATCTCGCCCTTGATCACGCTCCAGGCCCCCAGGTCTTTGCGAGCAAAAAACGGTCCGCCGGGATGGGCGATGAGCACCTCGAGAAGCGGGCGGAACCGGTAGGGGAGAAGGCCGGCGCTCGTCCGCATTCCCGACACCCTATCTCCAACCCGTAGCATCGCCGGAAGGTGTCGAAATCGGCCTCGGCCCATTCGTCTTAAGGCGGTATCCAGACGAAGGAAAGGAGACAGGATGCCTCTTTATGCAGCACTCATCTACTCCGAAGAAGGAGGGGAGGCCTCGCCCGAAGAGTGGTCGAAAGTGATGGCCGAGTACAACGAGTTCTCGGCGAAGGCCGGAGCCGCAGGGGTCGTCGAGGGCGGCGAGGCGCTCGAAGAGACCTCAACTGCTACGACTGTCCATGTCAAGGGCGGCAAGGGTGGCGAGGTTGTTCACACCGACGGTCCTTTTGCTGAAACCAAAGAAGCCCTGGGTGGCTTCTACCTTCTCCGGTGCGCAGATCTCGACGAGGCTCTCGGATGGGCCGCCCAAATACCGGGTGCGTGGCGCGGACGGGTGGAGGTTCGGCCCTGCGTCGACTTCTCGCAGGCACAATGACCTGAGTAGATGACGATTGGGGAGACGATTCGGATCGAGGGTGGTCGGGTCCTGGCCACCCTCATCCGCTTCACTGGCGACATCTCTCTGGCCGAAGACGCCCTCCAGGAGGCGACGATTGTCGCCCTCGAGCGCTGGACCACAGACGGTGTTCCCGCCAACCCCGTCGCCTGGCTGACGGCCGTCGCTCGCAACAAGGCCCTCGACCGGATTCGGAGAGAAGCGCGTCGTCGGGAGAAGGAGATCGAAGCGGACTATGGGCGGGGATTCGAAATCGAAGAAGACGACAGTCTTCGACTGATCTTTACCTGCGCCCATCCGGCCCTGTCGATGGAGGCCCGTGTCGGCCTGACCTTGCGCTTGATAGGTGGACTCAAGACATCGGAGATCGCTGGCCTTTTTCTCCTGCCCGAGCCGACCATCGGCCAAAGGATCAGCCGGGCCAAGAAGAAGATCGCCCTGGCCCGCATCCCCTACCGGGTGCCCTCGCCACATGAGCTGCCAGATCGCCTGGCCGGGGTTTTGGCGGTCATCTATCTCATATTCACCACCGGCCATCACGCCTTCGAAGGGGCCCTTGATTCCCGTTTCGACCTGTCCGCCGAAGCGATCCGTCTTGGACGATTGCTGGTGGGGTTGATGCCCGATGAACCCGAGGCACAGGGATTGCTTGCCCTCATGCTCGCCACCAACGCCCGCCATCGGGCCAGGCTCGACGAACGGGGCGACATCGTTCTGCTTTCCGATCAGGACCGGTCGCTGTGGGATCTGAAAGCGATCCGCGAGGCCTCGCTATTGATCGAGCGCGCTCTGCGGCGTCGCAGGGCGGGGCCATATCAAATCCAAGGCGCCATCGCCTGCCTCCACGGTCAAGCCCGCTCGGATGCGGAAACGGATTGGCGCCAGATATCCGACCTCTATCGGTTCCTGGAATCGTTCAACGACGGCCCGGTGATCCGCGTCAATCGAGCGGTGGCCGAGTCGAAGGTATTCGGCCCTGCGGCGGGCCTGGAGTTACTAGAGGGTATCACCGGGGTTGATGGCTGGCATCTCTATTGGTCTACCCGCGCCGACTTCCTTCGCCAGCTGGGCCGCGAGTCTGAGGCCGCGGCGGCGTACCGCTCCGCCTTGGCAATCAACATGAACGATGCCGATCGCCGCTTTCTCGAGCGGCGGCTGGCATCGCTGTCGTTAGCCTGATTTTCAGTGCCACACTTGCCGGCCTTGCCAGCGCCTGACTTCCATTTGATTCCCGGCGAGAACCTGTCCGGCGCTCTCCGTCGGATCTCCCTCGAGCAATTCGAAGCTTCCCTCGACTCGCTCTCCTCGCGCTCTGATCTCAACCTGGCCATCCACGAACTGCGTAAGTCAAACAAGAGGGTGCGGGCGCTCTTGCGCATGGTCCGCCCGGTCATTGGCGACAAGGTCTACCGGGCCGAGAACGGCGCCCTGGCCCGGGCCTCCCGACTGGTGGCACCGGTTCGTGACGGCAAGGTGTTATTGGATGCGGTGACCCGTTTGCGGGGGCGCTACAGCCACCTGCTGGCTTCAGGCGTATTCGGCGGAGTCGAGGACCGGCTCCGTAGCCGCCAGGATCGGATGATGAATCGCATCCTCGACGATCCGGAAGTGCTGGCCGAGGTGACGGCGATCATTTACCGCGCTCGCTCCCGCTATGCGGCCTGGCCGACCGATCCCTCCGATCCCCGCTACGGCGCCCGCATCATCCCCAACTCCTTTCGCTCGATCGGAGGAGGCGTTGGACGCACCTATGCGCAGGGACGCAAGGCGATGGAGGGCGCCTACCGCACCCGGGACCCTGGGCAATTCCACGCATGGCGCAAGCAGGTCAAGTACCTCCGGCATCAGATGGAGATCCTCGCTCCGCTCTGGCCGGAGGTGATTGGCGGTCTGGCTGCATCGCTCGAGCAACTGGGTGATGTCCTCGGCGACGACCATGATCAGACCGAGTTGATCGCCCTGGTGGCGGCACTTCCCGAACTCGCCCCAGATCCCGACGAGCGCAATCTCCTAATGGCCCTCTCCCATCAACGCCGCCGCGAGCTCGAGGGCGCAGCTCGGGTAATGGGTGGCCGTATCTACGCGGAAGCAGCTGAGCAATTCAGCGGTCGTCTCAAGGCCTATTGGTCGGCTTGGTCCTACGGCCGCGACTGAGCGACGGCTCGATGAATGAAATCCCTGATCCCGCTCTTGTCGTTCTCGTTGGTCCGTCCGGATCGGGAAAGTCGAGTTGGGCGGAGCAGCGCTATCGCCCCGAGGAAATAGTCTCTTCCGATCGTCTGCGGGCGTTGGTTGGTAGTGGCGAGCACGATCTCGATGCGAGCGAAGCCGCCTTCGACATCCTCGACCGTATAGTCGCCGCACGTGTGGGCCGGCGCCTGACGGCGGCAGTAGACACTCTTGGCTTCGATTCGGCCCGCCGCCAGGCGCACCGTGCCGCCGCCAGCAAGGCCGGTTTGCTTGCGGTGGCGGTGGTCTTTGACACCCCTGAAGCCGTTTGTCGGGCCCGCAACCGGAATCGATCCCGACCGGTACCTACGACGGTCTTGTCGGGGCAATTTCGCCGAATGCGCGACGTCTCTGCCCAAATCGAAGACGAGGGTTGGGACCTGGTCGTCCGCGTTGAGAGCGAGGGTGGCGAGGTATCGACCAGCGCCCCGGTGCCATCGGAGGAACCGTCTCGCCGCACCGGCCTCGATCTCTATCTGCAGGTTTCCCGGTTCCCCGACAAGCAGCCGCTCGGTCCCTGGTTGACTCAGGTGGCGACCACTGCTCAAACAGTGGGGTTCAGGGGATTGGCCGTGATGGATCATCTCGTGCAAATCCCTCAGGTGGGGCGGGAGTGGGAAAACATGGTCGAGGCCTACACCGGGTTGGCCTTCATGGCAGCTTCGACCACCAGCCTACAACTGGGAACGTTGGTGACCGGGGTCACGCTTCGCAACCCGGCTCTCCTGGCGAAGATGCTGGCCAGTCTCGATGCCTTGACTGGCGGGCGTGCTTTCTGTGGTCTCGGAGCGGGCTGGTTCGAGGCGGAACAGCTCGCCTATGGCTACGAAGCGTTGGATGCGAGGAGACGCCTTCTAAGCCTGGAGGAGACGATCCAGATCCTCCGCTTGATGTGGGCACCCGGCAAGGCCACCTATTCCGGAAAGGTTCACTCCGTCCACCAAGCGGTTTGCTATCCACGGCCGCTCCACCCCATCCCGATTTACGTCGGAGGTAAGGGCAAGCGAACAGTGGACCTTGCCACCCGGCTAGCCGACGGTCTCAACGTCGTTGGAGAGAGGCGATTGGAAGAGGTGGTGGGGGCTGTGAAGAAGCGGTTGGATGACCCATCCGGATTCCAACTCTCGATTCTCGATACTCCGGTGATGGGAAAGGATCGGTCAGCAGTAGCGTCGAAAGTCGAGCAGTGGCGGGGCCGAATGAAGGCAGAGATTTTTGCCGGGCGCCATCACGCCGGAATTCCCCAACGCCACCTCGAGCGCTATCGGGAGCTGGCGCGCCGCGGGGTTGGTGCCATATTCATTTCGCCGGTGGGTCTTACCGACCCGGGCGAATTAGAGGACTGGAGGCCGATCACGGAGGCCTTCCGGCAATGAAATCTGCTCCTCTCTAAACGCGCCACTGTTTCTCTCCCAGCGAGCGAAGCGAGTGTTGGAGGGGAGTACGGCGAAGGCGGGAGGGGGGCGGGGAGGTGTCGCCGAAGGGGGGGCTAGCCGGCGGCGGCGGTCGTGGTCACCGCTCCTTCCGGGGTGATGGCGAACTCGAGTGTGTTCTGGTCAGCCTGATACACCATCCGATAAGCCAGCCCGTTGTGCGTGAGTGACCCGTCGATTCCGCCCAACTCCGGTCGATCGACGTCGAGGCCGAGCTGAGCCAGTAAGGCTCTGCGATCGCTGCCGTTTAGTGAGGGATCGGCGGTCCCGATCAGGATCCCGAGAGCGTTGAGGATCGCCCCGTCTCCTTCCGGGGTCCCGGTTGGGGTGGCTCGCATCGTGACGTTGCCGGCCACAGGGTCGAGCACCCCTTCCAGGGTCACGTTCGGAGTCAGGAGCAGGATGAAGGGGGAGGTGAGATCCGAGAAGAGCACCATGTTGGGAGCAGATACCTCGGCCAATGTGTTCCATCGCTCGGTCAGCGTGGCCGCGTCGGTTTGAAAGAAAGTCGTATCCCCCAGGAAGGGGGCCGCAGTGGTGGCAACTGTCACCGGCGGAGCGGTGGTGATGACGATCGTGATCGGAGGAGCAGTGGCCTCCGGTTGGGTGGTGGCGGTGGCTCCCCGACTACCGGTGCGTCCCATGAGAAGCATCACGGCGTAGGCAGCTCCCGCCAGGATGGCGACGAGGCCAATGACGACTGCCCCTTTGATGAGCATGCCCCGAAGGTCATTGGGACGGAAGCGGCGGGCGCGGACCGTCTTCCGATCGCTGTGGGCGC
Organism: Acidimicrobiia bacterium; assembly: GCA_035253825.1. Lineage (GTDB taxonomy): Bacteria > Actinomycetota > Acidimicrobiia > Spongiisociales > ZC4RG35 > JACCTH01. The sequence continues at coordinate 10,778 of DATFBM010000047.1, read as the reverse complement.
GTATCGAATCCGCGATCGTGAGCTCTTCCCCTTCCTCCTCGACCGGATCGGGTTGGGGGATGACTTCCTCGACCGTAGGAGGAGTCGGGACCGGCGTCGGTCCCTCCGCTCCTTCCGGTCGGAAGTTCTTGATGCGAGGCCGTCTCACCGTAGCCGCCGGCACAGAGGCTTCGGGGGTGACGGTTGCGGGAGGCGGCGGTGGTGATGCGTCGGGTTGGTTGTCCTGCGGCGGGTCCTCGACAGATCCTTCGGTATCTAGCGGCTGTGGCGCGGTAGTAGCTGCGGCAATCGCGTTATCGAGTCCGGTGGGATCGTCGGCGGTAAAAGTGAGGGTCTCGCCCTCGGCCTGGATGGCGAAGCGAGAAAAGGTGAGGCGGGCGATCTTGGCCTGGGAGTGCTCCCAGGTTCCGATCTCGGCGCCTCCGCCCCAAAGGACTATGCCTGCGCTTCCGACCACGATCGAGGAACTGAGAACCTCAGAACCCGTCACCAGAGTCCCCGTGAACCCCGGAGTGGGAGTGGTGGCGGCCGCGGCCAGCTTCGTAGTCTGCTCCGTCGGCGGCGCTTCCGGCTCATCCGGCTCAGAGCCTGGTTCAGGGGATCGCGGCTCAGGAGCTTCCGGCTCAGGGGCTTCCGTTGCGTGACCTGGAGCTGGCGGCTCCTCAGCAACCGACTCGGCGGGCGGCGCGGACTCTGGGGCCGAGGAATTCTCTGGGTGGCTTGACCCGTTGGGCATCGACCAGAGTCTTTCGTAATCCGAGTTGGGCCTGGTCAGCGGGCTCCAGGCCTTCGCCTTCTCATCTTCCACCGCGAACGAGGGAACCAAATCGAGCGGGGGCTGCTCGGAGGGCGCCTCTGAAGAAGGCTCGCCGGCGGGAGTGGTTTCTGGCGTATCGGCCATAGTCAATTCTGATATTTATCGCCCCGATGCGCCAAGCATTGAAGGCAATTTGGCTAGGGCCTCTGGCTCATCCTCTGGTCGAGATGAATCCCTCACGGGCGAGCAGCACCCGTTTGTTGTCGGCTCCCCCAAGCGAATAGGCCCCGAGGGAACCATCGGCCCGCACGACTCGGTGACAGGGAACGATCAAAGGAATCGGGTTGTTAGCCATGGCACTTCCTACCGCACGGGCTGCACCCGGATGTCCGGCCTGGAGGGCCAGCCATTGATAGGGCCGCACTTCACCCCGGGGAATCGTGGTTGCGATCAGCATGATCTCTCGTCGAAAGGCGGTAACCCCTCTTAGGTCGAGAGGAAGCTGTCCCGGGTTTCCGGCCTCGATCCCCTGATTGATCAGTCTCTCCCAGCCAGTCGGCGGCCGGGCCTCGATGAGTCGACGACCGAATCGAGCGGCAAAGTATTCCTCGAAATCGAGCTCAGCCAGACTCACCGATGAAACGCCGCGAGGATTGAACGTCACCGCCAATTCGCCCACGGGACTCTCGAAAATGGAGACGCCGTCGGCCAAACCGGTGCCGAGATCAACATTCGCCTTGAGGGATGCCGGCGGGTCTCGACGCAGATCGGCGAGGGTTTCCTCGATGTTCATTGTTCGTCCTCCATGATCTTTCTCAGTCTCTGTAGTCCGCGATGGACGTCTGCTTTCACGGTTCCGACTGGCCGCCCCGTCACCGAGGAGATCTCGGGATAGTCGAGGCCAACCACATGGCGGAGGACCACGGCCTTCCTGATCGGGAGGCTCAGCTTCTGTAAACGAGTTTCCCAAGCCATCCAGTCAGCCGGTTCGGGATCATCCCTGCCGACGTCGAAAAGCTCATTGGCCACGGTCGGTCGGCGGGCACGATCCCGAACATGGTTCCTCCCCAGGTTCAGGGCGATGGTCCAGATCCAACCCCGCAACGAGAGGTTCCGGACCCGAGCGGCGTCGTAGCTCGCCAGGGCGCGATACGCCCGAATGAATGTTTCCTGGGCCAGGTCCTCGGCATCTCCTCCGGCCAGCGACCGCAAGCCGGAGTAGAGCTCGGATTGCAGGCCCTCGACCAATTCGGGAAAGGCTCCATCGAGGTTCTCAGCAAGCCGAAGGGGGAGATCGTCCATCAATCAAGGAACCCCAATGAGCTGCACTTGGTTGCAGTCATCTCAGATGGCGTGAGCGGGCGCGTTCCAATATCTCAAAGTGACCCGACGCCAGACGAGCCCAAAGACAATCGCTGCTAGCGCCAAACCAAAGAAGATGGAGCGGACCGAATACGAGGTCGCCAGCCAGCCGAATAGCAACTGCGACATTGTCGAGGTGAGGGTGACAGCGGCGAAGTCCAGCCCGAAGATGCGACCTTTGATGCTGTTGTCGGCGTAGAGCTGAAGGCCGTAAGAGGAGAAGCTCCATTGGCTGCCCGCCCCGGCGTGGCCCAGGAACACGGCCGCGGCAGCGACGAGCAGCGAGGGGGCCGCCGCCGTACCCAGGTAGGAGAGGCCCCAAAGAGCCATGCAAGCCCCGATGGAAGTGAGCACGGCGCGATCGGTGCCACCGACCATCCGCCGGATGATGAATGGGCCGATGACGACGCCGATTCCGCGGGCGGCGAGGAGCCAGCCGACGCCGTCGTCGCCTGCTCCGAATGAATCGAGGGCGAGGACGGGGAGAAGCGCCACCGCCCCTCCCCCGAAGATGGCGAAGCCTGCCTTGGAGGTGAGCAGCGCCGCCACCGTCGGTTTCTGGGCGATGTAAGTGAATGCCGAGCCGAGACGGGCTGGCGGCTCGCCGCTGGCACGTGCTTTGTGAGGTGAAAGATTGGTCCGCACTCGCCAGATCAGTGTGGCGGCGACGAGGAAGCTGGTGACATCCACCGCGACGGCCGCCCGGCGACCGAAGAAAGTGGCGACGACCCCACCCAGCGCCGCTCCTACCGCGGCCATGGTGCCCCAGGTGGATTCGAGAAGAAAGGAGGCATCGCCAAGTTCGGCCGGTCTGACGATCACCGGCAGGGACGCCGAGGAAGCAGGAGTGATCAGGGCGCTGAGGGCGGCGAGGATCGACATTGCTCCCAGGACCAGTGCCACACCGAGCCCGTTGTCACGGATTAACGATGAGTCGACGAAGAGGAGCGTCGAGCTTGCTCCGGCGGCGACCAGGCTCGACCAGACGATGATCATCTTCCGATTGACCCGGTCGGCGAGGACGCCTCCGATCGGCGAGAGCAAGAACGCGGGGAGGGTGTTGGCGGTGAGCACGGCCGCGGTCAGAAACGGAGACCGACTCAGCTCGTGAACCAGGCTCAGCATCGGCACCAACAGGAACCAATCGCCTCCGAAGGAGACGAGACGGGCTAGGTACAGCCGGCGGAAGTCGGAGTTCTCGGCGAGCAGGCGGAGATAACGACCGCCGCTGCGACCGGTCATATGTGATCCCCGCGGATGGCGTCGAATTCGACGGTCTCCTCAAGGAGGATCGAACCATCGGTCTCATGCATGTGAGTGTGGGTCGTGAGCAGCAAATCGAAATCGGGAGGCCGCTCCACATCGACTGCGATCAGGTGACGCGACCTTGGTTCACCGGTTCGATCGAACGCCCGAGCTCGACGAATCAGGGCGGCCGAGACATCATCGATGCGGCGGTGCTGGTTGAGATGCTCTCGCCAGGAGACCACGAGGAACATCTCGATCAGCCGGCGCGGGTCAGCCGCATCCCGGTAGAGACGCCAGCGGTAGGCGCCGGTGCGCAGCCGGACGAGCCGCAAGCCCTGCATCACCTCGAGAAACTCGTCGACCCGGTCGGGCTCGAGATCGAAAACGTTGAGAACCATCACCGGGCCGCTGTCGAGTGTTTCAACGTGCTCAGGCGGATTGCGTTCAGGATCGAATTCCGGCGGGACGATCTCGCTCAGCACCGGTATCCCCGAGCGGATGGCAGCTACCGCCAACCCGATGCCGGCGGCGGATATCAGCACGTACGAGGAACGAGTGCCGAGGGCATCGGCGACAGCCCCAGCCACGATCGCCCCGATCGGAGTCATCCCTGCGAAAGCCAGCGACCAAAGACTCATGGTCCTTCCTCGAACCCAACGAGGACTGAGCATCTGCGCAGTCGAGTTGAGGGTTGTGGTGGCGAGCACGAGCGAGGCGCCCGAAAGGAGCAGGCCAGGAATGGCCCATAGCAAGGACGGGGCCAACCCGACCGCAATGCCGCCGACCGAATACCCACCGATGGCGGCGGGCACGGTCCACTTCCGCAGGACCTCTGCCAACCTTCGCCTCGAGAATGCCGACACGATGGCCCCAAAGCCCATCGTGCCGAGCAGCATCCCGTAGGCGAGCGAGCCTCCTCCCAGCGCCTCGGTGTGGCTGGGAAGGGCGGTCGGAACCACTGAGGACGACAACCCGAAAAGGGCCCCAAACAAAAGCACTCGCCGAAAGCTGTGGGTGTAGCGGGCGAATCGCCAACCCAGGGCCATCGCTGTCGTCAGAGGGGCGGCATCCGCCGGTTTCTGAGTATCGGAGCGTCCGATGAACCAAAGCGCAACAACGACGGCGATGTAGGAAAGAGCATTGAGGCCGAAGCCTGCTTCGGCCCCGATGGTGGCGATGAGGAGGCCGCCGAGGGCCGGGCCCACCGCCCGGGCGACGTTGAATGAGACCGAGTTGAGCGCCACCGCCGACGCAATCATTTCCCGAGGCACGAGGTCGGGGACCAGAGCTTGCCAGGCGGGAAGGTTGAAGGAGCCGGCGACTCCGATGAGCAGGCCCAGCACGAGGAGGCGGACCGGAGTGGCCTCGCCCAGGAAAGCCAGGATGGCCATAGCGGCTGCGGCTATGGCCATCGCGATCTGAGAGACGAGCAGGATTCGCACCCGGTCGGTCATATCGGCCACGGCTCCGGCGAGTAGGGCGAGGGCGAGAAAGGGAAGCGTGGTCGAGGCGGAGATCAGACCGACCCATGTGGCCGATCCAGTGAGGTCGAGCATGAGCCAGGCAGCCGCTGAGGCCTGGAGAAAGCCTCCGATGTTGGAGAAAAGCGATGCCCCCCATAGCGAACGAAAACCACGAAGTTGAAGGGGGGCCACCGACGAGGTCATGAGCCCGGCGAGTGTACGAGTGGATCTGCGCGGATTATTCCCGGCTATGGCCGGGATTAATCCGCACAGAAGGCTTAACCGAGGCGATCAGGTCCGGGGGGCGCCGATGTTCACCATCCAGGGAATTCCGAACTGATCGACGCACATGCCGAATTCGTCTCCCCACATCTGCTTCTCGAGAGGCACTGACACTTGTCCCCCAGCCGATAGCTTCTTCCAATACTCCCGGAGCTCGGAGGCATCCTCGCCGCTGAGGCTGACAGCAAAGTTATTCCCCGGCTGGTGCTCCTGTCCGGGAGGGGTGTCGGCGGCCATCAACGTCATCCCGCTGTCGGTCTCGAGCTGGCCATGCATGATGTTGTCTGCCCCGGGCCCATCAGGGGCTCCAAATTCCCCGAAGGTGCTGAGAGTGAGTTTTCCCCCGAAGACCGACTTGTAGAACTCCATCGCCTGACGGGCGTTGTCCGTGAACGATATGTAAGGATTGAGCCGAGTAGCCAATAGAACCTCCTTCTGCGGCCGGTCCACGACGCTACTACTGCCTCTTCTCTAGAGACCGAGAGGGGGGCGGGCGGAATAGCGCTGGATCAACGCCACTGCCCCAACGACCAAAACTCCACCCAAAACCTGAAGCGAGGTCAGGATCTGGCCGAGCCACCACCAAGCCACCGCCGCCGCAATCGCCGGCTCGAGCGTGGCGACCACGCCAACACTGCCGGCATCGGTGAGTCGAAGGGCAGCTACTTCGAGGAGGAAGGGAACCACCGTCCCCAAGAGCACCAGCCACACAACCGCTGCCAGCACCCGCCCCTCGGTGGGCGGCAACGCCACTCGGAATGCGGCCAGCAGGAAAAGCGCCGAGAAGGCGAAGCCATAGGCGGCGATTGTGATGGTTGGTAGCTGACGACCGAGAAATCCTGACAGGATGATGTACGTGGCAAAGCTGAGAGCGGCGATGCCGGCAGCCAAGAGGCCGAGTGGGTCGAGGCGGCCGAAGTGGGGAGCACCGCTGACCATTGCCACACCGATCAGAGCGACCAACGCCGCAAGCCAGGCCAGCGCCGGCACCCGACGTTTGTTGACCAAACGAATCCAGGCCAAGACCAGTACCGGAGCACTGAACTGGATGGTGACGCCCGGGCCCACCCCGAGCCGATCGATGGCGACCAGGAAGGACAGGCTGACAACGGCCAGGTTGAGGCCGAAGCCCACCAGGGCCAGGAGCCTGCCGCCGGTGGCCACAGCTCTCCGGCGGTAGGCGATGACACCCAACACCAGAGCCGCAAGGACGGAGCGAAGTTGAGCTACGTTGCCGGCGGGAATGGCCCTCAACAGATCGGCCGCAACCGCCCCGTTCACTCCGAAGAGCAGGGCCGCCAGCGCGGTATAAGCGATCCCTCGCCGATGCTTTTCAGATAGGGATGAATTCGGGGTCACAATTCGAGGCCATGTCCGGTTTGGCTTACTACGTCGGGCCTTCTCGGCCGTCCAACCCGGTCTTGTTGCTCCACTCTTGGCATGGGCTCAACGCGGCCACGAAAAAGCTGGCTGACCGCCTCGCCGACGAAGGCTGCACCGTACTCGTTCCCGATCTTCTCTCCCAGGCACTCCCCTCAACCCAGGCCGAGGCCGAGGAGGTGTTGCGGGCAGTAGATCCCAATCACTTGGTCTCGGCCACGCTCGGCGGGCTCGAGGTCTTGGGCAGTTCTGCGCCCGGCCCGGCGACAGCTCTTGGTCTGGGCATGGGCGGTTCGCTGGCTCTCTGGTTATCGGTGCGCCGACCCGAGCGAGTCATCGCCGTGGTTTCGTTCTACGGCACTCAGACCATCGACTTCGCCGGGTCAAGAGCGCGCTATCAAGTGCACTTGGCAGACGAAGATCCTTGGGTCAGCTCCGACGATGCTGCCTTCATGGAGGCGACCATGGGTCTCGAAGGAATCGAATTCGAGACCTTTCGTTATCCCCGCACCCATCCCGGCTTCTTTGAAGAGGGGAACCATTTCGACCCCGAGGCCGCGGATCTTGCCTGGTCGAGGACGCTCTTCTTTCTTCAATCAGTCCGGGTGAACTGATCTCCTGGGGCGATCGATCCCTCCACCAGCACCCGGGCGTACACCCGGGCAAACCCCGGGTGGAGTGACTGGCTGATTCGGGCGAATCGGCCATCGACGAACCAGCCTGCATTCTTGAAACACGGGGTGGTGTAGCTCGTTACCTCGACTTCGGCTTCTTCGCCGATGCCCCAGCGGGTCCCGGGCGCAACATCGATCCAATTGACTCCGCTCACCGTCACGTTCTCCCCGGCCGCCCCGGGAAAAATCGGGTGGCCCTCTGCCTGCAGAGCGGTAATGACATCATTCGAAAAGAGGCAAACGGCGCGGAGAGGTCCTCCGTGATGAACCCGATCGTTGTGGCGATCTCCCTCGAGGCCGCTGGCGGAGAGGAAGGCGCGTCGAACGGGGAGTTTCGGTACCCCGCCAGAAGAGATGTTGACTGCGACGACGCGACCGGTTTTCAAACACCAACCTCGTGCGGCAGTGGAAACCAGCGCAGGGACTCCGCTTCGACATCGAGGATGTCATCGATGACGTCGGAGTCGACGGCAGCGGTGGCAAATAGGGTGCGGGCGTCGGTCAGGTAGCGGGGGTACTCATCGGCGCTAGCGGACGCTCGCCCACTGGCCCGGTGCTCGAGCAGTCCGTGGCGGTAGTCGATCTCGAAGAGCGAGAGCGGCGGATAGGGCAGGCCCCGGCGATGTCTCCACAAGGCAGTGTGGGCCTCGAACCGATATTGCGGAAGCAGTCTCCAGCCGAACTGGGCGATGAGGTGTACTCCTTCGACGATGAACGCGAACTCCTCCTCGCTGATGAAATAGTTGAAGTTGACCCTTACCCACCCCGGCTTGACAACCTCGCACCCGAGGCCGATCTGGCGTTCGATCTGGCGGCTGGTGTCGAGGTCGATACCGAGAAGACGATGGCCATAGGGTCCCGCGCAGGAACACCCGCCCCGTGCCTGGATGCCGAACAGGTCGTTGAGCAGAGCCACCACGTAGTTGTGGTGTAAATATCGATCACGAAAGCGGATGACGAACGAGACAATCGAGAGTCGCTCGGCCTTGGGATTGCCCAGGATCTGGAGGTTGGGGTTTTGGGACCACGAATCGATCGCCCGCTGAATGAAGTCTTCCTCGCGCCGGCGAATCTCAGGGACTCCCACCGCTTCTTTGAGCTGAAACACCAGACCGGCCCGGATGGATTCGACGATGGCAGGCGTCCCGCCTTCCTCGCGATGCTCGGGATCGGTCAGATAACGATGGACGAGTTCGTTGACATAAGCCACCGTCCCGCCACCCGGAACCGATGGGACTCGATTGGCCAAGAGGTCTTTTCTGACGACCAGCACCCCAGGGGTCCCCGGGCCGCCAATGAATTTGTGCGGAGAGATGAATATGGCGTCCTTGTAATCGAGGTTGCCTCCCTCCTTCTGTCGCATGGATATGCCGACGTAGGGGGCGGCGGCGGCGAAGTCCCAAAAGGAAAGCGCTCCGTGCTCATGCAACAGCGTCGAGATTGCCGACGTATCGGTGATTATTCCGGTCACGTTGGATGCCGCTGAGAACGACCCGATCCGGAGCGGCCGATCGGAGAATTCGATTAAACGTCGCTCGAGGTCGTCGAGATCGATGTGCCCGTCGGAGTCCTCGGCGATCTCAACCACGTCGGCAATCGTCTCCCGCCAACCAAGTTCATTGGAGTGGTGTTCGTACGGTCCGACGAAGACCACCGGACGTCTATCGACCGGGATATGCCCGCTGAGATCAAATTCGTCATCCAGGGCGGCTGGCACCCGCACCCCGAGAATCGTGATCAACCGGTCAATGGCTCCAGTGGAGCCCGAGCCGGCGAAGATGACTGCGTGGTTCTCGTCCCCGCCCACAGCGTGGCGGATGAGTGTCCGGGCATCCTCTCGGAAGCGAGTCGTCTGGAGACCGGTTCCCGAGGTTTCGGTGTGCGTGTTGGCATAGAGCGGAAGGACCGTCTCTCGTATGAAGTCTTCGATGAAGGCGAGGGATCGGGCGGACGCGGTGTAATCGGCATAGGTGACCCGGCGGAGTCCGTAGGGAGTGAAAACAGCGGTATCCGCGCCGATGACCGATCGTCGGATCGTCTTGATGAGCCGATCGGTTTCCATCCCCGTGAGGCTACCTGCCAACCCTGGGTTGGGAGGGTGGCTCGACCTATCTGCCAGCCCTCAGAACGGAAATTTCACCGCCTCGGAATATCCGACCGGACTCGATAGGTTGCTCTCGGGGCCCCGCAAATGACCGACACCGTTCTCCCTGCCTCCGACGCACCTCGCGTAGCCATGAGCCACGGCCAGATCATGGCCGTGATCTGGGGGCTGATGATCGGCCTCTTCCTCGCTGCGTTGGATCAAACAATCGTCGCCACGGCACTTCCGACGATGGTCGGGGAACTCGGAGGACTCGAACAACTCTCCTGGGTGGTGACCGCCTACCTGCTCGCCTCCACCGTTACTGCCCCTCTCTACGGCAAGATTTCCGACCTCTACGGGCGCAAGATCGTCTTCCAAGCCGCCATCATTCTTTTCCTCGCCGGCTCGATTCTTTGCGGGCTTTCCCAAAACATGGGGCAGCTGATCGCCTTCCGCGGCTTGCAAGGGCTGGGAGCAGGAGGACTGTTCGTGATGGCGATGACCATCATCGGTGACATCCTCTCCCCCCGAGAGCGAGGCCGGTACCAGGGGTACTTTGGAGCGGTCTTCGCCCTCTCCAGTGTGGCGGGGCCCTTGGCCGGTGGCTGGCTGGTCGACAATGTCGATTGGCGCTGGGTCTTCTACGTCAATGTCCCGATCGGTCTGGTCGCCCTCTTCGTGACCGCTTCGGCACTCAACCTTCCCTTTGTGCGCCGTGATCACCCCATCGACTACTGGGGGGCGGGGACGTTGGTCACGAGCGTGTCCGCTCTGCTCCTGGCGATGGTCTGGGGCGGGAATGAGTATGAGTGGGGTTCCCCCCTGATCATCGGTCTCCTGGTCATAGGAGTGCTAGTGGCGCTTCTCTTCCTCTGGTGGGAACGCCGCGCTCAGGAGCCGATCCTTCCCCCACGTCTTTTCCGGAATCGAACCTTCGCCCTGACGTCAGCCTCGGGATTCATCATTGGCCTGGCGATGTTCGGTGGCATCGTCTTCCTTCCCCTTTTCCTTCAGGTAGTGGTCGGCGCCAGCGCTACCAACTCCGGACTTCTCCTGATACCGATGATGGTGGGCATCATCGGGAGTTCTGTGATAGGAGGCCGGCTTATTACCCACACTGGTCGCTACAAGATCTTTCCAGTCATCGGTTCAGCTCTGGCGACTCTGGCCTTCTTCCTTCTCTCGACGATGGGAGTGGGCACCGTTCTCTTCACGGCATCGACATATATGTTCATCCTCGGAGTCGGGGTGGGAATGATCATGCCGGTGCTGGTGCTGGCGGTCCAGAACGCGGTCGATCACAGCGATTTGGGAGTGGCGACTTCCTCGAACAACTTCTTCCGCTCGCTAGGTGGCGCCTTCGGCACCGCCCTGCTCGGCGCCGTTTTCACCAGCCAGCTCACCAAGGCGCTCGCTGGCCTCGTTGCTGATGGCGGGAGCGGCCAGCTCACCTCGAGCCCGGCCGCCATAGCTGCCCTGCCCGATGCGGTCCGAACTCAGGTCGTCGAGGCATTTGCCTCGTCGAT
>DATFBM010000046.1:0-43159 GCA_035253825.1 Acidimicrobiia bacterium | reverse complement strand
AACCCGCTCCTCACATCATGCGTCGCTTCGTGGCGTCGGCCATGTCGATGGGGGCGCTGTCGAAAGAAGCGCACGAGGCCCTGGCCGAGGCGATGAACCAGATCGGCGGTTATTCGAACTCGGGCGAAGGCGGAGAGGGCTCGGAGCGTTTCGGTACCCCGCGCAACTCCGCCATCAAGCAGGTGGCCTCCGGGCGCTTCGGGGTGACTCCGGAGTATTTGGCGTCGGCTGAGGAGCTCCAGATCAAGATGGCCCAGGGTTCGAAGCCGGGGGAGGGGGGCCAGCTTCCCGGTCACAAGGTGTCCGAGGAGATCGCTCGCCTGCGGCACACCGAACCAGGTGTCACGCTGATCTCGCCGCCGCCCCATCACGACATCTATTCGATCGAGGATCTGGCTCAGCTGATCTTCGACCTCAAGGCCTTCCAACCTTCGGCCCGGGTGTCCGTGAAGCTCGTCTCCGAGCCCGGCGTGGGAACGGTGGCAGTAGGGGTGGCCAAGGCCCAGGCCGACGCCATCCTCATCTCCGGGATGGAGGGCGGCACCGGTGCCTCCCCGCTGGAGTCGATCAAGCATGCCGGCGCTCCCTGGGAGCTGGGCCTGGCCGAAGCCCACCAGGTGCTGGTCGCCAACGGCCTCCGTTCCCGGGTGCTCCTCGAGACCGACGGTGGCCTGAGAACGGGACGCGACGTGATGGTGGCGGCTCTCCTCGGGGCCGAGCGATTCGGTTTCGGCACCCTCCCTCTTCTTGCCCTGGGCTGCAAGATGGTTCGTCAATGCCACCTCAACACCTGCCCGGTTGGGATTGCCACCCAAAACGAGGAGCTGCGGACGAAATTCACCGGCAGCCCCGATCGGGTGGTTGAGTTGTTCCGCCTCGTGGCCGAAGAAGTTCGAGAGCACCTAGCCTCGATTGGCTACCCGAGCCTGGCCGACGTCATAGGTCGCGCCGACCTGCTCCGACCCCGGGATCATCCTCTGGCGGCAGGTCTTGATCGGCTCCTCGTGAGGGCGGGCGCCAGCAAAAGGCATCAAGGCTATGTCCGTCCGCTGCCCTCGCGATTGAACGAAAGGTTGGTGGAAGACGCCGCTGCCGCCCTCGACGGTGGTAGTTCAGTGGAGCTGGCGTTTCCCATCCACAACGGCGACCGCACCGTGGGCGCCCGCCTGGCCGGGGAGCTGGTCCGTCGCCGGGCCCGCGGCCACGAGACGGGTGAGATCAAGGTCTACTTCACCGGATGGGCCGGACAGAGCTTCGGGGCATTTTTGACGGAAGGGATCGATCTCCGCTTGGCAGGGGCAGCCAACGACTACGTCGGCAAGGGCTTGGGGGGTGGGCGCATAGTCGTCACTCCCCGTCGTCAGGAAGGGTTTGTGCCCCATGCCGCCGGCAACGCCGTCCTGTACGGCGCCACCGGAGGGGTGGCCTATCTGGCGGGTTCGGTCGGTCAGCGTTTTGCGGTGCGCAACTCGGGCGGAGTAGCGATCGTCGAAGGATGCTCCGATCACGGCTGCGAGTACATGACCGGGGGCACGGTCGTGGTCTTGGGACCCGTGGGGCGGAACTTTGGCGCCGGCATGACCGGCGGTTCGGCCTACGTCTGGGATCCGCAACTCCGCCTCCACCGCCACTTGGCGGAGACCAGTCCGGCCGCTCACCGTCTCTCGGAGGCGGAACAGATTGACCTCCATCAGTTGTTGAACTGGTATCAGCGGGAAACCCGGAGCCCCATCGCCGAAGCGGTGCTGGCGGACTGGGATCAAACGGTTGAGCGCTTCTGGATCCTGCGAGCCGGGAGCTCACGAGCCAAGACTTCGGTGCCCGTGCTGGGCCTGGCGGCGACCCCGGCTCGCTGATCGGGCTGTGAGGTAGGGGCCTCACGGATTTAAACTATCGGGATAGTGAAAAAGGCCGGCTTCGACCGGTCATGGGAGCAGCAAATGGCGACAGTTGACATCGATTTGGGTGCCTACAAGCTCGGCTGGCACGACGAGATCGAATACGAGTTCAAGCCCGAAAAGGGTCTAAACGAAAACATCATCCGACAGATGTCGGAGATGAAGGGGGAGCCAGCTTGGATGCTCGACCAGCGGCTCAAGGCTTACCGACGTTTTCTGCGCAAGCCAATCCCGCAATGGGGCGGCGGTGGGGCGCTCAACGAGATCGACTTCGACGACATCTACTACTACATCAAGCCGGCCAAAGGACAGGCCCAGGACTGGGACATGGTGCCCGAGGGGATCAAGGCCACCTACGAGAAGCTCGGAATTCCCCAGGCGGAACGCAAATACCTGGCCGGAGTAACGGCCCAGTACGAGTGTCTGCGCGGTGACGTCAGGGTCTACACCGTGGACCGGGGAATGGTGGCCATCAAAGAGGTCCAGGCCGGGGATCGAGTTTTCTCGCTGAACGAAAAGACCAAGAATCTCGAAGTTCGAAAGGTGAAGTCGGCTGCCCAGACCGATGTCCGCCAAACCTTCCGGGTGGAAGTGGATGGAGGCCGGATTATCTACGCCACCGACAACCATCCGATTCTTACCCGCCAGGGCTTTGTCGAGGTGAAGGACCTCAAGGCGGGCGATGAGGTGGCCGTGGCGTTGGCCCTGCCCGATGCGGGCCGCAACTACACGCCCGAGCGACCCAAGGGCACTCCCGAGGGATTCCCCGCTCAGACTTCGCCCAAGCTGGCCTGGCTGTTCGGCTACTCAGTCGGCGGGGGAACCGTCGACGCCGACTCGGGCCTGCTCACTCTCGCCGCCGACGGCGATACTGCCGCCATCCTCCACGGCACCATCGGCTCGCTTTTCGAAGTTGCTACCGAATTGGGTGGGGGATCGGTTCGCTCCGATCACAAGCCCTTCATTCGTTGGTTGCAGCGCAACGGGTTGATCGGTGATCCCGACGTCCGACGGGTTCCGGCCTGGGTGTTCGGTTTGCCGCTGACCGAACGGGCAGCCTTCCTGAGGGGGTTGCTCGATGGGTCTCGTCAGCTCGGATTGAGCGGGGCTCTGACTGCCGACGTCGCCGAACTCGCCGAGCTGACCGGAATCACGGCGCCGGACGGAAGGGTCGACTACGCCGCCATCCTCTCGATCGACCCAGCCGACGTTGCTCCTGTCTTTGACATCGAGATCGACGGGCCCCACAACTTCGTTGCCGAGGGGGTCATCGTCCACAACTCTGAGGTGGTCTATCACCGCAACCGCGAGGATCTGGAGTCGATGGGCGTCCTGTTCTGCGACATGGACACGGCGCTGCGCGATTACCCCGAGATCGTGAAGGAATATTTCGGCACCGTCATCCCCGCCAACGACAACAAGTTCGCCGCTCTCAACTCGGCCGTCTGGAGCGGAGGGTCGTTCATCTACGTGCCGCCCGGGGTCCATGTCGATCAGCCGCTGCAGGCCTACTTCCGGATCAACTCCGAGAACATGGGTCAGTTCGAGCGCACGTTGATCATCATCGATGAGGGGGCGTTTGCTCACTACATCGAGGGTTGCTCCGCTCCCGTCTACACCACCGATTCGCTTCATTCGGCGGTGGTCGAGATCGTCGTCAAGCGGGGCGGACGTTGTCGCTACACCACCATCCAGAACTGGTCGAACAACGTCTACAACCTCGTCACCAAGCGCGCCGCCGCCTATGCCGACGCCACCATGGAATGGATCGATGGCAACATCGGCTCGCGTCTCACCATGAAGTACCCGGCGGTCTGGTTGATGGAGCCAGGAGCCCACGGAGAGGTGCTTTCCATCGCCTTTGCCAGCGAGGGTCAGCATCAGGATGCCGGGGCCAAGATGGTCCACGCTGCCCCCAACACCACATCGACGATCGTTTCCAAGTCGATCTCCAAGAACGGTGGGCGGGCGGGATACCGCGGCCTGGTGAGAGTGGAGCCTGGCGCCGAAAACTCGAAGAGTTTCGTTCGTTGCGACGCCTTGATCCTCGACGAGAAATCCCGGTCGGATACGTATCCCTACATGGAGATCGAGGAGAACGACGCCGAGATCGGCCATGAGGCAACCGTTTCCAAGGTTGGGCAGGAGCAGCTCTTCTACCTGATGAGCCGAGGCCTCACTGAAGAGCAGGCGACCTCGATGATCGTGGCCGGCTTCATCGAGCCGATCGTGCGCGAGCTCCCCATGGAGTATGCGGTCGAAATGAATCGATTGATCGAACTCAACATGGCTGCTGCCGGAGCTGTCGGCTAAATCGAAATTTCTGTGGGTCGATGGGGCCGCCCAACAGGCCTATTGACCCTGGGTCGCAACGAGGAAGCTCCCGGGAACGCGAGATGTCCCCTCCTAGAGTGATCGGGCGATGACATCAGTGATGCCGGCCGAGGTTGTCTCCGCACTGATCGCGGTGGGCTTGATCGGGGGCGTCTTTGGATTGCTCGGCGGGTTCTTCGGGTCGAAGCACCGATTATTCGGCGCCATCCTCCTGGGGATCATCGGTGGCATCGCCGCCTCAGCGATCGCCCGCATTGCCGGTGCCACACCGGGCTTCTCGGTTGGCGAGGGGTTCTCCGCTATATATGCCGCAGTGGGCGGATTCGTGCTCGGTTACGTGGTCAGTCGCTCAACCGTCTGAGGATTCACGCGTTTCTAATCGCGGTTCGGGCCGCCGACTCGAGATCGGCCGGGTCCACGTCAGCAGTCCGAAGAAGACGTATCGCCGGATCGTTCTGAGCACCGGTCGAGAGGGCGGCGAGGAGGTGGTTGGTGGTGATTTGCCGGTGCCGGTGATCGAGAGCCACACGCACGCTTTTTTCCAGGCTCCGCTTCGCTCCCGTACTCAGGGGTAGACGCCGGCCAAGGGCCCGCCGGTGCCAAGGCTGGCAGGCCGGGAAGGACTCGGGGAACGAATGCGTTATCCAAGTGTCGGGCGTGGCATCGATTCCGTATGCACCGAGGGCCGACCCGTCGAGTCGATCGAGGGCATCCCGCAAACTCTCCACCGAAAGGCCAGCCGCACGAGCAACTTCATTTCCGGCAGTGATCACGCCGACGAGCAAGTGATCGGTCCCGACTCGCGTCTCGCCGCGGGCGCGGGCCATGGCGCTGGCAGCCGCCAGCACCTCGGCGCGGACGTCGGGCGAGCGATGAAACATGTCAGAGCCGTCCATGCTTCTTGTGCGCGGCCTGTCTCGTGACACCGAGCGCGTCACCGATCTCCTCCCAGGTCCAGCCATCGAGTCGGGCTCGGGCGACGTTGTCGATCTCGAGTCGTTCCGCGATCCTTCGCAGCACCTTGACGGCTCGGAGCCCCTCGGCGGGATCGGTACCGCCGACCGCGGTGAGCGCTCCAGCAATGTCCATCTCGTCGTCCTTTGTCATCCTGGGTTGACAGGATAGTTGAGGTCGGGAGGCACTGTCAATGAAGGATGACAAGATGCCGGAGAGGCAGGCATTCGGTAGCCTGCGCGGGTGTCGCGTGCCCTGATTCTGCGCCTCCTGATTGGGGTTTCGGTGGTGTGGGGGGCGTGGGCGGTGTGGACGATTCAGGGCCGAAGCCAGCCATTTGCAATGGTGGTGATAGACGATCTCGGGCAACCGATCGCCGGAGCCGAAATCGGATGGCGGGACCGAGTACTCGCTGAGACCGATACTGACGGGCGCGCCGAATTGCAATGGGAGCGCGGTCTCGAAGGCCTCTCGATCAACGCCACCGGGTTCCAGGGGACGAGCCTGCCACTGCTTTCACCTCCGACCGGCGACCTCGAGGCCGTGCTGCGGGCATCTTTCCTCCGGGGCCGGATCGTCGATGCGGAGAATCGTCCCCTCGAAGGGGCGTACGTAACCACTGGCTCCCAAACCGCGGTGTCGGACGGGGAAGGAAGGTTCGCGGTGAGGAACGCCGAGCCGGGAACGGTGCAGGTTTGGCGTCCGGCGTGGGAAGGATCGTCTTTCGATTGGGACGGTCAAAGCGGGCAGGAACGATTCGTGATCGCCCCTGAGATGCTGAAGGCGGTCCATATCGGCGGCGAAGCGGCTCAGAAGAGCTGGCCATCGTTCTTACGGTTGGTGGAGCGAACCGAGCTCAACGCGGTGATGCTCGACTTGAAGGACGAGACGGGGGCGGTGTTCTTTGACGCCAGCAACGAAGCCGCCCGGATGATCGGCGCTGTCGACGTGCGGTACGACCTGGGAGAACTAGTAGGTAGTGCTCATCAGGCCAACGCCTACGCGATCGGTCGTATCGTCGCCTTTCAGGATCCGATTGCCGCCCACGGAGCGCCGGACTGGGCGGTTTGGGACACGGCCATCAACGCTCCGTACGCCCACAATGGCCAGTTCTTTCTCGACCCCACCGATCCCGGAGCCCAGGCCTACGCCCTTGAACTGGCTGCCGAGGCCTGCGAAGCCGGATTGGACGAGATTCAGTTCGACTATGTGCGGTTCCCGGACGGACTAAGGGACGGTGCCCGCTTCGATGGGGGCGCCAGTGCCGAGGTGCGAGTGGCGACGATCAGAGATTTTCTCGGTACCGCCGTGGCCGCGCTGCATCCCTTGGGTTGCGCAGTTGGGGCCGACATATTCGGCTTCATCACCTCGGCGGTCGACGATGGAGGCATCGGACAGCAATGGGAGGAGGTAACCAAAGTGGTCGATGTTGCCTCCCCCATGCTCTATCCAAGCCATTACTCCTCGGGTTGGTACGGGTATCAGGTCCCCTCCGATCACCCCGGACCGTTGGTGGGTGAAGCCCTCGATGACGCACTGACTCGCGTTGCCCGCGAGATCGTGGTGAGGCCCTGGCTACAGGATTTCGCTTACACAGAAGATCAGGTCCGGGCTCAGATCGACGAGGCGGAGGCGAGGGGTCTGGGCTGGATGCTGTGGAATGCGGCCAGCGAGGTGAGCGTGGGAGCCCTCAGACCCTGAGACTGATCGATTGCCGGTTGTGCCCGCGGCTTGTGGAGTGGAGAGAGCGGGTGGGCCGGGAGAAGCGGGCAGCCTTTCGCGACGAGACCTATTGGGCTCGCCCAGTACCGGCGTTCGGTGACCCCCGAGCGGGGCTGATCATCGTCGGGTTGGCTCCAGCCGCCCACGGCGGCAACCGCACCGGGCGCATCTTCACCGGCGATCGATCAGGGGACTGGCTTTTCCGCGCTCTCTTCAATACCGGCTTCGCCAATCAGCCGACTTCGGTAGATCGCGCCGACGGCCTAAAGCTCTCCAACTGCTTGATCACCGCCATCGTCCGTTGCGCGCCTCCCGCCAACCGCCCCACCGCCGTTGAGATCCAGACCTGCCAGCGATGGTTGCTACCCGATCTTTCGATAGATCCGAAGGTGATCGTGGCGCTGGGCGGCATGGCCTTCGGCCAGGTCAAGCACGTGGCTCCGACTCTTGGTTGGGGATCGGTGCGCCAGAAGTTCGGGCATGGAGTGGCAGTCAAGCTCGAGCCGGGTCCCTGGCTCGTGGCCAGCTATCACCCCTCCCAGCAGAACACCTTCACCGGACGACTCACTGAAGAGATGCTCGACGGCATCTTCCTCCGCGCCCGCGAGCTATTGACGGAAGGGGAGCCCGGCGAGGCCTCCAAAATGTGAAGCAACAGGGGTCCAGTACCATCAATTGGGTTCGTGGCAGTGCTCACCCTTGATTCGCTACAAGTCTTAGACGCGTCCTCGCCCGAACGCCAGAACGCCTTCCGCCAGTTCGAGGATCTTCCCGTTCCCGGCCCCACCGATGAGGCCTGGCGGTACGTGGATCGGATCATCGACCTCGAATCGGTGGAACTGGTCTCCGTGGCCGGCGACCGCCTCCCGGCAGATGAGATCCTGGCCGAACTGGAACCCTCGCAACATCTGGTGATCGTGGATGGCAAGGCGGTGGAGCTAGGCGGGGAGGGCTTCGGCGTCGAATCCACCAAGCTCCTCGGCCTCGTCTCTCCGGACACGGACAAGCTGGCAGCGGCGCATCGCGCCTTCGTCGACGCTGGGGTGTCGGTGAGTGTTCCTCGGGGAAGGGCCACCAAATCGCCGCTCTTGATCGAAGTCCAAACCACGGCCGCGAAGACGATCTCCTTTCCTCACGTCACAATCGAGATCGGCGAAGATGCCGAGGCCGAGGTAATCGTTGCCTACAGGTCGCGGGATGGGGCGCGGGCGATCTCGGTACCCCAGGTCGAGATCGACGTCGCCCAGAGCGGGCGCCTTCGCCTTCTCGCTCTCCAAGAGATGACGCTCGATTCGACCAACGTCGTTCAGCTCAGAGCGCGCCTAGGACGAGACGCCACCCTGCGGCTGGGTGAAGTCGGCCTCGGTGGCGATCTGGCCCGACTCGACATGGCCGTGGATCTCGATGGCCAGGGCTCCTCGGCGGACATCGTCGGAGTCTTCTTCGGGCACCGAGAGCAAGTGCTCGACTACCGGATGGTGCTCAATCACCGCGGTCCCAAGTCGACCTCGAATGTTCTCCTCAAGGGAGCGGTGGAGGATGCCTCGCAATCGGTGTTCTCAGGACTGGTGAGAATCGAGAAGCCGGCCATCGGAGCCTCGGCCTTCGAGACCAATCGCAACCTGGTCCTCAGCCCCGATGCGAAGGCCAATTCCATCCCCAACCTCGAGATTCTCTGCGATGACGTCATCTGCGGTCACGGATCGTCGGTCGGCCCGCTCGAGGAGGACCACCTCTATTACCTGGGGAGCCGGGGGATCTCACCCCCACGGGCCGAACGACTTCTTGTCCGCGGCTTCTTCCAGGAGGTGCTCGACCGGCTGCCGGTGTCTGGAATGGAAAGGGTCCTGGCCGAGATTCTCGAGCGCCGCTTTATTCGTGGGCAGCAAACGCCGGCGGAGCAATGAGCGTCGAAAAGGTGGCCAGCTTCTCCGACCTCAAGGAGGGTGTCGGGTTTCGGGTCGATCTCGGTGAGCATCGGGTGGCGATCTTTCTGGTCGATGGTGCTCTCTTCGCCCTCGGAGATAGGTGTAGCCATGCCGAGGCATCGCTGTCGGAGGGCGAAGTCTTCGATATGGAAGTCGAGTGTCCCCGCCACGGCTCCGCGTTCGATCTGGCAACCGGCGAGCCTCGCTCGCTTCCCGCCACCAAGCCGGTGCCCGTTTACCGGGTGTGGGTCGAGGACGGCGACGTGCTCTTGGCGGTGGACGAATGACCGCCGCCCTCGCCCTGAACAACTTGGAAGCGACGGCCGGCCCGCGCCAGATCCTGAATGGGATCAACCTCGAAGTTCCGTTTGGGGCGGTGCATGCGGTGATGGGCCCCAATGGTTCGGGGAAATCGACTCTCTGCCATGTGTTGAGCGGCAAAGCTGGGTACGAGGTGAGAGGATCGGCCCATCTCGACGGGACCGACTTGTTGGGGCTGGCAGTCCACGAGCGAGCTCGCCTCGGCCTGATTCAATGTTTCCAGTATCCGACCGAGATCCCTGGGGTCCGGCTGCGCGATTTCATGCTGGAGGCGGCAGCCGACGCCGGGATCGAGAACGCCACGCAGCGAATCGCCGAAGCCGCCGACCGGTTCGACATGACCCGATTCCTCGATCGGGCGGTGAACGACGATCTCTCCGGTGGAGAAAAGAAGCGATCGGAGATCTTTCAGATCGCGGTTCTTGAACCGAAGGTAGCGCTTCTCGACGAAGTCGATTCCGGACTCGACATCGACGCCGTCCGGGACGTGGCGGCCGCGGTCGATGCCATGCGCTCACCTGAGGTGGGAGTGTTGATGATCACCCACTACTCCAGGATCCTCCGTTATGTGATCCCTGAAAGGGTCCACGTGTTGATCGAAGGGAAGATCGTCGCCTCCGGCGGCCCCGAGCTGGCGGAGACCCTGGAGGAAGGCGGTTACGAAAGGTTGCGAGCTGAGTTGGGCCTGCAGGAGACCGAAGAACAGAAAACCCAGACGCCCGACCCGTTCAGCGAGCTCCCCTTCGAGCGCTGATGCCGATCAAGGCCACCCATCGCCGGTGGTTAGCGACTTTGACCGACCTCCCCACCGCCTCGGGTCGGGAGCAGGTGGTTATCGGTTGGTTGAAGGACTGGGCCGACCGCTGCGGCTTCCGAGCCACCCAGGACGAGGCGGGAAACGTGGTGATCCGGAGCCGACAGCGCTCTCGGCGGCGCCCGGTGGTGGCCGTAGCACACATCGATCACCCTGCTCTCGTGGTGCTGGAGGCCGGAGCGACGGAAGCGATGGCCGAGCTACGCGGCGGAGTGCTTCCTAGCTACGTGGAAGGTGCTCGCGTCGAGGTGGTCACCCCCTCCGGGAACGTTCCGGGCAAGGTGGTCGAATTCGATGCGGAGTCGGGCCGGGCACGGATCGCCGTGCGCGGCACCACCCCGGGCGATATCGCTCGCTGGCATTTCTCACCCGATCGACTGGGATATGGCGGCGGGCGGTTGGCCGCCCGCGCGTGCGACGACCTCGCCGGTGCCTCTGCCAGCCTCGTCGCAATGGATCTCGCCGCCGCTCGTGGGCTTCATCACCTTTCGGTACTGCTCACCCGCGCCGAAGAGGTCGGCTTTGTCGGAGCCATCGCCGCCGCCAAATTGGGGACGATCCCCGATCGGGCGAGGGTGTTATCGATCGAGTGTTCGCCAGCATCCAAAGATGCCCCGCTGGGGGCGGGTCCAGTGGTTCGGGTGGGCGATGCCGCCTCCATTTTCTCGGCCGACTTGACCAACCGAGTCTCGACTCTGATGCGGGCTTCGGGACTTCCCCATCAACGAAAGCTGATGGCGGGGGGAAGCTGTGAGGCCACTGCGCTGGCGGCCCTGGGAATCGATGCCACCGGGTTGTGCTTGCCCTTGGAAAATCACCACAACATGGTCGACGTGGCCGGGGTGCGGGCGGGAACGCGTAAGGCCCGGCTCGCTCCCGAGAAGATCGACATGGGCGACTTTGCCGGCCTGGTGGACTTGTTGCTGGCGGTGTTGTCAGGAATCGATCGACAGAAGCAGGCTCTGCCGTTCTCGCTCGAGGAGATCTACGAGAACCAGCGCCACCTCCTCGTCTAGCGTCCTGGTGATGGAATTTCGCACCGAACGGGATTCGATGGGCGAGGTCAAAGTGCCGGCCGGCGCCTACTACGGCCCCTCGACGCAAAGGGCCCAGGAGAACTTCCCGATTTCGGGAATCAGGTTCTCGCGCCGCTTCATTTGGGCTTTGGGGATGATCAAAGGAGCGGCGGCCGTGGTCGCCGGTCGGGAGGGCCATGTGCCGGCGGAGGTGGCGAGCGCCATCGAGCAAGCCGCGGCCGAAGTTCGGGAGGGCCGCCTCGACGAGCACTTTCCTCTCGACATCTTTCAGACCGGCTCGGGGACGTCCACCAACACCAATGCCAATGAGGTAATCGCCCGTCGTGCCAGCGAGATCGTGAGCGGTGACCACTTGAGCAACACGGTGCACGGCAATGATCACGTCAACTTCGGCCAGTCGTCGAACGATGTGATTCCCACCGCCATCCATGTGGCGGCGGTGGCAGGAATCCGTCAGGGATTGCTCCCCGCCCTCGACCGTCTTGCCACCGCTCTGGAATCGAAGGCTTCCGAGTTCGAGAATGTGGTCAAGTCGGGCCGGACCCACCTCATGGATGCGACCCCGATAACCCTCGGACAGGAATTCTCCGGCTACGCGGCCCAAGTTCGAGCGGGAGCGGAGCGCCTCCACGCCATCCTCGGGGGTCTCGAAGAGCTGCCTCTGGGCGGGACGGCCGTTGGTACCGGGCTCAACGCTCCGCCCGGATTCGCTGCGGCCGTGATCAACTTGATGTCGGAATGGTCGGGCTACTCCTTTGTCGAGGCGAAAAACCATTTCGAGGCCCAAGCCGGAAAGGACGCGGCGGTGATGGCCTCAGGTGCGTTGAAGACCATCGCCACCTCGCTTTTCAAGATCGCCAACGACATCCGCTGGTTGGGCTCAGGGCCTTCGTCTGGAATCGGGGAGATCAATATTCCCGATTTGCAGCCGGGCTCGTCGATCATGCCGGGGAAGGTCAATCCGGTAATGGCCGAAATGGTGATGATGGTGGCGGCGCAGGTATTCGGCAACGACACCGCCATCACCTGGGCGGCGGCCAATGGCAACTTCGAGCTCAATGTGATGATGCCGGTGCTGGCTCACAACCTCCTGCAGTCAATTGAAATACTGACGGCGGCCACCGCCACTTTTGCCGAGCGGTGCGTCGAAGGCATCACCGCCAACGAGGAACGGATTCGGGACCTTCTGGAGCGGAACGTGATCATCGTCACCGCTCTCAACCCTTACATCGGATACGACAACGGGGCGGCGGTGGCCAAGGAGTGCCTGGTCAGCGGCCGCAGCGTCCGCGAAGTCGTCCTCGAGAAGGGCCTGATGAACGAGGAGGAGCTGGATCGGGCGCTCCAACTCGAGAGATTGACCGAGAGCGGACTCGCCTAGCCGCCGCCTTCACCGCTGGCATCGACCTCGGTGACAAAGCCATTGCTGGTCCACTCCGCTTGCAGCGTGTAACTCACATCGTCGCCGATGAATTCCACCCGAATCCGCTGGGGGCCTTGGTCGTCGATCTCAAAGCTGAAACCTGCCAGCGGTGCCACTGATTCGAGCCTGACTTCGGAGGGTCGATAGGAAACGATGATCGAACCCCCTCCGGAGTTGAGAGTGGTGCGCTCCCACTCGGCCGGGGGGACCGAGGTAGCCGAGCCAAGGGTGGTGGACGTGGTGGTTGTGGAGGTCGGCGTGGGCGTGGTTACGGACGTCGTCGGTACCGATGTGACCGCGGATAGGGTTGGCGAAGAGGCGACGACCGCCGTCAAGGGGCCCTGATTTACCTCGGAGCCGGCCGTGGACACGGCCCAGAAAGCGACCGCAGTCGTAGCCGAAGTGGCCAGCAACCAGAGCAGGACCAGCCCGGAGCGCTTCATGACCTTCATGTTGGCCGAGTCGCGTTTGTTTCGAATCAAGGGAGCCTGAAGAAAACCTCAACCTTGCTCGTCGGAAGAGGACCGTTCGCAAGCAAGCGGGAGCTTTACTCTGAAAAGATGCCGGCGATTCTCTTGGTCGAAGACGATTCCCGGATCAGGCGCCTCGCCGCCGATGCTCTTGCCGGCAGTGGGCACGACGTGGCCACCGCCAGCACAGCGCTGGAAGGACTCCGCTTGGCGGTGGCGGACAAGCCCGATCTGGTCATCCTCGACCTCGGCCTACCCGATTTGGACGGTGCCGAGCTGTTGAGAATGCTGCGAGCCGTGAGTTCGGTGCCGGTCATCGTCGCCACTGCTCGCGAGGGCGATGCTCACGTTGTCTCAGCCCTCGATGCCGGTGCCGACGACTATCTCGTAAAGCCGTTTTCGACCCCGGAGCTGGAAGCTCGGGTGCGGGCCGTGTTACGTCGAAGAGGCGCCGCCGAGGTCGAGCCCATCATGACGGTCGGGTCGCTGTCGTTGGATCGAGCAAAGCGCGAGGCCCGCCTCGATGGAAGGACGCTCGATCTCAGTCCGAAGGAGTTCGATCTCCTTTTGATGCTGGCCGAACGGCCGGGGGAGGTCGTCCGCAAGCGGGAAATCCTGGCCGAGGTCTGGCGCCAACCGTACGGAGGTGGCGAGCGAACCGTGGACGTCCATCTTTCCTCATTGCGTTCCAAACTCGGCGAGTCGGCGCGGAAGCCGCGCTATCTGCACACCGTTCATGGAGTGGGGGTCAAGCTGGTCGATCCGGGGACGTGAGGCGCCGCCTCGCTCTCCAGGCTCTGGCGGTCACCTCCCTGGTGGTGATCTCCTTCACGGTGCCGCTCCTATTCCTGGTGCGCCGCCAGGCACTGGAAAGGGGTCAAGTCGAAGCGGAGCGACAGGCCCAGACCACCGCCGGCCTGGTGGCTCTCGCCGCAGCCGGCGCCGAGACACTCGATCGAGCCACCTTGGAGAACGCGCTCGGCAACCTCCCCGAAGGCGTAGGGATCGTCCTCCCAGACGGCAGCACGATCGGTGACTCGCCCTCAGCCGGCGAGGTCCTGGCGACGGTGCGGCTGGGTACCCCGGCAGCGGGATTGGTGGAAGGTTCCTGGCAGGTCGGCATCCCGGTCGCTACTCGTCACGGATTGATGGCGGCAATCGCTTCGGTTCCCGAATCCAACTTGAGCCGTGGAGTCGTGGCGGCCTCGATCGCGTTGATCCTTCTCGGCTTGCTCGTGATCGCGGCAGCATGGGCTTTGGCCCGCCGCATGGGTCGAGACCTGGTTCGGCCCGTGGACGAGCTGGCCGACGTTGCTACCCGGCTTGGGCAGGGGGATCTTGGTGCCCGGGCCCAGGTGACCGATCCGGTCGAGCTGGCTTCAGTGGGGCGGGCTCTGAACCAGCTCTCGGGGCGGCTCCAGGAGATGCTTCGGGCCGAACGAGAGTCGCTGGCTGATCTCTCTCATCAACTGCGGACACCGCTGGCCGGTCTCAAGCTCGCCGCGGAGAGGCTGCCAGACGGGGATTCGATGATGGATGCGGTCGACCGCATGCAAAATGCCGTGGACTCGCTGATCAAAGAAGTCCGAACGAGGACTCCGAGCTCGGCCACCGCC
The DNA here is from genome assembly GCA_035253825.1 of Acidimicrobiia bacterium. Taxonomy (GTDB): domain Bacteria; phylum Actinomycetota; class Acidimicrobiia; order Spongiisociales; family ZC4RG35; genus JACCTH01. Next base: position 28,642 of record DATFBM010000046.1, on the reverse strand, counting down.
GACCTCCGGTCAGTGATGGTCAAACGGGTGACCTTTTGGAGAGTGCTGGCAGAAGAGCAAGGAAGATCGGTGACCGTGGCCGATTCGCTGCATCCTCTCGTGGTTGCAATACCCGAAGATGTCGTCGGCTCAATTGCCGACACTCTGATCGAAAACGTGCTCACCCACACTCAGCGCGGAGTGGAGGTTCGCGTCGGATGGCGGGCCGAGGGCGGCTTCGCCACGCTGCGGGTTGAGGACGCCGGTCCCGGGTTCTCTCCGGGCTTCGATCCCACCACCAGGGGAGTATCGAGCCGTGGGTCTACCGGGCTGGGACTGGACATCGTTCGCAAAACCGCGGAAGCGGCCGGAGGCTCGCTTCGCTGGGGTCGCTCGCAACTCGGTGGAGCATTGGTCGAGGTAAGTCTTCCCTTGGTGAAATGAGAAACGGCCCCTCTGTTGGGGCCGTTTCTAAAGTTGCGAGTTTCAGTCAGTCGTTGTCGTCTGAGCCCCCGCCCCCGGGACCACTGTTGTCGTGGTCGCCATCATCGTCGTCATGGCCTGATCCGGAGTTGTCATCGTCGTCACCGGAACCCGGAACGCTGTTGTCGTCATCGTCGTCGCCTCGCCGGTCATCGTCGATGACGTCGTCATCGTCTCCGTCGGCGTCGTCGTTGCGATTTTCGATCCGAACCCGAACCGTCCCGTCCTCGAGTTCGAAGTTGTACTTGACCCGCAAGGTGCCATTGCGAAAGTCACCCTCGACTTCCCGGCCGGTGGCAACCTCGACCTCCGAGGCCCATCCGGCATTCGGAGTGGCAGCGATGATCTGGAGAGAGCCGCCGCTCCGACCGAGCAGGACCGTCCCCGCATCCCCGATCACAAAGGTTTGGCTGGTGCCGTCTGGGATCGACGCCGTGGAGCTTTGCCGGGCGGCTGTAGTCGTCGCCACGACAGGGTTGGTCGGAGCGGTCGCGGTCGCGGTAGTCACTATCGGACTGGTGGAGCTTGTGGTAGTGGAACTCGTGGATGTGGAGCTGGTCGTAGACGAGCTTGGGCCCGAGTCGTCGGAGCCGTTGGCCCAGGCGAGGCCGGTGGCCAGGAGCACCGCAGTCACGGCTGCCGCCGCCAGCGGAATTCGATACTTCATAGTTGACCCTCCTTTGGTCTAGAGGGTCAGTGTTCGGGATCCCACCTCAGGGGTGCCTCAGCCCGCAATCAAGGAAATATCAACTCAGACAGCCGGAGAAGGGCTAATCAGCGCCAGGCCCACTCGCATCAGCATCGGTGACCAATTCCCCCTTTTCCCACTTGGCTTCGATCGTATAAGTGACGTCGACGCCCTCGAATACAACCTCGACACGATCGGGATCCTCGTCCACTTCCTCCAGTAGGAACGTCGGGGCTGGGGCTACAGCATCGAGCCGCACTTCCCCGGGTCGATACGAGACCACGATGGAACCGCCCGCTGAGGAGACAACGACTTGGGTCCAGACCTCTGCCTCGATGGTGCTCGTCGTTACCGCGCCAGTCGTCGTGGTGGGCGCCGTTGTGGTCGTTGGCGGCGTTATGGTCGTCGCGGCTCGCGTTGTTGTCGTCGCTTGGGTCGTGGCCGTGGCTGGCGGCGGCGTCGTTGTGGTTGTTGCTCCAGTCGTCGAGTTCGTCGGCCGAATCGTCGTAGTCGTGGTGGTCGTCGTTAGAGAGGTCGTTGCGATCGGGCTTTGGAGGTCCGTCTCCCCCCGCTCGAGTGTGGAACTCGTAGCCGTAGCGTCGATCGTGAACTTCTCGATCTGAAGGTCGAGCGCATCAGCGACCAGCTGGACCGTATAGCGAATTCCCGAGTCATTGTTCCGAAATTCGCCACCAACGACCTCGCCTACCGTGACGGCAATGGTGGAGACCCAGCCAGGATTCGGCATAGCCAAAACGATGTGGATCTCATCGCCACTTCGACCAATTACCAGACTCCCGGCTTGCTCAACCACGACGGTCGTTATTGATCGATCCGAGATGGCAAACGCATCGGGTGGGTCCGCTGCTCCTTTGGTCGCTACTTGACTCATTGGCAAGCCCACAGCTGTTGTTGACGGACCTATTGACTTGCCGCTCTCTGAGCTCTGTGCCACTGCAAATCCGGTCGCGAGTAGCGCCAGCAATGCTGCTCCAATACCGAAAAGCACTCGGTATTTCATCTCGAGACCTCCCTCCGGTCGCCCCAGACAAGGGGTTTACCCCCGCAACTTGAAACCGTAACCGTGATCGGTACCTAGCAGCCAGGACGAGGTTGGCTCCAGCCGGAGACGCTTCGATGGCAGTGTTATGCCTAAAGCTCATGTCCGCGTCCGTCGATGACCAGTGACTAGTCAGGTCCTAAGTCAGACCTGCCGCACTTCATCGAGAGGTAACAGCTTGTGAAACGCGTTCTGTCGGGGGGGTTTATCCTCGCGATCGCATTTCTTAGCCCTAATGCGCCAGCTGGTGAAGGATGGCGAACCGAATGGGCTGTCGACGGTCCTTTTGCGCTCGAGATGGACACAACGGGGTTCTCCTTACCGACCGCCATCGCGTTCGTACCTAGCCCTGGTCCTGGTCCCATGGATCCGCTGTATTTCGTTGTGGAATTGTCTGGAGGCATAAAGGCTGTGACCAACGATCGAACCGTCATCGACTTCGCTTCGGTTCCGACAGTCCTTCCGGAGAAGGAACTCCCCAACCCGTCAGCTCAGGTGGGAGCAGCCGGCATATGCCTAGAGGAGAACCACGGATACGTTTTCGTCACCTTCGCGGGGATGCGAGAGGGCGGAACTCTGGGGAACCGATTGGTTAGGTTCACGACGACGCCCGAGGTTTTCAGTGCGGTGTCCGGCACCGTCGTGGAGGTTGCTCCGATTCTCGGAACCGCGCAAAGCGCTCCGTCTCACCAGATCGGCGGCTGTGCCATCGACGGGGAAAAGCTATATGTCGGGATCGGAGACGGCCAGGACATCGCCGCTGCTAGTCGGAAGGAGGACCTCCTAGGAAAAGTCGTTGCAATGGATCTCGAGGGATATGCCTTGGGGACCAATCCCTTTGCAGATGACGAGTCGGAAGCGGCACAGTACGTGTATGCGATGGGTTTCAGGAATCCGTTTGCCCTCGGCGTGTTCGAGGGTCTGGTGACGGTGATCGACAATGGCCTGTCGATCGATCGACTTGTGATCGCCCAGCCGGGAGTCGACTACCTGTGGGACGGCTCCGACGCCAGTATTGCCGCTTCCGCCACAGCCCTAATCGACCCTGGGGCTGGCGCCGTCCATCTCGATCGCTCAGGCCCAACCAGTTTTCTTGGCGAGGGGATCTCTTACTCGGCGAGTAGCCCGCGGGAAGGCGTCGGAGGCCTCTGGTTCTTTCCCTTCGACTTCCCCGCCGGACATGCCACTGGTAAACCCCGGCAACTTGTCCAATACATCGGAAAGGGCCATTCCGCCGTGACAGCGATAGCGAGCGGACCGGACGGGATCTATTTCACCCCTCTTTTGCCCGAAGGCGCACATAAATCTCCTGTGCTCAAACTGGTATACCGACCCAACGATCCGCACCCAATTGGGATCGAACCACCAACAAAGGATCTGTTCGAGCAATTGGGATGCATCACCTGCCATGAGCGGGACGGAACGGGTGGAGATGTCGGACCTTCTCTCGATTTCCTTAATGAGGCGAACCGGAACCGAGTTCTCACCATGATCCACTCGGAGGGTTTCGAAGAGTTGCTGAGACAACTTGACGACCGAACAGACGAGCCCTTCGTTTCAACGCGAGACGCCCGGGCCGAGGTCCTGTCGGTATCAGGCTTGGCGCGACTCCGCGCTTACGTTAAGCACAAAGCATTGGAGCCCCGTTTTGCTGATCCGTCTGCGACTATGCCTCAACTTGGCCTTACGGAGGTTCAAGCTGCGGCCGTGGCTTCGGAACTCGCAACGCCGTGGGAGATGCGATTGTCGGCTGTGGAGCAGACCTTGCGCAGATGGTTCCCGATACCCGAGACACGTGTCGGCGACATCATCGTCGGAGCGATACTCGGCAGCTTTGCGTTGGCTGTGTTGGTCATTCTCTTGGAGCTCGCGCGGCGACTTAATTTTCAACGCAAAGGTGTGAGTTAATCGGGCAAGACGTCGACGAGAGTGGTCCAGGGGAGGAGGGCGCACTTGATGCGTACCGGGTAACGCCTCACTCCCTTCAATGCCTCCAGGTCTCCGAGGCCAAACTCACCGTTGTCGCTTTCGCTGGTGAGCATTTCCTGAAAGCGGTTGGCAAGGTCTGTGACCTCGTGTCGGTCCAGTCCTTTGATCGCCTCGCTCATCATCGAACCTGATGATTGGCTGATCGAGCAGCCATGGCCCCGAACCGAGATGGCGCGGATTCTCTGCTCATTGAAGTCGAGTTCGATGGTCACCTCGTCACCACAAAGCGGATTGACGCCCTCGGCGGTCACCTCGGGAGTACTCAATGGTTCTCGGTTACGCGGGCTTCGATAGTGATCGAGGATCACTTCCCGGTAAAGATCTTCTAAGGCCATTCAGATCCCAAACAACCGGGCAGCCTCTTCTAGTCCCGAAACCAGGGCGTCGATATCGTCGGTGTTCGAGTACACAGAGAAGGACGCCCGAGCGGTGGCAGGGACGCCGAGAGCCCTCATCAGCGGCTTGGCGCAATGGTGTCCGGCTCGAACCGAAACGCCTCGCTGGTCGAGAATCGTCGCCAGGTCATGGGGATGGATGTCGCCGAGAGTGAAACTGATGGCACCGCCGCGTTCCTCGTTGGCGGCCGGCCCATAGATCCTCAGACCCTCGAGTTCCGACAAGCGCTTGACGGCATAGGCGGTGAGCTCCTGGTCGTGTTGGGCCACCCGATCCATACCGATCTCAGTCAGGTAACGAAGAGCGGCGGTGAAACCCACCGCTTCGATGATCGGCGGGGTCCCGGCCTCGAAACGGTGCGGGACCCTGGCCCAGGTGGAATGGTCGAGCTCGACGTTGGAGATCATCTCTCCACCGCCTTCCAGAGGCTCCATCTCCTCAAGCCGCTCGGGGCGGCCCCAGAGAACTCCGATGGCGGTCGGGCCCAGCGCTTTATGCGCAGAGAAGGCGAGGAAATCGATCCCTAGATCGTTGACATCGACCGGGCGATGAGGGACGAGCTGGGCGGCGTCCAACACCACCATGGCCCCGGTTGCGTGGGCGGCGTCGGCCATCTGTCGGATCGGGGGAATGGTGCCAAGGACGTTCGACATGCCGGAAAAGCTGACGACCGCCGGCTCTTTTTCGAGCTGGCGCCGGAAGTCGTCAAAGTCGAGCGTGAAATCAGCGGTAAGGCCCACATAGTCAAGGTGCGCACCGGTTCGAGCCGCCACCATCTGCCAGGGAACGATGTTGGCGTGGTGTTCGAGCTGGGTGAGCAGGACCCGCTGTCCCTCCCGGAGGTGAGTCCCGCCCCAGCCGGCGGCGACCATGTTGAGGCCGGTGGTCGTCCCCCGACACAGGATCACCTGGTCCGGGGCAGGAGATCGAAGGAAGTCGCCGGCGACCGAGCGGGCCTCCTCGTAGAGGTCGGTCGATTGCGTCGATAGTCGATAGGCGCCACGGTGAACATTGGCGTAAGTGCTCCCGCCAAACTCGTGCATCGCGTCGAGAACGACTTTCGGCTTGAGGCTGGAGGCGGCCGAATCGAGGAAGTGCCCGGCGCCAGACGCGAAGGCCGGAAAGTCGTTGCGAACCTCGAGCACTGGTCTAGGCCTTGAGCTCGGTCTGGTGCTGGGCCCTGATGCCGTCGTATCCCTCAGCTTCGAGCCGACCTGCCAATTCGGGCCCACCTGTCTCGACCAGCCGGCCCTCGAGGAGGATATGAACGACATCGGGGGTGATGTAGTCAAGCAATCGTTGATAGTGGGTGATGATCAGGAATCCTCGCTCCGGTCCGGTCAGCTTTTTGACTCCGTCGGCCACAGTACGAAGGGCGTCGATATCGAGCCCGGAGTCGGTCTCGTCCATGATCGCCAGTTCCGGCTCCAAAACAGCCATCTGCAGGACCTCGTTGCGCTTGCGTTCGCCGCCGGAAAAGCCTTCGTTGAGGTAGCGGTCGGCAAAACCCGAAGACATCCCGAGGGACTTCATTGCTTCCATCACCTTGAGGCGCAGTTCGAGCACAGAGAGGTCGATCCCGGTCCGATTGGTAAGAGCCTGACGGAGGAATTGCACCACGGACACTCCGGGGACGGCCTCGGGGTTTTGAAAGGCAAGGAAAAGCCCTCGCCGGGCTCTTTCATCGGCGGGCATGTGGGTGATGTCCTCCCCCAGGAACAAAATTCGCCCGTCAGTCACCTGGTACTGGGGATGCCCCATGAGGACATTGGCCAGGGTCGATTTCCCCGATCCGTTGGGGCCCATGATGGCGTGGACCTGACCGCGCTCGATCTCGAGGTCGATGCCGTTGATGATGGGGATTCCGACGGCACCGGCATGGAGATTCTCGATGCGGAGGAGGGATTCGCTCACAAAGGAAGGCTACCTACGGCCCCGTTTACTGCGGCCACCGACGTTCGCCTGCAACCTCGAAGAAAAACTTCGAATCAAGTCAGATTCTTGGCAACCTCGACAAAGCGGTTGAGGCCATCGGCATCCTCCAGACGAAGCCACTGCAGGTAGTACTTCTCCACCCCGACATCGGCAAGCGAGGAGAGCTGCTCCTGAACCTGCTCGACGGTGCCGTAGGGCACGCCGTTTGCGTCCCAGCGCTGTCGTAACTCAGGTACGTCGATCTTTCGCATCTTGGCCCCATCGGCCAGCAGTCGGTCGAGCTCGCTCTCGTTCTCGGCCACCACCGCCGGTCCCATGACTGAGACGACGATGGCATCGGGGTCCCGGTCTGCCTTGGCGGCCGCTTCTTGCATCCGCTCGACTTTCGGCCCGATGACGTCGGCCCGGTTGACGAAGTGGTTGTACTCGTCAGCGAAGCGACCGGCGAGAGCAGGAGTCTTCTCGGGACCGCTGCCACCGACGATGAGGCGGAGACCCGTCGGTCGGGGGAGCGAGTCGGCGGTCGTTTGGTAGTAGCGGCCTGCGAACTCGCCCCCGGTGAATGCGGCTCGAAGGTAATGGAGCCCTTCTTCGAGGCGGTCAAATCGCTCGCGCCAGGCCGGGAAGGGGATTCCGTAGCTTTCGTGCTCGGCATCCATCCAACCGGTGCCTACCCCGAGATCGAACCGCCCGTCCGACATCTGGTCGAGGGTCGCCGCCGCCTTGGCAATCACCGCCGGATGGCGAAAGGTGATGGGGCTCACGAGCACTGTCAGGCGAATCGCCGTCGTCTCCCGCGCCAGACCGCCCAGGCTGGCGAATGCTTCGGTGGCGGCTTGGGGCTTATCTCCCGTCCAGTAGAAATGGTCCGAACGAGCGAAGGTCTCGAAGCCCACTTTTTCAGCCAGATGGGCTGCCGCCGACAATTGGTCATAGGTGCCGCCGAGCTGGGGCTCCGTCATCAAGGCAAATCTCATGGCGGCACCGTACTCAGGAGAACTAGGGACGGAACGACCAGACTTCACCAGGGTTGTCCACGGCGGCGGCGGTCTCCGAACCGCCGATCAAGTAGACCACTTCGCCAACGGTCACCAGTGGCACTCCATGAACTGGATTGGGAAGTGGTTCTCCTGGCAGCCAGGCGTCCTTGGTCAAGATTTCGGTGGAGGCCAGCGCTTTGGTGGGGGAGAACACCTCCCCGCCGGCGGCCACGATCGTTTCTCCGACCACAGTGGCACCGAATCCCGAGCGAGCCTCGGCCATAGCCGGCCCCGACGACCAGGTGCCGGTGACGGGATCGAACACTTCGACCGTGTTCAGCATCTCCTCACCCCACCGACCACCCAGGACCCACAATTTGCCATCGAGAGAGACGGCGGCGACGTGCTCGCGCGGCTGCGTCATCTCGGCCAAGCTCTCCCACGAGTCTGCCACGGGGTCGTAGGCAAAAAGGCCGGTGCCCCGAGCCACGCCGCCGACGACGTAAATGATGTCACCGATAACCGCCGCCGCTCCCGCTCCCACTGGCTCGGGCAGGTCGGCAATCTCGGTCCACACTCCACCGAGGTCGAAAACCCAGGAGGTGGCGACCGGATTGAAGCCAGAGCCGTCCATGCCGCCCAGGTGGTAGATGCGACCATTGACAACAACGGCCATGGAGTGGTGGCGTGCGGCTGGGAGCGAGATCACCGATTCCCAACCATCGCTTCCCTTCTCATACCGCTCGACCGAATCGGTGGCTCCGGTTCCTTGGGGACCCGAGACAAGGCCTCCCATGGTGTAAATCGTGTCGCCAAGAACCACGGCTGGGTTCTCGGAGCGGGCGACCTCCAAGCTTGGTGCGGGATGCCAATTCGACGATCCGGCTGAAGACGCAGCCCCCTCCCCACTGCAGGCCACCACAATCGCCAGCAGCCCCGGGAAGGCTCGTCGCAACGCTATTAGTTGCTCCTGCTCGCCTCGAGGTAGGGCCGAATCCTGGTCTCGAGTTCGTCAAGATCGGTGGTGCCGGCCTGGAGATAGAGACGACTAATCCCGAGGGCTTCCAACTCGAGGAATCGATCCTTGATCCGATCGGGCGTGCCGAATGGAGTTCTCCGCGCTGCGAGGCGCTCCTCAAGAGCCTCTGGCTCCCGATCGTATTCCAAGGCGACAGCCTCGAGCACCTGTCGGTAGGTCGGCTCATCGAGGCCGGCGATAGGCGTGGCCACGAACGACAACTTGATGAGCTGCGGATCACGACCGGCCTTTCCTGCCGCGAGATGGCATCGGCGGATCCTCTTTTCGAGGTCATCATCGGGCTTGGGAAAGAGGTTGAACTCGTCGCAGTAACGCCCCGCCAGGTCGGGCGTCCTACTTGGTCCGCTCCCACCGACCAGAAGGGGAACATCAAAGGCGGGGTGGTGATCGAACTTTTGCAGTCGGTAATAGTCCCCATCGAACGATTCCCCTTTTCGCAGTGCGCTCAGGTAGGCGAGTTGCTCATCGAGCATCTCGAAACGGGAGCCTCGGGCCGGGAAGGGAATACCAAAGAGGGTGTGCTCCTCAACCAACCATCCGGCTCCGAGTCCGAGCGTGAAACGAGGACGACCGTTTCGTTTCGACATGTCGGAGACGGTGACGGCCATCTTCGCATGCACCGCGGGATGCCGGAAAGTCACCGGCGACACCAAGTCGACCAGCTCAATGGTTTCCGTTTCGCGGGCCAATCCCGCCAGGTGCACAAAGTGGTCCCAGGCTGGAGCCGAGTGGTCCTGCGACGAGCTGAGGTAGTGATCGGGCATAGCGAATGCGACCAGGCCGGCTGCCTCCGCCCACCGGGCAGCCGCCAAAACCTCCGAGTAGCGACTTCGAACCTGTAGAGCGATCTCCACTAGCTGCTCCTCTGTAGTACTACGTGCGGAGCAAGACTCGTATGGGCGAAATCGAGCTTCAAGACGGCTAGACCCGATCGGTTACAGAGTTCTCTTACCTCCTCCTCGGAGACGGGATGTTGAAAGCCCATAGTCATCGAGAATCGATCTGCCGGATGCCGCTGTCTTCGTTTCAGCAACCTGCTTCTGATTCTCGAAGCTTGAACCTTGTCGTCTTCTCTGGTCGATGTGAAGCTAAGCAAAATCGGACCGGCGGTGAGTTCTCCGAACAGTCGCAGGGTGTGCTGCCGTTGTCTCTCGTTGATGATGTGGGAAAAACTTCCCCAACCGAGAATGGCGGCATCAAATGGTCCTAGATCGGACAGATTTACCTTCTCGCCTTGGGCCGGCGTCACAACGAAGGGAAGCCCCTCGTAGCCGCCGACAAAGCAGGCGATCGGATTCTTTCTCTCAGTGTTCTGCCGCTCCATGGCATAGACCAACGATGGAACCGGCTCAAAAGCACTGACCTGGTATCCAAGGTCCGACAACGCGAATGGCTCTCGACCCGAACCGGCGCCACCAACCAGGATGTGAGCAGATGGGGATGGGAAGTGTTCTTGAAGAGCTTGCTCCTCCCACGGATAAAGGCCGGAGACGTAGCCCGACGATTCGGGTTGGTATCGACCGGCCTCGCTATAGGTCCGGTCGTTGAACTCCGCTAGTGCGTAATCACTGGCGAGGGTCACCACGGCTACCTCTCTCAACCGGTTTAGTCGCCTATAGAGGCGATCGAGCACTTTGCTCGCCTGGATCAAGCTCATGCTCAGGTTGGCCACGCTTTTCCGACTTTAAGCTCGGAGTGCAGGTCACCTCTGATGCCTTCCTGCCGAAACGGAACACAAAATTGCCGGAAACGGCATGATTCGCAGCCGTCTAGCGTCCGCACCATGAATTTTGCCTTTAGCGAAGAGCAGGAGGAGTTTCGACGCCAGGTCCGCAAGTGGCTCGAGCAAAATGCTCCTTCCCCAGTCGTGCGCCAGCTGATGGAGACTGATTCTGGGTTTGATCGCGAGGTGTGGAAGGAGACGGCCGACCTGGGTTGGCAGGCAATGGCCATCCCCGAGGAGCAGGGCGGAGCTGGCTTTGGATATCTGGAGCTGACCATTCTGTTTGAAGAGATGGGCCGGTCCCTCTTTCCGGCGCCGTTCCTCTCGACCCTCGGGCTGGCGATGCCCCTCATCTCGGACCTGGGGAGCGAGGAGCAAAAGCAGGAGATGCTCTCCGCCATTGCTTTAGGAGAAAAGACGGTAGCCGTGGCTTTCACCGAACCATCCGGCAATTGGGATCCCGGAATGGTGGAAACGTCAGCCGTTGCCGACGGAGACGGATGGGCCATCGAGGGCCGGAAGAGCTTTGTCGTCGACGGCGCCAGCGCCGATGACCTACTCGTCTCCGCTAACACCGATAAGGAGATTGGGATCTTTGTTGTGGCCGGGGACAACGATGCCGTCGAGAAGCGTGGCCTCGAGACCCTCGATCAAACCAGAAAGCTGGCCGAGGTGACCTTTTCGGGAGCGCGAGCTAGCCGCCTTGGCGAGTCAGAAAATGGCCTCGCCGCCCTCAGGCGGATGGTCGATAAAGCGATCGTGCTTTTGGCGGCTGAGCAGGTCGGCGGAGCTCAGAAGTGTCTGGAGATGTCGGTTGACTACGCCAAGACTCGGCACCAATTCGGCCGCCCAATAGGGAGCTTTCAGGCGATCAAGCACAAGTGCGCGGACATGTTGGTTCAGGTCGAATCAGCAAAATCGGCGGCCTACTACGCCGGTTGGGCGGCATCGGAGGACAACGAGGAACTGGCAACGGTGGCCCCCCTGGCGAAATCGTATTGCTCAGAGGCCTATTTCTATTGCGCCTCCGAGAACATCCAGATCCACGGCGGAATCGGTTTTACCTGGGAACACGATGCCCATCTCTACTTCAAGCGGGCCAAGAGCTCCCAACTCCTGTTCGGTGACCCCGCCTATCACCGCGCTCGACTGGGTGACCTGCTCGGTATCTGAGCATGGCACTTGCAGCCATCCTCATTGGGATCCTGCTTGTGGTGGGAGCGCTGGTCCTCTGGCAGCATGCATCCAGAGGCAAGCTTGAAATCACCTTTGGAATCGAGGACGCCGTCGAATTCGTGATGGCTCGACTCCCCGAGGAGTCCAAGTACAGAGTCAGGGAGGGGGGAGTGCGACGCATCCTCGAATGGGAGATCTACTACCTCCAGGGACTGGCTCAAGAACGCCGGCGGGTGCCGGTGGAAACGGTGGCGGGCGCCTATCGCCCGGCCGTGGAATACATCAGAGGCCAAATTTCGCAACGCCACGGTCTCGAATACGCTGAGGGCGATATCGAGGGGGTTTTGGAACTCGGAGTCGAATATCTGGCGTCCATCGGAGCCGTTGGCGACCCAGTAGGAGGATTCGAAAAATGATGGTGCGCTGCGGCGCCTGCCGTAATCAATTCGATGTTCCCGGACCAGGTCGCTTCTCTTGCCCGGTCTGTGGGTCCGTCAATGCTGTCCGAGCGGCGCCCGGAGCCACGCCTCCTCCAAACAACGGACCTGGCGCACCACCGCCGCCCCCCCGACCTCCTGATCCACCTTCGCCGCGGGTGACTTGCCCACAGTGTGAATTCACGTTCATCGTGGGTCAGGTGGCCGAGGCCAAATGCCCCAATTGCGGATCGAACGTGGCAACCGGCGTTCAGGACGCACCACCCACTCAATGAGTCGGTTGCGTCGTTTCCCGGACAATCGGTTTATCGGACGACGCGACGCGATGGTCGTTTACGACTGCGACGATTCAGAGCAATTCGAGCAATTATCCCAAGCAGTCGCTGCTCTTGTGCTGGATGGAAGAAACCAGTTGCAGGCCTTCGCTCCAGACACAGTACGCGAGGCCTCGAATCGGGGATTCAGTCGTCGATAGGACCCTGATTTCCGTCGAAGTACCCATTGTTAGAAATCGCGCTTCGACTACCATGGTCTGTCTAGCTTTCCTCGACGCGGGGATGGCGCTGTCTAGGGGCTGGGGTCCATGATTGGCGACGAATCGAGTATGGGTCAACCTGGCGTGCTCGCCAGCGCCTGGCGTTACAGACGATTGGTCGTCCTCATCGTCGTTCTATTTGGCCTTGCCGCGCTGCTTTTCACAGCTATACGACCCAACCGATACTTGGCCGAGGCCACGATTGTCCTCGAGGATCCCGAAACTTCACTCCTTCTCGGCACCAACAGCCTCGTCGCCGGCGACCGCTTGGTTGCCAACCAGCTTGAAGTTGTCCAATCCGGCTTAGTGGCTTTACGTGCTGCTGAGATCGCATCCCAACAGGGATTCGAACTCACACCGGGAGAAATCTTTGCTGGGTCATCTTTCACGACTCTTCGGGGAACCGACGTTATTGGGATCGGTTTCTCCAGTGATGACCCTAGGGAGGCTGAGGTCGTAGCCAATAGCATCGTTGAGGCGTACGATCAGATTCAGAGAGAACAGCGCCTCGAAGCGAACGCTGCGGTTGAAAGCAGGCTAGACGAAGCCGACATCGTGCTCGCGGAGGAGCTCGCCTCTGTGGACGAGCAGATCGATAGCTTGCTGGCCGGCCGAGCACTCGGACCGAAGATCGACCAAGTGCTTAACCGGATCGCAGGGCTTCAACAACAAATCTCCGAGACGTCGAATCCGGAGACGAGAGAGTCCCTCTTGTCCCTCCTCGACCAGGAAGACCGACAACTCGAGATATTGAGAGCAGCCCTGGAAGTGGAGACGGAACGGTCTGATGTAGCTGCGCTTTTGGCTAACCGAACGTCTATCCACGAACGGATGGCGGCAGTCGATTCCCAACGAAGCAACATTCTGCTGCAGGCGGAAATCGAGGGCAGCGGTATCTCGTTCTTTTCACCAGCAGCAGTCACGACGGTTTCGTCGGGAGCTGGCCGCATTTTCACCGTCCTGGGAGGAATGTTCGTTGGGGCCTTGGTCGCACTCGGACTCGCCTACAGCCTCGGTAATTGGAGGCGAGGCTTTACGGATTGGACTCAGCCGGAGACTCTCCTATCGGTTCCGGCATTGGCGGAGATTCCGCAATGGGAGACCGATGCATCAACTTTGCTCCCGGTTCGCGACGCGCCCCGATCGTTAGCAGCCGAATCGTTTAGGTTCGCGGCTGCAAATCTTGAGGTGCGCCTAGGGAAAGGCAAACTCAAATCGGTTTATTTCGCCTCAGCAGGTGTCGGGGACGGTAAGTCGACCCTCATTGCCAACATCGCAGCTGCGGCCGCTCGAACAAAGAACGTGTTAGTTATCGACGCCGATTTCGGCAGTCAAGAATTGAGCAAACTTCTCTTGGGCGACTTCAAGCTCCAAGCCGGTCTCACTGAACTCGCCAAGGGCGACGTCGATGTGAGATCGGCCGTAACGCGAGTACGGCTTTCTGAAGGGGTTGGCTTGGATCTCCTTGGAAGGGGTGTTGATCCGATAATTGCTCCGGACTTCTTTGGGAGCGGAAACCTCGAAGAAACCATCGGAGACGTCTCGACGCGTTACGACATGGTGCTCATCGATGGACCGCCCCTCCTCCAGGTCGCATACGCAAGCACATTGAGCCGGGCTGCTTCAGCGACGGTCATGGTCATTCAAAATGGTGGATCAGTAAGGGCCGGTTCCGAGCTTGCCAGCCGCCTTCGATTCCTTAACGCCAATGTGATCGGCTACTTTTATAACCGGGCTCCCAAGAGGGACATAGTCGACTCGAACGGTGGGTCGATGCGAGACGTTCTTGGTGACCGAGGCTTGGTGGAACCAATTAAGCGTCCGAGGAGCGTCGGCCGCCGTTGACAGGATCGCTTCGCGTCCTCCAAATCCACAATCGATACAGGCAGGCTGGCGGCGAGGACGCCGTGGTAGGAATGGAGCGGGAACTTCTTCGCTCAGCGGGTCATGACGTTGCGATATTCGAACGGACCAACCCTGTTGGAGCCGCTAAGTCTCTAGGAGCTCTTATGGCAGCTCCGTGGAACCCCGTCACAGTCTCCTCGATCAATCAGCTTATGGCGTCGACGTTGCCTTCCGTTGCCCACATTCACAACACCTGGTTTGCGATCTCACCGGCTGCTCTTGCCGCAACTCACCGTGCGGGCATACCGACAGTCTTCACCGCTCACAACTATCGATTGGCCTGCATCAATGGTCAGCTCTTGCGTGACGGAAAACCCTGTCAAATTTGTGTCGGTACCCATCCTTGGGCGGGTGTCGTGTATCGATGCTATCGGGATTCCTTCCTAGCCTCATCAGCCGCTGCCGGGACTCTGGCGCTGAACCGTCGAATGGGAACCTGGCAAAAACACGTCGACGTCTGGATCGTCCTGACGACGTTCATGAAGGAGGTCCTAAGCGCTACCGGAATCCCTGGTGAGCGAATTGTTCATCTACCCAATTTCACGTTCGACCCGGGGCCGCGATCGGATCCGCCCAGCAGTTCTGACACAGTGTTGTTTGTTGGTCGTCTGAGTCCTGAAAAGGGCCTTGAGCAACTATTGGAATGCTGGGCGCAATCCCCTCCCAAGGACCTGCGGCTGGTCATCGTTGGGGACGGCCCCTTGGCGCCCCTACTGAGCGGTCAGGACTTGCCCGGAGTCGAATTTCGAGGACGGCTGCCGCAATCGGAGATTCGAGATCTGATGCTCGGCGCCAGAGCTCTGGTCGTTCCCTCAACGTGGTACGAGGGCCAGCCCATGGTTGTCTTGGAGGCAATGTCTGCTGGGCTCGGTGTGGTGGCTTCCGACCTGGGTGGGCTGCCCGAGACGATCGGCGAAGGAGGACAGACTGTTCGGTCGTGGTTTGAGTTCTCATTCAGGGATCTAATAGATGTCGATCGCCTCGGGCGTGCCGCCCGGAAGCGATGGAGCGAAGTGTTCACTCCCGAACGGCATCTCCAAGGTTTGATGAACGCGTACGACCAAGCGGCCTATTTTCATAATCGATGACCGTGATAGTCTCTCAAGGCCGCTAGGGGAAAGGGTTTGGGAGTGGAACGAGTGGCTGTTACCGGTGCCGGTGGGTTCATTGGCCATCACTTAGTGACATATCTGAAATCTCGCGGGTACTGGGTGCGCGGAATCGATATCAAGTATCCGGAGTACACCGAGGTCGACGCCGATGAATTCGAGATTTTGGACCTCAGGAAATGGGATAACTGCCTCCAGGCTCTGAGGGGTGTCGACCACGTCTACGCCCTCGCCGCCGATATGGGAGGAATGGGGTTCATCTCAGCGAACCACGCCGTGATTCTCCGGAACAACGCTTTGATCAACCTGCACACGATGGAAGCGGCTCGAGTGCACGACGTCAGCCGGTACTTGTACACGTCCTCCGCCTGCATCTACCCCGATGAGCTCCAAACTGACGCCGATGTGAAACCCCTGCGAGAGGAGGACGCCTACCCGGCGAATCCTCAGGACGCCTACGGGTGGGAGAAACTCGTTACGGAGAAACTGGCCGAGTACTACCAAAGCGATTTCGGTCTAGTGACTCGCACCGTGCGATTCCACAATATCTACGGGCCCTATGGCACCTATGACGGGGGAAGAGAGAAAGCTCCTGCTGCTCTGGCCCGCAAGGTGGCAATGGCGAAGGACGGCGAAGATATCGAGATGTGGGGTGACGGAGAACAGACGAGATCCTTCTGTTATATCGACGATTGTGTCGAGGGTATTTATCGGATCATGAAGTCCGACTACTCGCAGCCGCTAAACCTTGGCACCGACCGTCTCGTCACGATCAACGAACTCGCTCGGATCATCATCGATATTTCCGGTAAAGCTGGAATCGGCATTCGCCACATCAAGGGCCCTCAGGGGGTTCGGGGTCGGAACTCGGACAACTCCCGGATCAGAAACATCCTCGATTGGGAGCCCGAAATCTCGCTAGAAGAGGGTCTCGTGCCTACGTACCGCTGGATAGAGAAACAAGTAGCCGCTACATCAGGATGATCGGCGCGGGCCATCCTCGAGTCGACGTGCTTGGGGTTCAAATCAGTGCGGTGAGCATGCGGACGGCTGTCGAGGCTTTCAACCAGTGGATTCAGAATGGCGAGTCGACTTATGTGTGCGTGACCGGCGTTCACGGTGTAATGGAGTGTCAGCGAGACAGAAGCCTTCTGCACATTCATAACTCTTCCGGGATGACGACGCCAGATGGGATGCCCATGGTCTGGGCTAGTCGATGGGCGGGAGTTCGCGACGTGGACCGTGTTTACGGACCCGACCTCATGCTCGAGATTTGCAGACTCTCTGTGGCTAAAGGGTGGAGGTCCTTCTTCTACGGCGGGAAGCCGGGGGTCGCTGACCGGTTGGCAGAACGGCTTACGGTGCAGTTTCCTGGTCTCCAAATTGTTGGAACTCACTCTCCTCCATTTGGAGACTTGACACCTAGCGAAGACCGCGAGATCACCCTTCGCATCAATGGCGCCGACCCCGACATTGTTTGGGTTGGTCTTTCGACCCCGAAGCAGGAACGGTGGATGGCCGATCATCGGGCCAGTCTCAATGCCAGGGTGCTCGTGGGTGTGGGGGCGGCGTTTGACATCAACTCCGGAAGCATTCGACAGGCTCCACGAATCGTCCAACGGTCCGGCTTGGAATGGCTTTATCGGCTTGGGCAGGAACCGGGCCGACTATGGCGACGATATCTCCGCAACAACCCCATATTCCTATGGAAGGTGCTTTCTCGACCCCCGCGTTTGGTTGCAATCGATAAGGCAGCGTGACTGCTCGGGGGGCCTTCGTAGTCATCATCGGGCCTGACGGCGTGGGTAAGACAACCTTGGCGCGGAATCTCGTGGCCCTTTGGCCGTCGTCAACTCGTTACATACATTTCCGGCCATCGATCCTGGTTAAGCCCGGTGCCACTCCCGTGGACGACGGGACTCCACCTCCTTCGAAACGTAACCACTCGGGTCCGAAGCCGATCGGCTGGCTTCGGTTGGGCTGGTCGTTGCTTGCCTTCAACCTGGGCTACTGGCGCTGGCTCCGTCCTGCATTGCGAGAGGGCGCTCTGGTCGTTGGCGATCGATGGATCTATGGATATGTAGGACAACCGGTCGCCCTTGGCTTTGGCGGCCCAGAATGGATGGCCCGAGCGGCAGCCAACCTGGTTCCGCGACCCCATTTACTGGTGCGATTACACGCCGATCGCGATCTCATAGCCGCCCGCAAAGGTGACCTTTCGCCTGAAGAGATAGCGGCCGAGGATGATCGATGGAACCGACTCCCCGGTCCCGTTCTGATGCTCGACGCGAGCCGACCAGCGGTGCAGTTGGCAGAGGAATTATTGACAGTATTGAGGCGACGGCCAATTCCAGTTAGGAGACCGCTCGGTCGTAGGCGGTGGCCGTAATTCGCGCCGTCTCCGTCCATGAAAAAGCGGCCTCGAGGTCAGAACGCGAAGGCTGAAGTGGAGGCTTATCGAGAACTTCGAGCACAGCCGACGCCAAATCCTCATGATCCCCCGGCGCGAAGAATCGTCCCCATTTCCCGAACAGCTCCCGATACACAGGAATGTCCGACAGGATGACTGGTCGGCCGCGGCCAAGGGCCTCAAGAGCCGGGAGGCCGAATCCCTCCTCTCTGGACGCCGAAATCAAACCCTGGCTCTCGTCGAGAAGTTGCGCTAGCGCCCCATCGGATGGATCGGGTTCGAATCGCACCCGGGACTCCAAACGTGCGCCCGCAAGCATCTCCTCCTCAGTCTCCGACCTAGGGCCGCCTCCGGCGGCAACAACCTGGACGTCGGCGGGAGTAATCGCCAGAGCTCTGACAATGGTGGCGAAGTCCTTGTAAGCGCCGCGCTTTCCAACATGAACGAAATAAGGGCGGGGCGATTCGCTGGGCGGTTCCAGTTTTCCGGCTAGGTCGGACATCCCGAGCAAGGTCACCTGAGACTTTGCCACCGCCCACGGGTAGTGAACTCCTAGCTCGGCCTGCGTGGATTCGGACACGCAAACGATGGCTCTAGCTTTTCGGATCGCCTCTCGGCGGTCTATGAGCTGTGAAGGACTGGTGACTCCCGGCCACTTTTCAGGGATTAGATCGTGAATCGTCAGGACAACAGGGAGCGAACCCCAAGTCGCCATAGTGGGGCCGTGATACCAGGTGGGGTGGTAGACAGACCTACCATCGGGCCGCGGTCGAAAGGCCCTCATCAAAAGGCTATTAATCCGTCTTCTGGCTCGAAATGTGTGACCTACCCGCGGAAGCGGTAGCCGGGGGCCAAAGTCCTCAATGCCGGGAGCTAGGTCGAGCGGGTCTGGGCTTACCCCTCGAGCTATGAACGGGGTCCACTGAGTGTCGAGCAAATGCTCTGCCAGTGCTGAGAAGTAACGCGAAACCCCTCCGTGTCTCTGTTCGATGAAAACTTGCGAGTCGAAGATGACTCGAGACACGTCAAACGGCGTTGGTGGCCAGGGATATGTCGGACCTCTGAGGAGCAAGACCCTCTCCCGTCGATCCGTAATTGACCACCAGCAAAGCGATCACCAATCCATGGAAAACTGACATCTGAAAGCTGCCATACGGCCAGGTTCCGAAGGCAGTCGCTGCCAACTCACCAATAAGAAATGCGGCAATCGGGACTAGTTCCGGATCCTTAAGAGCCGCTCGAATGACACCGAGATGAAATGCCAGATAAGCAAAAGCACCTGCGATCCCAAATTTCAGCCACACATGAAGAACGGCGCTGTGAACTTCGAACGACTCAGTTTTCCAGTCGGCGATCAGGTTCGTCTCGTAGGTGCTTCCGATTCCCAAGCCGAGTATGGGATCGCGCTCAACCACGTGCCACGCATCAACAATGTCGTTGAGATGATCCTCGTTTGTAGCTGAAAACTGACCGGTCGATGCCGGAAGAAAACTTTCAAGTCGAGCTCCAATGGTTTCCGCGCCAAGGACGACGATCGCAACGACAATGAGCACTCCCAGTCCAATCAGGGCTCCGTACAGGCGAATCCCAGAACGCAGTTTGACTCGCCTTGAGATGAGGACGATCGACGCTAGTCCGACGGCCCAAGCGACCCAGAAGGACCTCCGAAAACTCAAGAGAATCAACAAGCTCGAGGTTATGCCGGCGACTTTGAGGAGAGCAGCTCGACTTCGGCCGTGAGAGGGGCTGGGGAGAAGGTAGAACCAAGCGGCGGTAATTGCAGCAAAACCGGCCATATACAACGTGGGTGCATCGAACACAGTCGTCCGAACTCCGAATAGCGAATTGCCTTGGCCAAGGGCATAAATGATCAGCGTCGGAATGGAGAGCAATCCATACATGATTGCCAGGTCGATCAGAGCGAGCCGTCGCCATCGCTCCGACGCAATGAACTTCGCGGTGATCAGTGATGTGATGGTCGTAATGAGCAAATTCCGCCAGTCGGCAAAAAGCTCCGGACTGCCCCGAAAGATGGCTACCACGATGGCGAAACCGATAACTGTCCAGGCCAAAACGGTGAGGCGAAAAATCCCGAGTTCGCGCATACGAGCAGTCATTGGAAAACGCGGTGCCGTCACCACGTACGGCATGAGAACTACAACGAGTACGAAGAAGAGGATGAAATGGGCAGGGATGCCTATGGGAGTTTGTCGAAACCAGGGGCTCACACCCCCAGATGTCGGGAATTCATTTCCCAGCCAGGTGACACCCATAGCCACCGCCAAGAATGCAAACTCTCTTGCGTGCAGGGGGTTGTCACGCAGATCAAAATCCCGCGCCACAGTAGCCAGGCTAGTCGCCTCGCTACTTGCGGCAATATGCCCAAACGGGATCCGCCGGACGTCGTTGATCTAAGCGGTCGATCGGCTGCCGGGAAGGCGGCGGAACCACGCGAGCCTGCCTAGGGTCTGAACAGAAATTTGCAGCCTTCACCGCTAAACCTCTTCTCCGAACCCAACTTTCTCAATTCTTCTCTAAAGACGGGGGCCCTCGTTCCGATAGACGCTGCTGGACGGGCGAGGGAGGGGAAGGAGAGAAAAGTCATGCTCGTACGCCTTTGCGGCGCGATGGTCGTCATCATGGCGCTGGTCTTTGCATTTCGATTTGTTGATTCAGTTCCGGCCACCGGGCCGGCCGCGCAGAAACAGGTAGGTTTCGCGACTGGGGCTACGGTCCTGGGGATTCAGGCCGCCCGAGGTTTGAAGTCTCATCCTCATGGCAGCCACCCCGGACGAGGGCACGGACTCCTCGCAAAGATTACGACTACGACTCTTCCCGCACCGACTTCGACAACCACCGCCGTCATCACGACCGCGCCTCCAACGACTGCGCCTCCAACGACTGCGCCCCCGACAACCTCCCCACCGACCAGCTCCCCGTCGACCACCGGGGCACCCACGACTACCGCGCCGCCAGTGACAACTACCACCGCCGCCTCGGGCGTACCGGCGGGGGCAGTTGTGATCCAACCCGGATCCAACGTGCAATCGATCGTCAACTCCAAGCCGGCCGGGAGCACGTTCTACTTCCTCGCTGGGGTCTATAGCGGACAAACGATCGCCCCCCGAAGTGGCGACGTATTCCTGGCCCAGCAGGGGGCTGTTCTCACGGGCAACAATCAGGTTGACTTCGCGTTTCGCAGCTCAGCTAGCAATGTCACCATCAAGGGCTTCGTTGTAGAGAAGTACGCCAACATTGCGGGTAGCGGTGCGATCGATGGGGCGGGAGTGGCATGGTCGATCGTCGGCAACGAGGTGCGATACAACTGGGGTGGCGGCATCACGCTCGGCGACGGCTATCAAGTGATCGGGAACAACGTTCATCACAATCTGCAGATTGGTATCAAGGGCGATGGTGACAATGTCCTGATTGAGGACAACGAGATTTCGTTCAATAACTACCTCGACGACTACGACATGAGCTGGGAGGCCGGTGGCACCAAGTTCGTCAACACGTCGAATCTGGTGGTGCGGGGAAACTACGTTCACAGCAACCATGGACATGGTCTCTGGACCGACGGAGTGGATGGCTTCACTCTGTACGAGAACAACACCGTCATGAACAACTTCGGCTCGGGGATTTTCCACGAAATATCCGTTGCCGCCGTCATTCGGTACAACCGCGTCGAGGGCAACGCTTTTCCCCATTCGATCGGCGGAATCAAGGTTGCCAATTCAGTTGACACCGAGGTGCACGACAACGTCGTCGCCGGCAATGATGGGGGAATTGTCGGTGGGCAGGATGACCGCGGGAGCTATTTGCTAAAGAATCTTTGGGTACACAACAACGCGGTATCGTTCAGTCAAGGCTGGAACGGCGTCTACGAGAATTTTGGCGGTACCGTCCTGTATACCGGCCATAACAATCGGTTCGACTCGAACAGCTACTCCACAGCTGGCGTGGCCAAACCCATGTTCTGGATGGACACCCAACGGACCGTCGCTGAGTGGCAGGGATACGGGCTCGATCTGAATGGCGCTTTCAGCTGAGTCATAGCCAGCCTCGGTGGCCACCGAGGCTGGCTGTCGGGGACAACAACCGCGAAGCTGCCCTAGATGGCTGACTATCGGGCGACATGGGCGAGTCGTCGAAGCGTGCTACTTCCGCGCGCGGCTCGATCGATCTCAAGCGGAGTATGGGTGTATGGATCCACGAGCCGAGCCGCCATCTTGGCGAATCAGCTCACTGGTTGGTTGGCGTCATTGCGAATCGGATTAGTTCCGGGAAAGAACATCCGTTGGGATCCACCCATCGATCACTCCTTGCTCCGGGACTGGCTTCCAAAGGCCAGTGAGGCGCTCGGCAACCGAGTTGAGTGGTGGGTAGCGCAGCTGCCGATGGATAGCAGGCGCAGGCGCTTTAACCTGCTGCTTGTCGACTCCAACCGGGTCCCAGTCGGTTTTGCCAAGTTCACCCGCAATCGACCCAACCCAATGTCTCTGATGGCCCTAGCAAGGTTTGCCGAGGAGCCGACAAGATCCTTTTGGTCTCCGGGATTGGCTCTTGCCGACCAGCTAGGGGATTATTCAGTGGTCCTCACCTCCTCGATGCCCAATCGAGCCCATCGTCCGGCCGTACTTTCTCCCCACGTTCGACGGACGATCGTTGACGAGATTCACCATCGTCTGGACGATCTTTCCGCTCCCGGCGTGGCGATCCATGGCGATTTTGCGCCGTGGAACGTGAGAAGTTTCTCAGGAGGCGGTATCGCCGTCCTCGATTGGGAAGAGGTTACGTCGGGCGTTGACGGAGCTGACGAGCTTTGGCACGCGGTGTGCTCACGAGCCTTGGCTGGCCGCGGCCTGGAGCTGGCTTGGAAGCAGATCGTTCGTGACTCGCCTTATGGGCTCGAGGTGATGTCGGAGGCGGCAAGGTTCTTGATCAATCGACTCAGCCAGAAAGAACCAGAGGAGATTGACTCCCAGAACGCGATGCCACCCAAGCTCGATGAATTCAGCCGTTCATTGAGGTCGATCTTGGAAGACATCGCTGGAGCGTCCTAAGCGGTCACAATCAAGGTCTACGCCACAATGCCAGATCGCGACCGAGCATCCGCTCGGTTTTTTGAATGTCTTCGTCGAAATAGCTCTCGAGCAGATGGGTTCGTATGCCTGCTGGGAGGATCTCGGGCCGGCTCATGCTCCAATCCTCGATTCGCTGCTTGAAGTTCACAAGGGAGCGGACGGCCCGGGCAGGAAGCCGCGACTTGATGAGGCTCTTTGCCCTGGCCCCACCTCGCAAGAGCTTGTCAAGTGGGCGAAAACGAGGAACGCCCGATTTGTTCAGCTGGGGTATCCCATGTTGGAAAGGCTCGATGTCAAGAAAACTCTGGAGCTCGGCGAACCCGGCGTCGGGATTTGACCAGAAGTCCTCGAATATTCCCACCCAAAGTTGTGAGCGAGGGATGACCGAAAGAAACCGATCGAGATGTCCTGCGTACATGCTGCCGACGATTAGCGGATAGTGCGGCAATCGTTCCCCACCGAGCACCTTCCGGTGCTCGGTTTCAGCAGTGGTAATGAACGATTCGGGGCCGGTTGGGACCCCCGATCTACGAAGATAAGCAGAGTAAGCCCTTTCGACCGGATCCCTCAGCAAGGCAACGATCTTTGCGTCGGGTAGGGAGTCACTGATCCGGGCGGCTGCGCCGGGACTGTATAAGTAGCTAGGGGACACTTCGCCGGTAGCTTTCGCAGAACCCGAGCCTTGGAAAAGGGCCACGTATTTGTCCGCTGAGGTAATCGAGTTCGCGAACAGAGTCGCCTGTGCTTGGGGGTCCAATGGAAGGTCCGACTGGCCTTCCGAGAAGGCGAAGAAGTTGGTTTCCTTGACGGAAGCCATGAACACAGAAGGATGAGTTCGCAGGACTTGATAGAGAGTGGTGGTGCCTCCCCTCATGGCTCCGATTACCAGAAAAGTCGGATGAGCGAGGCGTTCGTGTCCCACAGGAATGGAACCCTTATGTACCCATCGGAAACCAACGGTGGAGTTGGCCTTGAAAAACAAACGGGAACAAGGTCATAGCTTGCTAATCAAGCCAATGGGACAAATCACGATCGATCACCGTACTCAAACGTCCAACACTCGAGCGAAACACGGAAACCAAAGATGCCTTCGTGTCGCCGTCAAGAATGGGCTTTTCAGCCTCGCCTCGGCGCATGATTTTCCTCCATAGCCTCGATCTGACTTCATCAGGCAGGACTTGACGAGCCATTGTTCGCAGCAGGCCATCAGACCGGGCCACTCGGACCGCCAAATCAGGTTTCGGAACATAGGCGGGATTGTGTTTGGTGGAGGTATCGAATTCGAAGTCCGGATCGATATCGAGAAAGTTGGCGATTCTCTCCAGAGTGCGTTGAGGTTCTTTCGCAAGATCGTCGGTCAAGAGAATGAGCACGTTCTCGCTTCCAAATAGATCAAACGCATGAATCACATGGTCAACGTAGAAGCCGGAGCGGATATAGCTCCGGGACCCCCACCAAAAGTCGCCAACCTCCACCGGCTCGAGAGAGAGCGCCTCCGGGAATGTCTCAGCTTCTTCCTGTCCCTTGCCCAGGTGCTGCAGATACTCTGAATAGGCTCTTTCAATCGGATTTCTGAGCACTATCAAGCCCTTGCAACGCGTGATCCGCTCACGAATCGATATCAGCGCAACCGGGTCGCATAGATAGGTAGGCGTAGCCTCACCCCTACAGGCATCCGCTGGTGCGTTAGCCCAGAGTTCGGAGTACTTCTCTGGATTTGAGACGGCCATGGTTCGAGCTCGAAAATAGTTCTCCTGCGACTCGGCTAATAGATCGGTTCCGTGCGAGATCGCTAGCGAGGCAAAATCAGGCTGGCGTTGACTATCGACGAAGTGAAAGTAACCAGGTTCCTTTCGAGTACTCATTCGAACGCGTGGGTGCTGATTTAAGTAGTGAGCAAGGGAAGTTGTTCCGCTGCGGGGTGCACCCAGTATGAAGAAGTCCGGCTGCATGGCATCAGGTGGAACTAGAAGAGACACTGGATGGTTCGGGTGAGTAGATGTCCTGAATCTTTCTGTAG
Organism: Acidimicrobiia bacterium; assembly: GCA_035253825.1. Classification (GTDB taxonomy): domain Bacteria; phylum Actinomycetota; class Acidimicrobiia; order Spongiisociales; family ZC4RG35; genus JACCTH01. The sequence continues at coordinate 3,694 of DATFBM010000046.1, read as the reverse complement.
AAAATCAGGAGGCCTGCCAATGTCCCAAATACCAAGCCCAGGGGTACTACATATGGTCCGATTATGCGGGCCAGTGGCATAAGCCCGAGCTCGATGAGGCTACCCACGAGAGTTGCTTGAGTGACGACCTTCTGTAGGCGAACTCCCAACAGCTCAACGCGAAATGGTCGCAGGAAACACGCCGCCATGACTCCGATCATCGTCGCCACGGTTAACCCGGAGATTTCATACGCGCGTGGGGTCAAGATTGCCAGGGGGTTAAATCGCGAGGGAAAAGCGGTCAGAGCCACATAGGGAATTCCTACGACAGAAAACAAACCAAAGAATCGGCGGCGCCATAGTTTTGCCGCTCGGAGATTTCTTGTTGCACCTGCTTCAGTTAGTCGAGGACCAACCTGCGCGATCAAGCCAAGCGATAAGACATTCAGTGGTTGCGATACCACCCGGGCAGCCTCAACAAACCCGAGAGCTGTAATGCCCGCAAAGGTGTTCAGCAAAGCCCGAGCCGCATAGGCCGAGCCGGTTTTCGAAAGGCCGTTGAAGAGCAGCCACCGACCCATGGACGCCATCTCGGACCGCGCGGGCGGCTGGCAGTCATTCGGACGGATTCGGTCGAAAACCATGCCAGCCAAGATGAGGGACAAGGCATTGCCTAATGCCAGAGCTCCGAATGGTGCCCACAAGGGATAGCGATTGCCCAACAACACCAGCGCGACACCGGTGCCGGCCACGTGAAGAACTGACATAAACGCGCTCACCCACGACCTTGAGGAGAGATGGAACATCGACCTCACATGATCCTGAAGGGGAGAGAGGCAAGCCAAGACGACGGCCGTAAGTGCCAGCGGGGCCAGGTCGGAGATAGGCGCCGTGTTGATCAACGGCAGCAAGCCCAGCGGTAGTACTAGTGCGGCCGGCACAGCTACGAGAGCACCCCGGGGGATCGAATGCCTCAGCATGCCCAGCCGGGCTTCCATGGGCTGATCGATCGCGATTACTTGAGCCGGAACGAGCACGAGCTCAGTTGCGACTTGGTTGACGACGATAAAGGCTCCAAATAACAACGAATAGGCACCGAGTTGAGTGACGTCCAAGCGAGCCACCGCGAACAGTCCCGCCGCGAAGGTGGCAATGGACGCTGTCCCCGCGTCGATTTGTCCGGGAGAAGCCCAGACCAAGCCCCGCCAAGCCCGCCAGAGGTGGGGTCGCGCTTGCTGGCGCCAGCTATCTCTTTTCATTCGGAAAGATCATCAATTCGAATTGGAAGTGTCCGTCGTAGGTGATGTGGCGATTTGCGGACGAAAGGCTTTTGCCCACCTGGAGCCTGGTCACCATCATGACGGGAGGTTGGTACTTTCTGCATCCGATGAAACCAAGCGAGGGGGCAGAGCCTGCCAATCACTGATAGCGAGCTTCCGTTGAGGGTACTCGACCTCCTTCAGGCAACGGATGTTCGTTTCGTTGTTCTCCACAACGAGGAACTGGTGGGCACGCCAGCTCTCGATTCGGACGTGGATATTGCCGTTGACCGCCGAGCAGACGAAGTCTTGCAACTACTGGACCCGGGCTTGGTCAAGGCGGGGATCATGGCCGCCCTGGTCTGGCCGTATGACGTTGGCGGTGGCGCCTCGTGCTTCTTCGCGCGCGCAGACGGGTCCGGAGGGGCGCAATTAGACATGCTCTATGACCCCCACGGACGGGGTCGGTACGGACTCCGTACTTCGCAGATCATCGCCGATCGGAAAAAGGGCGAAAGATATCCAGTTCCTGAACAGCTCGACCGCCTCCTATATGCAATCGTCAAATCGCGGCTCAAGGGAAAGCACGATCAAGTTCGGGCCGATGTCGAAAGAGTCGAGGCAGCCGCAGCCAGAGAAAAGGCCCGGACCCGAGCGAAGCAGCTGTTCTCGCCGGCCGTCGCCTCATTGGTCCACAAGTTGCTCGACCAACGCCCGGCTCGGAAAATTGCTAGACCGACCCGTTGGGTCAGGTCGGTGCTTCGCATCGCAGGCCGAATTATCCGACCCACCGGATATTGGGTCGAGATCATTGGTCCACCTAGACAGGCCAAAGAACTGGCGGAGGAACTCGAGGCGCGATTGTCGCGGTGGCTCGTAGTGGCTGGCTCCGGAGCTCGGCCGCAATCGTCGCGAACCCCCTTCTGGTGGCTAACGAGGGTTGCCCCAGTGAGATGGCGAGCTGGCACTTTTGTTAGCTGGTCAGGGCGAGCTCGGTCCGCCTTGCAAGCTGACCTGACTCTTCCAATCGCAGACATCGACGTCCTTACGCGGCGTGTTATTGGCGAGATGGCCAAAAGAGCCTCGTTATGAAGGTCCTTCTCTCGGCCTATGCATGCCGGCCAGGGGAGGGATCCGAGCCCGGTGTTGGATTCCAAACCCTGATGGGCATTGCCGAGCACCACGATGTCTGGGTGATCACGCGGAGAAAGAACGCGGCTGCCCTAACCCAATCTCTGATGGCGCATCCCTTCAGTCAGCGAATCCACCTGGAACCTCTGGACTTATCGCGTTTTGATCTGCTGGCGAAGAACTGGCTCAGAGGATTGGGATTGCAGATCTACTACGAACGATGGCAGTTGGCGGCCGGACGTCTCGCTCGAAGCCTCGACAAGCGAGTCGGTTTCGACGTCGTCCACCATGTAACTTTCTCCGCTGATTGGAGCCGGGTGGGTGTGGCGACCGCCGACGTTCCTTTTGTGTGGGGACCGGTTGGCGGGGGGATAAAGGCGCCCTTATCCCTCTTACCTTCGGCTGGCTGGCGCGGGCTCGGAGCTGAGATTGCTCGCCGATGCATCCGGGCCCTGCTCCGTCGCCGCCGGTCCAATCGACACGCCTGGCAAAGCGCCCAGGTGGTTCTAGTTCAGAACGTCGAGACTGGCCGTCTCGGGTCCCAGCCCGCCGAGACCACCAAGGTGAGGCTCCTGCCCAACAGCACCGCGGTCGATCTGCCGGTAATCAATGTCCGCGGGCCAAGGTCAAAGGAGATTTTGGTGGTCGGCAGACTGATCCCATGGAAGGGCGGCTCGCTCGCGCTGAAAACGTTCAGGCGAGTCTCGAGCCCGGGCTCCGTCTTGGTTTTCATAGGTGACGGTCCCGAGTTACGGCGACTGCAGCGGATCGCGCGGCGTTGGCGACTGGCGGATCGGGTTCAGTTCCACGGATCCTTACCCAGGTCGGAGGTCGTGGATCGAGTCGCTCGAGCGGGAGCGCTCCTGCACCTGGCTTTCCATGAAGAGAATTCGATGGCGGTTGCAGAAGCATTGTCGTTAGGAACCCCCGTCGTTTGTTTGGACTGGGGTGGCCCCGCCGAACTCGTTCGGCAGTGGCCGACCAGCCCAGCGGTCGCAGTGCCAGTTGGCCGCATCGAAGCTACCGCCGCGGCCGCCGCGGCGGCGATCGATCGGTTCTTAAGGGATCCACCGCCGATTCTCACCGAGAAGCTGTCACCCCGCACGTCATTCTCCTCACTCCTGATGTCCTCCTATGACGAGGCTATATCCCAGGGTCGTGGGACGACCCGGTTGAGCTAAGAACCTGGGTCATAGGTCCAGGCAGTGCCGTTGATGGTGAAGGGGTTGCCGGGAGTGTCCTGCCAGCTCGAGTAATCGGGCGGGGTGCTGGTGAGTTGGGCGGTGGTGGTGAAGTCGGGGTCGGCGGCGACGGCGGTGCCATTG
>DATFBM010000045.1:0-1277 GCA_035253825.1 Acidimicrobiia bacterium | reverse complement strand
CGTCAGAGGACGGGGATGCGGTAGGACAGGACGTAGCGATCGCCGGCGATGACCAGGCGACTGGTCGCCACTGGGCGATCTGATGTGTGGACGGTTCGGGTCACCTCGAACACTGGAATGCCGCGCCGAAGACCGAGTTCTTGCAGCTCGTCCGGCGTTGGCGTACGGGTGGCCACATCCTCGGTGATCTCGCGGACATCAAGGCCTAGGCTTCGAAGCTGGGCCAGCATCCCGCCTGGCCACGGCTCGTTCTCAGGGTCCTCGACGGGTGTGCCCTTCACCAGGTCGTAGGGGAGGTAGGAGTCCGAGAGGAGCGCCGGGCGATCCTCGACGAAGAAGCGAAAGCGCCGAGCCAGCACCCGGGCACCCTCCGGCAAGGCCAGGCGGTGGGCAACCTCGGCCGGCGCTGCGGTAGGCGTGTAGCGGAGTACCTCAAGCCGCCCATCAACGTCCTCGGCAGAGTCCAGCGTCCCGTTGGTCCGGTCCGCCACTCCTTCGATCGAGAGACGGCGGGTCGTGGGGCGCTGGCGGACGAACACCCCGCGGCCTTGGTGGGAGTCGATTAGTCCCTCGGATCGCAAGAGACTGATCGCCTGCCGGACCGGTCCCCGTGAACTGCCGTAGCGGCGGACGAGCTCGGTCTCGGATGGCAGGGCGCTTCCCGGGGGGAGGTCGCCGCTCAGGATCTGCGTTCGGAGATCGTGGGCGATCCGTTGGTAGACCGCGCGAGGATCTGCGGAGTCAATCGAGGACGCCACAAGCACGTTTCCTAGGATCAGCCAGTCGGGGAGCCTGACTACCTTACCTTCACGAGTCTGCAGCGCGAAGGGCAGGCGCTCGTGGGAGGGGAAGGCCAGGTAGTCGTAGAGCGGGGGAGTCACAGTGATCTCCATCGGGCCGAGGACCTGGGCTACGGGCAACACCGGCGGCACCAGCTTCGGCAGCCGAGGCCGTGGCAGAACTGGCAGAAGCACAGGCATGCGGCGATCCGGGTTAGAGCATGGCGAACAAGGGTCGTGGTCATGGAGTCCGCTCCCTTCACGGGCCGACCGGTGTCCGGTCGGTATGGGATCGTGGTGGATACGGCCGCAATGCCAGGAAACGCCAAGTCACCTGTCCGCGTCGAGTAGGTTAAAGCTCGCGGTTTGCTACTAATCCGCTAGGATTCGAGGCTGTTCGCATTGGGAGGAGGCATGGTTGTCCCGAAGGCCTAAGCCTCTCAACCCGGACGCCTCTTGGTCGTCCCTGTTCGGCGCGACCGTGCGACGGCTCCGCCT
>DATFBM010000044.1:0-106469 GCA_035253825.1 Acidimicrobiia bacterium | reverse complement strand
TCTGCCCGTCCCCCATCCCAGGAATCTCCCTAACAGCGTTTAGGTCTATTTCGTAGATCGTCGGACGGCTTCGTAGGTGCTCACCGGGAAGGCAGCACCATGGAAACCATGTGGATTTCAGCGATCGCCGCAGTGGCGGTCCTGCTGGCCGGTGCCGTAGGCTTCCTCCTCGCCAAGAACCGGAGCGGAGGCCGTCAGCGCGTCCTGTCCGGCGAGGACTCAGTCGACAGCGCACGGATCGAGGCCCAGAAAATCCTCGCCCGCGCTGAGGAGGAAGGCCGAGCGAGAGCCGAGGCTTATCGCCAACGGGAGGAGGCGGCCCTCGAGCACCGCAAGGTGGAGCTCGAGGGAGTCGAAACCAGGCTGGCCCATCGGGAACAGACTCTCGAGCAACGGGCCGGCAATCTCGCCCAACGAGAGCAGATTCTCATCGGGCGGGAGACCGAGGTCACGTCCGGGCAGCAGGAACTGGTCAGCCTGAAGGAGAATGCCCGGTCTGAGCTCGAACGCATCGCCGGTATCGATGCCAGGGCGGCCAAGGATGAACTCCTTGCCCAGGTGGAACACGAAGCCCGGCGAGAGGCGATGATCCTGGTCCGCGACCTCGAGGCGAAAGCGCGAGAGGAGGCCGATAGGCGTGGGCGCCGCATTCTCGCCACCGCCATCCAGCGCCTGGCGAGCGAGGTTGTGACCGAGTCAACCGTATCCGTCGTCTCCCTTCCGTCCGACGACATGAAGGGCCGGATCATCGGCCGCGAGGGTCGGAACATCCGCACGTTGGAGGCGGTCACGGGGGTGAATCTGATCGTCGACGACACCCCAGAGTCGGTTTCCGTCGCCTCCTTTGATCCGGTTCGACGCGAGAAGGCTCGGCTCACCCTCGAGAAGCTGGTGGCCGACGGCCGCATTCACCCCGCCTCGATCGAAGAGGCTTTCGAGAAGGCCGAGGCTGAAGTCGAGCAATCGGTGCGCGATGCCGGCGAGTGGGCGCTGGTCGAGGTGGGCCTCTCCAAGATGCATCCGGAGCTGGTAGTTCTCCTCGGTCGGCTCAAGTACCGCTCGAGCTACGGGCAAAACGTGCTCAACCACCTCGTCGAGTCGGCGCACGTGGCGTCCATGCTGGCGAGCGAGCTCGGCATCGATCCGGGGAGCGTCAAGCGCTCGGCTCTCCTCCATGACATCGGCAAGGCCGTAACTCACGAGGTCGAGGGCTCCCATGCGCTCATCGGGGCAGAGATCGCTCGACGTTTCGGGGAAGACCCGGCCGTGGTCCATGGCATCGAAGCTCATCACAACGAGGTGGAACCGCGCAGCCTTCTCGCCATCCTGGTCCAGGCCGCCGACGCGGTCTCTGCGGCCCGACCGGGCGCCAGGAGGGAAGCCCTCGAGTCATATGTGCGCAGGCTGGAGAAGCTGGAATCGCTTGCCTCCGACTTCACGGGTGTCAAGCAGGTGTTTGCCATGCAGGCCGGCCGCGAGGTGCGGGTGGTAGTGGATCCCGGACACGTCGATGACCTGGCGGCGTCCGATCTGGCTCGGAGAATCGCCCGCAAGCTCGAAGAAGATCTCCAGTACCCGGGCCAGATCCAGGTGACAGTGATCCGCGAGTTTCGCGCCACCGATCACGCCCGTTAAGAGATGACCACCACGATCGCCGTCGCTTCGCCTACGCGCCGCTCGCTTTCGTCCCGTCTGCCGACTCGCACCGGGAAGCGATATCACATCCGCACTTTCGGATGTCAGATGAACGAGCACGACAGCGAGCGGATCGCCGGTTTGCTCGACCTCGACGGGATGACCGCCACCAGCGATCTCGAGGCCGCTGATGTCCTTTTCATCAACACTTGCACGATCCGCGAGGCAGCCGACAACCGGTTGTACGGCAATCTCGGGCAGCTCAAAGAATGGAAGGACCGCCGGCCCGACTCGCTGCTGGTAGTGGGGGGATGCGCGGCCCAGAAGGATCGTGAGCTGCTACGCAAGCGGGCACCGTGGGTTGATGTGGTGATGGGAACCAACAACCTCGATCGCATCCTCGACCTCATCGATTATGCAGAGGCATGGGGAGGCATTACCGAGGTGGTCGATGAACTGGAGGCGATGCCCTCCTCGCTGCCGGTTCGGCGCGAGCTAGCCCACTCGGCCTGGGTGTCGATCCAGGTCGGCTGCAACAACACCTGCACCTTCTGCATCGTTCCCTCGGTAAGGGGGAAGGAAGTGAGCCGCCGACCGGGTGACGTGCTGTCAGAGATCCGAGGTCTCGCCACCCAGGGGGTGATCGAGGTGACCCTTCTCGGACAGAACGTCGACACCTATGGCCGCGACCTGGCTCTCGATGGTCGTCGCCGGCCCCTTTTCGCCGATTTGCTGCGACAGGTGGGCTCGATCGAAGGCATCTCTCGAGTTCGCTTTACCAGCCCCCACCCGGCTGACTTTCGTCGGGATGTGGCTTTGGCGATGGCCGAGACAGAGGCGGTGTGTGAGCAACTTCATCTTCCTCTGCAATCGGGTTCGGACCGGGTTCTGGCGGCGATGCACCGCGGTTACAACACCGGGCGGTATTGGGACAAGCTCAACATGGCACGAGAGCTCATTCCGAACCTCAGTGTCTCTACCGACATCATCGTCGGCTTTCCGGGGGAGACCGAAGACGACTTTCAGGCCACCCTCGATTTGGTCGAAGAGGCTTGCTTCGACCAGGCGTTCATGTTCATCTTCTCGCCTCGTCCCGGTACCAGGGCGGCAACGATGACTGATCAGTTCGTCCCAGGGGATGTCATCGCCGATCGCTTTGGCCGCCTGGTCACCATCCAAAACGAGTCGTCTCTCAAAACCAATCAGGCGATGGTCGGCGGTAGGTATGAAGTCCTCACCGAGGGACCTTCAAAGAAGGACCCCTCGATTTCCGCGACGAGAACCAGGGGCGGCAAGCTGGTGCACATCCCTGGCACCTTCGAGCCGGGTCGATTGCTGCAGGCAACCATCCTCAGCGCCGCCCCCCATCACCTGGTGGGGAGAGTCAGCTGACCCGAATCTTTGCCATCCTCGGTCCCACCGCCTCGGGTAAGAGCGAGGCTGCAATCGAGCTGGCGGCTCAACGCCAGGCGCCCATCCTTTCCGTGGACAGCATGCAGGTCTATCGAGGTATGGACATAGGAACCGCCAAGCCCTCGGCCGAGGAGCAGGCAAGGGTGCCTCATCTCATGATCGACTTGGTGGAACCGGAAGTCGAGTTCAGCGTGGCCCAGTTCCAAGCAACAGCGCGGCAGTTGATGAACCGACACCCTGAGGTCTTCATCGTCGGGGGATCGGGACTCCACTTTCGCTCGGTGGTGGATCCGCTCGATTTTCCTCCCACCGACCAGAGCCTGCGTGAGCGCCTGGAGACTGTGGAAGATCCGGTGGCGGCCCTCGTGGGTGCCGATCCGGGGGCGACGGAGATTGTCGACATCAAAAACCCGAGGAGGGTGCTCAGGGCGCTCGAGATCTTTCACCTGACCGGCGAGACTCCGACCTCCCGCTCGCGCCATCCCCACCGGTTACGCGTGAAGCGCTACGAGGCGTTATATGAATTCCGAGCCGTCGGATTGGATCCGGGGACGGCCCTGGCTGATCGGATTGCTGAGCGAGTCGAATTGATGCGGGAAGCTGGACTGTGGGAGGAGGTCGAACGGTTGCGACATCGTCTCGGTCGCACAGCTTCAAGGGCAGTCGGGTATCGCCAATTGATCAGAGCTATGGACGGCGAGATCACGAGCTCGGAGGGCTGGGCAGAGATAGGACGTGCCACTCTCGCCTTGGCACGCAGGCAGCGGACTTACTTTCGACGTGATCCCCGCATCGATTGGCAGCCGTGGGAGGACGATCTCGATCAACGCCTGGCTGGCGTGGCGCGGGCTTTGGGGATCAAATGAGGTTCGAGAAGATGGAGGGCCTGGGCAACGACTTCGTCGTTCTTTCCGGTGAAGTCGGCATCACGGCAGGAGTCGTCCGCTTTCTCTGCGATCGGCATTTCGGGATTGGGGCTGACGGAGTGCTCCAGGTAGGAAGCGACGGTGAGATCGTCGTGATGGACTACTGGAACGCTGATGGGGGAGCGGCCGAAATGTGCGGCAACGGGCTCCGGTGCGTGGCTCGTTATGCATATGACCATCAATTGGCCACCACCCAGAGTTTCAAGGTCAGAACGGCGGTCGGCGATAGACGGGTAGAAGCGCACGCCGAGCCCCGCGTCGAACTGGGGGCGGCTTTGGTGGGGGACAGTTTTGTCTGGGAAGGAGCCACCTTCCACGCCGCCAAGGTGGGCAATCCACACGCTGTCACCATCGTGGAAGATCCCGAGAAGGCCGATGTGCTCGGAATCGGTCATCGCCTCGAGGCCGCAACACCGGGTGGTGTCAATGTCGGTTTCGTGGCGGTCGAGCCCGAATCGATCCGATTGAGGGTCTGGGAGCGCGGGGTCGGCGAAACGATGGCTTGTGGGAGCGGGATGGTGGCCGCGGCCGCAGTGGCCCGGCAATTGGGCTTGGTTGGCGATCAGGTCGATGTCGAAGTCGCCGGGGGACGGGCCCGGGTGGAAATCGAACCGGAAACGAGCTGGCTGACCGGTCCGGCGCGCACCGTTTATTCCGGGGAGATCGACCTCCCTAAAGGGATCGAATCACACTGACCACCCGACCGAGAATGTCAACACCGCGGTCATATGTCACGGGCGAGAGCGAGGGGTTGGCCGGCTCGAGGATCACTTTCCCGCCCTTGCGGCGGAGCGTCTTGACCGTGGCCTCTTCTTTGTCGATGAGGGCGGCGACAATCTCACCGTCACGGACCTCGGCACCCGACTCGATGACGACTAGGTCGCCGTCGAGGATGCCGGCTTCGATCATCGAATCGCCTTTGATGCGAAGCATGAAGACCTGGCCGCGTCCGACTAGCGCGGTGGGGAGGGTGAGGACATCCTCGACGTCTTCGGCGGCCAGAATCGGAGTCCCCGCCGCGATCCGACCGAGGATCGGAACCTGGCGAACGCTCGGCTCCCGCTCGTGCCCGCCTCCGATGACCTCGATCGCCCGGGGTTTGGTGGGGTCACGCCGTAGATAGCCCGCTTTCACCAGGGCCGAGAGGTGGAAGTGGACCGTCGAGGGCGAGGAGAGGTGAAGAGCTTCACCGATTTCCCGAACCGAGGGTGGATATCCACGAGCGGCAACCGCGTCCTGTATGTAGGCCAGAATTTGTGACTGGCGCCCGGTCAAATCGGGGGTCGTGGTGTCCTTCACCGTGTGCTCCTCTCGAACTCGTGTTCCGGAGGGTAGACATATCGAGCTTCAGAACCAAACATCTGTTCGTTAGTTGACAACCGAACAGTCGTTCGATAAGGTCTCCCGAACGTTAGTTCGGTTTGTCACACCCTCGGCTTACGGTGTGCGAATTCGAGCAAGGAGGAAGACCGTGAACCGAGACCATCAGTCGCTTTCCCTCAAGCTGCTGTTCCTCCTCACGGTCTCGGCCGCGGTCTTCCTCCTCTACTCGACCAGGGTGGCCGCCCAAACCCCGCCACCTCCCCCCAGTTTCCACCATGTCGTCCCTGGTGACACCCTCTGGGGGATCGCCTCCGATCTGGAAACGGGAAGAGACCCGCGAGCGGTGATTTCAGAAATCCGGGCGCTAAACGATCTCGAATCGGTCGACATCAGACCGGGTCAGGTGTTGTTGCTGCCGATATCCGACGGCTAGATCGCAGTGAGAGCGGGCCAGCCCGGAGCTTCGGGCCGTCGGTACCCTGGGTCGGTGCGGTGTCCCATCTGCGGAAATGATGAAACGCGGGTAATCGACAGCCGGCCCGCAGAGCAGGGCTCGACGATTCGTCGCCGGCGCAGCTGTGGTGTCTGCGCTCACCGATTCACCACCTATGAAAGAAACGCCCCCGTTCTCCTGGTGAAGAAGAGAAGCGGCCGCTTGGAGCCTTTCGCTCCCGAGAAGCTGCAAACAGGGGTGGAAGCCGCTCTGGCCGACCGCCCGGTCCCGGCGAGTGCAATCTCCGAACTGCTCGAGGACCTCGAATCAGTGGCGGCCAACCATGCTGGGCCGATTTCTTCCGAGCAGCTCGGCCGGTTGGTGCTGGACCGGCTCCGAGTGCTCGACGAGGTTGCCTATCTCCGCTTTGCCTCGGTCTATAAGGAATTCCAAGGCGCAGAGGACTTCGGGCGCGAAGTGGCGGCCTTGGAGACGGCCTCAGACACGAAGCGAGTCGAGGGCTCTGATGAGCCGGCCCCGCTCGGCGTCGGCCGCGGCGAAGACGGCCCCTAGGGTCTCCTCACCCGCTTGGGCCAGGAGGGCGAGCTGTCCCTCGAGATCGGCCTCGGCGGCATCAGCTTTGGCCCCATCACCGGCGGTGAGGGCATCTAGGTACCTGACACGCCATTGATCGAATCCGGCGACGAAGTCCGTTACCTGAGCAATGTGCTCATCGAGCGGTGGGCTGTCAGGAAAGCTCTCGACCATGTCGGCTAGATCGACTTGCCAGTTTGCGATGATCGAAGCCGCTTCGGTCGAATCAGTTATGCCGGCCAGCACCGGCGAATCCCACAGCGGCTGGAGGATCACTCGATAACTGAGCGCATCGCCCAACGCTGTCTCCATCGCCAGGGCAGATTGGGCAGCTCCGATTGCAGCCTGACGCGAGGGATTGTCCTCGGGGAGGGCGGCGGCAACATCGAAGAGATCGCGAGCTGCTCGATCGACATCGAGCAAGAGCGACGTCGACTCGGCTACCTCGCCGGTGGGGGCGGCCATGACTGCATCCAGTCTGCTCAGCGAGCCCACCAACTCGGTGGCGGCATCCGACAGCTGGTTGTTCTGGCGGACCTCGGTTTCGGCCGGTCCACGCAGGAGTGAGGTGATCATCGCCACTAGCACGACGAGCGTCGCCGAAAGACCGATGATGGCGGTAGTCGAGAGGCGGCCGCCACCTAGCTTCGAACGGGCGATGGCATGGGGGCGCCAGCCGCCAATATCGATGTCTGGAACCTGGGATCGGGAGTCGGGTGCCGGGAGCGATGGTGCAATACCTGGGGGCGTTTCAGCCACTGTGACCACCAGCGCCGAGTCATCGCTATAGAAACCAAGCGACTCGAGCATCGAAAGCTCCAAACCCTGATCGGACTGGTGGCGGTCGAGCACCGCAACCGCAGACGGGCGCCGAGATCGGTCAGGCTCCTCTATGTTCGCATTCCTGGACGGAATCTTGTTCTCGTCGGTCGAGAATCCACCCATATCGATCGCCTCTCGGAGTCCCGTCGCCGCCTCTGATCCCCATTGGCGAAGGGCCGAAACGACGCTGGTGATTCCCTGTCCGGTTTTGGCACTCATACCCCGAAACAGAGCGGCAGTGGACGAGCCCAACTCCTCGGCAGTTGGAAAGGTGGGTCTGGGTGGCTCCGGAGTTACCTTCGGCTGACGATGCTCCCGAGCGGGTCGGGAAAGACTTTTGGGTAATGCCGATCGGACGCTCTTCTGCTTCTTGGGAGCGAGGTGGCGACCACCTCGGGTCGGCGCGTTGGTGCGGACGGTTGACAGATGTTCATCTGGGGCGTGATCAGCCTGGCAAGAGGTACAGTAGGTGAGGGCCAACTCGGTCTCCGTGGGTCGTACTCCGCCCGCAGCCCCACAGCAAAGATTGGTCCAGCGCCATGCAGGTTACCTTTCGCCGCCTTAATCAGGCGGCATCTATCCCCAAGGCCGCGCACCCGGGCGATGCCGGCTTCGACATCGCCTCGAGCGAAGCGGTTGACTTGATGCCCGGCGATCGTGCCCTCGTCTCTACGGGACTGGCCTTGGCCATACCCGAGGGGTACGCCGGACTGGTGATACCTCGCAGCGGTCTGGCCATTCGCCATGGGATCTCCGTCGTCAACGGTCCTGGGCTCTACGACTCGGGATATCGGGGCGAGATGATGGTGATCCTGATCAATCACGGCACCGAGCCTCTTCATATCGAAGTCGGAGATCGCATCGCCCAACTCGTGATCGTCGCCATTCCCGAAGTTAGGTTCGAGGAGGTGGAAGAGCTTTCCGACTCAGATCGCGGAGCATCGGGGTTTGGCAGCACCGGGGGATTCGGTGATGGTTGGCGCAGCGGTGGGTGACCGATCAGCTCGCCGGGTTTAGAATTGTCCCAATCGCGGAAGTAGCTCAGTTGGTAGAGCGCAACCTTGCCAAGGTTGAGGTCGCGGGTTCGAGCCCCGTCTTCCGCTCTTCGCTGTTTGGCGACGTGGCCGAGTGGTTAGGCGCGGGTCTGCAAAACCCGTCACTCCGGTTCAATTCCGGACGTCGCCTCCAAACTTTTCGAAACCTAAGGTTCTGAGCCGCGGAAACCACGGCTTATAGCCTTAGGTTTCGGCAAGGGGCCCTTAGCTCAGTCCGGCTAGAGCGCTTCCCTGACACGGAAGAGGTCACTGGTTCAAGTCCAGTAGGGCCCACCACCGAAAAACCCAAACTAGTTCAAGGGTTTTTGGCTTCTTCGGCCTTCTTGTCATCGAGCCTCGATACCGTGTTGGTCCGCACACAGTCCGCTCAGAAGCGGCAGAAAGTCACATCGAGGCAACCAGCGGCTTCGGAGTCGATGTTCTCGAACACGTGCCCGTAGACGTCCAAGACCGTCCTAACGCTGGTGTGACCTAGCCGGCGGGCCACAACTAAGGGGTGCTCGCCCTGCTCCACCAACAGCGCCCCTTGAGAGTGTCGCAGAACGTGGAAGGTGACGCCTTCGAGGCCTCGGGCCTTGACTGCCGGCGCCCAAAACGTCGCCGCCACTCAGTTGGGCGGATCGGCCCACCTTCGGGCGCGGTGAATACCAACTCGTCCGGCTTCCCCAAAGGCGGAAGCTCATCAGTCAGAAACGAATGAAGGGCTACGGTTCGGATCGAGGCCCAGGTTCTTGGCGGATCGACTCACCATTGGGAATCGGAGCGGTTCGCTGGCCCCTGTACTATCCGGCCCTTCGTTGTTGTCGTTTAACCCCCTGAAGCGCCCTGGGAGGCGAGACTGGTGACGATGGTTATTAGACAGGCCACCGCAGACGACGTGGCCGTCCTCGTTCCCTTGATGGAGGCTGCCATTGTGGACCTGCAGAAGGGATATCTCGACCAGGCTCAGATCGAGTCGAGCAAGGCAATCATGGGAATCGATCGGCAGCTGATTGACGACGGTACCTACTTTGTGGTCGAGATTGACGGGGTGGTCGCAGGCTGTGGTGGCTGGAGCCGAAGAGCCACGCTCTATGGCGGCGATCACTCGGCTGGTCGCGATTTCGCTCTGCTCGATCCCACCACCGACCCGGCGCGGATCAGAGCCATGTACACCCATCCCGACTTCGCCCGACGCGGAGTCGGTCGTCTAGTGCTCGAGACTTGCGAGGCGGCCGCCGCCACCGAGGGTTTCACCACTCTTGAGCTCATGGCGACTCGCTCAGGCCGACCCCTTTACGAAGCGGTCGGCTTCCTGCCCGTGGAGGAACTCGAGGATGCCTCGGGCGGCGCTCCTGTCCCGATCACTCGGATGCGTAAGCCGGTTACGAGCCCTGCCACCTAGGGCGACGGGCAAACTAAACGTCGATTGAACTGGGGACCTCGGGTCCTTATCGATTGACGACGCAGGGTCTCGGACCTGACGATCCTGACGACTTCCGGCGGTTCGGGCGTCGGGTACGCTCCCCTCGAGAACGCACATGGAAGATCGACCATAACGATCAGCGATACGGACGACTTCGCGCTGGCGGCCCTCGGCCGGACGCTCGCGTCTCTCGGGCGCTCGGACTTCAAGCTTCGGGATGTCCTCCAATCCGTTGTCGAGGAGGCCGCGCTGCTCTGCCAGGCCGACGCGGCGAACATCGCCGTACGTGACGGCGCGGTCTACCGGATGTCCGCCTTTACGGGTTTTTCGGCCGAGTTCGAGCACCTTGTCTCCGGCCTGATCTACGAGCCGGGCGATGGATCGGTCGTCTCCCGGGCACTCCGCGATGCCGTTGTCAGCCATGTTGAGGACGTCCTCGACGATCCCGCGTTCGTCATGCCTGAGGTCCAGCAGCTGGGCGGCTTCCGGACCGACCTTGGGGTCCCGATTAGGTATGACGACGAGGTGATCGGCGTCATCGCCGCCGCGCGAAAACAAGTCAGGCCGTTCTCCGAGCGTGAGGTCGGTCTCGTCGAGCACTTCGCAGACCAGGCCGCCATAGCCATCCGGCTCGCCCAACTTTTCCAGACCGTGGAACGGCAGCGAACTGAGCTGGCAAGGTACGCGCCGCAGGCAGCCGAGCTGCTCTCATCGCCCGAGGGAGAGCGGCTCTTGGCTGGTCATCGGCAGGAGATCACATCGTTGTTCGCCGACCTGAGGGGTTTCACGTCATTTTCTGAACGGGCCGATCCCGAGGAGGTGCTTGGGGTCCTCCGCCAGTATCACGCATCCGTAGGCGAGCTGGCCATCGCGAACGGCGGCACAGTAGAGCACTTCGCAGGAGACGGCCTCATGGTCTTCTTCAACGATCCGGCTCCGGTGGAAAACCATGAGCTTGCCGCGATTCGCACGGCCTGCGCGATGCGGGATCGGTTCGCCGGCCTCGCGGGCGAATGGCGCAAGCGCGGCTACGAGCTCGGCCTCGGGATCGGGGTCGCTGCGGGCTACGCCACCGTCGGTCGCATCGGCTTCGAAAGCCGCTACGACTACGCAGCAATCGGCCCGTCGGTCATCCTGGCGTATCGATTGTCAGCGGTCGCCAAGGCAGGCGAGATTCTGATAAGCCAGCGCGTGATGGCCGAGTTGGATGACTGGGTCGACGCGGGAGAGATCACCGGCTTGGAGCTGAAGGGCCTCAGCTCCATCACAACCGCGTACGCGGTACGAGCCTGCCGCGCCGAGTCGCAGCTCTCGGCGTAATTCGCGTTGGCTTTGCGGGAGTCGTCGGTAGGCCTGGCTCGTACGACCCCACCGTGCTTGGCGATGTCCCCAATTACCACGGCTCGGCTTGGTTCGGCCGCCCTTGGGGGAGAGCTAGCGATGAGCGATGCGGTCGCGACAGCGACGGGCGTCGATACTTCAACCCTTGAACGGCGCTACCTCGACCTCAAAGGGAAGGCTGAGCCCTTTCTTGTCTGGATCGAGAGAACCGAGAACCGTCTAGTCGAATAGCGATTGGGTCGCGGGAGATCCCTGCGTGGCTAACTCGGACCGTCGACGTTGATTACCGGTGGCCCGCTTCCTGTACGTACCAATGACACGATTCCCGGTTCAGAAGAAGGGTTCGACTCCCTATGGACCACGTGCTTCGGTACGTGGACGAAGTCGCCCGGGCCCGCCTCCACCACGTCAGCTCCATCGGCCCCGAATTCAAAGAGCAATTTGCCAGACGTCACATAGACGTAGGTGTCGTAGTCACCGTGGTGATGCCATCCTGACGGTCTAAGTGGGGCGGTTCGAACCAAACCTGCCCAAACCCCTTCCGCGGAAAATGCTTCCTCTCTAACCATCCCAGAGGTGGCGTCCGCCTCGGAAACGACCCTCTCCTCGGCCCGAACGACTTTTATAGGGTCCATTGGTCTCTCCTGTGCCCTTGACAATAGATAGGTGATTAGGGAGGTAGACGGCCACTGGTGGTGTACTGCAGCCCGAGGGGACTCTTCCACAGATGATCGCCGCCGGGCAGGGGTTCGTGTTCCCAACCCGCCTGATGCCGCACCCAGTGATCATGCCGACACAAGGGGACCAAATTCTCGGTCCTGGTTTCCTTTACTTCGACCCAACGCCTCCGGTGATCGATGTCGCACTGGCTGGCTGGCATCCGGCAGCCCGGAAAGATGCAGCGAGGGTTCCTGTTCTCGACCTGCCGTCGCTGGGAAGCGAGCGGCCGACGTCGGGTGGTTCCTTCGGCGACGATTTCTCCATCCCTGGGGTCGGTAACCACGTATCGCCACTGTGCTTCCGGTTGGCTCTCGGCGACCTGACGGGCGATATCAGCGACGACCGGTCCGTAACCACCAAGTTCGGGGGGATCGTTTGCCAGCTCCGCGAGAGTTGCCAGGTCGACATGAATGTCAACCAGGCCCTTGCCCTTTGCTCCCTCGGCCAGAGGATGACCAGCGAGTAGGTCCAAGAAGATGTCGGCTCGCAGTTGATCGATGGATCGGCTGTCCTCTACGCCGGTGTAACTCTTCGCCAAAGAAGTGATGTGGTCCATGGCGGCTTGCACTCGCTCGGGCGGCAAATCGAGTCCCATTAGCGAGGCGGTGCCGTCGGGATCAGGTTGGGCTATCACCCGGCGGTCGGCTACTAGGCCTTCGTACCTACGGTGGGCCTCGTTCGGATCGACCTTGATGCAGAGCTTTCTCAGCAATGCCTGGAGCTGTCCTCCTGTGAGGTTTCGAGCCGTGCTGATGGTCTGCTCGATGAGGAGTTGTCGGACGTCATCGGGCAAATGGGCAGTACCAAATCCGAAAACTCTTGCCCGTCTAAGGTCGATTTCCCCACCACGTAATGAAGCTCCTAACAGGGGAGTGCGCTCGAAGAGGTCAATGGCCGTTCCCAGTTCGATTTCGGCAGCCCGTCGGGTGAGACGAAGGGCGGCCCTCAGTTCAGAAACGACGAATGCGAATTGTTCGCCCAAGTCCTCGCCTTGGTCGTGCTGCCAGATCGCCACTATGTCCGAATACATCTCGGCCTGGTAGTAGGACACCATTCGCTGATGGGCCTGCATCAAATGAACCCGGTCGGCCGCCGTCAGATTCGCCTTAGAAATGGTCGCCAAGAGGGCTGCCATCTCTGGTCCCGGGCCCAGCTCCGCCAGGTGCTCAATCCGATGTGAGTCCATCTTCCCACTCGAACCCATGTTCGAATCATACAGGACGAAGGGGACAATTCCTACCCTCTTGTTCCCGAATTTTGAAAGAAGAATTCTGAGCGTTATCTCAATTGAGAGCCGGGCGTAATCGGCAGCTATTTCACTTTCATGGCAAGATGAATAAGCGAGTTATCGGACAGGAGGCAGGATTAGATGGCGATGTCGGCCGAGCACAAGGCGGCCCTCGTCCAAGGCCGCAAGGAAGCCAAAGCGATCAAGGCATATCTCGAGGCATTGGCTGCCCGGAAACCAGGGCGACCCGTCACAAAAGACAGCGTTGAAAAGAAATTGGCGTCGATAGATGCTCGCCTGAAAGAGGAGCGGGATCCGTTAAGAAGAGTTGATCTGCATCAGAGTCGGATCGAGGCCGAGGGCTCTCTTATGTCCCTGTCTGATACAAGCGATATCGACTCACTGGAACAAGAGTTCACCAAAGTGGCCAAGGCTTATGCCGACCGGAAGGGGATTTCCTATGCGGCGTGGCGGGGTGCGGGAGTTCCGGCGGCGACGCTCAAAAAGGCTGGGATAGCGCGAACTCGTCGGGGTTAGTCAATCCCACCCAAGTTCGTGTAGCCGGGCGTCGTCGATGCCCAGGTAATGGCCGATCTCATGCAAGACGGTTCGCCTTATCTCCTCGGATAATTCTCTTTCATCCAGGCCTAGGTCCAAGTGGGGTTGCCGAAAAATCGTGATTTGGTCCGGGCCCACGCCCCAGTAATCGGCCGACCGGTCCCGTAATGAAATCCCCTCGTAAATCCCCAGCAATTCGCCCTGTGGATCCTGTTCAGGGGTGGGGCGCTCTTTCACGACGATTACAAGGTTGTCGACTCGGTCTATGACCCAATCGGGCAAGCTCTCGATTACTTGATCCACCTCGAGCTCGAAGCGTTTGCGGTTCACGAGCCCATACAAACAGGTGATCCTGCCTCATTAGCATTGCCCGATTCCGGGCGCTTGGCTCAGCGGTAGAGCGCTGCCTTCACACGGCAGAGGTCACTGGTTCGATCCCAGTAGCGCCCACCCTCACGCTCGTTATGCCTCTTGCTTGTTCGATTACGCGATAGGGAGTTGGCGACTGAAAAATGGTTCGCGACCCGCAAACGCTGACGCCGAATCCCGATACTCGGGCAGGACCCGTCCCCCAGATCTAGCCTTATCAGGAAGAGTCGACGATGAAGTCACCATGAAGCGTTCAGTACTCGCATTGGCGTTTTTGGTGATTTCAGCTTGTGCGTTTGCAGACGAGAGCGATGGCTCGATTTCGAGCGGGATCAGCGTTGAGCAGTCGACTCCTGTGACTTCGCTGGAGGCGGGTGAGACGACATCTCCGGTCTCAGAGTCTCCTTCAGAGGAACAGCCCCTCTTGCTGGTTCCAATCGGCATTTCGCTGGCGACCACGCAAGGTTGCAGCGATTGCACTGAGTCACTAGTGAATATCTTCGCCGAGTTCGTAGAGATTCAGCTCGGTCGACCGGTTGACATCGAATACCGTTTCTTAAACCAGACCATCCACGCGGATCAGCCAATCGAGACAGAGAAGCTTCTCAATGAT
This sequence comes from Acidimicrobiia bacterium, assembly GCA_035253825.1. Lineage (GTDB taxonomy): Bacteria > Actinomycetota > Acidimicrobiia > Spongiisociales > ZC4RG35 > JACCTH01. Next base: position 92,034 of record DATFBM010000044.1, on the reverse strand, counting down.
TTGCGCGAATGGGATGCGATGCGAGAAGCGATCAGCGAAGCGGACATCGTGGTAGTCGATATCGGATACAACGACACACCATGGAACCGCTTTGACGACCCATGTGGAGTGGCGCCCGATTTTCCAATCGTCAACTGGAGCGGCTTAACCAGAGAATGCATGACGGAGGTAGCAGAAGACCACCGGGGGTTTCTCGACCTCGTGCTGGCTGAGATCGACGCGCTACGGGCCGGGAAACCAACTGCGGTCCGTGTCGTCACGGTCTACAACTCGACGATTGGCAACACAGTCGACGCAAGCTGGGACTCGCCGGACGCCGTTGAGCCGACCGTGTATGGCAACGATCTTTTCGTCGAGATCGAGTGCGAGGAGGCGTCTTCTCACGGTGCGGCGTGTGCAGACGTGTATCACGTGTTTAACGGCAGCGATGGCCGAGCAGCCGCAGAGGATTACTTGGCACCTGACTACACCCATCTCAATCGGGTGGGCCACATCACCGTTGCCAGAATTCTCGCCGACATAGGATTAGAGCAGCTCCAGCCCTAGGCTGTGGTCGTGGTGGAGTGGTGGCCGGGGGGCTGGTCCTATCTGGTCGATCACCAGGGCTTCACGCTCCTGCTGTATACCCCCGCCGCTCAGGGGAGCCTCGACTTGCTACCGCCGCTAACGCACTCTGGCCACCGGTGAGCGGCCGCGCGTCGGCCAGCACCTACGTCGATCGTATCGCCCACCAGAGTCAGTCGGGTGGGAGCGCCTCGGTAATCAGGCCCTGGCCATGGCGCGAGATCCTTCGGTTACCTCGTCCTTGTGAGCGGCGAAGGCCGCAAGCACTTCTTCCTTCTCCTGGCGGGGAACACCTACAAAGTCAAGGGTCCGGCTTAGCTCGGCTGCGACCTCATCAAATTCCTCGGGGGTGATGCGGAGACGGCGATGAGCCTCTTCCAGGCCTATAGGTGTTAGCCCGGGCCTGGTTCCCTGATATTGGAACGGGCCACCGGCGACGTTGCAAACCCAAAGGGTTCGCATGAATTTCAATCCCGGCAACCTGTCTAGTTGTTGGGTGTGCCACTCTCGTAAAGCTGGATTCTTGGAGCCTTGACCGACTATCGGGTTCTTGACGATCGCGTCGCTGAAATGGTCGACCACCGCCGCGATCGCAAAGACGCCACCGAGCCTTTCGTAGAGACTTTTTTCTGCCATCGGAACTTCTCCTCCTTGCTCAGCACTGCGTGACACGTAGTACGCAGACTTTGTTGGACACGGTTCGCTGGAGTTGGGAACCTATTTGCCCGCCGGAGCCGTACTGTGCTCCGAGGCGAGTGGAAGGAGACTCATGCGACGTCTTGTCGTGATGTCGTTGTTCGTGGTCCTGTTGTTAGGAATAGCCCTGCCGGCAATGGCTGCGACGCAGCCGACCGGGGTTGCCAATGCCCTGGACCGAGACGGTGGCAACAGTGCCCCGGGTCCGCATTGCCACATCAATCTGGTGGCGAGCGCGCACTCCCAGGGGTTCGACCTGATCATGGTTGGCGCCATCCACCAGGCGCACACGCAGACCGGTCTACCCACCGGGGTGTTTCAGGCCGATCCCGACTGCGTGGCCTGACTCCGGTCCCAACCGGTAACTAACCCAACTCGGCGATGACCGCCTCGGCTAGAGCTGGCCAAGCGGTCATCGCCCAGTTGTCGAACTGACGCCCGGACAACCCGCACATGGCGAGGCCTAGCCGGGGGTCCACCCAGAGGAACGATCCCGTTCCCCCAAAATGCCCAAACGTTTCGGGTGAGTTTTCGCGTGCGGTCCAATGGGGCTCTTTACCGTCGCGAATTTCGAACCCCAAACCCCAATCGAGGAGGTCATAGCGACCGATTCCGGGCAGTGTTCCGCTCAACCCCGGAAAGGCCACCGTCGTGGCTACTCCGAAGAGCTCGGGATCAACCAGCGACGGCGCCAAGAGCTCTTTGGCAAAGGCGATCAGTCCGCCCAGATCCCCCGCGAGCCCCTCGGATGGCCGCCCGACGAGGTCGGCGCCGATCCCGAGCGGCTCCAATACCTGGAGCTGGAGATAGTCGGCGAACTGTTGATCACACCTCTTGCTGATGACCCTGCCCAAAAGGTCGAACCCAGCGTTCGAGTAGATGCGGTGAGTTCCCGGCCGGGCGATGGCCACCTCTCCTTCAAAAGGCAAGCCGGAGGCATGGGCGAGGACATGGCGGACCGTGGCGCCCTCGGGGCCGGCGGGATCGTCCAAGCTGAATTCCTCATCCTGAATAGCCATCAGAACCGCATAGGCGGTGAAAAGTTTCGTCACCGATGCCCAGGGACCGCTGTACGAGAGGTCCCCGCGCTGCCCTACCAAACCGTCGGGTGCCACTACCGCCACCGCCGCGTTCGGCACCGGCCAGGCATCGATTTGTCGTAAGGCTTCGATCAAAAGATCAAGTTGATTGACGAACCCGCGCCGCAGATCCGAGATGGCGTTCGAGGATCGACCAGGTTGCGGGCTCGCCAAGGCATTTCTTCATGCCGATGAGCGTGCGAACGAAGGCTGGCACGGCTAGATCGGGGTCCATGGGGTTAGGACGCATCGATGCCAGGACCTGAGGGGTGGGCCGGATCACCAGGACCTCGGCTTCGGGCCACTCTCTTTTGATGAGGGCCGTTTCCTCATCGAGTGAGCGCCTTCCGACTCGATCGAAGAGACGCTCATGGGGTAAGGCGCCGCGGCGCTCTTCTTCGGCGGCCATCGGAGCAATCACCAGCACGAGATCAAGCGGACGAACGTTGCCGAGTACAAGGTCGGCATGCGTTCCGGAAGCGACGCCCCCATCGACGTAGGGCCGACCGTCATGGATGTGGGGTCGAAAGACCAAAGGGATGGCGGTCGAGGCGCAGACCGCATCGGCCAAACCGATGTCAGGGGCACTGGTGGTGCCAAAGGCCGTCCGGCGCCGAGTCGAGGCATCGAAGGCAACGATCACTGTCGGCCGGTCAGGCCAGTTCTCGGCCTCGGTTCCCAGTTCCTCGCGAACCCAATCTCCGAGACCAGTGGTGTCATATGGCGCTGGCGAGCCCAGTAAGAGCGTGAGGCCGGGCCTTCGCATTCCCGGCAACAAACCATGCCGCATCCACTTACCCAGATGAACCCCCGGACGGGACCGATAGGTTCGTTCCTTGATGCGGAGCGCCACCTCGATGCGACCGTCATCGGGGAGCACCAAGGAGTCGAGGTCAAGACGATTGTGACGAACCAGTGCTGCTACAAAGGCTCCCGAAGAAGTGCCGACAACGACGTCGGAGTCGTTGCAATTCCAACCGGTGGCCAGCTCGATTGCCATGAGAGTTGCCATCTCAAAAGCTGCGCCAGTGATGCCCCCGCCTCCCAGCACCAGGCCCACCGCGCTCATGAGTTGCCAAACATCGAGTCAAATCAGCATAGGAGCCGGCCAGAATTTGCCTAGGTAGCGTCCGCACGACATGGACCCTGCGATGGAGATCCAACCGGGGAGACTCGAAGAGGAGTTGAGAGAGATCGAAGCCTTGATCGAGAGCGTCGAGAGGGTCGACGGACATCGCCCGATAGGCGAGCGCAAAGCGATCGGGCTCACCCGCGATCCCAATTTGATCGGGCTCGTCGGTCGTTCCCGAGGACGTATCGCGGCGTTTGTAGCGCTGACTCCTGCCAGCGGCGATCGATGGGCGATGGAGATGGCGATTGCTCCTGAGTTTCGCCAGCACAAGCACTATCGCCGGCTGTTCGAAGCAGCCGTGGGCGAAGTCAGGCGGCGGGGGGGAAAGTCGCTGCGGGCCTGGCTATTTCATCCCGGCTTGGCGACGGCGGCGGTGAGGGAGGGTTTCAAGGAGGAGCGCCAGCTCTTCAAGATGGAGCACCACGGACCTCTTCCAGTTGGGGTGGCATATCCACCCGGAATCGAGGTCACCTCGTTCCGACCAGGACGGGACGAGGCAGACCTGCTTCGCCTCAACAATGAGGCTTTCGGCAATCACCCCGAGAACGGTGCCTGGACCGCAGCTGAACTTGGTCTGAGGACCGAACGCGATTGGTTCCACCCGGAGATGGTGTTGATGGCCTGGCGGGGGACAGAGCTGGTGGGGTTCAACTGGCTCAAAGCCGGAGAAAGCGAAGGGGAGATCTACGTGATTGCCGTCGCCCCCGAGGCCCAGGGTCAGGGCCTGGGGCGGGCGTTGGTTTTGGATGGTTTGATCCGGTTAGCGAAGGCCGGGGCGGAAAAGTCCTTCTTGTACGTCGATGCCGACAACCACACGGCAGTTCACCTTTACCGGGACCTCGGCTTCTACGTCGACCACGTCGATCGCTCGTTTGTCCGGGTTGTCTGAGTCAACCGAAGCGACGGCCGCAGCTTCCGCAGCGATCGTCTTGCGCGTCGGTTTGGCTATAACACCAAGGGCAGGGGAGATCTTCTTCTTCAGAATCCTGAATCCAGATCTCGCCCGGCCCCGCCGGCCGTCGGTGCCCGCGAGCGAGCACCAGCAACCCTGAAGTGGCGGTAGCCGCCAAGAGTGCTTCGAGCAATGCGTCCTCCTCTGGCGAGGAGGCTAAGTAAGTGCGCTAGAGGATTGGTGGATTTCGCGTTCTAGCCAACGGCGGCGGCCAGATCGGCGACGAGAGGTGCCATGTCCTGCAGCCTTCCATCGCGCTTCTCAGCGGCTTCCAACATGAGCATGGCCGAGTGATAAGCGATCCAGCTCTTCAACCGCGTCGCCGATACGACGGCGCCATATCCCTCGAGGAACGCGCTTGCGGCCTCGTCTCCGAGGAGCTTCGAGAATTGCCAGCTGGCCAACGAGACATCCCATTCGGGTGGAGCAACGGTCGCCCATTCCCAGTCGACCAAAGTGACTTGCCCGGCTTCGGTGACCAGGAACTGGTTGGGGAAGGGTCTCGTGTGAGCCGGCTTGGCGGGGCTCGCTACCGGGGGGCCAGCCGACGCAGCCTGATCGAGGACATCGGCCGGCAGGCTGAGGCGGCGTCGGTACTTCCCCAACCGCTCGATGGTGTTTCGGAAGTGGGCACCAATCTGCTCGTTGTCAATCGCGTTCGAGAGATTGGTCATAGAGGCATCCGACTCGTGCACTCCCCGAAGCACGCGGCCCGCCGAACGAAGGATGTTGAGGTTGCGGGGAAGACTCGCCAAGTCCCAGTTCCCGCCGTCGGTCATCTGGATCCACGCGGTTCCGTCATCGATGCCCCGGCTAAGAATCTTGGGCACGCCCTGGACCTTGTCCAACGCCACCAGGGCATGGCGTTCCCGACGCTCGCGTGTCGGTGTGGCATAGATCTTTACGATGCTGGTGCTGCCCTTTTCCTCTCGCAGCCGGAAGACCCGGTTCGCGCCGGCCGAAACTTCGACATGGGTCGCGCTCGGCGAAACTGATCTGAGGATGGTCACTGGGTCCATGGATACCTTTGACTTTTCGGGGTGGTTTGGGTCGGGGGAAATCGGAACTGAGCTTGAGTACCCGGGGGGTACCCTTGGGCGGCCAGGCTAGCTGAGACGATTCATGGACATTGAGCTTGTTTACCCAGATGGAACGACGGCTTTTCACCCGGTCGGCCGCACCGGAGAGGAGGTCGCGCGCTCGATTGGTCCGCGTCTGGCAGCTGCTGCAGTAGCGGTTGCTCTCGACGATCAGCTACTCGATCTCAGTCGTCCGATCGAGGCGAGTGGAAAGTTCCGAGTCATCACGGCCAACACCGATGAAGGTCGGCACATCCTCCGCCATTCTGCGGCTCACATCCTCGCCCAGGCCGTCCTCGACCTTTACCCGGGAGCAGACTTCGGCATCGGTCCGGCGATAGAAGACGGGTTCTATTACGACTTTGCCGTCGGTAGGTCGTTTACTCCAGAAGATCTCGAGCAAATCGAATCTCGCATGCGCGAGATCGTGGCCGAGAATCAATCCTTCGATCGCAGCGTGCTCTCCGCCGAAGAGGCTTTGGAGGTCTTTGCTGACCAACCCCTCAAGAAGGAAATCATCGCCTCGGTCGATCCCGGCGAGGTCGAGGATGCATCCGAGGTGACGGTTTATCGGAACCGGGAATTCGTCGATCTCTGTAGGGGCCCGCATCTTCCGTCGACCGGTCGGCTACCGGCCTTCAAGCTGATGCGAACTGCCGGGGCCTATTGGCGAGGTGACGAGAAGCGCCAGCAGCTGCAACGTATCTACGGCACGGCCTGGGAGAGCGAGAAAGCCCTGGCGGACTACCTCCACCGAATCGAGGAGGCAGAGCTTCGAGATCACCGCCGCCTGGGTCAGGAACTCGACCTCTACTCGTTCCCCCGCGAACTGGGCCCGGGCCTGGCGGTATGGCATCAGAAGGGAGGAATGTTTCGCAAGGTCGTCGAGGACCATTCCCGCCGACTGCACGAGCGATTCGGTTTCGAGTTCGTCGTCAGCCCGCACCTCGCCCGCGAGGCGCTGTGGGACATATCGGGTCATCTCGGCTTCTACGCCGAGAACATGTATCCCGGTATGGAGGTGGATGAAGCGGAGTTCTACCGGGTCAAGCCAATGAACTGCCCGTTTCACATCCTCGTTTATCGAAGCAGGGGTCGTTCATATCGCGAGCTACCTCTTCGGCTGTCCGAGCTGGGAGCCGTTTATCGACGCGAACGGTCGGGGGTTTTGCACGGCCTGCTGCGAGTACGGGGTTTCACGCAGGATGACTCCCATACCTTTTGTCGAGGCGACCAGCTTGACTCGGAGCTGGCCCTTCACCTCGAGTTCGTCACAACTTGGATGAGAGATTTCGGGTTCTCGGAGTTCGAAGCCGACCTCTCCACCAAGCCCGAGAAGTCGGTGGGGGATCCTTCACAGTGGGAAGCGGCCGAGCGCGCTCTCGAGAAGTCCCTGCAGGATGCCGGAATCAGCTACCGCCTCGCCGCGGGAGAGGGGGCGTTCTACGGCCCCAAGATCGACATCCACATTCGCGACGCCATTGGCCGCCGTTGGCAGATGTCGACTATTCAATTCGACTTCAACATGCCGGCCCGCTTCGGGCTCACTTACACCACTTCGGACAATCAGGGTGAGGTTCCCTTCATGATCCACTGCGCCAAGGCAGGCTCGATAGATCGATTCCTGGCGGTGGTTGTCGAGCATTACGCCGGTGCCTTGCCCGCTTGGCTGGCACCCGTGCAGGCTTCGGTGGTACCAGTGGCCGACCGGCACATCGATTACGCCCGGGAAGTAGCGGCGGCTGCTCGCCGACGGGGGCTGAGGGTTGAGGTCGATCATTCGAGCGAGACCGTGGGCGAGAAGATCAGGCGCGCCCTGACTCAGAAGCATCCCTTCCTGCTGGTAGTAGGGGATAAAGATGTCGAGGCCCAGTCGGTAGGTTTTCGCCGCTATGGCGAAGACCGCGACAAGCGCGGAGTCCCAGTCTCGGAGGCGCTGACGATCATGGCTGAGGCAAGCATGCCCCCCGGCACCTGATGGATGGGATCAATATCCCGGCCGAGGTTGCCGAGAGCGCCGGAGTTCCCGAAGACCTCGATTCTTCAGTCGGTGGGCCCTACCGATTTCCGTCTCCCCGACGGCGACGGGCGGGAACTTGGATTTTTCTCGCCTTTGCTCCTCTGGTCTTATTGGTGACCCCGAACCGGCCTATCGGAGCCGCCATGGCGGGAGTGATGCTGGCCCTGGCCCTCTGGCATTGGCTGGCGGCCTGGCCGCTCAACCTGCAACCGGAGGAGGCGCTCCTAATCGCCTCCCGTAACGCTCCGTTTCCCATTGGCCATGCTTCGGCGGCAGTCATCTTTTCCGGGCTGCGGTCGCGTCCGCGCTGGCACGTCATCATGTACGACGCGGCGGAGCCGCCGGCGGCGCGGGCCTTGGTCGTGGTCGACGGCGTCACCGGAGAGATCACTGGCGACCCCTACACCGAGACCTTCTCCACCGAGCTCCCGTCTCCGCCGGCCCTTCCCTCCAACGGTTTGAGTACCTAAACCCATTGAATAGAAGGACCCCGTTCGTAGCATGAACACATGCTTTCGGGGCGGTTGGGGCAGGGGGTGGCGCTGGTCATCGCCGCATTGGTCGGGGGCGCGGCCACGTTCCTCCTGACGCGACCAGAGCCCCAACCCGTAGTAGTGCCGATCGATCCACAGACAAGCACGTGCGACCGGGCCTTCGAGACCGCGCGGGAGATTGCCTCCTATCTCGACCAACGGGAAGAATCCGATCCGACGGTGGATGGACACCCAATGGCGGGTTTGGATGAAAGCGAACGGGAGGCGGCTTGGGACGAGTACATCGCCAAGACCGGCAAGTACATGGAAGAGACGGTGAACGGATTCGCGACCAACTTCGGCGGCGAGGTGCAGTTTCTGGTCGATCAGTTCGTCCGGGCCGGCGCCTGGGGAGATGACCTCCCCGCCGAAGTCGTTGTGGTCAACGAGTTGGGGATACGCGACGTCGCCATCCACCTCGACACCGCCGCCCGAGCAGCTGGCTGCCAACCCTAGGCCGGAGGTTGGTACTCCCTTTCGGTCTCACCGTTGTAGACCTGTTGCGGCCGATAAATGCGGGTTTTGGGATCTTCTTTGAGCTCTTTCCATTGCGCCATCCAGCCGGGCAGGCGCCCCAGGGCGAAGAGCACCGTGAACATGTCGGTCGGGAATCCGAGGGCTCGATAGATGATGCCCGAGTAAAAGTCGACGTTGGGATAGAGCTTGCGTTCGATGAAGTAATCATCGGCGAGTGCTGTGGCCTCCAGTTCCTGGGCGATCTCGAGGAGGGGATCGTCGATCCGGAGCTTGGCCAGCACATCGGATGCCGCCTGTTTGATGATTCGTGCTCGGGGATCGAAGTTCTTGTAGATGCGGTGCCCAAAGCCCATCAAACGGAACGGATCGTCGCGATCCTTGGCCCGAGCGACGTATCGCGCTACATCCCCACCATCGGCGGCCATCTCACCGAGCATCTCCAGAACTTCCTGATTGGCTCCTCCGTGGAGAGGCCCGGAAAGGGCGTGAACTCCTGCGGCCACCGAACTAAAGAGGTTGGCGTCGCCTGAGCCCACCAGGCGCACGGCCGTCGCCGAACAGTTTTGCCCGTGATCGGCGTGGAGGATCAAGAGGACATTCAGTGCCGCCGCCACCACAGGATCTGGCGTGTACGGCTCAGCTGGAATGGAGAACACCATGTGCAGGAAGTTCGCCGAGTAGTCGAGGTCGTTGCGGGGATACACGTATGGCTGATGAACCCGGTACTTGTAGAGCCAGGCGATCATGGTGGGGACCTTGGCCAGCAGCCGATGCATTGAAAGATCGACCGCCTCCGGCTTATGCGGATCGAGGGCGTCGGGGTAGTAGGTGGCGAGGGCCGATGTGGCCGATGCCAGGATCTGCATCGGATGCGCCTCGTGGGGAAAAGCCTCGAAGAGCTTTTTCATGTCCTCCCGCAGCAGGGTGTGCCTGGTGACGGAATCCTCGAAGGAGGCCAGTTCTGATTTGGTGGGGAGCGACCCGTAAAGGAGCAGAAAGGCGACCTCGAGAAACGAGGCCCGTTCGGCGAGTTGCTCGATCGGATAGCCTCGGTAGCGGAGAATCCCAGCCGCCCCGTCAATGAAGCTCACCTTGCTCTGGCTCTCAGCCGTGTTCCCGAATCCCCGGTCGAGAGTGAAGAGACCGGTCTCGGCGGCGAGGCGCGAGATGTCGAGTCCAACCTCGTTCTCGCTCCCCTCGATCACGGGGAGGTTGACTTCCCGGTCCTCGAATCGAAGAACCGCGTCGGCCATATCAGTGTTCGTCTTTGGCGTTGGCCGCGATGACCTTCTGGGCTTCCTGGTGCGGGACTTCGGCGTAGTGGTCAAAGCGGACTTCGAAGGTCCCCCGGCCGCTCGTCATCGATCGCAGATCGGCGGCGTATCTCTGAATCTCTGTCATCGGCACTTCGGATTCGATGACCCGACTGTTGCCATCGGAGTCGATACCGAGCACCCGGCCCCGCTTGGAGTTGATGTCACCCATCACGTCGCCGGTGTAATCGTCGGGCACGCGGATGGATAGCCGCATGATGGGCTCGAGCAACACCGCCTTGAGATTGGGCGCCGCTGCTCGGAAAGCCTGGATCCCCGCCATCCGGAACGACAACTCGTCGGAATCGACGTTGTGATACTTCCCGTCGAAAACCTCGGCGGCAACGTCAACCACGGGGTAGCCGGCGAGGATGCCCCTCTCCAGAGCCTCCTGAATCCCTTTGTTGACCGCGGGGATGAACTGGCGGGGGATGGAACCCCCCTTGATGGCATCGATGAACTCGTATCCCGAACCGCGGGGGAGCGGGCTGAACTTGACGAAGGCAACCCCAAACTGACCACGGCCACCCGTCTGCTTCTTGTGCTTGCCTTCGGCTTCCGCCACCGAGGTGATGGTCTCCCGATACGGGACCCGGGGTAGAGCCGTTGCCACCTCAACTCCGAACTTGCGATGGATACGGGCCAACGTCACGTCAAGATGAACGTCGCCGAGGCCGGCCAGCACCGTCTCGCCTGTCTCCGGCTTGCGATCGACTCGCAGGGTGGGATCTTCCTCAACGATTCGATGCAGGGCGGTCGAGAGCTTTTCTTCGTCGTGCTGGCTCTTGGGGGAGATCGATAGCTCGGTTACCGGATTCGGGAAAGTCACTGGCGCCAGCTCGATCTCGAGGGAGGGACTGTGGATGGTCGAGCCGGCGTGGAGGGTCTCCACCTTGGCAACCGCCCCGATCTCCCCGCAGGAAATTTCCTTTGTGTCGATGTGGTCTTTCCCCATGAGATAGAACAAGTTGTGCATGCGGGCGTGACCGCCGCCCGAGATATGAAGGTCATCGTCAGCCCGGACGGCTCCGGAGTAGACCCGAAAGAGAGATATGCGACCTACGAAGGGATCGCTGATGGTCTTGAAGACATAGCCGAGGACCGGCCCGTCGGCGCTAAGAGGAATTGGCTCGCCCTTGGCGAGAGGAGGAAGGCTTCGTTCGAGCGGGTTGGGAGCAAAGTCGAAGAGAAACTCGCACAGGGTGTCGACTCCGATACGGCGGGCCGCCGAAGCCACAAGCACGGGAAAGATCTCGCCCTTCAACATTCCCTGGTGGACAGTCCTGACGATCGTGTCAGCGTCGGGTACCTCGCCCTCGAAGAATTTCTCCATCAGCTCGTCGTCGGTCTCAACAACTGATTCGATCAGAGACTCCCGGGTGGACGCCGCCAGTTCTTCCGCCTCCGGAGGCGTTGTGTGGCTGAGGGTCCCAGTCCGATCCTCGGGTCCATACGTGAAGGAGCGGCCCGATACGACCCGCACGACTCCCTTGAGGTCGGCTTCGATGCCAATTGGTACCTGCACCGGAGCCACGCGCTTGCCGAAAGCGTCGCGCAACTGGGACAGTGTCCTGGTAAACGAGGCCCGCTCGCGATCGAGCTTGGTGATCACTATCGCCCGCGGAATCCCCTCCTCCTCGGCCGCCCGCCACAAGATCTCGGTCTGCACCTCCACCCCGTCGACGCCCGAGACGACGAAGAGCGCCAGGTCTGCCGCTCGCAAGGCAGCGCGGGCGTCACCCGAGAAGTCGATGTACCCGGGGGTGTCGATGATGTTGAACTTGTGGTCCTGCCAGGTGACGCTTGCCACCGCAAGCCCGAGGGAGATCTTTCGTTCCTGCTCTTCGGGTTCGTAATCGAGCATCGAGGTGCCGGCTTCGATCGAACCCTGTCGAGTGGTAGCGCCGGTGACAAACAGGAGAGCCTCGGCGAGACTGGTTTTTCCGCTCCCGCCATGTCCGACCAGGGCCACGTTGCGGATCTTCTCGGGAACCAACTGACCTCCTCGGGCTGGGGGTGGCCGATCTTAGTGAACGCCTCCCCACTGAGATTTGGGCGAACGCGGCCCTCGGGATGAGTACATTTCGCCGCGGTGATCGATCTTCGGGTTCGGCCCCACTTGCAGTGGGTCCTTCAACCGATCGGCCGGGCTCTGAATCGGCTCGGCATAACGCCGCAAATCATGACGATCTTCGGTTTGGCCGTGAGCGTCACCGGTGCGGTGATGATTGGTGCGGGGATGATCGTCGGAGGCGCGCTGGTGGCACTTGCGGGCTCGATCCTCGACGGACTGGATGGTTCGGTCGCACGAGCCGCCGGGACCGAGTCGCCGCGAGGGGCGTTGCTCGATGCGGCATCAGATCGGATCGCCGAGGTTTCCGTGCTCGCCGGGCTCTCCTTCGCCCTCGCCTCGGAGCGCCGGCTGGTGCTTCTCATAGTCCTTGCCCTGGGAGGTTCGCTCCTCGTCCCCTACCTACGCGCCAAAGCCGAGGCCGAAGGTCTCGACGGGCGGGGCGGGATGATGGGACGGGCAGAGCGCGTGATCCTCTTCACCCTCGGCCTGGTCTTTTCATTCATCGAGCCGATGCTGTGGCTCCTCGTAGCAGCAACATGGTCGACCGTCTTCTGGAGGTTCTGGCTCACCTACCGACAGCTCAGGTGACAGAGGCCCTTCGTTTCGGGCTAATCCGGTTGGGGATCGGGCTGGTGGGGATGCTTCCCGGGGGGGTCGTGAGGCGGCTCGGCACTCTCGGGGGCCGGATCTGGGGGCGGTTTGCGACCGACCGCCGTCGGGTCGCTCGCCGCCATATGCAGCGGGTGCTTGGTCCAAGCGCAGATCTGGATCGAGCGGTCGGAGCCATGTTCGGTTCCTATGGGCGGTATTGGGCTGAGACCTTCTGGGTCAGGCCGCGCCGAGTCGCCGAGATCGACCGTGGTTTGTCGATTTCGGGCTTGGAACATCTGGAGAAGGCAGGGAAAGCCGGAACCGGAGCGATCCTGGTGCTACCTCACCTGGGGAATTGGGAGCCGGCTGCGCTCTCGGGACGGCGCGCCGGGATCGAGATCGCGGCGGTCGCAGAGCGTCTCCCCAACCAGAGGCTCACCGAGTGGTTCGTCAGCATGCGATCTCAATACGGGATCACAATCATCCCGCACGGACGGACTTCGATGCGACACGTCGAAGCTGCCATCCGACGAGGAGCGGCCGTGGCGCTGCTCTGTGATCGCGATCTGTCGGGTCGGGGAGTGAAAGTGACCTTCTTTGGCGAGGAGACGACTCTCCCGGCGGGACCAGCGGCGCTGGCCTTGAAAACGGGTGCGCCCATAGTCACTGCCGCCACATTTTTCGACGGCGATGGGCATCGGGTCGACATCGATGAGCTTCCACTCGATGGGGTCGATGACATGCGGGACCTGACCCAGCGCATCGCCACCGCGCTCGAAGGGATCATCCGTCAGGCGCCAGAGCAATGGCACCTCTTTCAACCCAATTGGCCCTCGGATCGGCAATCGTGAAGATCGGTCTTATCTGTCCTTACGACCTTGGTTTGCACGGCGGTGTTCAACAGCAGGTGCTCGAGCTGTCTCGGCTGCTGGCGGCCACGGGTGACGAGCCGGTCCTGGTTGGGCCGGGAGGGGGTCGCCATGGGGGGATCGACCTGGGCGATTCGATAACGATCAGGGGAAATCGGTCGAAGGTGCCGATCTCGATCAACCCCCGGGTGAAAGGCATGCTGGAGCAGGCACTGGCCGGAGTCGATCTGATCCACATCCACGAGCCCTTGATGCCGGTGGTGGGTTGGGCCGCCCTAACGATCGAGCTTCCGGCCGTCGTCACCTTTCACGCTGCCAAGCCGCAGTGGGCGTCGCAGCTCTACCGGCTGGTTCCGGCCGGCGTGTTTGAGGGCCGGATTCTCACGGCGGTGAGCCGTGTCGCGGCCGAGCTACCCGCCCGCTTCGGGCCCATCGAAATCGTTCCCAACGGAGTCGACACCGCTCGCTTTCGGACCGGGGTCCAAAGACACCTTCAGCACGTCGCATTTCTCGGGCGGCCCGACCCTCGCAAAGGTTTCAAAGTGCTTTCCGAAGCCTGGCAGATCGTCTCCGAAAAGGTTCCGGGGGCCGAGCTGGTCGTCATGGGCATCGAAGGGACGGAGAAGAATCGAGTCCGATACCTCGGTCGGGTGGATGAAGATGAAAAGTCCCGGCGCCTGCAGGCGAGTGAGATATTCGTTGCCCCCAATCTCTCAGGAGAAAGCTTCGGGGTGGTGGTAGCCGAAGGCATGGCGGCGGGCTGCGCGGTGGTGGCATCTGATATAGATGCCTTTCGAGCGCTAACCGGGGGTACTGCCCGACTCGTCCCTCCCGGTGACGCCGGCCACCTGGCGGCAACGCTCATCGAACTTCTCCGATCGCCGCCCGCGACGCGAGACATGGGCAAGCGGGCGCGGCAGCGAGCGGCTGAATTCGATTGGTCGCACGTCCTGGCCAAATACCGCGTTGCCTATCGGAGGGCGATCGGGATCAACGAGGCCGCCCGGTAGCATTGGCTTCGATAAGAGCTCAAGTGCAGGAGTAGTCGTGGAAAAGGGCACCAGCCGGGTCAAAAGAGGTCTGGCCGAGATGTTGAAAGGCGGCGTCATCATGGACGTGGTTACCGCCGAACAGGCCAAGATTGCAGAGGAAGCCGGAGCGGTGGCGGTCATGGCGCTCGAGCGGGTGCCTTCCGATATCCGCAAGATGGGCGGGGTCGCTCGCATGGCCGACCCCACCAAAATCGAAGAGATCCAGGCTGCGGTTTCGATTCCGGTCATGGCCAAATGCCGGATTGGTCATTTCCTCGAGGCGCGAGTGCTCGAGGCGCTCAACGTCGACTACATCGATGAATCCGAGGTGCTAACCCCCGCCGACAATGAGCATCACATCGACAAATGGGCGTTCACGACACCCTTCGTCTGCGGTGCCCGCAACCTGGGTGAAGCATTGCGTCGGATCGGCGAGGGGGCGGCGATGATCCGAACCAAGGGGGAGGCGGGCACCGGGAACGTCGTCGAGGCGGTCACGCATATGCGAACCGTGACCAACGAAATTCGAAAGCTCTCCCAACTCGGATCCGAACAACTGATGTCATCCGCCCGCGACCTCGGGGCTCCTTTCGACCTCGTCAGCGAGGTCCACGAGACCGGCCGATTACCCGTGGTCAATTTCGCCGCCGGCGGCATCGCCACCCCGGCGGACGCGGCTTTGATGATGGCGCTCGGAGTCGACGGCGTGTTCGTCGGCTCCGGGATCTTCAAGAGCTCCGATCCCCCCGCATACGCGCGAGCCATCGTCGAAGCAACCACCTTCTGGGCCGACCCCGAAGTCGTCGCCAAGGTTTCGCGCGGCCTCGGTGAGGCGATGCCGGGACTGGAGATTGACAAGATCCCGGCCAACGAAAAGCTGGCGGAGCGAGGCTGGTGAGAAGTGGCAGCTCGCGTTGGGGTGCTCGCCCTTCAGGGTGACTTCCGTGAGCATTTAGCGACGCTGGCCGCCCTCGGGGCCGAGGGTATCGAAGTACGGACACCCGACCAGCTCGAAGCAGTCGATGCTCTGGTAATTCCGGGCGGCGAGTCCACCACGATCGGCAAGCTGGCGGTGCGCTTCGGACTCATGGAGCCGCTCCGACGCCGGATCGAGGAAGGCATGCCGGTGTACGGGACCTGTGCAGGCATGATTCTCCTCGCCCGGGAGGTGACTGACGGCGAGCAGCCACTGGTCGGAGCGCTCGATGTCGTCGTCGAGCGCAATGCCTTTGGTCGACAGAACGAGTCCTTTGAGGAGGAGCTGGCCATCGAAGGGCTCGAAGAGCCTTTGCGGGCGGTATTCATCCGCGCCCCCTGGGTGGCGAAGGTCGGCGAGGGGGTCGAGGTGCTCGCCTCGGTCGACGATCATCCGGTGGTGGTTCGCCAGGGTCACATCCTCGCAAGTGCCTTCCATCCCGAGCTCACCGGCGACCATCGCCTTCATCAGATGCTGTTGGACTGGCTGGTTGACCGATCGGCCTAGTTGAATAGAACCCATGTCCGGCCACTCGAAATGGGCAACGATCAAGCGCAAAAAAGCGGCCAACGATTCCAAACGCGGGAAGCTGTTTGCCAAGCTGATTCGCCAGATCGAAATCTCGGCTCGAGAGGGCGGTGGAGACCTCGGCGGCAATGCGACCCTGGCGGCGGCCGTGGCCAAGGCGAGAGCATCGGCGGTTCCCATGGACAACATCGAACGGGCAATCGCCCGGGCAACCGGAGCTGCCGACACCACCAAATACGAGGAGATCTGGTACGAGGGTTATGCGCCGGGTGGAGTGGCTTTGATGGTGCAGGTGCTAACCGACAATCGAAACCGTGCTGCTTCCGAGGTTCGATCTGCCTTTGCCCGCAACAACGGCAATCTGGGAGAGCCGGGGTCGGTTGGTTATCTGTTTGCCCGTAAGGGATACATCGAAGTTCTGGGAAGCGAAGACGACGTGCTGCTCGCGGCTCTCGACGCGGGTGCCGAGGATGTCCGCACCGGTGAGGGCGTTGTCGAAGTCGTGACCGCACCCACGGACCTCGTCGCCGTGCAGCGGGCGTTGGAGCACGAGGGATTCAAAGTCGAAGTAGCCGAGCTCACCCAGGAGCCGAAGACTGCGGTGGCGGTCGACTCGGCAACCGCTGGCAAGGTGCTGCGGCTGGTCGAAGCCCTCGAGGACCTCGACGACGTGCAAATGGTGTACGCCAACTACGAGATTCCCGACGAGGTGCTGGCGTCGCTCGCCGGCTGACGAAGATCCCGGTCCGCACGGTGTTGCGGACTACCCTCCGTACACATGTTCGTGTTGGGCATCGATCCCGGGCTGACCACCACCGGCTACGGGTTGGTTCGCCGGGGCCGTTCGCTAGAAGCCATCTCGGCTGGGGTGATCCGGACTGACCCCATCCGACCGCTGGGCGAGCGCTTGCTCGAGCTGCACACCGGCATCTCGAGCTTGATCGATGAGCACGGACCCGACGCAATGGCAATCGAAACGATGTTCACCAATCGCAACCTGCAAACGGCTGCCGCGGTCGGGCGCGCCGCCGGCGTAGTCATCCTCGCTGCTGCCCAGCGAAGACTGCCCGTGTTCGAATACGTTCCAACGATGGTCAAGTCGGCCATTACCGGTGATGGATCGGCCGACAAACGCATGGTGGCAACGATGGTCGGAAAGCGCCTCGGGATCGCCCCTCCGAGTCCTGCTGATGCCGCCGACGGTCTGGCGGTGGCCATCTGTCACCTGCAGTCATTGCGTGTTAGTACAGAGCTGGTGGGAACCCGACGATGATCGGTCGGTTGCGAGGGACCTTGGTGGGACGCAACCGGATCGGGATTACCCTCGACGTCGCCGGCGTGGGTTACGAAATCATCACCACGCCGCGCACCCAGAGCGACTTGCCGGGGATCGGCGAGGAGGTCGTCATCCACACCCATCTCTACGGCCGAGAGGATGGGATCACGCTTTACGGCTTTGGTTCCGAAGCCGAGCGCGATCTGTTTCGGGTCTTGATCACTGCCTCAGGCGTCGGACCCAAACTGGGGCAGGCCACCCTGGGAGTGCTGTCTGTCAGCGAGGTGAGGAAGGCGATTGCCACCGAAGACGTCGATGCCCTGGTGGTGGTGCCCGGCGTTGGCAGGCGCTTGGCGCAGAAGATCGTGCTCGAGCTCAAGCCCAAGCTCGACGAGGAGGAGGCTTCGGTGGTCTCCAGTTCCGGTGGTGAACTGCGCCAGGCGCTGGAAGGGCTCGGGTATACCCCGACCGAGATTCGAGGCGCCATCGCCGAGGTGGATCGGGACCTACCGATGGCGGAGCAGATTCGATCGGCCCTTCAGCTGCTGAGTCGTCGGTGAGTCAATGAGAGAGGACTCGATCCTGAACCCGGCCCTGGTCGAGGACGACCTCCATCTCCGGCCTCGATCCCTCGGCGACTTCGTCGGCCAGGAGGCGGTCAAGGAGCGGCTCCGAATCGCCATCGAGGCGGCCCGCGCGCAAGCGCGCCCTCTGGACCATGTTCTGCTCTCGGGACCTCCAGGCCTGGGCAAGACCACGCTGGCCGGAATCATTGCCGCCGAAACCGGCGCCGAATTCCGAATCACCTCCGGCCCTGCCCTCGAGCGCCCCGGCGATCTGGCGGCGATCATTTCCAACCTCGAGCACGGCGCCGTTTTCTTTATCGATGAGATTCACCGCCTGCCGCGAGCGGTGGAGGAGGTTCTCTACCCGGCGATGGAAGATTTCCAGCTCGACATCGTCCTCGGCAAGGGCCCGGCAGCGCAGTCGATCCGCCTCGATCTGCCCAGGTTCACCCTGGTCGGGGCCACCACTCGCAAAGGCAAGGTGACCGCGCCGCTGCGAGACCGCTTCGGGATCGAAGATCGCCTCGACTACTACACCGAGGAGGAGTTGACGTTGATCATCAATCGCTCCGCCCGCATACTCGAAGTCGAAGTCGACGACGATGCCGCTCATTTGATAGCGAGCCGGAGCCGGGCGACGCCTCGCATCGCCAATCGTCTCCTAGCCCGGATTCGCGACTTCGCCGTGGCCCGAGCCGACGGCAGGGCAGACGTGGATACGACACTGCGGGCCTTGCAAACCTACGAAGTGGATGATCTCGGGCTCGATAAGGTCGACCGCTCGATATTGGAGTCGATCATCGAGAAATTCGGCGGGGGCCCGGTTGGTCTGACCACCCTGGCGATCGCGGTCGGCGAAGAGCCGGAGACGGTGGAAGACGCCTATGAGCCATTCCTCCTCCAATCCGGCTTGTTGCAAAGGACCCCGCGGGGGCGAATGGCCACCGACCTCGCCTACCGCCACCTGGGCGTGGCCCGGTCCGCCCAGCCGCGCCTCCTCTGAGGGGTCGTTCTGCGGGCTGGTAGGTAGGCCCAGCTGCCCTGGGAACTCTGGGTTCGCAGATGGTCAAGAATGGGTGGGGCGTGTGGACCCAGGATTTCGATTACGAACTTGAGCCCGAGCGGATCGCGCAGGTGCCGGTCGAGCCCCGGGACAGCTCCCGCTTGCTCGATGCCAACGACCTCTCCGATCACAGCTTCAGCGACCTCCCCCAACTCCTCGAGCCTGGCGACCTGGTGGTAGTCAACCGGAGCCGGGTGCGGGCGGCACGGTTGCGCGGGGTCAA
Source organism: Acidimicrobiia bacterium (assembly GCA_035253825.1). Lineage (GTDB taxonomy): Bacteria > Actinomycetota > Acidimicrobiia > Spongiisociales > ZC4RG35 > JACCTH01. The sequence goes on along the minus strand of DATFBM010000044.1, from coordinate 72,992 downwards.
GTCTCTCACCGGGGGCAATGTCGAGGCGCTCCTCCTGGGTCCGCTCACCGACGATCGGTGGAGGGCGATGGTCCGTCCGGCGAGGCGGCTTCGGGTGGGGACCGTGCTCGCCTTTGGACCGATAACCGCCATCGTCGACGAGGCTCCCAGTGGCGGAGTCGCCATTCTCCACCTCAAGGCGGACGGTGATCTCGAGGACGCCATCGAGGCGGTGGGGGCCCTCCCCCTTCCTCCCTACATCACCGCTGAGCTGGAGAACCCCGAGCGTTATCAGACCATCTTCGCCCGCGAGGTCGGCTCGGCCGCGGCCCCCACCGCCGGTCTCCATTTCACCGAGGGCGTGGTGGCCGGCCTCGCCCGGCGGGGGATCGAGATGGCTTCGCTCGAGTTGCGCGTGGGCCTCGATACGTTTCGTCCCATCGCCACCGATCGGGTGGAGGACCACCAAATCCATTCCGAAGAGTTCTCGATTCCCGAGGCCACTCGGCGGGCGATTGAGACATGCCGCGGAAGGGTGGTGGCGGTAGGCACGACGGTGGTTCGAGCCCTGGAGAGCGACTTCGAGCGAACCAGCACCGACCTTTTCATCACTCCAGGATTCCAGTTCAAGACCGTCGATCTGCTGGTGACCAACTTCCATCTCCCTCGCACGAGCCTCTTGGTGCTGCTGGCAGCCTTTATGGGCCCGCGCTGGCGGGAGACATACGAGGTGGCTAAGAACCGGAACTACCGCTTCGCCTCATTCGGCGACGCCATGCTGGCCGAACGACTTTGATCGCCGGCTCTTGGAAGTTGGGCACCACCGATGGGGTGGCCCGAACCGGCACCTTGACAACGGCCCACGGCGACGTCCCCACGCCAAGTTTCATGCCGGTCGGCACCCGGGCTGCCGTGCGAGCCGTCGACACCGACGACCTGACGACGATCGGGGCGGACATGATCCTCGCCAACACCTACCACCTCATGCTCCGACCTGGAGCTGAGACCGTGGCCCGACTCGGGGGATTACATCGATTTTGGGGATGGGACCGGCCGATCCTTACGGACTCGGGGGGCTACCAGGTCTTCTCACTGTCTCCGCGGATCACCGAGGATGGGGCTCGGTTCCGATCGACTTACGACGGATCTCTGGTCGATCTCGGCCCCGAAGAGGCGACTCGTATCCAAGAGCGACTCGGGGCCGACATTGCCATGGCACTTGACGTCTGCGTAGGGCTCCCCGCCGACCGGACCGAGATCGAGGCGGCCATGGCGCTCAGTCTGCGCTGGGGAGAGCGGTCGCTCGAGGCCCATCGACGGGAGGACCAGGCCCTCTTTGGGATTGTCCAAGGAGGCTCTGACCCCGATCTGAGGGCGGAGAGCGCGGCCCGGACCGCGGCCCAGGGGTTTGTCGGATTCGGGATCGGCGGCCTATCGGTGGGGGAAAGCCCGCTCGATCGGGAGAGGGCAATGCGGGCGGTCATGCCCCAACTGCCGACTGACAAGGCGAGATACGTGATGGGCCTCGGCGATCCAATCGGAGTGCTCGAGGCAGTAAGACAGGGGGCAGATCTCTTCGACTGTGTTTGGCCCACCCGCCTCGCCCGACATGGACGAGTTCTGACCGGCAAGGGCGACTTCAACCTCCGGCGGGCTGAGAACGCCGAGGACGACCAGCCTCTTGATCCCGATTGCGGGTGCCATACCTGCCAGCACCACCATCGTGCCTACCTCCGACATCTCCTGATGACCAACGAACTGACCGCGTTTCGGCTTACCTCGATCCACAACCTCACGTACACGATGAATCTGATGGTCGGTGTCCGGGAGGCGATCGAGGCGGGGCGTTTCGCCGACTTCCTCATGGAAGCCAAAAAGCATCGCGGGATCAACGATCAGGAAGCACCCCCGCCATGACACAAGGTTCCGATGGCCCGTTGCTCGACTGGAACTCTGCGTATGTCGACAACTGGGCGCCCTGGGACATCGGCCGACCACAGCCGGTGTGGATCGAGATTGCCGACGAGATGATTTCGCCAGTCCTCGACAGCGGCTGTGGGACCGGCGAGCACGCTCTAATGCTCGCCGAACAAGGTCTCGAAGTGCTCGGGATCGATATCTCCCCGCGAGCCATCGAATTGGCCATCGAAAAAGCCGCCCGGCGCGGACTCGAGGCCGAGTTTGCGGTCGGGGACGTGCTGAAGCTCGACCGTCTCGGGCGGAGATTCGCCACGGTTATCGATTCGGCGGTTTTCCATGTATTCGGCGATGTCGACCGAGCGCGATATGTCGAGAGCCTGGCTTCGGTGCTCGACCCGGGAGGAACGCTCTACCTCCTGGTCTTCTCCGAGCACACGCCCGGTGAGGAAGGACCCCGGCGAGTGACGCAAACCGAGCTGCGGCTGGCTTTCGCAGACGGCTGGGAGGTCCGCCGGATCGAGCCCGCCTTGATCGAGGTGAGGGAGGACTACGGGCTCGACCCCGCCCGAGCATGGCTCGCCCGCATCGTCAAATCCGTCGCTCCCTCAGGTTCTGTAACTTAGGTTTCTCGGGCCTCCGGGCTAAGCTCGCCCGGCTCCGTTGGTTGTCCCACTTCCGAGGTTTTCCTGTTGACCGACACGCTTTTTCTTTCCACCGCGCCTGCCACCGGCAGCCCTATCGGCAGCTTCGTATTCCTGGCGGTGATGTTGGCCGTCTTCTATTTCCTCATCCTCCGTCCCCAGAGAGCGCGCATGAGGGCCCAGCAGAGCCTGAGCGCATCGCTGGCTGTGGGTGACCGGGTGCAGACGATCGGCGGTATCCAGGGAATCGTTCGCTCCCTCGAAGACGACTCCGTCGTGATCGAAGTGGAGCAGGGCAGGATCCGGGTGGCTCGCCGGGCGATCAGTAGCAAGCTCGCACCCGAGGAGTAATCGGGGTGCGCCGACGGTTGATCGGGCTCGCGCTCGTCCTTTTGATCGCATGGGGTGGGCTTGCCGCATTGGTCAACCAGGGAATTCTCCCCAAGTTGGGGCTCGACCTTCAGGGGGGCACCTCCGTAGTCCTCACCGCTCCACCCGCCACCGATCAGGACGTTCTCGCGCAGGCGGTTGAGATCATGAGGCGGCGCATCGAAGACGTCGGAGGGGTGGCCGAGCCCGATATCGCCATTTCCGGCGGCAACACCGTCCTCGTCCAGCTCCCCGGAGTGGAGGACGAGGAGCGAGCCCTCGACGCCATCGGTCAAACGGGCCAACTCTCGTTTCGACCTGTGTTGGCGGCAACCCCGGGCAACCAAGGGCCACTGGTGACGACGACCACGACTTCCACCACTGCCGCCGGCGAGACCACAACTACAGGTGAGTCGACGACCACGACTGCGGCGACGACGACCGCCGTTGCGCCCACCACAACCACCACCCTGCCTCCGAACGTCGACCCGGAGACGGGTCTCACGTTGGTAGATGACCCCTCCGCCACGACTGCCTATCTGCCGGGGACGATCACCTCTGTAATCGGAGAGATCCCCGCGGTCCTCACCGTCGGACCCGCGCAGTTGGTGGGAAGCGACGTGGCGGATGCCGTTCCCGGCTTCAACCCCTCGAATGCCCAGTGGGTGATCAATCTCGACCTCACTTCCGAGGGTGCGGAGAAATTCGCCGAGATGACTGCCGCCGCCGCCACCCAATCTCAGGGGAGCCCGCAGCGACAAATAGCCATCGTTCTCGACGGTGAGGTCATCGCCTCACCGGCAGTGGCGGCCGACGTAGGTGCCGAAGGCATCACCGGGGGAAGGGCACTTATCACTTTTGGTGCTGCGACGACCGACGAGCAGGCAGCCAAAGACACCTCCGCCATTCTTCGTTACGGATCTCTGCCCGTCGCGTTCGAACGATCGCAGGTGCAAAAGGTCTCTGCCACGCTCGGTTCCGATTCGCTGCGGGCGGGACTGATCGCCGGCTACATCGGCCTGGCATTGGTTGCGATCCTCTTGCTTGCGTACTACCGGATGATGGGGGTGGTGGCGATCGTTGGAATCACGGTCTTCGGGGCTCTCCTGATTTCAACCTTTGCTCTTCTCTCCAGTTTGCAGGGGCTGACGCTCACCTTGGCTGGGGTGACAGGCGTCATCATCGCCCTCGGAATCGCGGCGGATTCCTACATCGTCTATTTCGAGCGCATCAAGGAAGAGATTCGGGCCGGTCGCAATGTTCGGTCGGCAGTGGATGAAGCATTTCGCCACGCCTTTCGAACCATCCTCACAGCCGATGCTGTCTCGATCCTCGGGGCCGGCCTCCTCTGGTTCTTGTCGGTGGGGCCGGTCAAGGGCTTCGCTCTCTCTCTGGGTCTCGCCACCTTGATCGACATCGTGGTGGCCCGGTCATTCACCCGTCGGGCGATTTATCTCCTCGCCCGAACTCCTCTCGGGGAAAAGGGCTGGCTCTCGATCCGCCGGACCGCCCAATGACCTTCCTGAAAAGGCTCTCTCGGGGAGAGACCAATTTCGACTTCGTTGGCAGATGGCGACTGTGGTTTCAACTCTCGGCGATCTTGATCTTGATCTCCCTCGGGTTCGTCGGATTCCGGGGACTCAACCTTGGCATTGAATTTCGGGGTGGGACCACCATCAATTCCCCGAATGAGGCCGGAGCCACGATCGAAGAGTTGCGCCTCCTCACCGATGAAGCGGGAGTCGAGGGTGCCGTGATCCAGTTGGTGAACGATGGTCAGGCGGTTCGTCTGCAGACACCCGCGCTCGAACCGGACGTAGAAAGGGAACTGATCGACGACGTCGCCGCCCTTACTGGTACGGAGCGAGGAGAAATTTCGATCGATTCCATCGGACCCAGCTTCGGAGCTTTGATCCTTCGCCAGTCACTCGTCGCTCTGATCGTATTTCTGGTGGCGGTAGCGCTTTTCATGAGTTGGCGCCTGGAGTGGAAAATGGCCGGGTCCGGCTTGGCGGCCCTGGTCCATGACCTCATCATCACGGTCGGCGTCTACTCGATTACCTGGTTCGAGGTGACGCCGGCGACGGTCATCGCTCTCCTCACCATTCTCGGGTATTCCCTATATGACACTGTCGTGGTCTTCGACAAGGTCTCGGAGCTGGCCGACGAAGCCGGTCCCAAGGAGGACTACGGCGACACCGTCAACCGAGCGATGAACCTCGTGCTGGGCCGTTCGCTCAACACTTCTCTCAGCTCGCTCCTCCCGGTGGGGTCGATCCTCTTTGTCGGGTCTCTCGCTTTCGGCGCTTCCTCTCTGCGCGACTTCGCCCTCGCTCTCTTTGTGGGTCTGGCGGCTAGCACCTATTCCTCGATCTTCGTCGCCGCGCCCCTCCTTGCTGCCTGGAAGAAGGACGAGCCTCGAGTGGGCAGTCGGCGACCTAGAACTGGAAGGAGTTCGAGCTCTTTGACGGCGTCGCGCCCGCGTCCGGCACCGAGGCCACCCAAGGGTCGGCGCTAGCACTCGGTAGAATTCTCGGGTGAATCTCGCCTCTCTCGTCCGAGACATCCCCGACTTCCCTGAGCCAGGCATCGTCTTCAAGGACATCACGCCGGTTCTGGCCGATCATGGGGCGTTCGCTGAGTTGGTGGCGGCACTGGCCGAGGAGTACCGCGAACTCCCCATCGACAAGGTGGCGGGGATCGAAGCCCGTGGATTCACTTTGGCGGCACCGGTCGCTGTCGAGCTCGGGGCCGGTTTCGTGCCGCTCCGCAAACCCGGCAAACTTCCCTGGACCACCATCAATCAGTCGTACAACCTCGAATACGGCACCGATGCCCTGGAGATGCATGTCGATGCCATCGGGGCGGGGGAGCAAGTACTCATCGTCGACGATGTGATCGCCACCGGCGGAACGGCCGCAGCAGCGGTCAACCTCATCGAAAGGGTGGGGGGCAAGGTCGTGGGCCTGGCCGTCTTCATCGAGCTCGGTTTCCTCAACGGGCGCGCTGCCATCGACGGAGTTCCCTTTCATGCCCTCATCCGCTACGACTGAGACAGCTCTCGGCCCGATCGAGGCGAACCACCGGCGCCACTTTCCCGAGGCCGACTTCAAGCTGATTGAGTCCGCCTATCGAGTGGCGGAGAAGGCCCATCGGGGACAGGTACGCAAGTCGGGAGACCCCTACATCACCCATCCCGTCGCTGTCACCGAGATCCTCGCCGAGTACGGACTGGATTCGACGACATTGGCTGCCTCGCTGCTTCATGACACCGTTGAGGACACCAGCCTCACCCTGGGCCAGATCGAGAAGCAGTTCGGCGCCGAAGTGGCCCAGCTGATCGACGGCGTCACCAAGCTTGATCGCATCCAGTACTCATCGCCCCAGGAGGCGCAGGCCGCGACCATCCGCAAGATGGTGGTGGCCATGGCCCAGGACGTCCGGGTCCTGCTGATGAAGTTGGCCGATCGACTTCACAACATCCGGACCGTCTCTGCCTTGCGACTCGAAAAGCAGCAGAGAGTGGCCCTGGAGACACTCGATGTATACGTCCCCTTGGCCCATCGACTCGGGGTTCAAGAGATCAAACATGAGCTCGAAGACCGCTGTTTTGCCATTTTGGAGCCGGGAATCTACGCCGAAGTCCAGGCCAAGCTCGACGAAAGATCGCCGGAGCGAGAGGTCTTCATCGAGAAGGTGATTTCGGAGTTGGAGGCCGCCTTAAGCGACTCCGGAATCCCGGCAGAGGTCACCGGTCGACCAAAACACCCGTATTCGATCTATCGCAAGATGGTCGAGAGCCAGCGCGAGTTCGAGGAGATCTTCGACCTCATCGGAATCAGGATCATCACCCACGACCTCCGGGATTGCTACGCGGCACTGGGTCTGGTCCATTCGAAGTGGGTTCCGGTCTCGGGCCGGTTCAAGGATTTCATCGCCATGCCCAAGGTCAATCTCTATCAGAGCCTTCACACCACCGTCATCGGGCCGGATGGCAAACCACTCGAGATTCAGATCCGAACGGAGGAGATGCACCGGCTGGCGGAGTCAGGGATCGCAGCCCATTGGCGCTACAAGGAGGGCTCGTCGGCTAGCGACGCCCCTTGGATCGGCGACATCCGGACGCTGCTTGAAACCGAGGACCCCGAAGAGTTCCTGGCCAACCTCAAGCTCGACTTCTACCGGGACGAGGTCTTCGTCCTCACCCCGGCGGGGGATGTAAAAGCCCTGCCTCGTTCCGCCACGGCGATCGACTTCGCTTACGCGGTCCACACCGAGGTGGGCAACCGATGCGTCGGAGTTCGGATCAACGGCCGCCTGCTTCCGCTTTCGACCAAACTCGAGTCGGGTGACATCGTCGAGGTGATTCTCTCCAAGGCAGTGGACGCGGGACCCAGCCTCGACTGGCTCAACTCGGTACGGACGCCAAGGGCGAAATCGAAGATCAAGGCGTTTTTCTCCCGCGAACGGCGAGAGCATGCACTCAACGAGGGCAAGGAGTTGTTGGGAGCGGCCATTCGCAAGGAAGGCCTCGGGCTTACCGCCAACGCCCGCGACGAGTTCCTCACCGATATCGCCACCGATCTGGGAAAAACCGACCTCGAAGGTCTGCTGATTGCCATCGGGGATGGTTCGATCCTGGCCTCCACGGTGGTTAATCGCCTGGTTCGCCTGGTGCGACCGGATGAGGAGCCGGAGGACCTTCTCGCCCCGCCCCGTCCCCGGAAGCGAACTTCAGCCCCCGGGCCCGGAATCATCGTCGAAGGGATGGAGGACATGCTCGTCCACATCGCCCGCTGTTGTGCTCCGGTCCCGGGCGACCCGATCGTTGGGTTCATCACCGTGGGGCGCGGGGTATCGGTCCATCAAGCCGCCTGCACCAATATCGCTGACCTCAACGACAGCCGGTTGGTGGAGGTGTCTTGGCCACCCGACCGGGTAGGAAGTTTCGCAGTGTGGATCCAGGTCGAAGCTCTCGACCGCACACGCCTCTTGCGTGATGTCACCGCGGCCATCTCTGACCTCGGCGGCAACATCGTCGCCTCGTCCTCTGTGACCGGAAGGGACCGCGTAGCCATCCTCCGCTACGAGGTCGAACTCTCCGATCCCGGTGCCCTTCCTCGGCTTTTGGCCGACCTGAAAGGGGTGGACGGGGTGTTTGCCTCCTATCGGATCGTCACCGAGCCGGAGGCCTGAGTGCTACTCCTTTCCCGCCCGCTCTGGGTCGCCCAGACCAATACCTACGTGGTGGCTCAGGAAAAGGGCGGAGCGGCAGTGGTGATCGACGCTCCTCCCGACGACGAAGCCATCGGCCGCCTCCTCAACGATCACGACCTGAGCCCGGCGGCGCTATTGCTGACGCACGGCCACATCGATCACATGGGAGGCGCCGGGCCCTTTCAGCGTCGAAGCGGAGCGGCTGTCTACATCCACCCCGACGACGACTATCTGACACTCGAGCCGGCTCGCCAGCTGCAGGGGCTTTTTGGCACCAGCCCGCCGGGTGATTGGGCCCCACCAGAGATAAGAACCGACCTGATCGATGCCGAGGTGCTTTCTTTGGCGGGCTTCGCCCTCGAGGTGCGGCACACCCCCGGACATACTCCGGGCCACTGCTGCTTTTACCTCGAAGAAGAGGACACGCTGTTTTCGGGCGATCAACTGTTCGCCCGTTCGGTGGGGAGGACAGATCTCCCCGGGGGTGACTGGGAGACGCTCCTTTCCTCGATGAAGAGCCGCGTCTTTGACCTCCCCGACGAAACTCAGGTCCTCCCCGGGCATGGCCCGCAGACAACCATCGGGTTGGAACGCAGGCACAACCCGTTCCTGCAAGGCATCTAATTAGCCTGACCTCCCCGATCGTGTGCCCTTCTCCACCCACGCCCGTTCGACCCCGGACCATGCCGGGGGTGATGGAGCTCTTGCCGATGGATCAGGCCGTCTTCCAGGACATGCTCGACGCCATCAGGAAGGGGTTCGAAAGCTATGGCTTCCTCCCCATCGCCACTCCCACCATGGAGCTGGCCGAGCTGCTTTTGCGCAAGACCGGAGGCGAAACCGAACGACAGGTGTACCTGGCGCAATCGAGTGGAGCAGCGGATCAGGGCGAAGAACCCGAGCTGGCGCTGCGATTCGATCTGACGGTGCCCCTGGCTCGTTATGTAGCCGAGCACCGGAACGAGCTGACGTTCCCTTTCCGCCGCTACCAGATGCAACCAGTCTTCCGCGGCGAACGTCCTCAGCAAGGAAGGTTTCGGGAGTTCTATCAGTGCGACATCGACGTCGTGGGTCAGGACACCCTCAGCCTCCGCTACGACGCCGAAATTCCAGCGGTGATCAACACCGTGTTCGGCAACCTGGACATCGGGGAATTCACGATCGGGATCAGCAACCGAAAGCTGCTGGCTGGCTTGATGACCAGCCTCGATATGGAATCGGGCGAACAAATGATGCGCGAGCTCGACAAGCTTTCGCGGCGGGGACCGGATGAGGTAATTGCCGCGCTTCGCCAGCAAGGGGCGTCGGAGGAGAGCGCCCGGCGACTGACCGACTTAGCGGGGCGCGGAGTGGTGACCGGAGAAGGGGGTCTCGCCGTGCTCGACGAGTTGAGAGCGAGCGCGCCCGCTCTCGAGCCGGGAGTCAGAGAGGTACGAGAGGTGCTGTCACTGCTGGGGCAGCTGGGGGTTCCCTCCCATCGGTTTGGCATCGATCTCGGAATCGCCCGCGGCCTCGACTACTACACAGGGACCGTCTACGAAACCACTCTCGAGGCTCACCCGGAACTGGGCAGCATTTGCTCGGGCGGTCGTTACGACGACCTCGCCGGTCATTACACCGATCGCAAGCTGCCGGGGGTGGGGATCTCCATCGGTCTTTCCCGGCTCTTTTGGCAGCTACGATCAGCTGGCATCCTTCCGGCCCCCAAAAGCCCGGTCAAGGCGCTGGTCGCCCTGCTCGACGACGAAGGCCTCGAGGCGGCGCTACAGATTGCTGCTGACCTCCGGGGGGGTGGGATCAACACCGAATCCTCCCTTGAACCCCGCAAGCTCGGCTCACAGCTGAAATACGCCGATCGGAGCGGCATCGAGGTAGTTGTCCTGGCTGGGCCCGAGGAGCGGGCAAAGGGTGAGGTCCTGGTCCGCATCCTCTCCCGGCAGAGCCAGGAATTCGTACCCCGCGCCAAAGTCGCCGAAGCCGTATCGCGGATGGTAGGCGAGTGACCTTTCGCACCCATCACGCCCTCGACTGTGCGGATCCGGCCACCCGAGAGGTAGTCCTGGCAGGCTGGATCGCCCGCCGCCGAGATCATGGAGGAGTCACCTTCATGGACCTGAGGGACGCCTCGGGTTTGGTGCAGGTTGTGGCGGATCCCGAAGCCCTCGCCATCGTCGAAGACCTGAGGATGGAGTTCTGTATCCGGGTGGAAGGAGAGGTGCGTCCTCGCCCCGATGGGACCTTCAACCCGGACCTGGCCACCGGAGCCGTGGAGGTGGCGGCGCATGCCATCGAGGTGCTCAGCCCGGCCGACACCCTTCCCTTCATGCTCGACGATCGCACCGAGCTCGACGAACGAACCCGGCTCGAATTTCGTTATCTCGATCTACGTCGCCCGCGCATGGCCGCCAACCTCCGAGCTCGCTCGGATGCCATTGCTGCCATTCGCCGTACGCTCGAAGGATTGGGGTTCCTCGAGATCGAAACGCCCACATTGGTGCGCTCGACGCCGGAGGGAGCACGCGACATGCTGGTGCCATCGCGGCTCCGCCAGGGCAGCTTCTATGCCCTGCCCCAATCGCCCCAGCTGTTCAAGCAGCTGCTGATGGTGGCGGGTGTCGAGCGTTACTTCCAGATCGCCCGCTGCTATCGCGACGAGGACACCAGGGCCGATCGCCAGCTCGAGTTCACCCAGTTGGACTTAGAAGGAGCCTTCTGGTCGGAAGCCGATGTACAGGAGGCGGTGGAGCTCACGATCGCCGCCGCGGTCGAGACCCTGCGTGGCCAGAAGCCGGCTCTTCCCTTCCGACGTCTGACCTGGCACCAGTCGATGAACCGGTACGGAGTTGACAAACCGGATTTGCGCTTCGGCATGGAGATCGTCGACCTAGGGCCGGTTTTCTCGTCAACCGACTTCCGGGGATTCGCCTCGGCGATCGAAGAGGGAGGGGTGGTGCGTGGGATCAACGCCGGCCGGCGTGAGTTTCCCCGCTCGAGCGCCGACCGGCTCACCGATTTGGCCAAATCCCTGGGGGCGAAAGGTCTGGTGTGGATGGTGGTCGAAGAAGGGGGAACCGTTCGATCCCCGGTTGTCAAGTTCTTGAGCGAAGCCGAGGTCAGCCAGGTGATCCGAGACCTCGACGCCGCCCCCGGTGACGTGCTGTTGCTCGTCGCGGGGGAGTGGCTGACGGCCGTGTCGGCGTTGGGACAGCTACGGCTCCAGCTTGGCCGCCCAGAGACCCACGAGGACCTCGAATTCCTATGGGTGACAGACTTCCCAATGTTCGAGCCGGGGGAGGAGGGCTTGACCTTCCTCCACCATCCTTTTACCTCACCCCAGGACGTGAAGGCAATGGAGGACCGCCCCCTCGAGGCACTTGCCCGGGCCTATGACGTGGTGGTCAATGGCACGGAACTCGGTTCGGGTTCGATTCGAATCCACGACCCCGAGGTCCAGCGACGTGTATTCGACATCCTCGGGATCTCGCCTTCCGAGCAAGAGAGTCGCTTCGGATGGTTCTTGCGGGCGCTGCGCTACGGGACGCCTCCCCACGGGGGATTCGCCTTTGGGATCGATCGTTTGCTCATGGTGCTTCAAAACGAAGCCAACATTCGGGAAGTGATCCCGTTTCCCAAGACGCAATCGGGGCAGGATCCCATGGCCGGCAGCCCCACAGAGGTCGAAAGGTTCCAACTCGCCGAGCTCGGTCTCGAGATCGCCGACGATGGGTGATCTCTTCGAGGCTCGGGCCGAAGAGACGTTGCGGGCCGTGGCTCAACTGGCCACCAGAATGCGCCCGGCGAACCTCGACGAGGTAGTAGGCCAGCCGGGCTTGCTCAAACCCGGCGCCGCCTTTCGAAGGATGATGGAGAGCGGCCGCCCGGTTTCGATGATCCTGTGGGGCCCTCCAGGGACCGGAAAAACCACACTCGCCCGCCTGGTCGCCGCCCACACCGACGCCGCATTTGAGACTTTGTCCGCTACCTCGGCGGGCGTCAAAGACGTGCGCGAGGTGTTAGGGCGGGCTCGCCAGCGCTTGGAGACCGAAGAACGCCGGACCGTTCTCTTCCTCGATGAGATCCACCGGTTCAACAAGAGCCAGCAGGACTCCCTTCTCCCTGGTGTCGAGGACGGGATCGTGATCCTGGTCGGCGCCACCACCGAGAACCCCTTCTTCGAGGTCAATTCGCCGTTGATCTCGAGATCGACGATCTTTCGCCTCGAGCCCCTTCGCCCCGCCGACATCGAAGCGCTCATCGAGCGGGCGCTGTCGGACTCGGACCGCGGCTTGGGCAACCGGGCATTGTCCATCGATCCGGAGGTTCGAGCCGACATCGCCCAACGGACTGGAGGAGATGCCCGCCTCGCCCTCAACAGCCTCGAAGTGGCGGCCACGCTCGCTCAGGAGAGAGGCTCAGCGACGATCTCCAAGGAGGACGTGGAAGAGGCGCTGCAGAGACGAATCATTCGCTATGACAAGACCGGCGACCAGCACTATGACGTCATCTCCGCCTTCATCAAGAGCATGCGGGGCTCTGATCCCGATGCCGCCCTCTTCTGGCTTCATCTGATGATCGCTGCCGGCGAGGACCCCGAGTTCATCGCCCGGCGGATGATCATCTTCGCCTCCGAGGATGTTGGCCTGGCCGATCCCGTCGCCCTCCAAATCGCCGTGGCGGCGGCGGACGCCCTCGCCCATGTCGGCCTTCCCGAGGCAACGTATAACTTGACAGAAGCGTGTCTCTATCTGTCGACGGCGACCAAGTCCAACTCGGTAGCGCGGGCCATCAGTGCCGCTACCGAGGCCGTCGCCAACACCAATTCGCCGCGGGTGCCCTTGCATCTCCGCTCCAGTGGCGGCAAGGGCTACCGCTATCCACACGACCACCCCGGCGGGGTGGTCGAACAGAACTATTGGCCCGAAGGCTCCGATCCTCAGATCCTGTATAAGCCGGGCCGCGAAGGAGCCGAGGAAGAGGTGGCAGCCCGGTTGGAGGAAGCCGACCGGGTGATGAAAAAGGAAAGGCGCTGAAGCTGCTTCGCCCTTGGGGGCTCCTCTTTTTCGGGGCCTGCGCCCTGGCAGCCAGTCCCACCTCGGCACCTCCGACCCCGACGGCGACCGCCGCCGTCACCTCAGTCAGTTCCGCCACCACCACTGTCCCAACCACGGTTCCAATCACCGCCCCGACGACAACCGTGGCCCCCACTACGACACTGGCGCCGTTGCTGGGACTCGGTCTCGAACCGGTGATTTCGGACCTGGTGCAACCGATCTTGCTCCTCAGTCCCCCTGCTGACCCCCGACGCTTCGTGCTCGAGCGCACCGGGGTCATATCCATCCTCGATGAACGAGGCACGTTGGGCGATGAGCCCTTCTTGGACCTCAGCGATCGCGTGAACAGCGGGGGCATCGAGCAAGGGCTGTTGGGGATGGCCTTTCACCCTGACTTCGCCGACAACGGCCGCTTCTTCGTCTACTACTACCGGCTTTCGGCCGAACAAACCCAACTTTCGGAGTTCGCGTTGTCGGACGATCCCAGTCTCGCCGACGCTTCGTCCGAGCAGCCACTGATCACCTTCGACAAACCCACCACCCGACACAACGGTGGGATGCTCCTCTTCGGGCCCGACGGCTACCTATGGATGTCCTTGGGTGAAGGTGGAGCGGCCTCGGTCAATTCCCAGGACCCATCGCGTCTTCTCTCGGCAATCCTCCGTATCGACGTGGACCGGGGCGAGCCGTACGCCATTCCTCCGGACAATCCCTACCAGGACGGGGAGGGGGCGCCGGAGGTCTGGGCGAAAGGGCTCCGTAATCCCTGGCGCTTCACCATCGACCGTGATCTCCTCTACATCGCCGACGTCGGCCACTCCGATTACGAAGAGATTGACGTCGTACCTCTGTCGGGGGCGCCGTACAACTTCGGCTGGCTACGGATGGAGGGGACCCATTGCTTTCAGCCCGGGTGCGATCCCGCGGCGGAAAACCTCACGCTTCCAGTGCTCGAGTACACCCATGACGAGGGTTGCTCGATCACCGGTGGCTTCGTCTATCGAGGGCAAGCCATCCCCGAGCTCCGGGGACATTATTTCTACGCCGATTGGTGTGGGGGGTGGGTCCGGTCCTTTCGATACGCGGAGGGCGAAGTCCTCGATCACCAGCTTCGGTTCGAAGACGCCGGTCAGATAAATAGCTTCGGCGTTGATTCGCAGGGCGAGCTCTACATCCTCACCTACGAGGGAGAGGTCAAGAAGATCGTCCCTCTCCGGTAGCAGCCCTCGCCGGCTGCGGCGGCACTCCCCCGAACGCTCGCTTGGCTCCCTGGTGGGAGAAACGGCACCGGTACCCTTGCCAATCAATGGATTCGCATCAGATCAGGAAGGCCTTCACCGATTTCTTCGTGGCTCGCGGCCACGTCCTGCGTCCTTCGGCTTCCTTGATTCCCACCGATCCGACGCTGTTGCTTAACAACGCCGGCATGGTCCCATTCAAGCCGTATTTCCTGGGTGAGGAGACCCCGCCTTTCAAGCGCGCAGTCTCGGTGCAGAAGTGCGTCCGCACCATAGATATCGACATCATCGGCACTACTCAGCGACATCTCTCCTTCTTCGAGATGCTGGGCAATTTCAGCTTCGGCGACTACTTCAAGGAAGGTGCGATTGCCTGGGCTTATGAGTTCGTGACCGAAAAGCTCTCGCTCGACCCCGACCTTCTCTGGTTCACCGTCCATCACACCGACGACGAAGCGCGTCAGATCTGGATCGATCAAGCAGGTGTCCCCGCTGACCGGGTGCAGCTCGGCGGCGAGGACAACTTCTGGCAGATGGGTGTGCCGGGACCGTGCGGACCTTGTTCGGAAATCTTCTTCGATAAAGGCCCCGAATATGGGGCCTCCGGGGGTCCGATCGGGGGCGACGAAGACCGCTACGTCGAGATCTGGAATCTCGTCTTCATGCAGAA
Source organism: Acidimicrobiia bacterium (assembly GCA_035253825.1). Taxonomy (GTDB): domain Bacteria; phylum Actinomycetota; class Acidimicrobiia; order Spongiisociales; family ZC4RG35; genus JACCTH01. The sequence continues at coordinate 57,907 of DATFBM010000044.1, read as the reverse complement.
CATCCAGGACGAGCCCTACCACGTCATCGGTGACCTTCCGCAAAAGAACATCGACACCGGAATGGGCCTTGAGCGCACGGCCGCGGTCCTCCAGAAGGTCGACTCGGTCTTCGACATCGACGCCCTCGCCTTCATCATTGCTGATGCGGCAGAGAACCTTCGTGTTGCTTACGGGCGATCCGAGGCCACCGATGTCTCACTCCGGATCTTGGCCGATCACGCTCGCACCATCACCACCCTCATCGCCGATGGGGTAGTCCCCTCCAATGACGGCCGCGGTTACGTGTTGAGGCGCGTCCTCCGACGCGCAGTCCGCCGGGCCTGGCAGTTGGGGAGCAAGGAACTGATAACCCCTCATCTCGTCGAAGCCACCACCGAGGTCCTAGGTCCCTCTTGGCCAGAGCTTCGGGAGAAAAAGGATCTCGTCATATCCGTGGTGGGACGGGAGGAGGAGCGATTCCGCCGGACATTGCAATCGGGCGTCGCCCTCCTCGAATCCGAGATTTCGGACTTGGAAGAGGGCGAGTCGCTGAGCGGGTCCACGGTTTTTCGGTTGCACGACACCTACGGCTTTCCGATCGAGTTGACCACCGAGATCGCGTCGGAACGGGGCGTGGCGATCGATCGGGGGGGATACGACGCCGAGATGGATCTGCAACGCCAGCGAGCCCGTCGGGCGTGGAAGGGTGGCGACGAGGCGGCCAGCGCCGAGTCCTACCGGGCGATTCTGGACGAGATCGGGCTTACCACTTTCATCGGCTACGAATCAGAGATTGGAAGCGGCCGCATCCTGGCCTTGACTCGGGAGGGCGAGCTCACGGAGCAGGTGGAGGAAGGGCAAGAGGTTGAAGTATTCCTCGACGTGACTCCGTTCTATGCGGAGTCAGGTGGACAGATCGGCGACTCGGGTGTCATCACCACTGCCAGCGGGACGGTTGAAGTCCGCGACACCCGCCATGCCCTCCAAGGCCTTCATGGCCACCGCGGCCGGGTACGAAGCGGTTATCTGAGTGTGGGTCAGGACGCCGAGCTGGCGATCGATAGCCCCCGACGGGAAAAGATTCGCAAGTCCCACACCGGAACCCATGTTTTGCACTGGGCCCTCCGAAACGTTCTCGGTGATCACGCCCATCAAGCCGGCTCCCTGGTCGAGGCGGGACGGCTTCGGTTCGACTTCTCTCATTTCTCCGCAGTCGCTCCGGAGGAGCTAGCCGAGATCGAACGACAGGCCAACCAGAGGTTGATCGAGAACGGGGTGGTCTCCACCACCATCACCAGCAAGGAGGAGGCGACCCAGGCGGGCGCTCTCGCCTTTTTCGGCGACAAGTACGGCGACGTCGTTCGTCTGGTGAAGATTGGTCAGTTTTCAGTCGAGCTTTGTGGGGGCACCCATACCCATACCGCGGGCCAAGTCGGGCCCCTGGTGGTCACCTCGGAATCGTCCATCGGCTCCAACATCCGGCGGGTGGAAGCCCTGACCGGCGAGTCCGCCTACCGCCAGTTCATCGAATGGCGGGACGGACTCAACAACATTGGCCACCTTTTGCGGACTTCTCCGGCCGAAGCCCCGGAGAGGGTTCGAGCCCTTCTCGCCCGGATCGAGAACCTGGAAGACCATCTCGCCTCCTATCGCCAGCGGGATAGAGACCACCTGGCGTCCGAGCTCGCTGCCGGGGCGACCAAGATCGGAGAGCATTACCTGGTTGTCGAAAAGCCTGCGGGCCTCTCACCAGAACAGCTCCGCCTCCTCGCTATCTCGGTCCGTGATCGGCTGTCGTCGGCGGTTGTGATCCTCGGCTCGAGCACCGACGGCAAGGGGTCTCTGGTCGGTGCGGTAACTGCCGGTCTGGTCAGCGGAGGAGTCTCTGCCGCCGATCTGGTTGGAGTGGGAGCTCGCCTCCTGGGAGGTGGCGGAAGTCGCGACCCGGCGCTCGCCCAGGCCGGGGGTCCCCACGGGGAACGGCTTGGCGAGGCGCTAGATCAAGTCCGCGAGGCCGCCGCCACCGCCCTCGCCCAGCAGTGAAAGGTCGGGCGCTCGGACTCGACTTCGGACACAAGCGGGTAGGGGTGGCGATCTCCGATGAGCTCCGGATCGCCGCCCATGCGTTGATGGTCGTTCCCCGCCGAGAGGCCCCGGCTCGGGTGGCCGACCTGGTGGAGGAGTACGGGGTTATCGAGATCGTGATCGGACTTCCCACCTCGCTTTCCGGCCAGGAGGGCGAATCAGCCCGCGCGGCGCGCGATTTCGGGCGCGAGATCGAAGAGGCGACCGGGCTAGCGGTCACATGGGTTGACGAGCGCTTTACCTCGAAGGATGCCGAACGGGTGATGCTCGAGGCAGGAACGCGGCGCCGGGCCAGGCGGGCGAACCTCGATAAGGTCGCCGCCACCGTTATCCTCCAGTCATTCCTGGACCGTCGCCGATGACGCGTCTTTCACCATGAATTCTTGGTCTTCTCTTCTGCAATCACGCTGGCTCCGGGTCATCTTGGGCCTCGGAATCACGGCTCTGGTGGTTGTCATCGCCGCCACGGGCCTGGCCCGCCTGGTGGGAGGGTCGCTCGAGGGGGCGGCCGAGGAGTCCTCTGTTGTGTCCATCGAACCCGGACAAGAGGTCGAAGTCACTATCCCTCCTGGTTCCAGTGCCCGGGCCATAGCCACCCTGCTCGCAGCCGAAGGTGTGATCGACAGCGCTAACGAGTTCGAGCTCACCGTTCGGGATCAAGGCATCGCCAACCAGCTCCGGGCCGGAACCTACCGGTTCTTGACCGGTAGCTCCATCGAGGACGTTCTCCCGCTGCTCTTGCGGGGGCCGATCGCCGACGCCTACCGGGTAACGATCCCGGAAGGCCTTCGGGTGACCGAGATCATCGACGTCCTGGTGGAAGCATCGGGCCTTCCCCGGGGCGACTTCGAAACGGCGCTGTCGCAGGGTGGTGTGCTCACCGACCTCCGGGCGATGCCTGCGGCCCCCACCCTGAGTGACTGGGAAGGATTGCTCTTTCCCGACACCTACGAATTCCTGCGGGAATCGCCTGCCTCGCGGATCTTGCAGGTGCTGACTGACACCATGGAAGAGCGCGTGGGTTCAGTCGATTGGACCCGGCTCGCCGACGCCGGTTTCGACGTCTATCAGGGCATGACCATTGCCTCGCTGATCGAAGCCGAGGTGCGAGTGGCCGACGAGCGCGAGCTCGTTTCGAGCGTGATCTTCAACCGCCTCGCCGAAGGCATGCCGTTACAGATCGACGCCTCGGTGCTCTATGGCATCGGCACCCGTGACCCGGCCCTCTTCAACAACGAGTCCGAAAGTCCCTACAACCTGTACAAGTATCCGGGGCTGCCACCGACTCCGATCGGAGCTCCCGGGCGAGCCTCCCTGGAAGCGGCGGCCAATCCTGCCGAGAGCGGGTTCTACTTTTACGTGTTGTCCACCGCCGAAGGCGGTCATGCTTTCGCCGAGACCTACGACGAGCATTTGGCGAACATCGAACGTTCCCGCCAAGCCGGCATCATTCCCTGAGCAAGCTCAGACTCGCCCTGGTGGGCGACCCGGTCTCACACTCGCGGTCGCCAGCAATCTTTCGGGCAGCTTTCGCCGCCGCAGGTGTCGATGGCGAATACACCGCTCGCCAGGTTGACTCCGCTGGATTGCGTCAGACGTTCGAAGACCTGCGCCAGGGCCGCCTCGACGGTTTCAACGTCACGATGCCTCATAAGGCTGAGGCCTACTCGCTTTGTGATCGAGTCGAATCAGAGGCTGAGCGAGCGGGATCGGTGAACACCGTGGTTCGCGAGGGCAACGAAGTCGTGGGCCATTCCACCGATATCACCGCCGTCAGAGAATGCTGGCAGGCGATGCCGGATCTCGGGCCAATCCTGATCCTCGGCGCCGGCGGAGCGGCGGCGGCGACAGCAGTGGCTCTCGAGAACCAGGCGACGCTCTATATCGCCTCTCGCACCTTCGGGAGCGGATCGGACCTTTCTCGTCGGTTGGGCATCGAGCTTGGCGAAGTGCATTGGGGAGTTCCGGTGGTAATGGCCCGGGTAGTGAACTCGACCCCACTGGGAATGAAAGGGGAACCATTGCCCGAAGAGGTTCTCGACCTGGCCTCGGGCCTGCTCGATATGCCCTACGCCGCCGCCGAGACGCCGGCGGTGGCCAGGGCCCGGGAGCTGGGAATCCCGGTGGTTGATGGTCTTGAGCTTCTTTTAGCTCAAGCCGGGCATGGATTTAGGCTTTGGACCGGTATGACCGCGCCGTTCGACGCCATGCGGCTAGCAGCGGGAAATCCCTAAAGCAATCGGTTCTGGGGGCCGAATTCAGTGGCGAATACTGGAAAAACGCCGCGAAGGAAGGTTTGGCGAAATGTCGTTGACTGGGCACATTGATGTTTTCCCCTTGGAGGAAGTTCTCCGCTTGCTAGCGCGTTCCTACAAGAGCGGCTGCTTGCGAGTTGACGCTCCCGACCTCCACGGTCGCGTTTTCCTAAACGGCGGATCGGTGACGTTTGCCACCATTGGCAGCGACGAAGATCTTCGCCGTCAGCTCATCAACTCCAAGGTGGTCAGTGAGGACGCCGTCCGGGCGGCCGAGGTGGGTGGCCGTTCGCTGTCGGATTCAACCGCTCCCTCCGGACTCTCCGACTTCTTCCGGGAAGAAGTGATCGAGAGCCTCTATCGCATCCGCAAGCCCGGCCGGGGCCAGTTTGTATTCAACGTGGACGTGGCTCCTCGCTACCGCAGCGAGCAGGCCTTCGACGTCGAGATGTGCATTTCCGAAGCCGACCGGCGAGCAGTGGAGTGGGCCGACATCGAGTCGGTGATCCCCACGATCGACGAAAGCGTCCGAATCGTCGGTGAGGCACCCAACAACGAACCCGTCACCCTCGCCCCCAACACCTGGAAGCTGGTTGCCAATTTCGATGGCACCTCATCCATTCGTGCCCTCGCCGACCGCCTGGGTGCCAGTCGCTTCCGAACCGCCAAGGACCTGGCCGCCCTCGTTCGGGCGGGACTGGTCGAGGCGGTGCGCGCTCCCGAGCCTGCCACCGCCCCCCCGGGTCGCAGCTATTCCTACGCCGGCTATGAGACCTCGATGCCCTCCGAGCCCTCCGAACCGCCGTCAGAGCCGGTCGAACCGGAACCCTCGTATCAGCCTTCCTACAGCGAGGCCGAGCCCGAACCCGCCCGGCCCGAGCCCAAGGAAGCCGACTTCAATCGCAGCTGGTGGGCCGAGGCCGTCCCGGCTGAGCCGGCCGCCGACGAAACTCCCGCCGACTCCGAGGAAGGCGAAGACGAGACGCCCGCCGGCTCCGACTCCTTCTTGGATCGGGTCTTCTCCCAGCTGAACGAGAACCCCGAGGGTCAGGGCGGGGCCAGCCAGGTTCCCTCCCACGGGTTCCTCAAGCGGCGTCGGATGTCCTCCGTCGGTCTCGACGACTAAGCGCTACCGCCAGTCCCTTCCGACCGTAAGGTCTCGCTCCGTGATTCTCCTGATCGCGGCGCTCGGACTCCTCCAGGGCCCAGTGCTCCATCGCTGGGCGGTGGCGGTCGGCGCCGATCGCCCATTCAGAACGGCAGCAGGGAGTGGCCGGCTTCAAGCCATGGTGCGAGGCTGGCGATGGCGGGAGCTCGGAACGTCGCTCCTGGTCGGGCTCGCATACTGGGGGATGGCGAACACATTCGGGCTTACCCCGGTTCTGGCCGCCCATCTGGTGATGGTCTCACTGACCGCCATGCTGGTGGTCACCGACCTCGACCACTTCCGGATTCCCAATCGCCTCCTCTACCCCGGGGGAACCATCGCCATGCTGCTGCTGATGGGAGCGGCGATCATCGAAGGCCGAGCCCTGTCGTTGCGACCGGCCTTCATCGGGGCGGTCGGCTATTTCACCCTCCTCCTTCTCGTGTATCTGGCAGCCCGGGGCGAGGGTTTTGGATTTGGTGACGTCAAGCTCGCGCTCCTGCTCGGTTTCTTCGCCGGCTTCCATTCCTATCGCACCCTCGCCTACTCCCTTTTCATCACCTCGCTCCTCGGAGGGATCCCGGCCCTGATCCTGCTGGCGATGGGCAGGAGCCGGAAGACCGCCATTCCTTACGGGCCTCCACTCATCTTTGGAACATGGACAGCGATCATTTCCACTCCCTTCATCTTGAGCTGATCCTTCCGGCACCAAGACCCGGTATCTCTACCATCGCCGGGTGCTCCGGTTTCTGACCGCTGGCGAATCACACGGCCCGGGCCTGGTGGCCACCATCGAGGGACTGCCGGCTGGCCTCGAGGTGGACATCGAAGGTCTCCAGCATGAACTAGCGCGGCGGCGATTGGGGTTCGGCCGCGGTCCCCGCATGAAACTTGAAAAGGACGAGCTCGAGGTTCTGGCCGGAGTGCGACACGGCGCCACTCTGGGCTCGCCGGTGGCCGTGATCATCCGCAACACCGAATGGCCCCGATGGCAGCGGGCCATGAGCCCCGAGCCGCAAGAGGAGCCCGAAGAGGACACCCAGACCGGCCGGAAGCTGACAGCCCCGCGACCGGGACACGCCGATCTGGCGGGAATGATGAAGTACGACCGTCGGGACGCTCGCGACATCCTCGAACGAGCCTCAGCCCGCGAGACCGCCGCCCGCACCGTGGTGGGCTACCTGGCCAAACAGCTTCTCCGAACCATCGAGGTCGAAGTCCTTTCCCACGTAGTGGCAATCGGCAAGGTGACCGCCCCTAAGTCGCCACTGCCTATCCCGTCGGACCTGGAGCAAATCGACGCCTCGGAGGTTCGCTGTTTCAACCCCGAAGCCGGCGCCGCCATGATCGGTGAGATCGAAGCTGCCAGAGCCGACCGCGATACGGTCGGGGGCGTGGTCGAGGTTCTGGCCTACAACACCCCTGCCGGGCTTGGTAGTCATGTCCATTGGGACCGACGAATCGATGGCTTGCTGGCCGGGGCCCTGATGTCCATACACGCCATCAAGGCAGTCGAGATCGGGGATGGGCTGGAAACCGCTCGCCGCCGCGGCACCGAGGCCCATGACGAGATCTATTACGACGAGGGATTCAAGCGCAGGACCAACCGCGCCGGCGGTACCGAGGGAGGAATGACGGTCGGGGGGCTGCTCAGAGTGCGGGCGGCGATGAAGCCCATTTCGACTGTGCTGAAGGGGCTGGAGACCGTGGATGTCGTCAGTCGCCAATCCGAACGCGCCTTCTATGAGCGATCCGACACCTGTGCTGTACCGGCGGCGGGAGTCGTCGCTGAGCAGATGGTTGCGATCGTCCTGGCGCAGGAATGCCAACGAGTTTTCGGGGGGGACACCGTGGATGACTTTCGCGCCGCGGCGCTTAGCCACAAATCCCGCCTCGCCGCGTTCTAACCCATGCCTCTCTGGCTGATTGGGATGATGGGGGCGGGCAAGTCGACCCTGGGAAAGATCATTGCCGAGCGCAAAGGCTGGAACTTCATCGATACCGACGACGTAGTGATGGAGGCCTCCGGCCGCGATATCACCGAGCTTTTCGCCACCGAGGGCGAGGCAGGATTCAGAATCCGGGAATCTGAAGCGGTGGCGTTGGTTTCGTCCCATCCCGGTGCCGTGGTGGCCACCGGGGGAGGGGCAGTGCTGCGATCTCAGAACGTGGACACGATGCGGCGCACCGGGCTGATCTTCTGGCTCCAGGCCGAGCCGGCGACGCTGGCTGCTCGCATCGCCGCCGAGAGCAAGGGGACCAATCGACCCCTGATCTTCGACGACGACGTCGAAGCGTCGCTCCGAGGAATTCTCAACGACCGCCAGGAGGCGTATAGAGCCGCTGCCGACTTCGCCATCAGCACCGACTTGCTGTCTCCGGTAGAAGCGGCCGACCTGGTGGAGGCGCTGTGGCACGACTGACGATCACGCCCACGGTTGCCGAGCAGGCCTCAGAGATCATCATCGGCCACGGACTTCCCGAGCCCCTCTTGCCACCGAGAGAGACGCGGGAACGAACGGTGGTATTGCTCTCGCCTGGAGCCTCACGGCCGGCTGCTGATGCCGCGGCCCGAAGCGGGGCCACCGATCAGTTTGTGCTTCCCGACCGGGAGGAGGCGAAATCACTCATCGTCGTGAGCCGCGTCTACGAATGGCTGGCCGAACTCGGCCTTGGCCGTCACGACACGATCCTCGCCGTGGGCGGAGGGGCTGCCACCGACTTGGCCGGATTTGTTGCCGCCACCTGGCTTCGCGGTATCGAAGCGGTCTTTTACCCAACGACTCTGTTGGGGGCGGTCGATGCGGCCATCGGGGGCAAGACCGGAATCAACTTCGCCGGCAAGAACCTGATCGGTTCCTTTCACCTCCCCAGCCGAGTCCTCATCAACCTCGACCTTCTGGAAACGCTGCCGCCCTCCCTGCGCCTGGAAGGGTTGGCGGAGGCCTTGAAGGCCGGATATGTCGGCGACCCATACTTGGTCGAAATGTTGGCTTCGAGCGGTCAGGACCTGTCGCTCGGCGAGGTGGTAGAGCGGGCGGTAAAGGTGAAGGCGGCCACGGTCGAGGCTGACTTCCGCGAAAGCGATCGGCGGGCGATTCTCAATTTCGGTCACACGGTGGGGCATGCCGTGGAGATCCTCGCTCCCATGCCCCACGGCCTGGCGGTGGCGGTGGGGATGGTGGCGGCGGCGACCGTTTCCAACGCCCGCTTTGGCTTTGACCATCGCCAACTCATCGAGACGATCTTCAGGCTCGGACTGCCAGTGGCGGCCGCGGGAGTTTCCCTCGACTCGGCCTTGGAGCTGATCGCTCGCGACAAGAAGCGATCCAACGCCGGAGTCAGAATGGTCCTCCTCAAAGCTCCGGGATCCCCGGTGGTGGAAGCGGTCAGCTCCGATTTACTGGAAGTCGGCCTCCGGGCGGTGGGCATCGCCTAGTCCGGTCGGCTCCAGGACGACCAGCGGAGACGTCTTCACCCAGAAGTCCATGTCCTTTCGGGCATCATCGGGGCTCGCGTTCCAGCTCTCCGTTCGGGCGCGGTAGATAACGCGCTCGCGCTCAACCGGGTCGGTGATCTCCGCCGCCACGGCAGGAACGTCCGCCAGTAATCCGCGTTTTAAGTGCACCGTGAAATGCGGGTTGGCGATGAGATTGGCGAGCCAGTCTCGTCGACGCCCGGGCCGTCCGGTGATGTAGTAGCGGCCATCGAATTGATGCAGATAGATCTCGATCCGCCTGTTCTTCCCCGTTCGGGCCCCGACCGTGCTGATGTCGACGATTCCGCCCCGATCTAGGGCCGCTTTGATGGCCGCGTCCATCGACCCACGTTAGGACCGGGCGGTAGCCCCCTTATTCTGAGTTTCGTGCGCTGGCCATGGGAATCGCCGGCCGAGCCGGCCGGAGAACCGATCCGTGCGGAGCTATTCAGCGTCGAGAGGCTGGAAGAACATGCCCGCAGCCTCGCCAAGACCCAGGAGCTGAGCGCGGCGCCAGGAAGGTTCCGCCTGATCTCGAGGCGCCTGACGGAAAACGGTCAGGTTCTCCTCGCTGCTTATCGAGAGCTCGCCCAGGCAATCCGCGAGGAGAGCATGCTCACCCCCGCGGCGGAATGGCTGGTGGACAACTTCCACTTGGTCGAAGCGCAGCTGGCAGCGGTGCGCAAGACCCTGCCGGCTTCTTACTACCGCGAACTTCCAAAGGTTGAGAACGGCCATCTGGCCGGCTATCCACGCATCTACGAGATCGCATGGGCTTATGTGGCCCATCACGACAGCCGCTTCGAGCCCCAAACCCTCGAACGCTTCGTTGCTGCATTTCAGGAGGAAGAGCCTCTCACCATCGGCGAGCTTTGGGCGATGCCAATCGCCATCCGCCTGGTGATGATCGAGAACCTGCGACGGCTCGCCGAGATCATTATCCGGGCAAGGGGCCAGCGCCGGGTAGCTGATCAGATTGCCGATTCTCTCCTTGAGGTTGGTGGGCGCTTTCCCGAGGATGGCCTCCGGCAGCTGGGCAGGATGGAACGAATTCCACGAGCGATGGCTGTCCAGCTCCTGCAACGGCTGCGCGACCGTGATCCGGAGACCACGGCTGGATTGAGCTGGCTGCTCGACCATCTCGCCGGTCTGGGCCAAAGCCCCGACGAGCTCGTCACCGAAGCTCAGCAGCGGCAGGCGGCGACAAACGTGACCGTGCGCAACGTCGTCACCAGCCTTCGCCAGATCTCCTCGTTCGAGTGGTCCGAATTCGTCGAAAGGGTGAGCCTGGTCGACGCCACCTTCGCGGAGGGCACCGCCTTCAAAAGCATGAGCTTTGCCACTCGCGATCTCTATCGCCACGTGGTCGAGGAGCTTTCAAAAGGCTCGCATCACACCCAGCTTGAGATCGCCCGCACGGCGTCGGATCTCGCTCGTCAACGCCCGCGCCGGAGCCGGGAGGCGGATCCCGGATTCTTCTTGTTAGACCGCGGCCGCCCGGAACTGGAATCCGCCATCGCCTTTCGGCCATCGTGGACGCAATATCTTCGCCGCGGCCTCAAGCGATCAGCAGCGGCGGTCTACTGGGGATCGATCCTTTCGCTGGCCCTGGTTTTCCTGGCGGTTCCATTCGTCAGAACGCTCGAGGCGGGAGGAGCTTGGCTGGCCTTGCTGGTCGGCCTTATCGGCTTCTTCCCGGCCACCGACCTCGCTGTCAGTGTCGTCAATCGACTTGTTACCGGCTTCGTTCGACCGGGGATGCTCCCAGCGCTCGATCTGGCCGAAGGCCCCGATGCGGAATCGAAGACCATGGTGGCCATCCCGGTAATGCTGACTCGGGCCGGACAGGTCGACGAACTTGTTGACCGGCTTGAGGTTCATTACCTGGCCAATCCCGAGGGTGAGTTCCGATTTGCGCTTGTCTCCGACTACCGCGACTCCGAGAACGCCGACCACGCTTCCGACAACGAGCTTTTCGCTTTGGCCGCGTCGGGGATTGCCCGCCTCAATGAGCGGCATCCGCTGGCAGGTGAACCTCGCTTCTATCTCTTTCAGCGTCACCGGCTCTTCAACCCCAGTGAGGGTCAACACATGGGCTGGGAGAGAAAACGAGGAAAACTCCACGAGCTCAATCGCTTGTTGCGCGGGGCGACCGACACCACGTTCTTGCCCGAGACCGTGCCCCCGCAAGGAGTTCGTTACGTCATCACCCTCGACGCTGACTCTCGGTTGCCTCCCGAAGCTGCCACCCGGCTCGTGGCCACCATTGCCCATCCCCTCAATCAGCCGGTTTTCTCACCCGCCCTGGGACGGGTAACAGATGGTTACGGGGTTTTGCAGCCCAGGGTGACGCCCTTTCTCAGTACGGAGAGCACCTCCTTCTATCAGCAGGCATTTTCACCGCCGGCTGGGGTCGATCCCTACGCAGCAGCGGTGAGTGACGTTTACCAGGACCTCTTCTCCGAGGGCTCCTACGCCGGGAAGGGCATCTATGACATCGATGCCTTCGAAGCGTCCCTGGCCGGGAGGGTGCCGGATAACGCATTGCTCTCACATGACCTGTTCGAGGGCAGCTTCGCCCGCGCCGGCCTGGTTACCAACGTCGAGGTCTTCGAGGAGTTTCCCAGTCACTACGAAGTGGCGATCCAGCGCCAGCATCGGTGGGTGAGGGGCGACTGGCAACTTCTGCCCTGGATCCTCGGAAGAAGAGGGGCCCTCGATGCCGTCGCTCGCCTGAAGATGATCGACAATCTGCGTCGCAGTCTGAACGGGCCGGCTTCGTTTGCCCTCCTGTTGGCCGCCTGCGTCATTCCCGCCGTTCCTCTCTGGTCACCGGTGATTCTTGTTATCGCTGCATTGGCCTTTCCGGCCATGCTTCCCCTGCTCGAACGATTGGTCCCACGCCGAACCACCACACCGGGAGCGATCAGATTCCAGCGCTGGTTGGAAGATACCGGTCGGGTTCTCGGTCGGATCGGGCTCCAGATTTCGTTCCTGGCCTATCAGGCGCTGGTGATGGCGGATGCGATTCTCACCACCCTTTGGCGGATGCTGGTCTCGAAACGACATCTGCTCCGCTGGATGACCTCGGAAGAGGCTGAGCGTCGTTTTGGTCTTGAACTCGCCGAATTCCAAAAGCGGATGGCCCCGCCGGCGCTTCTGGGGCTGGCGGCCATTGCGGCCGCGGCCTTGGCCAAGCCCGTTGCGCTTTGGGTGGCGACACCGCTGGCTGCGGCCTGGGTGGCTGCTCCATATTTGGCCCATGAGGCGAGCAAGACCAGGCGGCCCGCCCCGACGGCACCACTCGAGGTATCCGAGGTGGAGGCATTCCGGTTGCTCGCCCGGAAAACCTGGAGCTACTTCGAGCGCTTTGTGACGGCCGAGGACAATTATCTGCCGCCAGACAACTTCCAGGAGGAGCCGGCGGCGATCGCCCATCGGACCTCGCCCACCAACCTGGGCCTCTATCTCCTCTCGGTGTTATCGGCCAGGGAATTCGGCTGGATCGGCACCGTGGAGGCCATCACTCGGTGGGAGCAGACGATGGCAGCCATGTTCCGTCTCGAGCGCCACGGAGGCCACTTCCTCAACTGGTACGACACCCGCACCCTCGAGCCACTACATCCTCGTTACATCTCCTCGGTTGATTCCGGCAACCTGGCCGGACATCTATTAGCGCTTTCTCAGGGCTGCCTGCGCCTCGTTGGGCGCCCCTCGGATCTGGCCCTTGAAGTCCGCGACCTCGCCCTTCTGATCCGTCAGACGGCCGATCAAATGGTCGATCGCCTCGACACCGAGTTCGTCTCCCCCCGTGATCTCGATCAGGCCCTGATCGACCTCTTGGCGGCCAGCGAGTCGGATAGCAATCGGCTAGTCACGGTCGCCGCAGCCGCCGACAACGTCGTTGACATCGTCCAGACCCTAGGGGCAGGGATCGAGACGGGAGAGCTCTTGGAGTGGGCGACGGCGCTCCAGAGGCTCGTCGATAGCCACGAACTCGATCAAGACGTCAGCGCTGAGGAGATTGGGACTCGACTGCATTCGATATCGGCTTGGGCCGTAGAGATGGCCACCGGAATGGACTTCGGGTTCCTGATGGACCAGCAGAACAAGTTGCTTTCGGTTGGTTACCGGCTGAGCGACGGAGCACTCGATCAAAGCCATTACGACCTCCTCGCCTCGGAGGCTCGATTAGCCAGCTTTATCGGAATCGCCAAAGGTGACCTTCCTCCGTCGCACTGGTTTCTCCTCAATCGTTCGATGACTCCGGTTGGCGCGGATGCTGCCCTGATCTCTTGGTCGGGCTCCATGTTCGAGTACCTCATGCCGCTCTTGGTAATGGACTCACCAACCGACAGCGTGCTTGACATGACCTACCGGGCAGTGGTGCGGCGTCAAATCGAATACGGTCGGGAGCGAGGTGTGCCTTGGGGGATCTCCGAAGCCGCTTTTGCCGCTCGCGACCTCCAGCTCACCTATCAATATTCGGCCTTTGGAGTGCCCGGCCTGGGCTTCGAGCGCGGACTCTCAGAGGACCTGGTGGTAGCTCCCTACGCGTCGATGCTGGCGGCGATGATCGATCCTCGTCGAGCGCTGCAGAATCTCGAGCGGCTGGCGACCATGGGGGCGCTCGGTCGCTATGGGTTTTACGAGTCCGTGGACTTCACGCCGTCGCGAGTCCCCGAAGACGAGGAATGGGTGACCGTGAAGGCCCACATGGGACATCACCAAGCGATGTCGATCATCGCCTTGGCCAACGTCGTTTTCGGTGGCGTCATTCGCCAGCTCTTTCACACCGATCCGGCGGTGCGGGCTGCCGAATTATTGCTGCACGAACGAGTGCCTCGCGACGTCGAAGTCGCTCGACCGCGGGCCGAGGAGGTGGCACTGGCCGCTCACCCGCGGACGGAGGCCGAGGGGGCGGTTCGACACCTCGGGTTGCCGAATGGAGCGATACCGGAGACGCATCTGCTCTCGAACGGTCGCTACTCGGTGATGATCACCGACAGTGGCTCGGGATACAGCAAGCTCGGCGGTGTGGCGGTGACGCGCTGGCGAGAGGACCTGACCCTCGACAACTACGGCACGTTCATTTTCATCCGTGATGACCTGAGCGACGCGATCTGGTCGGCCGGTTATCAGCCCATCCGGGTCAATCCCCAGTCGTATCAGGTCGAGTTTTCCGAGGGGAAGGCGGAAATCAGCCGGCGTGACGGAACGCTGCGATCGACTCTCGAGGTGGTGGTCTCAGCCGAAGATGAGGTAGAGGTACGTCGCCTCACCCTTACCAACCTCGACAACGCATCCCGAGAGGTCGAAGTCACCTCTTATGCCGAATTGGTGCTGGCACCGCAGTCCTCGGATGACTCCCATCCGGCCTTTTCCAACCTATTCGTGCAAACCGAGGCGGTGGGCAGCCACGATGCCCTCCTGGCCCATCGCCGACCACGAGCGGCTGGTGACGAAACCTATTGGGCGGGTCAGGTAGTGGCGATCAAAGGTGAAGTTGTAGGCGGTCTTCAATTCGAGACCGACCGGGCTCGCTTTCTGGGCCGGGGACGGCGGATCCACGAGGCCGCCGCCCTCGATCGTCCCCTGTCGAACTCGGTGGGACGGGTGCTTGACCCGGTCTTGAGTCTGCGACGTCGGGTTCGGGTGCCGCCGGGGGAAACCGTTCACCTCACCTTCAGCACCGTGATGGCGACCTCCCGGGCGGAGGCGCTCGATCTGGTCGACAAGTTCTCGGATCCGGGGGCGTTCGAACAGAGTTTGACGGGGTCTTGGACGCAGGCCCAGGTCCGATTGCACCATCTCGGCGTCACTCCGGAACAGGCTCACCTCTTCCAACAACTCGCCCAGCGGCTGATCTACGTCGACCCGTCGATGCGCGCACCTTCGGCAACCCTGGCGGCGGCCATCGGTGGCCAGCCGGCGCTCTGGCGCCACAGCATCTCGGGAGATCTTCCCGTGGTCCTGCTCCGAATCGATCAACCCGAGGACAGGGGAATCGTCCGCGACCTCCTCCGAGCCCAGGAATACTGGCGGGCCAAAGGACTGGCTGCAGACCTGGTGATCATCAACGAGAAGCCCGGCTCCTATGTGGCCGACCTCCATGCCACCATCGAAGAGGTGGTGCGAACCACCGGGCGGGGCATCGGCCCCGAGCCCGACGGGGGGGTCTTCCTCTTTCGCGGCGACCTTCTCGATGCCGCGGACCGCAAGCTGCTGCAGGCGACCGCCCGCGCGATCGTGTTGAGCCACCACGGGACGTTGGCCGACCAACTCGCCCGCCGCCCCCGGCCTCCGGTTGCCGCGACCTCGAGACGCAAGGCGCCGCCAACACCATCACCGGGAGGACCACAACCCCGGATTGACCTCGAGTTTCGCAACGGCCTCGGTGGGTTTTCCGAGGGAGCTTCCGAGTACGTCGTGATTCTCGGCGAAGGTCAGTGGACTCCGGCTCCTTGGATCAACGTGATCGCCAACGACAATGCCGGATTTGTCATCTCCGAGTCGGGTGCAGGATTCACCTGGGCCGGCAACAGCCGGGAGAATCAGCTGACGCCTTGGTCGAACGATCCGGTATCCGACCCGCCAGGCGAGACCATCTACATCCGGGATGACGAAACCGGTGAGCTGTGGGGGCCAACCGCTCTCCCGATCCGCCACCATGGCTCGACCTACGTCGTGCGCCACGGACCTGGGTTCTCCGAGTTCGACCACACCTCCTTCGGCATCCGCAGCCGCTTACGAATGACCGTGCCTCTCGATGACCCGGTGAAGATCTCGACGCTTCGTCTCCAAAATCGAAGCGGGCGCCGCCGGCGGTTGACCTTGACCGCTTATGTCGAATGGGTGCTGGGGCCCACCCGAGTCGGCCAACGGTTCCACATCTTTAGCGAACGCGATACCAGCACCGGCGCTCTCATAGCTCGCAACCCCTGGAACGCCGACTTCGGGTCACGGGTGGCCTTCGCCGACTTTGGGGCGGAGGTCGGCCCCTGGACCACCGACCGCACTGAGTTTCTCGGGCGACACGGGAGCCTCGAGCGCCCTGCTGCCCTCGAGCGTCGACGTGGTCTTTCAGGTCGATCCGGCACTGGGTTCGATCCGTGCGCGGTTCTACAACGACAGGTCGTTATCCCTCCCGGCGACGAAATCGAGGTCGTGTTCCTGCTGGGACAAGGCACAGACGCCGCCCATGCATCGGCCTTGGTCGAGCAATATCGATCCGTCCCCCAAGCCCAGGTCGACGAGGCGGTAAGGACCCGGTGGAGCGACGTTCTCGGTGCTCTCCAGGTGAGAACCCCGGATCGCTCCTTCGACATCATGATCAATCAGTGGCTGCTGTATCAGGCCATGGCATGTCGAGTTCTGGGACGATCGGCCTTCTACCAAGCCGGCGGGGCGTACGGATTCCGCGATCAACTGCAAGACGTGATGGCCCTCGCAGTGCCGATGCGGGAGACCACGCGGGCTCACCTCCTCCGCGCCGCTAGCCGCCAGTTCGAAGAAGGCGACGTCCAGCATTGGTGGCACGAGCCGTCAGGCAAGGGTGTGCGGACCCGGATTTCCGATGACTATCTCTGGCTGCCCTATGCGGTCGGGCACTACATCGAGGTCACAGGAGACCTCGACCTACTGGCGGAGGAGGTTCCCTATCTCACTGGGCCGGAGCTAGAACCCGACGAGGACGAGGCCTACTTCACACCCGAGATCTCTTCTCGCACCGGGACCATGTTCGATCATTGCCGGCGCGCCCTCGACCGCGCTCGCCAGCGCCTCGGACCCAACGGCCTGCCTCTGATCGGCTCTGGAGATTGGAATGATGGCTTCAATCGAGTAGGAATCGAAGGTCGGGGCGAAAGCGTCTGGCTGGGGTGGTTTCTCGATGCCAACCTGCGCCGCATGGCCGAGCTGGCTGACTTGGTCGGAAAGAGCCGGGTGGCCTTGAGTTGGCGGCGCTCGGCAGAGCAGATACGAAGCCACTTGGAGGCGGTGGCCTGGGACGGTGACTGGTATCTGCGGGCTTTCTTCGACGACGGAACTCCGCTCGGGTCTTCGGCGAATCCCGAGTGCCGGATCGACTCCATCGCCCAGTCCTGGTCGGTCATGCACGGAGGTGGCCAGCCAGAGCGAGCCGGACGGGCGATGTCGGCTGTGGAGGAGTACTTGGTCAGGCGAGGGGACGGCTTGGTGCTTCTTTTCACGCCTCCCTTCGATCGCTGGGATGTCGACCCTGGGTACATCAAGGGATACCTGTCTGGGATCCGGGAGAATGGCGGCCAGTACACGCATGCCGCCATTTGGGCGATCATCGCTTTCGCCACTCTCGGCCAGGGCGACCGGGCCGGTGAGCTGTTCGGGATCTTGAACCCGATCAACCACGCCAGCACTCGAGCCGGCGTCCATCGCTATCGAGTTGAGCCTTACGTAGCGGCCGCCGACATCTACTCAGAAGCACCGCACGTGGGCAGGGGTGGGTGGACCTGGTACACGGGGGCGGCAGGCTGGATGTATCGCGCGGGCGTTGAGTCGATTCTCGGCTTTCGCCTTCGGGGTCAGAGCCTCCTGATCGATCCCTGCATCCCCCGAGCGTGGCGGGGCTTTGAGATCAACTTTCGTTACCACTCCTCGCAATATGAGATCCGGGTCGAGAACCCGGAGGGGGCGACGCGGGGAATAAAGAGCTTGTGGCTCGACGAGGTCGAACAGCCGCCGGACTCTGAGATTGGCCTCACCGACGATGGTCAGCGGCATGTGGCGAGGGTGATCCTGGGCGAGTGAAGGGCTGGACCAGAAACGAGCTCCCCTTCGCCTGGGGCAAGATGAACGTGTGGACGACCGGATCGGGACCGGCACTGATCGTCTTGCACGGCCTCGGAGGATCAGGGCGCTACTGGCACGGCCTTTCTGATTTTCTCGACCACCGCTTCACTGTGGTGGCGCCGGACCTAGCTGGCTTCGGCTCCTCGGATAAGCCAGCTCTCCGCTACGACCGCGCTTTCCACCTCGAAACCATCGATGAATTGGCGAGATGGGTGGGGGGAAAGCCGGTGTTGGCAGGTCACTCGGTGGGAGCGGTGTTGGCTGCGCTGTGGGCAGCCAGGCGGCCGGAAGAAATAGCTGGCCTGGCGTTGATCTCGGCGCTCTTTCCTCGCCCCGGTCTGATGCCGGGCGTCGCTCTCCGAATCGCTCAGGCGGCACCCGGTGGCCGGGGCCGAGTGGCCAGCGGCCTCTTCCGAACGGTTTGGCCGGCGATGAGCGTCGCCGCCCGGGTCAGCCGGCGGTTTCCGGCCGGTCTTATCACCGACTACGGCCGGCAATCGATCGCGGCGAGAGCCGACACGATGTGGACCACGTTGGAAGATCTGAGTGTGGTTGCCGACTTGGCACCCCTTGGCTCTCTGTCAGTCAGGTGGCCCAACTTGATCCTTGACGCGGTTGACGACCGTTACGTTATCCCCGCCGACACCGTTCGCTGGCAAGAGCTACTTCCAAACGCCGAGCGTGTCTCCATCCCCACTGGTGGCCATCAGTTTCTGATCCAATCCGGCTTCGGACCGCTGGCTGCTTGGATCAACGCCATCTGATCCTTCTAGGCTCGCGACCGGTAGGTTCATTGACATGGCATCAACCAACGACGTCCGCCCGGGTCAGGCTCTCGATCTCGATGACGGGATCTTCACCATCATCGAATACCAACACGTGAAGCCGGGCAAGGGGAGGGCGTTTGTTCGGATGCGTCTGCGCAACCTGGAAACCGGCCAGGTTCTCGACCGGACATTTCGCGCCGGAGAGGATGTCGCTCAGGCCATCATCGACCGCCGGGAGCACACGTTCTTGTATCGCGATGACATGGGATTTCATTTCATGAACCTGGAGGATTACGGACAGTTCGCCATGGCACCGGAGGAGGTGGGAGAGGCGGCCGATTTCTTGATCGACGGAATGAACGTCACCCTTGCCCTCTACAAGGGCAATCCCATCTCGGTCGACCTACCCGCCGCGGTGGAGATGGAAATCACCTACACGGAGCCCGGAGTTCGTGGTGACAGGGTCTCGGCTGCGACCAAACCAGCAACGACCCAGACCGGGTTGGTCGTGTCGGTCCCCCTCTTCGTCAACATCGGAGACAAGATTCGAGTCGATACCCGCAGCGGAACCTATCTCACGCGGGTGTGAGCATCGAAGCCCGCCAGCTCGCCCTGGAAGCGCTTTACGAAGCCGACCAGCGCGACCTCGAGGATTATCCGCTGGAACTTCCCAGCCGGGCTGCCCGATTGGTCGAAGGGGTGCTCGAGAACCTCCCCCTCCTCGACGCCGAGATCGAAGCCGTCGCTGAGCACTGGCAGGTGCACCGGATGCCAGTGGTGGATCGGGCGATACTGCGCCTCGGCCTCTACGAGCTTCGATTCGAGCCTGGTACACCCAAAGCGGTGGTGGTATCCGAGGCGGTTCGTCTCGCCAAGCTCTACGGGAGCGAGCGGAGCGGCTCGTTTGTCAACGGCGTGCTGGCCAAGCTCGCCAACGTCTCTCCCCCCGCCGGCGCGGATGGCGCCGGCTGCTAGGGTCGGAACGGCACCCTTTAAGACCGGTCCTGCGAGGCCGGAAAGGAGAAACAACCTGGGCACCACCCAGCTTCTTACCGACGATGAGATCCGCCGAGCCCTGAAGAGGATCGCGCACGAGATCTGCGAACGCCACCACGGCACCGACGGCTTGATCCTGGTCGGGATTCATACTCGAGGCGGGCCTCTGGCCGAGACTCTGGCCGAGGCCATTGCGGGTATCGAAGACGAGAAGGTCCCGGTGGGTTATCTCGACATTGGGCTCTACCGCGACGACCTCAGCAAGCGTCCCGGAACCCGCCTCAGCCGGACGCTGCTTCCGGTTGACCCCAGCGATCGGACGGTGATCCTGGTGGACGACGTCCTCTACACCGGGCGGACCATCCGGGCCGCGCTCGATGCCCTCTCCGACCTAGGTCGGCCGGCGGCAGTGGAACTGGCGGTCCTGGTCGATCGGGGCCACCGACAGCTCCCGATCAAAGCCGACTATGTGGGGAAGAACGTTCCAACCTCCCTCGAGGAAAGGGTGCACGTCAAATTGACCGAGATCGACGGCGAACAGGGCGTCTGGATCAGTCGGCCATGAAGCATTTGTTGAGCATCGCCGATCTCGATCGGGGCGAACTGGAAGACCTTCTCCATCTGGCAGGTGAGTTCGCCGAGGTACTCGAACGTCCTATTCCCAAGGTCCCCACCCTGCGCGGGAAAACAGTCGCCACCGTGTTCTTCGAGGCCTCGACGCGGACCAGGCTCTCCTTCGAGCGCGCGGCCAAGGCTCTGTCGGCTGATGTGATGACGTTCGCACCCGGTACGTCGTCGGTGACCAAGGGAGAAAGCCTCAAAGACACCGCCTTGACCATCAGGGCCACCGGCGCCGATCTGCTCGTGGTGAGACACGAAGCGGTGGGAGCCGCGGCCCGGGTCGCCTCCTGGCTCGATTGTCCGGTGATCAATGCCGGGGATGGAGCCCACCAGCATCCCACCCAGGCATTGCTCGACTCACTCACCATCCGTCAGCGGTTCGGCAAGCTCGATGGCCTGCGGATCGCCATCGTCGGTGACGTCCGCAACTCCCGGGTCGCTCGCTCCGACATCGATGCTTTCACCTTGCTTGGTGCCAACGTCACGCTGATCGCCCCTCCGACTCTCCTCCCCAGTGATCTGGAGGGCTTTCCGGTCTCCGTCTCCCATTCTCTCGATGAGGTCATCGCCGACCTCGACGTCGTCTATCTCCTCCGTATCCAGATGGAGCGGGGGAGTGGGCCCGGCTTGCCATCGTTGCCCGAATACGTCAGCCGATACGGAATCGATCGCGGTCGACTGGACAGGATGGCGCCCGATGCGGTGTTGATGCATCCCGGCCCCATCAACCGGGGAGTAGAGATCGCCGCCAACGTTGCCGACGACCCCCGGGCGCTAATCCTCGCCCAGGTCCGCAACGGTGTAGCGGTGAGGATGGCCGTGCTTTTCCGCCTGCTGGGAACCTCATGAAGTACCAGCTCGTCATCCGCAACGGAATGGTGCTCACCCCCGACGGAGGGCAGGCAGCCGACGTGGCCATCGACGGGAATGCAATCGTGGCGGTTGGCGGCTCCTGCGACGGCGCCGAGGAAATTGATGCCGAGGGCGCCTGGGTGGGACCGGGCCTGGTCGACCTCCACGCCCATCTTCGGGAACCGGGCCAGGAATGGAAAGAAGACATCCGGACCGGGTCGGAAGCCGCAGCGGCCGGGGGATACACCGCCGTCGTGGCCATGCCCAACACCCAGCCGGCCGTCGATTCCGGCCACATCGCACGCTTGATCCTCGAGCGGTCGCACCAGGTGGGGTTGTGCGAGGTGGTTCCGGCCGGCTCCATCACCATGGGTCGCGAGGGGGCGCTGCTTTCGCATCTCGACGAATTGTGGGAGGCCGGGGTGCGGGTATTTACCGACGACGGTGACTCCGTGCACGATGCCGGCCTCTTACGGGTGGCGATGGAATACCTGGCTGATCGCGGGGCAGTGGTGGCGCAGCACGCCGAAGATCGGGCTCTCGGCGCTGGGGGCCATATGCACGAGGGTTCACTCTCCTCGCGACTGGGGATGAAAGGCATTCCGGCGGAAGCGGAAGAGGTGGTAGTGGCCCGCGACCTGGCCCTGACCAGGCTGACCGGCTGCCGCTATCACGTACAGCATGTGTCGAGTGCCCTCAGTATCGGGTTGGTGGGCACAGCCAAGGCGGCTGGCCTGCCGGTGACCGCCGAAGTCACCCCGCACCATCTCGCCTTCGACGACTCCGCCGTTGGCTCTCTCGACCCGGCTTTCAAGATGTATCCGCCACTGCGCAGCTCCACAGACCGAGGCGAGTTGCGAGCAGCTTTGAGCTCGGGATTGATCGATGCCGTTGCCACCGATCACGCTCCCCATTCAGCGTTCGAAACCGAAGTCCCCTTCGAGGAAGCTCCCCGCGGAGTAATCGGCCTCGAGACCTCCGCCGCTGCAGTGCTGACCTACTGCCACCTCGATCAGGCGGGGTTTTTTGACCGTCTGTCGGTTGCTCCGGCCCGGATCGGCCAAATCGCCCGCCAGGGACGGCTACTGGCCCCAGGCGAGCCTGCCAACCTGACGGTGATCGCGCCCGCCGAGGAGTGGACTGTCGACGGCTTTCGCTCCAAGGCAGAGAACTCTCCGTTCCGTTCGCTCACGTTGACCGGACGGGTTCGGGCCACCGTTTTTGAGGGGCGTCTCGTTCACGCTCTGGTGTCCTGATGCCCTCCCGGCCCGGCTTGCTGGCCACGGCCGATGGCGCCGTGTTTCGTGGTGTGAGCGTCGGAGCCGAGGGGGTGAGCACCGGTGAGGTCGTGTTCAACACGGCCATGACCGGCTACCAAGAGGTTCTCACCGATCCGTCGTATGCGGGTCAGGTGGTGGTGATGACCTCGGTCCATATCGGCAACTACGGGGTCGCCGCCACTGATGACCAAGCATCGGCCCCAGCGGCAGCCGGCATGGTGATGCGAAGCCTGGCCGCCCGACCCTCGAGCTGGAGAGCAGAAGGCTCACTAGGCGAAACTTTCGCCGAACGGGGACTGGTGGCGCTCTCGGAGGTCGACACCCGCCGGCTCACCAGGCACATCCGGCAACGGGGGGCGATGCCGGTGGCCTTAGGTAGCGGAACCACCGAATCTGATTTGGTGGCGCGCGCCGCATCCGCTCCGAAAATGGAGGGACAGGCGCTCGCCGTCTCGGTTTCGACCCCCCACCCCTACCAGATACCGGCGATGGGCGATCGCCGAGGGAATGTGGTGGCGATTGATCTGGGAATCAAGCGCGACATACTCCGGCAGCTGGCGGGACGGGGATTCGACGTTGAAGTGGTGCCCGCCACGGCCACGGCTGGTGAGATCATTGACCGACGGCCCGATGGAGTCTTTCTCTCCAACGGCCCCGGTGATCCCGAGCCGCTCACCGAGACGGTGGCGACTCTGCGGGCTCTGATTGGGAAAGTCCCGATCTTCGGAATATGTCTCGGTCACCAGGTTTTCGGTCTGGCGCTGGGAGCGCGAACGTTCAAGTTGCCGTTTGGCCACCACGGCGGCAATCATCCGGTGCGGCGACTGGTGGACGGCCGCGTGGTCATCACCAGTCAGAACCACGGCTTCGCGGTCGACCTTCACACCGTTGCCAAGGGGTCCAGCATTCCCGGTGAGCTACCAGCGAGGGTTGAAACTGACTTCGGAACCGCCATCCCGACCCATCAGAACCTCAACGACGGCACCCTCGAAGGCATGAGAAGCCTTGACGTGCCCGCCTTCTCGGTGCAGTTTCACCCCGAGGCCGCCCCGGGGCCCCGGGATGCCGTGGCGCTCTTCGACGACTTCGTGGAGTTGATGGATCGTGCCTAAGCGCACCGACCTCCGCTCCATCCTGCTTATCGGCTCGGGCCCGATCATCATCGGCCAAGCTTGCGAGTTCGACTACTCCGGTACCCAAGCAGCCAAGGTCTTGCGCCGCGAGGGATACCGGGTCATCCTCTGCAATTCCAATCCGGCGACGATCATGACCGACCCCGAATTCGCCGACGCCACGTACATCGAGCCAATCACCGCCGAAGTGGTTGAAGAGATCATCGCCCGGGAACGTCCGGACGCCCTCTTACCGACGTTGGGTGGACAGACCGCGTTGAACGTCACGATGTCCCTCCATCGGCGGGGCACACTGGAGCGGTTTCACACCCAGCTCATCGGAGCGGGGATCGAGGCCATCGAACGGGCCGAGGATCGGGGTCGCTTCAAGACGGTGATGGAGCAGGCGGGCCTGGCCGTACCCCGGGCGGCTTATGCCAACTCACTCGACGACGCCGTCTCTGCGGCCGAGAAAATCGGCTACCCGGTCATGGTTCGGCCCTCCTTCATCCTCGGGGGCGGTGGAACCGGGCTCGCCTCTGATCGAGAGGAGTTGGTCGAGATAGCCCGGCGGGGTATCGACACCTCTCCGGTGGGGGAGATCCTGGTTGAAGAGTCGGTGGCCGGCTGGAAGGAGTTCGAGCTCGAGGTGATGCGCGACCGCAACGACAACGCGGTGGTCGTCTGTTCGATCGAAAACCTCGATCCGATGGGGGTTCACACCGGAGACTCCATCACGGTTGCTCCGATCCAGACTCTTTCCGATCGCGAGTACCAGGAGATGCGGGAGGACGCGATTCGAGTGCTCCAGGCAATTGGAGTGGAAACAGGCGGATCGAATGTGCAGTTCGCCGTTGATCCAGAAACCGGTCGCCGTCTCGTGATCGAGATGAATCCCCGAGTGTCCCGCTCCTCGGCGCTGGCGTCGAAGGCGACTGGTTTTCCCATCGCCAAAATCGCAGCACTGCTGGCCGTCGGGTACACCCTCGATGAGATCCCCAACGACATCACCCGCGCTACTCCTGCGTCATTCGAGCCGGCGCTCGATTATGTCGTGGTCAAAGTTCCTCGTTTCGACTTTGCCAAGTTCCCCAAAGCCTCCACTCGCTTGACGACCTCGATGAGAAGTGTTGGCGAGGCAATGGCCATCGGGCGCACCTTCCCTGAGGCCCTGCAGAAGGCTCTTCGGAGCCTTGAGAACAACCGTTTCGGGCTGAATGCCGATCCCACCGAAGTGGTGATGGAGCGTTACGACGACTCTTCGTTGCTCGAGGAGCTTTCGGTGCCAAACCCGAATCGAATTTTTCAAGTGGCAGAGGCGCTGCGCCGGGGCATATCGGCCGAGAGAGTGGCTACCTCCTCCCGCATTGATCCTTGGTTCGTGGATCAGATCGCCGAAACGGTCGCGGTCCGTCGCTATCTCGAGACCGCGGTCCAAGATCGGGATTCGTTGGAAATGGCCAAGCGTTCCGGGTTCTCCGATCGCCAGCTCGCCTACCTATGGGGCCAGGCCGAGGAGAGGATTCGTGAGGTCCGACTTGCTTTGGGAGTCAAAACCACCTTCAAGACGGTTGACACCTGCGCCGCCGAATTCGTGGCCCACACCCCGTACATGTATGGGACGTTTGAGGAAGAGGATGAAGTGCCCCCGGCCACAAAGCCGCGGGTGCTGGTTCTCGGGTCGGGGCCCAACCGAATCGGTCAGGGCATCGAGTTCGACTATTGCTGCGTGCACGCCTCCTTTGCCCTACGCGAGGCGGGATACGAGACCGTCATGGTCAATTGCAATCCCGAGACGGTTTCCACTGACTACGACACCTCCGACCGCCTGTACTTCGAGCCGCTCACCACGGAGGACGTCTTAGCTGTGGTAGAGGCCGAGACCCCGGTGGCGGTGATCGTCCAGCTTGGTGGTCAGACGCCGCTCAACCTGGCTCGCGAGCTGGCCGATCGAGGCGTACCGATCGCTGGTACCAGCCCGAGCTCGATCGAGGCCGCGGAGGACCGGGAGCAGTTTGCAGCTCTATGTCGTCGGCTGGGGGTGCGTTTGCCTCCGCAAGGGGTCGCCCGGTCGCTCATCGATGCCAGCGAGGTGGTCGACCGCATCGGGCTGCCCGTCCTCATCCGCCCCTCTTTCGTGCTGGGTGGGGCGCGGATGAGAGTCATCTACAGCTACGACGAGCTCTCTTCGTATCTGAGCGACCTCTACGAGAATTTTCCCGAGCTGACCGATGCTCCATTGCTCATCGACCGTTTCCTCGAAGCAGCCACGGAGGTCGACGTCGACGCCATCTTCGACGGCCACGAGACTTTGATCGGGGGGATCATGGAGCACGTCGAGGAAGCTGGCGTGCACTCAGGTGATTCGGCGTGCGTTATCCCACCGCCGACCCTGACCGAGGAGGCTCAAAAGCAGATCATCTCCGCCACCGAAGAGCTGGCCCGGGCACTCGAGGTGAGAGGATTGATCAACATCCAGTTCGCGGTCAAGGGCGACGACGCCTTCGTCTTGGAGGCCAATCCCCGCGGGTCACGAACGGTTCCATTCGTTTCCAAAGCGATCGGGATTCCCATGGCCAAGGTGGCAGCCCGGGTGATGATGGGCGCGACTCTCGAGCAACTACGCCACGAGGGACTGGTGCCGGAGCGAAGTCCGGGCGGCTTCGTGGCCGTCAAAGAAGCTGTGATGCCCTGGGATCGGTTCCCGGAGGAGGACATCGTTCTCGGGCCGGAGATGCGCTCGACTGGAGAAGTGATGGGAGTGGGAGCCGACGTTGGGGTGGCGTATGCCAAGGCGCTCCTGGCGGCGGGCCATATTCTCCCCGATCGCGGGACCGTATTTCTGTCGTTTGCGGATCGAGACAAGCCAACCGGCCTGGCCGTGGCACAAGCCTTCACCATGCTCGGCTTCCAGCTCGTCGCCACCCCGGGAACCGCCAAATATCTGCGGCATCACGCCGTCGCCGCCGGGGTGGTCGACAAGGTCGGCGAAGGACCAGATGACGCTCGCCGCCGCATCGAGGCGGGGGAGGTGAATCTCGTCATCAACACGCCCCGGGGGGGAAGGGCCCGATCGGACGGACGGCTGATTCGCCACACCGCCCGCCGTTACGACGTCCCCTGCGTAACGACCATCGCCGGTGCGCTGGCGGTGGCCCGGAGCCTGCGCTCGGGACCCGGGGCCATTCGACGACCCCGCAGCCTCCAGGAATGGCACCAGTGAGATCAGATTTCAGACGTCAGATATCAGATATCAGCTTCGGGAATGACGGGTGATACCTGATCTGACGACCAGGCTGGGGCCGCTTCGGCTGCGCTCGCCATTGATCGCGGCATCGGGGACAGTGGGTTCAGTGATCGAGCTTTCGGGCTTGGCGGACCTGACGGCTTACGGAGCGGCGGTAGCGAAATCGGTCAGCGGCGAACCCTGGAGCGGCCGACCTGCTCCCCGCCTGGCCCCGGCCGGGGTCGGGATGCTCAATGGAATCGGGATTCAGAACCCTGGGATCGAGGCGTGGAGAACCGAAATCGGGCCCCGGCTGGTGGAGCTGGATGTCCCGGTCTGGGGCTCGGCTGTGGGGCACACGGCGGAGGAGTTCGCCCTGGTCGCCAAGGGTCTCGAGGCCAGCGGGTTGACCGCGATCGAGGTCAACCTTTCTTGTCCCAACCTCGACGGGCACATGTTCTCCATTGATCCCGAAGCATCGGCCAACGTAGTCGAATCGGTCGTCGGGGCGGTGTCGCTTCCAGTGGGGGCGAAACTCTCACCGAATTTGATCGACCCGGTTCCGGTAGCAGCAGCGTGCGCGGAGGCAGGAGCGAAATTCCTTACCTTGACCAATACCATCTGGGGGGCGGGAATCGACCTCGACTCCCGAAAGCCCAAGCTCAGCGGAGTCGTGGGTGGTTACTCAGGCCCGCCCTTGAAGCCGATCGCCCTCCGCTTCGTCATCGAGGTGCGAAGGGCCTTGCCGCAGATGCCGATTGTCGGTTGTGGTGGCGTCACCAGCGGCACCGACATCGCCGAATACCTGATCGCCGGGGCGCAAGCGGTGGCGGCGGGGACAATCCACATGGCCGAACCTCGAGCCGGACGCCGCTTGCTCGATGAATTGATCTCCTGGATGACCAAGCACCGAGTTCCTTCCGTGGCCTCGTTGATCGACACGATGGGATGACTCAGCTCTTTGTTGCTCTTGACTTCGATTCGGCCGAGAAGGCCGTACGGTCGGCAAATGACTTGGCACCGCATGTCGACGGCTTCAAGGTGGGCCTCGAGCTGCTGCTCGGCCCGGGCCCGGCGACGATCGCTGCCATCCGCCAGCTCGGCCGACCCGTCTTCGCCGACGCCAAGCTCTTTGACATTCCCAACACGGTTCGCGGCGCCGCTCGCCAGCTGGGTCGACTCGGGGCTCGCTATATCACCGCCCACGCCGCCGGGGGAAGATCGATGCTGGAGGCGGCAGCCGCTGGCCTCGAGGACGGGGCAGCCGGCAATTTGGCGGGAGTGCTCGCCATCACGGTTTTGACGAGCATGGACGAGGCAACTTTCGCCCAGACTGGATTTCGAGGCTCACTGGGCGAGCAGGTGGCTCGGATGACTCGCCTAGGGCAAGAGGCAGGTTGCGAAGGAGTGGTTTGCGGAGTCAAGCAACTGGGTGTCGTCGCTCAGGTGGCACCGCATCTGACCAAGGTCAGCCCCGGGATTCGCAATAATGGAAGCTCCGACGATCAGCGCCAGAGCGGGAGTGCCCACGAGGCGGCGGCGAAAGGCGCCGACATCATCGTGGTGGGTCGACCCATCACCCGCGCCTCGGATCCGAAGGAAGCAGCAGTGGAATTCTCCCGGATTCTTGCCACGAAGCCCTAGCCCACCCGAAATTGAGGTCAGGGAATCACATCGAGGGCATCGGAGGTATAGGTCGCCGCCGCGTCCCAGAGGAGAAAGTCGAGGACCCCAGCATCGGCCGCGGCTTCGATCTGGGCCCTGACCTCGGCGGGGCCGTATTCGATTCCCAGGGAGAAGTCCTGTAACCAGCCGAGGACTGTCGCCTCCGTCCCCTCCACCTGACGCTGGAACTCCGAAAGGGATCTGAAGACGATGTCATAGGGGCTGGCATTGGGGTGGACGACGCCGTATTCGTTGGGACCCCAGTGCGAGGGGTACACCATGGGAGCGACATAGTCAACGGTCTCGGCGATGCGGGGAATTGGCTGGGCGATCTGATCGGGATGTGTGGCGGCGATCCCGAAAACCGAAGCTCCCAGTCGGGCACCGGCGCTGTGAATCCGGGGCTGACTCGCTTCCAGAAATCCGACGATGGCGTCTTCGGGGGTTTGGTCTCCTTGCAGTGGGAAACGCAGCCGATCCATGAAGGCATCGGGTCGGCGCACGTAGTCATAGAGAATGTCGTCGACCCCGAGCCGCGCTGCTTCTTCGCCGATGGCGATGTTGTATTCCCAAACCTCGGGGCTAAAAGGGTTTGTGTAACCCCCGTACTGACCGTAGGGAGTGCCATCGGGGTTTTGGACAATCCAGTCGGTGTTTCCCTGAGCCACTGCCCAATCAGCCAGGATGGGGTCGCGGAAGACCACCAGGCGACCGATGACCCGGACCCCGAGCGCGTGCAGCTCGCGTACGACCTCGCCCAGGTTCCACAGTTCTTCGATCGCCCCGATTTCCGAGGCGAGAGGGACCGAAGTTGCCCACCAGATCTTCCCGGCCTCGTCTTTGAGATCGATCTCGACGGTGTTGATCTGACCGGAAGCGATCATCGCCATGATCGGATCTTTGAGGGCGGGACTCGACCAGGTATAGCCGGAAGCATGCACCCCTCGAATGCTGTCGCTGCCGGGGTTGCCGGGGAGGTCGAGCTGGAATGCGACTTCGGTTGTGGCCGAGTTTCCGACCATGTCTCGGGCCTGCACCGCGATCGGTGACTCGGGTGGGTTGGGAAACTCGATGGCGAAAGAGCCATCAGTAGAAGCTATGACTTCGCTGCCGGCAATCGTCACCATCGAATCTGGATCGTCTGTCGTCACCCTCAACTCCACGGGGCCGAGCGGGGCCACCGGGGCCGTTGGGCTTACAACCGTGATCACGGGGGCTTCGGAATCGACGCGGAATCGTCTCTCGGTTGAGACGGGTGGTACCAGTGAGCCCCGATCAACCACGATCGAAATCACATGCGGCCCATCCTCGAGCCCGTCGATGGCGATCGAGGCTCCACCCGAAGATCGCTCGATAGGTATCCCTTCGTCGTCGAGGTAAGCGACGATGCTCTCAACCTCACGATCAACCGTCAGAGAAAGCGAAAGCGGGAACTCTGCCGCGGTGATTACCTGATCGTCCTCCACTCCTGTCAGGCCGACCACGGGGCGCTCCATCAGGGGGATGATGAAGGCGGCGGCCGCCGCCAGGCCCAGCAATACGAAAACGATCCACCCGCGGCGAGTTACACGACGCTTGCGCGGGCGGCGAGAACGAAGCTGAGGGCGCGCACGAGAAACCTGGGTAGGGGAGGGCATGACGACTGTGGCAACGGTAGTAGTCGGCCGTACCATGGTCCGATCCCGTGATTTTCCCCACGATCGAATTTGCCCTGTTCTTCGCGGTCGTTTTGACCGTGAGCTGGTTGCTCTTACCGCATCCGCGCCGGTGGAAGGTTTTCATTCTCACCGCCAGCTACTTCTTCTATGGCTCCTGGGATTGGCGGTTCTGTTTTCTTCTGGGGTTCACCACCGTTGCGGACCACACCATCGGCGGGCTGATCTATCGACGCACTGACCCGGGGGTTCGAAAGCGGCTCTTGATTCTCGGATTGATCGTCAGCTTGGGAGTGCTCGGGTACTTCAAGTACTACGACTTCTTCGTTAGTTCGCTGATCAATCTCACCGCTCCTCTGGGGATCGACCTCCCGCTACCGATCCTCAACATCATCCTTCCGGTGGGGATTTCCTTCTTCACCTTCCAATCGCTCAGCTACACGATTGACATCTACCGAGGAAAGCTGGAACCGGTGCCGCTCCTCGATTTCGCCGCCTTCGTCTCGTTCTTTCCTCATCTCGTGGCCGGGCCCATCGTCCGCAGCGCCGAGTTCTTGCCCCAACTCCGGGAGCGACACGATCCCCGACGGGTCGCCGCCGGGGCAGCGTTCCTGCTCATCGCCGGTGGCTTGTTCAAAAAAGTGGTGGTGGCCAACACCCTTGCCACCACGCTGGTCGACCCCGTGTTTGCCTCGCCTGCAAGCTTCTCGTCACTAGAAACGCTGGCGGGCATCTACGGCTATGCGGTCCAGATCTACGCCGATTTCTCCGGCTACACGGATATCGCTATCGGCCTGGCGCTGCTGCTCGGATTTCGCTTCCCCCAAAACTTCAACCGGCCCTATATCGCCGACAGTCTGGCGGACTTCTGGCGGCGCTGGCACATGACGCTGTCGCGCTTTCTCCGCGACTACCTCTACATCCCCTTGGGAGGCAGTCACAAAGGGACTGCAGCTACCTATCGCAACTTGATGATCACCATGCTGCTGGGCGGTCTCTGGCACGGCGCCGCCTGGACATTCGTCCTGTGGGGGGGTCTCCACGGCGCTGTCCTCGCCCTCGAGCGGTGGCTCGCCTCTCGCCGGGAGGCGCGTGGTGTCGAGCGAGTCGACAGCCTCGCACGACGGGTCCTCCGGCGGGTGATCATTTTCCACGTCGTCTGTCTCGGCTGGGTGTTGTTTCGATCGGACTCGCTTTCCGCCGCGGTCGGTGTCCTCGAGCGCCTTGGCTCTTTCGGGACCGTGGCGGCCATCACTCCCGCGGTCGCGATCCTGATCGTGGGCGGGTTGGGCGCCCAATACCTGCCCTCGGATCTCCGCCTGCGCCTGCGGCGCTCGTTCGTGAGCTTGCAGCCGGTCCCGATGGCCGCCGCCCTGGGGGCTTTTCTCCTCGTTCTCGACGCTCTTGGCCCTGAGGGAGTGGCGCCCTTCATCTACTTCCAATTCTGATGGATCTCGAGCCTGACTCCTGGATCGGCAAGGGCCCGGTGATGCCGGCAGGAAGCGCCATCTTTGTCACGGTGGCGGCGTTGCTCATGGGCCTATTGCTCAATGCGCCCGACATCATGGCAACCGCCCGCCGCCAGGAAGCGGGCTGGAAGCGGGACCTGGCCGTGGCGGCGGCCAAGCCATTCGATTTCATCTCCCGGCTCTTTTGGCTTGATGCTCCCCACAACGCCATCGATGCCGCTCTGGGTCGGGAGCAGGCGGTGGTGTCGACGACCACGACGATTTCGGCTGCTCTGCCCGTGACGACCACCGCACCCGAACCGACGACCACGACCAATGCGGGAAGGAGAGTCATTTCCACAACCGACCCACTGCGTCTCTTCATCGGGGGAGATTCCATGGTGGGCCAGTTCGGACCGATGCTGGCGAACCAAGCCGAGAACACCGGCTATATCGATGTCACCGAAGTCGTCTATGAGTTCGATTCTGGGCTCACCCGCACCGACTTTCTCGATTGGCCAGCCCGGCTGCGAGAGGTCGGGGCCGAGCAGGATCCCGATGCGCTCGTCCTCTTTTTTGGGGGGAACGACGCCCAGGCGATCCAAATCGATGGCAGCTGGCACGAATACGGGACGGCTGAATGGATGGCTGAATATCGCCTACGGGTGGGAGAGTTGATGGCCGAGCTTGTGGCCGACAATCGAGACGTGTACTGGGTGGGAATGCCGATCGTGCGCTCGGACTCGTTTCGTGAGAAGGTGGCCACGATGAATCAGATATATGAGTCCGAAGCCGCCGCTCACCTCGGGGTGACCTACATCAACAGTTGGGATGTCTTCACCGGACCGGACGGCGGATTCTCCGAGTACCTGATCAACGACGAAGGCGACCTGGTCGATATGCGTTTGAACGACGGCATCCATCTCACGACCGCGGGCGGAATCCGACTGGCGCGGGTCGCCTTGGCCGAGATCGAGAAGAATTGGAACCTCCCATAGGCGTCCCCCGGAGGGTTCTCGTCACGCTGATGACGAGCCAGGCTCTCTTCTCGGCGGGATACGTGACGATGGTCTCGGTTCTGGGGCTTCTCGCCGCCGATCTGACCGGTACCGATCGATGGGCCGGACTCCCCAATGCGGCACTGACTCTGGGCACGGCGGTGATGGCGGCTCCCCTGGCGAGGAGGGCTCTCGCCAAAGGACGCCGCCCGGCCTTGTGGGCGGGGTATTTGTTGGGCGCGGCGGGTGCGGTGCTGGGCTTTTTCCTCAGCCAAGGCGGGGTCTTCATCCCCTTTCTTTTCGCTCTGGTGCTGGTGGGAACGGGTCAGACAGCCGCCCTCCAGAGTCGTTTCGCGGCGGCCGACTTGGCTACCCCAGAGGAACGAGGGCGGGTCATCTCGCTCGTGGTCTGGGTCGGGGCTCTCGGGGGAGTTGTCGGCCCCAGCCTCGGCTCCTGGGAGAACACTTGGGGCCTGGAACAAGGGTTCCGGCCTTGGACCGCCCCACTCCTGGTGTCGGTGCTCCTGTTGGTGCTGGCCGCCCTGGTGGTGGCCATCTGGCTCCGGCCCGATCCCTTGCTGAAAAGGGAAATCGTAGATGCGGGGCCGAGGCCGACAGTCGGCACCACCTGGTCGGTGATCAGGACTCGCCCGTTGGCCTTGCTCGGAATCGGTTCCATTGCCCTCAGCCAGGCGGCGATGGTGGCGGTGATGACGATGACGCCGTTGCACATGCGCGACCATGGCCAAGCCGAGCTATCGGGGGCGGTAATAGCCGTTCATGTCCTGGGAATGTTCGGCCTCTCGCCGGTTGTGGGGAGGATCGTCGACCGCTACGGGCCGTTGCGATCGATCCGGCTCGGGGCCGCCATCCTCGGTACCGGAGTAGTAGCAGCCGTGATTGCGGGGTACCAACCGGCTCTCATCTTCGCGGGCCTCTTCTTTCTCGGCCTCGGTTGGAGCTTTGGACTGATTGGCGGTTCAAGCCTGCTGGTGTCCGCCAGCGGCGACGAGTATCGAGTGGCCAGTCAGGGTTTGGCAGATGCCGTGTTGTCGGTGCTGGGCGGCAGTGCCGCTTTTGCCTCCGGTTTCGTCAAGGAGAGCTTTGGATTCCACTGGCTCTCGAATCTGGCCTTCGTTCTCGCCCTGACGGTTGCCGTGTGGGCATCCTCCCGACTCCGAGTAAGGCAGGTGACCGCCGCCGGCCAGGGTTAGCATCGAAACCGTGACCTCTCCAAAGCCGCCGCAAATCACTCCCGAGCAAAGGGCCGCGGCTCTGGCCAAGGCGGGCGAGGCGCGACGTATCAGAGCCGAGATCAAGGAGCTCCTCAAGACCGGCTCGTTGACTTTGCGTGAGGTGTTCGATCGGGCCGAATCGGAGGACTATGTCGCCGGCCTGAAAGTCGAGTCGCTGCTGGAGTCATTGCCCGGAATGGGAAAAATCGGCGCCAAGCGCCTTCTCGAATCGCTCGAAATCGCCCCCAATCGCCGCATTCGGGGCCTTGGCGAGCGGCAACGGAAGGCCCTTCTCGCCGCGCTCGGCTGAGCAACGGTTGGCTGAGAGAAACCGGGGACGGCTCTTTGTCATCTCCGGTCCATCCGGAGCGGGGAAGTCATCCGTCGTCAAGGGGCTGCGCCGACGCCGCCAGTTCTACTTCTCGGTCTCGGCTACCACCCGGGATCCGCGGCCGGGCGAAGAACATGGCGTCCACTATTGGTTCGTCGCTCCCCAAGAATTCGGCAAGCTGATCGAAGCCGGGGAGCTACTGGAGTGGGCCGAATACAACGACCGTTGTTACGGCACGTTGCGTGCGCCCGTTCTCGAGAACCTCGCGCAGGGTACCGACGTGTTGCTCGAGATCGAGGTGCAAGGGGCTCGCCAGATCAGGGAGTCTTACCCGGAGGCCATCATGTTCTTCGTGGTCCCGCCGAGCATCGAGGATCTCGAGGCTCGCTTACGTCTCCGCGCCGACACCCCTGAGGATGAAATCGCCCGACGCTTGTTAATCGCCCGGGGCGAGATTGCCGACGCCAAGGGCGTTTTCGACTTTGTCGTTGTCAACGACGATCTCGAGCGCTGTATCGCGGAAGTCGATCAGCACATGTCGGCGGTAGAATGAGCAATCCCCAACCAGACAGGTCCCATGAAGATCGAGGATGTCATCGACAACATTGGCAACCGGTTCGCAACGGTTGTTGTTGCCGCTCGGCGAGCCCGCCAGATCAACGCTTACTACAGCGGGCTCGGCTCCAACGAGGGGAAGAACATCCCCCCGCAGGTGAACAGCCTCTCCCGCAAACCCCTCACCATTGCGATGGAGGAAATCGCCGGAGGCATGGTTCAGGCAGAGCACGCCGAGGAATAGCCGCCTGATGTCGGCTCTTTCGGGTCGGCGAATCGTTTTGGTTGTCACCGGCGGTGTGGCGGCCTACAAATCGGCCTACCTCGCCCGGCTGCTCGTCGAGGGTGGAGCAGAGGTGAGAACCGTCATCACCGAGGAGGCCACCAACTTCATTGGTCCCACCACGTTTGCCGCCATCACCGGCCATCCCGTGGTGCGATCGCTTTTCTCCTCGGTAAGTCCCCACACCGAGTTGGGCCGGTGGGCGGAAGCCGTCATCGTTGCCCCTGCCACGGCCGCCACCCTGGCCCGTCTCGCCCTGGGGATATCCGAAGAGGCCGCCAGCGCCACCCTGCTGGCTACGACCGCTCCCGTGCTTCTGGCACCCGCCATGCACACCGAGATGTGGGAGAACCCCGCCACCCAACGGAACCTGGCTCTTCTACGCCAGGACGGTCGGTGGGTGGTGGGACCCGAAACTGGGCCGTTGGCCGGGGGCGACGAGGGCGTGGGTCGCATGGCCGAGCCGGAGGCGATCGTCGAAGCACTGATCGATCACCTGGCGGGACCTTTGAGCGGTCTCACAGTCCTCGTCACGGCGGGCGGGACCCGCGAGGCGATCGATCCGGTTCGATTCCTCGGCAACCGCTCCTCGGGAAAGATGGGACATGCCATCGCCGATGAAGCCGCTCGGCGGGGAGCTCGTGTGCATTTGGTGACCGCCGCCGACCGGGAGGCGCATCCCGCGGTCGATCTCATACGGGTGGAATCCGCACAAGAGATGGCCGACGCTGTTGACAAGCTCGACGTCGATGTCGCCATCATGGCCGCAGCCGTGGCCGACTTCCGGCCCAAGGACCCCTGGGCCTCAAAGCTATCCAGGAGCGAGGGCCCACCAACTATCGATCTCGAATCCACGCCCGACATCCTGGGGGCGGTGGCATCTAGAGCCAAGCGTCCGTACGTAGTCGGTTTCTCGGCTGAAACGTCGAACATTCCCCGAGCCGTGGAGAAAGCGATCCGCAAGGGAAGTGATCTGACTGTGGCGAATGACGTGGATGAACCGGGGGCCGGATTTGGCGTCGACACCAACCGCGTCTCGATCATCACCCCCGACGGGCAAGTGGAGGAGTGGCCGCTTCTCTCCAAGCGGGAAGTGGCGGCCCGGCTCTGGGATTTGATTCAGAGCCGCCTCAATCCTTAAAGGCGATGCCGGTAAGCTCTCGCCCACTCATGCGCCGCTGGTTCTTCGCGTCGGAGTCCGTCACCGAGGGGCATCCCGACAAGGTCGCCGACGCTGTTTCCGACAGTGTTCTGGACGCCGTTCTCGCCCAGGACCCGGAGGGGCGGGTGGCGTGCGAGACCCTGGTCACAACGGGCAAAGCCGTAGTCGCCGGAGAGCTCAATACCACCGCCTCGATTGAACCCGAGAAAGTGGCCCGAGAGGCCATCGCCGATATTGGCTACGTCGGAGACGCCGAGTTCTCCGCCGATTCGATCGAGGTCACCGTACTGGTTCACCAGCAGAGCCCCGACATTGCCGCCGGGGTGACCCGGGCGGAAGAGGCTCGCTCCGGATCGACCGATTTCTACGACATTCTCGGAGCCGGTGATCAAGGAATCATGTTCGGCTTCGCCGTCGATGAGACGCCCGAGCTGATGCCGCTCCCGATCCAGCTCGCCCACCGTCTGGCGGAACGACTGGCTGCGGTGCGACGGGACGGCACCCTCTCCTACCTTCGACCCGATGGCAAGACTCAGGTCATGGTGGAGTACGAGGATCGCCGGCCAGTCCGAGTCGCGAGCGTGCTCATCTCGGCCCATCACGCCCCCGGGGTCGACTTGGAAAATGAGATGAGAGCTCACTTGTGGGACGAAGTAGTGGTGCCCTCGATTCCGGATTCGCTACTCGACCGTAAGGCGGCCTTCTACGTGAACCCCTCCGGCCGTTTCGAAGTCGGCGGGCCCCACGCCGACACCGGCCTCACCGGACGCAAGATCATCGTCGATACCTACGGCGGGTACGCCCGACACGGCGGAGGGGCATTCTCCGGCAAGGATCCAACCAAGGTCGACCGCTCGGCCACATATGCCGCCCG
The DNA here is from genome assembly GCA_035253825.1 of Acidimicrobiia bacterium. Taxonomy (GTDB): domain Bacteria; phylum Actinomycetota; class Acidimicrobiia; order Spongiisociales; family ZC4RG35; genus JACCTH01. The sequence continues at coordinate 21,073 of DATFBM010000044.1, read as the reverse complement.
TCATGCCGCCAAGAATGTGGTGGCCGCGGGCTTGGCGACGAGATGCGAGGTTCAACTCGCCTACGCCATCGGCCGGGCGGCGCCTTTTTCGACCCACGTCGATACTTTCGAGAGCTCTCAGATTCCCCCCGATCGCCTCGAAGTTCTGGTGGCTGAGTTCTTCGACTTCCGTCCCCAGGCAATCATCGACCGCCTGGACCTGCGTCGGCCGATCTATCGACCCACCGCCGCTTACGGTCATTTCGGACGTCCCGAATTCCCGTGGGAGTCGACGGCAGTGTCGACCGACCTGGCGGCGGCCGCCTCCTCTCTCTGACCAATCGCGAACAGGGGGTTCGAAGGGCGCCTCTGCCTGTCTCCTCCCCCACAGAATGGCGGGTGGCGCGGGTCGTTCCAGCCGTCCCCAGCTTCGCGGTCGATCAGGGCTTCTGGTACTCCTTGCCTCCCGAGCGAGCTTTAGAGACCGCGGTCGGTTCGTTGGTCCGGGTGCCGCTGGGCGGTAGGCGAACTCGGGGCTACGTCGTCGAAGTAGCAAACAAATCTCCTCGTCCGCTGGACAAGTTGAGGCCCATCGGACCGCTCGTTATGAAACCTCCCCTCTTCGATGACGACCTGCTGAGGGTGCTGCAATGGGCAGCCAACCGCTATGTCGCTCCCTTGTCGGTGCTTCTTGAAAGAGCGACCCCTCCGAACCTGGCCAACCGCCTGCCAGCCGAGCCGGGAGACGAGCAGAAGGGGGTGACCAACGATCATCCGCTGGGGGAGTTGGCAGGCGCCATCGCCGCCGGGAGACGCCGTCCGCCTGCCGTTTTCCTGACCTCTTCGTCGGACACTGCCTGGCTCGAGGCCCTGGCGAGCCCGATCCTTCGATCCCGCCTCAGCCTGATGACCGTCGTCGCCACCGGGGCCGAGGCCGCCGCCTTGGGCGATGTCGCGGCGAGGGTCTTCGGCGAAGCCGTGGTGGTCGTTTCTGCCGAACACACCGCGGCCGAAGTCACCTCGGCGTGGGCGGCCTGCCAGGTACCGGGCCGGCTGCTAATCGGCACTCCGCGCATCTCTACTTGGCAGGTGGTCGGCTTGGGGGCGATTGCCGTTGTCGAAGAGGGCAGGAGGGCGATGAAGGATCGTCAAACCCCGACTATCTCCGTGCGAGACCTGGCCCGCACCCGAGCCAATGTCGCTGGCCTCGGCCTGGTCTTCATCGGACCGACGCCAACCACCGAGACCGTGGCTGCGGGACCCTCCGTGTTTTCCGGCAGGCGGCGGATCTGGCCGTCGGTCGAGATCGTCGATCGCCGTCGCGAGGAGCACCAATCAGGTTTTGTGACTCTGAGGGCGCTGGGAGCAATCAAGGCCGTCGCCCAACGAGGCGGTGGGGTGTTTGTCTTCGCTCATCGGCGCGGGTACGCAGCGGCCTTTCGCTGCCGGCGCTGCCGCACGCTTCGTCGCTGCTCAACTTGTGGCTCGCGCCCCGAGCCCGGGACCAAATGTGTCCGTTGCGGTGCAACCTTGGGGCCATGTCAGGTTTGTGGGAGCGAGAAGTTCGTGCCGATGGGGGCTGGAGTTGGCCGCATTGCCGAGGAATTGCGGAGAAGGCTCGATGGCGAAATTTTCGCTCGCGTGGTGGTGGGGAGCGAGGCCGACCTTGCCGACCTTCCGAGCCAATCTCTGACGGTCGCGGTTGACGCCGACGGCCTCATTCTCGGAACGCACTACCGGGCCTCGGAGGAGGCCTTGCGGATCCTCGCCCGGCTCGTCAGCAAGGTCGAGGGTCCGTCGGGTCGAAGCATCCTTCAGACTTCATTGCCTGATCACCCTGTAATCACCGCTCTCCGATCGGGAAACCCCATGCCGTTCCTCGCAGCTGAGGTGGAGAACCGTCGCCAGCTCGGCTTGCCCCCATCCGGCCAACTGCTGATCATCGAGACCCGGGGGCCGGCGCCGTCGGATGAAGAGCTCCGCAGGATTGCCTCCGGCGTCAGTCTCCTTGGTCCGATGGCCCGAGTCACGGCCGCCGGAGAACCAGCTCAGCGGTGGCTGCTTCAGGGACGGGATCTTGGATCCGTGCGCCTGTCGCTGCGGCCTCTAATTCAGCAATGGCGGGAGGCGGGCACGGTGGTGCGTATCGATTCCGACCCCATAGATCTCTGACCGCGGTCGAGCAACGTCATAATTACGCCGCTTCGATATGGCCCTTTTTCCTATTCGTCGTTTTGGCGATCCCGTTCTTCGCATGCCCGCCGCTCCGGTCAAAGAGATCGACACGGGAGTCCGGAAACTGGTGACAGACATGATCGAGACCATGTATGCCGCCCCCGGGGTGGGCTTGGCCGCTCCCCAGATTGGGGTTTCGAGAGCTGTGATCGTCTTTGACGCGCAAGATGAGAAGGGAGCCAGGGTCTTGATCAATCCCGAGCTCGTCGAGAGCGACGGGGACTACGAGTACGAAGAGGGTTGCCTGTCCGTGCCCGGCCACTACTGGCCGATTACCCGTCCCGGATATGTGCGAGCCCGAGGGCTCAACCTGGACGGGGAGACGGTTGAGTACTTTGGGGAAGGTCTCCTCGGGCGGGTGCTGCAGCACGAGATCGACCACCTAAAGGGCATCCTCCTGATCGAACGCCTTGAGAAAAAAGTTCGCAAGCAGGCCTTGAAGACCCTGCGCGAGGAAGCCCTCGGATTGGAGGCGTGAGCAAGGTCCGAGCCGTCTTCTTGGGAACACCCGCTGCCGCCGTGCCCAGCCTCGACTATTTGGTGGACGCCGCCGAGGTGAGCGCGGTCGTCACCCGGCCGGACCGACCCCGGGGCCGCAGCGGTAATCCCCAGCCCTCTCCGGTCAAGGTTGCCGCCCTCGCCCGCGGTCTGACAGTTGTCGAGGCGGGAGGGGCCGACGACATCGACGGCCCGTTGCTTGACGTCGACCTGGCGGTAGTCGTGGCCTTCGGAGTGATCATTCCCGGCAGAGCCCTAGCGAGACCCCGACATGGTTTCGTCAATCTGCACTTTTCTTTGCTGCCTCGATGGCGAGGAGCGGCCCCAGTTGCGGCCGCCATTGCGGCCGGCGATGAAGAGACCGGGGTCTCGCTCATGCAGCTTGAGGAAGGGCTCGATACCGGTCCCGTTCTTGCCGCCCGTTCAGTGGTGATCGGTGACGAGGAAACCGCGGGAGAATTGACGACCCGGCTCTCCCACCTCGCTGGCTCGCTGCTGGTGGACACCATTCCTGCCCTACTGGCCGGCGAGATCGAGGCCGTGGCCCAAGACGGGGCCAAGGCCACTTACGCCCCCCGCCTCGGTCCCAACGATCGACAAGTCGATCTCAATCAGACCGCGGAGCAAAATGTCCGGAAAATTCGTGCCCTCACTCCCAAACCCGGCGCCTACTTCCTCGTGGATGGGGAACCAGTTGGCATTACCTCCGCCCGAGCAACTGCAGACACCCTTGCCACGGGCGAGTTCGCTTCGGACGGCGAACACCTGCTGGTGGGGTCGGGCGGTCGAGCGATGGAGTTGCGAATGGTTCGCCCTGCTGGCAAGAGGGAGATGACCGGTGGTGCCTGGTCGCGGGGTTGGCGAGGTAAACCCCACGTCGGCAAGTGAGCTTGGCCGGAGGCACTCGCAAACCGGGGCGCTCGAAACTACCCGGATACAATCGAAGCCCGAATGGCCTCCTTTCGGATCGCCCCTAGCTTGCTGGCGGCCGATTTCTCCCGCCTCGGCGAACAAGTAGCGGAAGTCGAGAAAGAAACCGATCTCCTCCACCTCGATGTGATGGATGGCCATTTCGTCCCCAACCTCAGCTTCGGCGTACCAGTCATCGCGTCGTTGCGGCCGTTGAGCGCCATGAAGTTCGACTGCCACCTGATGACGACAAACCCCGACGCCTACTTGACCGAGCTGGCCCAGGCCGGGGCCGACCTGGTGACAATGCATATTGAAGCGATCCCTGATCCCACCCGGGCTGCCGCCCGGGCCCAAGAGGCGGGTCTCGAATTCGGGCTGGTGTTATCGCCCCCGACCCCGATCGCAGCGGTCCTTCCCTTTCTCGAGCTGGTCTCGATGGTGTTGATCATGTCGGTCAACCCTGGATTTGGCGGCCAGTCCTTCCTTGCCGAAGTACTGGGCAAGGTCGAAGAGGCTCGGAATTGGATTGAGTCCCATGGGCTTCCGGCCGATATCGAAATAGATGGCGGCATCACGCCCAGCACGATTGCTTCTGCGCGGGATGCCGGCGCCAATATCTTCGTGGCCGGCACCGCGGTCTTTGGCGATCCCGACCCGGCGGCCGCTATCAGAAATTTGAGAGCCGCGCTTGAGGCGAGGGAATGAGCGAACGCATACTCGTCGTTGACGACGACCCTGACATCCTTTCCGTCGTGAAGATCAACCTCGAACTCGAGGGGTACGAAGTCGATACGGCCGAAGACGGGCGCGAGGCGGTCGACAAAGCGATGATCGAAGCACCGGAATTGATCCTGCTCGACATCATGATGCCGAGAATGGACGGGTTGACTGCCCTCCGCCGGATCCGATCCCACGGGACCACCGGCAACACCTCTGTCATTCTCCTAACGGCCCGGGGTCTGCCGGAGGATCGAGTCAAGGGCCTCGAGCTGGGGGCGGACGACTACATCACCAAGCCCTTCGACATCTCCGAGCTGGTAGCTCGGGTGAAGGCTGTGTTACGACGAACCCAGGCCGCCAGAGATCTTTCTCCGCTGACGGGGCTTCCCGGCAACTTCCGGATCGGTGCAGAGATCGAGCAGAGAATCGAGAGTGGCGCCAGCTTTGCCCTCATCCACTGCGACCTCGACAATTTCAAGGCATTCAACGATCACTACGGATTCATGCGAGGGGACGAAGTAATTCGCTTCTGTGCGCGATGCATGGTCGAGGCAACGGAGGCCATCGGCGAACCTGACGCCTTCGTCGGCCATATCGGAGGCGACGACTTTGTTGCCCTGGTATCGGCGGAAAAGGCGGAGGAGTATTGCAAGCGGGTCATCGAGACGTTCGACGACGGCATCCTCGACAACTACGACACGGCCGACGCCTTGCGCGGCTACATCGAAGTGATCGACCGTCGCGGCGAGCGCTACGCCTTCCCGATGGTTTCGATATCGATGGGAGTGGCTTCCAACGTGTTGCGACCGATCACCTCGCAATGGGAGGCGTCGGCGGTCGCCGTGGAGATGAAGGAATTCGCCAAGAAGCGGACCGGATCGTCATTCGAGATCGACCGTCGTACCGGCTGAGGTGACGTCGCGCTGGGAGATGGCGATGGAGCGGGCGGCAGAGCTCGCCCGGACGACGCACCCCCATCCAAACCCCCGTGTGGGGGCCGTTGTCCTCGACGCCTCGGGCGAAGTCGTCGGCCACGGTTCGCACACCGGCCCGGGATCGGCACATGCCGAAGTGCTCGCTCTCTCTGCTGCCGGCGAGCGGGCCCGGGGCGGGACAGTGGTGGTGACCCTGGAGCCTTGTACCCACCAGGGGAGGACTCCGCCCTGCGTCGACGCATTACTGGCGGCCGACGTCGCCCGGGTGGTGGTCGGTGCGTTGGACCCGGACCCTCGCGTGCAAGGGAAAGGAATCGACCGGCTGCGGGCGGCGGGCTTGGAAGTGCTGACGGATGTGGGGCCCGGAGAGCAGATCGACCCCGCCTACTTTCACCACCGGCGCACGGGCCTGCCTCTGGTCACCCTCAAACTGGCCGCAACCCTGGACGGACAAGTTGCCGCCGCCGACGGGACGTCGCAATGGATAACCGGTCCCGAAGCGAGAGCCGACGCTCATCGAATTCGGGCCGAGAATGACGGGGTGATGGTTGGGGCCGGCACCGTGATCGTCGATGACCCCTTGCTCGACGTCCGCCTGCCGAACCACGATGGCTTCCAGCCGCGTCCGGTGATCGTCGTCGGTCGACGTCCCTTGCCAGCCGACGCCCGTATCTGGGCCCGTGATCCGTTGATCATCGGACAGGAGAAGAGCGATCTCACCGAGGTTCTGCGTCTGGTGGCCAACGAAGGTCTCCTGGCCTTGCTGGTCGAGGGAGGGCCCACCCTGGCCCGCTCGCTTTGGACCGGAAATCTGGTGAACCGGGGTGTGTTTTACTTCGGAGCAATGGTCGCCGGTGGAGTCGGACGCTCGCTATTCGATGGGGTCTGGTCAACCCTGGAGGACGCCCGCCCGGTGACGGTCGACTCGGTCACCCGGCTTGGAGATGACCTCAGGGTCGACTTCACGCCAGGGTAAGCAGTGTTTACCGGCATCATTGAGTCGCTCGGAACCGTCCGTGACATCGGCGGCACCGATGATGGCCGCCGCCTAATCGTGGAGTCAGAGCTGGCTCCCGAGCTCAAGGCAGGCGACTCGATCGCCGTCAACGGCGTGTGCCTCACAGTGACCGAGCAAGTCGACTCCTCCTTCGGCTTGGACGTCGTCGCCGAGACCCTCCGGCGTACCAACCTCGGTCACCTGCTGGCCGGAGATCGAGTCAACCTCGAACGTCCTCTCCGCGCCGACGGCCGCCTCGACGGGCATGTGGTCCAAGGTCATGTCGACACCTTCGGAGCCGTGTCGAAGACCACCCCCGAGGGGATGGGACGAAGAATGGCGGTCGATGTTTCCCCGCGCTTTCGTCGTTACCTGGTTGAGAAAGGATCGATCGCCGTCGACGGCGTCGCCCTTACCATCGCCTCGGTGACCGGCACGGGATTCGAAGCAGCTTTGATTCCTTTCACGTTGGAGGTCACCACTCTCGGGTCGCGGCAAGCCGGGCAACAGGTGAACCTGGAGTTCGACGTGCTCGCCAAATACCTCGAAAGGCTTTTGCAGGCCCGCGAGGAGGCCGTATGACCTTTGCTCCGGTCCCCGACCTGGTCGCGGCTTTTGGTCGTGGGGAGATGGTGATCGTCGTCGATGATGCTGACCGGGAGAACGAGGGCGACCTCGTGCTCGCTGCTTCGGCCGCTACCCCGGCTCACCTTGGATTCATGATCCGCCATTCCTCCGGGATCCTGACCGTGCCGATGCTGGGGGAGCGCCTGGATGAACTCGAGTTGCCGATGATGGTGCGGGATTCCACTGACGTCCGGCGTACAGCCTTCACGATCTCGGTCGACGCCAGACAAGGCACGACAACGGGGATCTCCGCTTCTGACCGCGCCCGGACCATCGCCGTTTTGCTCGATCCTGCCTCAAGCCCCCTCGACCTCGCCCGTCCTGGGCACGTCTACCCCCTGCGGTACGTCGAGGGGGGAGTGCTGAAGCGAGCGGGCCATACCGAAGCTGCTATCGACCTCGCCAAGCTCGCCGGCGTCTATCCGGCCGGAATTCTGGCCGAGGTCATGAACGACGACGGCACCGTGGCCCGCCTTCCCGATCTGGAGCGTTTCGCCAAGGAGCATTCCCTACTGCTGGGAACAATCGCCGACCTCATTGCCTATCGACGCCAGCACGAGAAGCTGGTCGAACGAGTTGTCGAGGCGCGTCTACCGACACCCCAAGGCGTTTTCCGAGCGGTCGGCTATCGCTCGCTGGTTGACGATCGCCAGCACCTGGCCCTGGTCATGGGCGACATCGGCGATGGCGAGGAGGTTCTGGTCAGGGTCCACTCCGAATGTCTGACTGGCGACATCTTCTCCAGCCTTCGATGCGATTGCGGAGCCCAGCGCGATCTCGCCCTCTCCAAGATTGCCGAGGAAGGGCGGGGAGTCCTCCTGTACATCCGGGGGCACGAGGGAAGGGGAATCGGGCTTCTCCACAAGCTCGAGGCTTACAACCTCCAGGATCTGGGCAGAGACACGGTCGAAGCCAATCAGGATCTCGGGCTCCCGATCGATGCCCGCGACTATGGCCAAGGGGCCCAGATTCTTTACGACCTCGGTGTCCGGTCGATGCGTCTTTTGACGAACAACCCCACCAAACGAGCCGGGATCGAGGGCTATGGGCTCTCGATCATCGAAAGGATTCCCCTCCTGATCTCGCCGAATCCGGAGAACGAGCGTTACCTGAAAACCAAGGTCGACAAGCTCGGCCATCTGGGCGAGCCGTGAAGATCACCGAATGGGAACGCCGCCTCGACCCAAAAGAGATGCGAATCGGCGTCGCCGTGTCTGATTTCAATCAGGCTGTCACCAAGCGCTTGCTCGAGGGCGCACTCTCTTATCTGGAGCGGGCAGGAGTGCCACAGGTCGACATTCTCCGGGTGGCTGGAGCCTGGGAGTTGCCTGCGGCGGCTCTGACCTTGTTGAAGGACGGTTGCGACGGTGTCATCGCCGTAGGGGCGATCATCAAGGGCGAAACCGATCATTACGAGGTCATCGTGCGCTCGTCCGCCGCCGGGCTGATCCAAGCCAGCCTCATCGGCGGCCAGCCCGTTGCCAACGCCGTTCTGGCCGCCCATGACCTCGCCCAGGCTTTGGCCCGTTCGGAACCGGGCCCGGCCAACAAAGGCTCTGAAGCCGCCGCGGCAGTAGTGGACCTGGTTGCTCGGGTGGGCAATTCTTGAACCGGGCCGTGGTCGGCTACCATGTCGACACAACGAAAACGCAAAGCGGAGGCAGCCTGCTTCCCACCCGGCCACCGATCGGTGCGTCCGCGGTCGAGGGGAATAAGCCCCCCAAAGCGAGCGGTTCATCCACTTTGGTTGAACCACAAGCAAGCGCTCTCGGAAAGCAGCAGGCTGGTTCTGCTGCTTTTTTGTTGATAAGAGTGAACCAAAACATGGAGGTTGGAACATCGCTGAATTGCGAGTAAATGGCTACATAAGAGCACCGGAGGTGCGACTAGTAGCACCCGATGGCTCCCAAATCGGAGTGAAAAAGCTGGCCGAAGCCCTGTGGCTGGCGGATCAGCTGGGGCTGGATCTGGTGGAGGTGGCGCCCGAGGCGAAGCCCCCCGTGTGCCGCTTGATGGATTACGGCAAGTACAAGTACGAGCAATCGGTGCGAGAGCGAGAAGCCCGCAAGAATCAGAAACGCACCGTCGTCAAAGAGCTGCGAATGGCTCCCCGGATCGAGAATCACGACTTCGAGATCACCCGCCGCAGAGCCCTCGAATTCCTGGGTGAGGGTGACAAGGTGAAGGTTACGGTTCGTTTCCGGGGACGGGAACAAGAGAGACCCGAATTTGGACGCCGTCTCCTCGATCGCTTGGTAGCCGAAGTCGGCGACCAGGCCACCGTCGAGCAGGCTCCAGCCCAGGAAGGCCGATTGATGACAATGGTCCTTGCCCCCTCCAGGCGCCAACGCCGACCCGAAGCCAACTCGCAGGAGAGCGATTCAGCCACCGAGCCTCCAGTACCTGTCGAGATCGCGCCCGTTACCGAAGCGGCCGCCGAGGAGTAGAGACCGTGCCCAAAATGAAGACCCACAGCGGCGCCAAGAAGCGCATCAAGGTGACCGGAACCGGTCGGCTCTTGCGTCGCCAATCAGGCAAGAACCACTACAAGCTCGCTAAGGGCAAGGACACCTTTCGTCGCCGTTCGGGCGAAGTCGAACTGGCTCCGGGCGATGCCAAGAGCGCCAAGAAGCTCTTGGGGATGTGATTCATGGCACGAGTCAAACGGGCGGTTCACGCCAAGAAGTCCCATAAGAAAGTTCTCGACCGGGCCAAGGGCTACAAGGGCTCGCGGAGCAGGCGGTTTCGAACGGCCAACGAGCAGGTCATGCACGCGATGGCTGACGCCTACAAGGATCGACGCGATCGGAAAGGCCAGTTTCGCCGGCTCTGGATCACCCGGATCAACGCTGCTGCCCGTGAACACGGGATGAGCTATTCGACCTTCATGGCCGGGCTCAAGGCTCGGGAGGTCGACCTCGATCGCAAGATGCTGGCCGAGATGGCGGTCAACGACCCCCAGTCGTTTGCGGCGCTGGTCGAGCTCGCCAAGCCTGATTGAGCTTGGGTACGGGATATTTGGTCACTGACGACCGGTTCTCCCCAAATTTGGTCACCTACGATCGGTACTCGTTCGTCAGCAACCGAATTTGCCCAAAACCGATCGTGAGCTACCAAATTTCGGGCTAAAGAGGCAGCGTGGAGGCGGGTCTCTCGGCGCGCAATCCCCGAATCCAGGCGGCCGCTCGGCTGCATCGATCGTCCGAGCGCGAGGCAACCGGCCTCACCTTGCTCGAAGGCCCCAAACTGGTCGAAGAGGCCAAGCGGGCAGGGATCGCATTTGTCGAGCTGTTTTCGCTCGACGACTCCCATCCCGATGCAGTCCGGATAAGCGAAGCGGCCCTCGAAAGGCTTTCCTCTACCCGAGCCCCGCAGAGCCCGGTAGCGGTGATTGCGATCCCACGACATCGGCTCCGGGTAGAGCGGAGTGTGCTCGTGGCCTGGGAAATATCGGACCCTGGCAATCTCGGAACCATGATTCGCACCGCGGCGGCCTTCGAAATGGATGTCGGGGTTGTGAGGGGCGCTGATCCCTGGTCGCCCAAGACCCTGCGCTCCGCGGCCGGGGCCCACTTTCATACCGCCGTGGTCTCGATCGAGAACCCCTTTGAAATAGGAGCCACCACGATTGCCACGGTCTCGAGTGGGGGCGCCGAACCGGGCTCACTTCCTCTGGGTCGACTAGCGATCTTCATCGGCAACGAAGCCCATGGCCTTCCTGACGAAGCCCTCACGGTTGCCGACTCAGCCGTGTCGATACCAATGCCGGGAGGAACAGAGAGCCTCAACGCGGCCGCGGCGGCCGCCATCCTCTGTTACGAAGTGGCGAGGCGAAAAGCTGGTCCTCGCGGTCACACCGAGCTCTCGTCGTGAGTCCTGGTCGGAATGCCCTCGATTTCAAGGGGTTTTGACAATGGATCGACTGGAGGAGGCGAGGGCCGCCGCCGACCGGGGCGATTGGGCTCGAGCCTATGAGTATTTCTCGGCCGCTGATGCCACCGATCATTCACTTGACCTCGCTGACATCCCGCTCTTCGCTGATACTGCTTTTTTCGTCGGCAAGACCGACGAAGCCCTCGAGCTCTATCAGCGCGCTCATCAGCGATACCTGGATGCGGGTGATCTTGCCCAGGCCATTCGCCAGGCCTTCTGGCTTGTCCTTCACAACGTGAACCGCGGTGACTTCGCCCAGGGAGGGGGATGGCTTGCGAGAGGCCAACGGCTGGTCGAGGGCTTGGACGAGGGAACCATCGAGCGGGCCTATATGTTGGTTCCAGTCGCCTTCCGACAGGTGGTGTTCGAACACGACTTCCAGGGCGGATACGAAAAGGCGAGAACCGTCGCCGAACTCGCCCGGCGCTTTAGCGACGCCAACCTTTTCGCCCTGGCTTTAAATGTGCAGGGGCGCTGTCAGTTGCTCGCCGGGGAGACCAAAGAAGGCCTGGGGTTGCTCGACGAAGCAATGGTCACGGTCCTCAGCGGAGGCGTCTCCGCCCTGGTGGCGGGCATCGTCTACTGCTCCTTGATCTCGGCCTGTTTCGACATTTCCGAACTGAAAAGAGCCGAGGAGTGGACCGAAGCGCTGACTCGATGGTGCGACCGGCAGCAGGGCATGGTCGCGTTTACCGGTGAATGCCGGGTGCGTCGAGCGGCGATCGCCCAGTTACGTGGTGACTGGAAGGCGGCCGAAGAGGAAGCTCGTCTTGGCCGCGAAAAGGCGGAGTTAGCCGCCGACCGTTACATGACAGGTTTGGCCATCTACCAGGAAGCGGAGATTCAACGATTGCGCGGTGAGTACGAATCCGCCGAGGCCGGCTACCAGGCAGCGTCCTCATGGGGTGTGGAGCCCCAGCCCGGCCTTTCCCTCCTCAGACTAGGCCAGGGGAGGGTCGAGAAGGCGGCGGCATCAATTCGTCGAATTCTGTTGGAAGTGATGGACCCGGTTCATCGAGCCCGGCTCCTGCCGGCCGCGGTCGAGATCATGATCGAAGCAGGCGACCTCACTTCTGCCCGCAGCGCCGCAGAGGAGCTACACGCGCTCGCGCTCGCCATACCTACGCCGGGGTTGGAGGCGACGGCCGAGCAGTCGCGGGGGTGGGTCCTGCTTTCTGAGGAGCGATTTACCGAAAGCCTCGCTCCTTTGGGCCAGGCGACGAAACTCTGGGGTGAACTGGGTGCTCCCTACGAGCAAGCTCGGGTGAAGGTCTTGCTAGCAAATGCCTACGCCCGAGTGGGCGATGACGACGCCGCGGCGATGAACCTATCCGCGGCCACCGGAACCTTCACTGGTCTGGGCGCCACCCCCGATCTGCGTCGGATGCCCCTGAAAACAGGTTCCCGATCTCATGGCTTGACTCCACGGGAGGTCGAAGTGATACGCCTTCTGGCGACCGGAATGACCAATCAGGCGATTGCCGATCAGCTCTACCTATCGGTGAGGACCGTCAACCGCCATGTCAGCAACATCTTCTCCAAGCTGAGGGTTTCTTCCCGGGCCGCCGCTACCGCGTACGCGCTCCGGAATGACCTTGCCTGACTGGTCAAAACTAACCATTTCTTGGCTTCGCTAATTGGTGCGTCTCGCCGAAGTCAAGCGGGGCCGGTTCCCATATGTTGCCCTCATGGACCCCGGCAGTCCAAAGACGCGAAGGGAGACTCCGATATGACCCCCGAAAGAATCGACACCGTCGTCGTGGGCGGTGGCCAGGCGGGCCTGGCTACGGGATACCACCTGCAGAGATTGGGTATTCCCTTCGTGATCCTCGATGCCACCACCAGGGTCGGCGACGCCTGGCGCCAGCGATGGGACTCACTCCGGCTCTTCACGCCGGCGCGCTACGACAGGCTTCCGGGAATGCGTTTTCCTACCGGTTTCACCTACTTCCCCACCAAAGACGAGATGGCGGACTACCTCGAGTCCTACGCCAAGCATTTCGATCTTCCGGTCCGAAGCGACACGCGGGTCGATCAAATCAAGATGAATCGCGGCCGATTTGCAGTCAGCGCAGGGTCGAAGGAGTTCGAGGCAAACCACGTAGTGGTAGCCATGGGGAACCAGATCCCACGGATTCCGGTTTATGCGACCGAGTTGCATCCGGGGATTCTCCAGCTCCACTCCCTCCATTACCGCAATCCCCGCCAGTTTCGACCTGGTGAGGTTCTGGTGGTCGGGGCAGGGAACTCCGGAGCGGAGGTCGCGATGGATGCGGTCGCCACTCGAAAGACCTGGCTTTCGGGGGAGCATCCGGGGCAAATGCCGTTTCCAATCAATCGAGTCAGTGCTGCCACCGTCATGCCACTTGCTCGCCAGGTTCTTCATCGGGTGTTGACTACGAGCACCCCTATCGGGCGCAAGGCCCGGCCAAAGATTCTTGGTCACGGAGCACCGCTGATGAGAACGAAGGCCAAGCACCTGGCAACTGCCGGAGTGGCCAGGGTCGCTCGCACCATCGGAGCCAGAGATGGTCTGCCGCTCTTGGAAACCGGAGAGGTGCTCGATGTTGCCAACGTTGTTTGGTGCACCGGATTTCGGCCTGATTTTTCGTACATCGATCTGCCCATCTTCGAGGAGCGCGAGCCGAGACACCGGCGGGGAATAGTTCCTGAGGCGCCCGGCCTCTATTTCGTCGGACTCGACTTTCTCTATTCACTCAGCTCTTCGCAGATCAATGGAATCGATCGAGATGCCCGGCACGTGGCGATGGCGATCAGCAAGTCTGCTGAATCGCGAGAGACCCAGGTCCAAGCGCTCAACCCCAGCAAAGGATGACTAGCTACAACGGAACGGTTTTTCGTTCGCTTTTGACGCCTGAGGCTGTGGGCCCATAGGCTCCCCTGGCTTGAACGCCAGTCAGGCGTTCCGACAAGGGAGGCAGGAGTGGGCAAAAAGAGATTGCTCGCGGTCGCGATCTGTACGGTGGTCTTTCTGGCTTTGTTCGCCAGCACCGCGCTCGCCGGTGAGGTAACCGGTAGTGGCGCGAACGTCGAACAAAACCAGGGCGTGTCGTGGTGCTCCTTTTCAGGACTCAATGACGATCCAGGGGCATCGACCGACCCCAACGTCAACCCGGACCTCATCCCCAACGGCCCCGGCGGCCAATCACAGTCATATGGACAGGACGTGAGGCTGGGATTCGGCGATCCTCACGAGTTCAACCCGGGAATGGCATGCAACCCCAACCACGCGCCGGATTTCGGGTTCCCGCCGCAGCCGAACCGAACCAAGAGCCATCCGGTGTTCCCCAAGCCATAGATCAAGCTCGAACCATCTAGAAATAGACCAGCCTGGATGGGGCTGGTCTATTTCGTTATTGGGCAAAGTGATCGTTCGGTAACCTTCCTCGCCCATGAATCTGCACGAGCACCTCGCTACTTCCGAAGCGACGATTCAGGCTGCGAAAACCGTGGCAGATCTCGACGAAGTCGAAACCAAGCTTTTGGGCAGGAACAGCCCCATAGGCGAGGCCCGGCGCCAACTGGGGAAGTTAGATCCCGCGGACCGCCCGGCTGCCGGCATGGAGGTGAATCGGGTCACGGCAGAACTCAACCGACTGATTTCGGAGAGACGAGCCGAGCTCGCTCGAGCTGAAGCGAACGTGCTGTTAGCAGGCGACTCCGTGGATATCACCGTCGAACGCTGGACGCTCAATCAAGGCACCGAGCACTTGGTCCAGCAGACGATCGATGAGGTTTGCAACATATTCATCGGCCTTGGATACCGGGTCGAACAGGGACCCGAAGCAGAGCTGGCCTGGTTCAATTTCGACGCTCTCAACACGCCTCCCCATCATCCTTCTCGGTTTGAATCAGACACTCTTTATCTCGATTTCGGCGACCCGGCTGACGAGGTGCTTCTGCGGACTCACACCTCGCCCATGCAGGTGCGATATATGCAGTCGCACAAACCGCCGCTTTACGTTGTTGTTCCAGGCAAAACATTTCGATCCGACACCATCGACGCCAGTCATTTGCCCGTGTTTCATCAGATCGAGGGCCTGGCGGTTGACTCCGGAATCGTTTTCTCTGATTTGAAAGGGACGCTGGCGCACTTCGCCCGTGAGTTTTTCGGCCGCGAGCAGAGGATCCGTCTGCGCCCGAGCTTCTTTCCCTTCACTGAGCCCTCGGCAGAGCTCGACGTCTCCTGCTTTGTCTGCGGCGGCACCGCCGCATCCTGCCGTCTTTGTGGGGGCAGTGGCTGGTTGGAGATGGCCGGATGCGGAATGGTCGATCCCAACGTCTTGGACATGGCTGGTCACGACTCCCAGACTCTGTCCGGCTTTGCATTCGGCATGGGTGTGGAGCGCCTGGCGATGGTGCGCCACGGGATCTCCAACATCCGCGTCTTCATCGACAACGACTTGCGCGTACTCCGGCAGTTTCGATGAGAGTCTCGCTTCACTGGCTCGCCGAGTTCATCGACCTCCCCGATCCCGATCCGAATGAAGTTCAACGGGCGCTCAACTCCCTCGGCCTCAAGGTAGAAAGCGTCACCGAACTGGAGGCGGACTGGAGCGGGGTCTATGTCGGCGTCGTCGATTCGATAAGGCCCCACCCCAATGCCGACAAGGTGCGCTTGTGCCTGGTCAGCACAGGAAAGGAACCCATCGAGGTGGTCTGCGGCGCCTGGAACTTCGACGAAGGAGCCAAGGTCGCCTTCGCGGTTCCTGGTGCCACTCTGGCCGGGGGGTTCGAGCTTGGAGCTCGAACGATCCGCGGCATTGAGTCGCGGGGGATGATCTGCTCGGAGCGCGAACTTGGCCTTGGTGCCGATCACGAGGGCATCCTCGTCCTCGACCCCGACACCGAGCTCGGGAAGCCGTTCGAAGAGGTCGTCGATCTCCCCGACTATGTGCTCGACCTCGAGATCACGTCCAACCGGCCCGATCAAATGTCGATGCTGGGAGTAGCTCGGGAGTTAGCCGCCTTCTACGGGGTGCCGTACCGCCTGCCACCGGTCGAGGTGGTCGGCACTGATGGGGCTCTGCGGACCACCGTTCGTGTCGACGACACCGACGGTTGTTACCGATTCGTCGCCCGCGAGCTTTTTGGAGTCGAGGTCAAGCCCTCGCCGCTCAAGATTCGCCAACGCTTGAAGGCGGCAGGAATCCGACCCATTTCCAACATCGTCGATGTGACCAATTACGTCATGTTGGAGCTGGGTCAGCCTCTCCATGCATTCGATTTCGATCGCCTGGCGAAAAACGAAATCGTGGTCAGACGGGCGCAAGCCGGGGAGAAGTTGCGCACCCTCGATGGGGTCGACCGGGCGCTGACCGAGGCGGACCTCGTCGTAGCTGATGCCGAAACGGCAACCGGCCTGGCGGGAACCATGGGTGGCGGAGATTCTGAAGTGACCTCCGAGACCAAAAACGTCGTGATCGAGGCGGCCTCCTGGGATGCCCCGACGGTACTCCACATGAGCAAGCGCCACGCGATTCGTACCGAGGCCTCGGCCCGGTTCGAACGGGGCGTCGACCCCAATCTTCCCCCGCTCGCCGCTGCCCGCGCCAATCGCTTGATGATGGAGCTTGCCGGCGGGACCTCGCCATCGGAGGCGATCGACGTCGTCGCCCGTGCCTTCGTGCCCGCCACCGTCTCGTTGCCTCTGGCTGAGGTAGACAGGCTGCTTGGGGGAGTGGTCCCCCGTCCCGAGGTAAGGCGCCTGCTTGAACGTCTCGATCTCGAAGTGGAGGGCGACGACCCGTTGGTGGTGACCGTTCCCACCCGCCGGCGCGATCTCGAACGACCCGCCGACCTCGTCGAGGAGGTCGCCCGTCTCTATGGCTACGACAGCTTCCCCGAGAGCATTCCGACCGGGCCGGCCGGGGGTTACAACGATGAACAGCACCGGCACCAATCGCTGCGACGAGTGCTCACCGGGGCCGGCCTCTATCAAGCGATCAACCTTTCCTTCTCGGGAACCGAGGATCTCGCCGCCTTCACCTATCCAGCGGACCATCAAGCTCGACTCACGGTTCGGGTTTCAAATCCGCTCAACGAGGAGCTCGCCACCTTGCGGACGTCGCTTCTCCCGGGTTTGCTGCGGACGCTGCGCTACAACCTGAATCGAGGAAGTAGGGACCTCGGCATCTTTGAGACCGGTCGGGTTTTCATCCACATGCCATGGGAGGAGGACGATCGCCTTCCGTATCAGCCCGAGCGGCTCGGCTTTGCGGTTAGCGGCCATCTCGGGCCGTCGGAGATGGGGAACGGCGCGCGCCCGGTCGACTTGTTCACGGCCACGGCCCTCTGGCGTATTCTGGCGACGGGTTTGGGTCTTGACGATTGGAGGCTCGAGAGCGCGGCGCCCGCCGGCTATCACCCCGGCAGAGCTGCGAGAGTGCTCCTAGGGGGCCGTGAGATCGGCTACGTTGGTGAGCTTCATCCGTTGACGGCGGCGGCATACGACTTACAGGGAAGAATCGCCGTCGGCGAAGTTGAACTGGCACCGTTACTTGCCCCCGTCAGGCGGTGGGAGCTCGTCGAACCCAGTTCGTTCCCCTCGATCGATTTCGACTTGTCATTCGTCGTTCCGGAGGAAATGCCCGCCGAGGAGCTGTTGACCATTACCCGGGACGTGGCATCGGACCTGTGTGAGAGGGCTCAGCTCTTTGATGAGTACCGGGGAACGGCACTCGGCAAAGGGAAGAAAGCGCTGGCAATCACCTACCGATTCCGGGCTCCCGACCACACCTTCTCCTCCGATGAGATCGCCGACCTTCGTCAGCGACTGGTGGCAGCGGCGAGAGCTCTCGGCGCCACTCTGCGGGGAGAAAAGGCATGAAGCGCTTGCTCCGTATCGGAGACCTCGACCCGGCCGAATTGAACGATTTGCTCGGACTTTCGCAGCGAGTCAAGGACAGGCCCGGTGAATATGCGGGCGCCCTCGCCGGACGCTCGATCGGTCTCTTTTTCATGAAGCAGTCCGTTCGTACCTGGGTCTCCACCGACGTCGCCGCCATCGAGCTGGGAATCCACCCGGTGGTGATTCGTAACGAGCAAATCGGTCTGGGTTCGCGAGAGTCACCCGAAGACGTCGGCCGGGTCCTCGAAAGGTACCTCGACCTGCTGGGGATGAGGGTGTTCGATCACGATGATCTCGAGCGAGTGGCAAAGGCGGTCTCGGTACCCGTCATCAACCTGCTGAGCGATGCCGAACATCCCTGTCAGGCGATTGCGGATCTACAGACAATGGCCGAGCATCGACCGCTGGCGGAAACGACAGTGGCCTACGTGGGCGATGGCAACAACACGGCGGCTTCCTTGATCGGGGCGGTCACAAGGGCGGGGGGCTCAGTTCGCTTGGCAAGCCCCGCGGGCTACATGCTCTCCGAGGAAGTAACGGCCGATGCCCGACACTACGGGGAGGTCTTGGTGACGACAGATCCGGTTGAAGCCGTTTCCGGAGCCAATGTCGTCTACACGGACGTCTGGACTTCCATGGGCCAGGAAGCCGAAAGTGCCGAACGCCGCCGGGCGTTTGCCCACTACCAGGTCGATGTGGACCTGTTCGAAAGGGCCAATCCCGATGCGCTCTTCATGCACTGCCTCCCAGCACATCGCGGAGAGGAAGTGACAGACGAATTGCTCGAGCATCCGCGCTCGGTCGTTTTCGACCAAGCCGAGAACCGCCTCCACAGCTTCAAGGCGATTCTCTTGAGGGCGTTGAGTTAAAGCTGGACCTTCTCGATCAAACCGCCGATACCGCTGCTCCTCAACTCCTCGGTTGGCATCTAGTCAGCTGGGTCGGGGGCGAGCGCACCGAGATAGCGCTGACGGAAGTCGAGGCTTATCGAGAGGACGATCCCGCCAGCCACTCGTTCGGTGGGCCCCGGGGACGCAACGTGATCATGTTCGAACGCCCGGGTTTGCTTTATGTCTATCGCAGTTATGGCATTCACTGGTGCGCCAATGTTGTCTGCGGCGACCTGGGAGTCGGCTCGGCGATACTGCTGAGAGCCGGTCGCCCGATAGCCGGCACAGAAATCATGACCAAGCGCCGGGGGAGGGCGACCAATCTCGCTACGGGCCCCGGGAACCTATGTCAGGCGCTGGGCATCACCGGCGATCTCAATGGTGTCGACCTCTTCGAACCTGGAGCCCCAGTGACCCTGCAGCCAGGAGCGCCGCCCACCCGTATCCGGATCACCCCGCGCATCGGCATCTCCAAAGCAGTCGATAACCCGTGGCGGTTTCTCGCAGAGGACGAGGGCTAGTGTCCCGCTCCGATGACCGGTGCACCCAACCTCGAGCGGTTGTTGCGCCGCTGCGACACCGTCGTTCCTCCCGACGAGCTGGCGACGAGAGTCGCCGAAGGCCGGCCGCTCCGAGTGAAGCTCGGGCTCGATCCGACCGCCCCGGCGGTAACGCTCGGGTGGGCCGTGGTGCTGCGCAAACTTCGCGACTTTCAGGAGCAAGGTCACACCGCCGTTCTGATCGTCGGCGATTTCACGGCGAGGGTGGGTGACCCGTCTCTCAAGAGCGAGACCCGTAACCGCCTGTCAGCCGAGCAAGTGGATGCGTTCGCCCAACAGGTTTTGGCCCAGTTCGAGAAGATCCTCCTGCCGGAGCCGCTCGAGGTTCGCTACAACTCTGAATGGCTCGGTTCCCTCGACATGAGCGATGTGCTGGAGCTGACCTCGACCGGAACCGTTGCTCAGCTCCTGGAACGGGGCGACTTCTCCAAACGCTTCGAAGCACAGACGCCAATCTCAGTCATGGAATTCTTGTATCCGTTCCTGCAGGGCTATGACTCCGTCGCCGTCAAAGCCGACATCGAGCTCGGTGGTAGCGACCAGCTCTGGAATCTGATGATGGGTCGAGTGGTGCAGGAACGATTTGGACAGCGTCCCCAGGTGGCCATGACCCTTCCCTTGCTCTTGGGCACCGACGGCAGCCAGAAGATGTCCCAATCTCTCGGCAATTACATCGGCGTGATGGAGCCGGCCTCCGAGATGTACGGAAAGACGATGTCGATCCCAGACGACACCATGGCGAACTGGTTCCCTCTGGTTACGGAACTGCCCGGCTTCGAGATCGACGAGATCCTGGCCGGCCTCGCTGACGGGACTGTGCACCCGCGAGACGCCAAGCGAACCCTGGCCCGAAGAATCACGGCCACCTACCACGGCGAGGAGGCGGCGCTCGCCGCCGAAGCCGAGTTTGACCGGATATTTCGGCTGGGGGATGTTCCCGAAGACATCATGGTGGTTGCTTTGCCGCCCGAGGATCCGATCAACCTCGCCTCGCTGCTCCGCGATGCCCAGATGGTGGCTTCCGCAGGGGAGGCAAGGCGCCTGATCGCCCAGGGAGCGATCAGCGCCGATGGCAAAGTCATCGAAATCGAGTGGGTGCCCCGGCCCCAGCTGGTGGGAATCGTGCTCAAGATCGGAAAGCGCCGATTTCTTCGCCTCAGCGGGGAATAGGGACAGCGTCTATCTGGTTGCTGCTATAGTTCTTGATCCGCTGTCGCGCTTTGCGAGGGCGGCATCGCTGCCGAGGGGGCGATCGGATGCGCGCTGCATCCGGGCTTCCCGGCAAAACCGAAGCCAGGGCTCAGACTCTTGTGCTGGGTGCCTTGGCTGGGAGCGAGGGCTCCTTGACAACTAAACAGTGTGTCAAAAGACAGCAAACGTAGACCCTCTTTCAGGCTGGTTCGCCGGCTCTGGGAGAGCGGTGTACACAATCGTATGAGCTCCCAAATCTTCGGATTTGGGACATGGTAAGAACTCTGGTTAACCCCCAGAATTTCTTTGCAAACTCGACCTGACATGATTTGCGGTTTGTCCCTAAACGGCGAGCCAAAATGAATGTACGTTGGAGAGTTTGATCCTGGCTCAGGACGAACGCTGGCGGCGTGCCTAATGCATGCAAGTCGAGCGACGAATAGGAGCGGGTAACCAAACCTATTACGGAGCGGCGAACGGGTGAGTAACACGTGAGCAACCTGCCCCGCAGACCGGGATAGCCCAGGGAAACTTGGATTAATACCGGATATTCTCTTAGAACCGCATGGCTTCCTAGAGGAAAGGCTTTTGCGCTACGGGATGGGCTCACGGCCTATCAGCTAGTTGGTGGGGTAACGGCCTACCAAGGCGTCGACGGGTAGCTGGTCTGAGAGGACGATCAGCCACACTGGGACTGAGACACGGCCCAGACTCCTACGGGAGGC
>DATFBM010000043.1:0-13140 GCA_035253825.1 Acidimicrobiia bacterium | reverse complement strand
CGGGACGGAGGTGAACGGAACCCCGAGCTGGTCGGCAAAAAGCTGGCCGATCTCATGGCGGGTGCGGTCGAGGGCGGGAGCAATGATGTGCACGGGTGGCTCGGCCGCCAACTGGATGATGAATTCACCGAGGTCGGTCTCTACCACTTCGTGGCCCCGGGCCTCGAGGTGGTGATTGAGACCGATCTCCTCTGTTGCCATCGATTTCGACTTGATGATCGGCGAACCAATTCGATCCGCCACCAGGTCGGTGATGATCTTTCGCGCCGCTTCCGAATCGGCTGCCCGGTGAACTCTCCCTCCGACTCGCTCGACGGAGGCGCTGAATTGGTCGACATACCCACTGAGATCAGAGAGCACGCGATGGCGAATGACCTGCGCCCGGTTTCGCATCTCGTCCATGTCGGCGAACTCGGCCACCGCCTCCGCCCGATGGCTACGGAAGCGGTCCGTCCCACGTTGGAGGGCAGCGATCCGAGGATCGACCACTCCCGCCCGAGCACGATCCCGGTAGGTCGTCATCGGCTGGCGAGGATCTCGGCCAGATGCCTCACCTCCACCTCGCTCTGGCGGCGATGCAAACCTCCGGCCAGGTGCAGCAAGCATGAGGCGTCTCCCCCGACCAGATATTGGGCGCCGCTCGCCTCGAGATCATTGAGCTTTGAGGCCATGATTGCCGCCGACACCTCCGGCAACTCCACCGCGAAGAGCCCCCCAAACCCACAGCACTCGTCTGCTCGGGACAATTTCACCAGCCGAAGCGAATCGACATTCGCCAGCAACGTCGCCGCCTGCGGGCCGAGACCGAGGTTTCGCATCCCATGACAGGAGTTGTGGAAGGCAACCGTGGCATCGAAGCGCGCCCCGAGTTCGCTCACCCCGAGGTGATCGACCAGAAATGAGCTCAATTCCGTCACTCGTGCGCTCACAGCCCGGGCTCGTCGTTGCAGGTCGGGTGAGTCGTCGAAGAGATGAGGAAGGTGGTGGGTGAGCATGTCGGCGCACGATCCCGAGGGAACCACGATCGGGCTGTCGCCCTCGAGGTCATCGAGGGTCTTTACCGCCAGACGCCGGGTCTCCTCGACCAGACCGGCGTTGAACGGGGCTTGCCCGCAACAAGTTTGCGACTTCGGAATCGTCACCTGGCAACCAGCCCGGGTGAGAACCTCAACCGTGGCCTCGATCACCTGCGGGTAGAGGCCCTGGACGAGACAGGTCGTGAAAAGGGAGACATTGACCATGTGTGGGTTCTGAGGACGTTAGGGGTAGCTTGTCGCCATGGCCTCCCGTGAAGCCAAAGCGGAAGATCGGGCTCGGGCGCTTCACACCCCCGTCGAATTGCGGGTCCACGGGGTCGGGGGCACCACCCCCGATGTATTGCTCCGCCACCCTCACCCCGAACAGGTAGCCGGCGACGATACCGCCGGTTTCTATCGACGACCTGACTCCAACGAGCTGGAGGCTTATGCCTGGGGCGGGATCACATCTCGGTCGGGGACGCGAGCGCTCTGGCTGCTCCTTCTCCCCTTCGCCCTCGCCAACGCGGCGGGATTCATGCTGACGAACGGCGAGGACGCACGTTCTCGCACAGCCCGTGGCCTCGTCCGATTCTTAGCTCTGTCGGTGACGGTGCTCGCAGTGTTGTGGGCGGGAGGGCTTGGTCTCGACCTCATCGCCTTTCAATGTGGAGCATCAGCGGTGTGCATCGATCGTCACTGGTGGCTCACATTCTTCGGCAACCCATTTTTCGCCGATCGCCCTGTGCGACGCATGGTTATCGGCCTCGTCATCCCGGTGGGATTGATCGCCTTCTGGAGATTCGCCACTCGGTTTACTCGCACTCGGTATGAAGACGCCTTTACCTCGGAGCCGGTGGAAATAGAGCGAGGTTTGGAGGGAGACCTGGCTGCCGAGGCCACCCTGGCCGATCGCCAGTTCTGGCACTCGCCCCGCTTCGGAGCTCGACTCGCCTCGGGACACTTCGCTGCTGCCAGCTCGGCTCTCGCCGCGGCCACCGCCTATTCAATCCAGAGATTGCGCGACCAAGCCGGGCTCGACACCGGGCTTGAAACGGCTCTCTTCCTGATCGCCGTCCTCGTGACCATCGGCGCCACTGTCACGGTGTGGCTTTGGGGTTCGGGCCCCACCTGGGTGCTTGCCCGAGCGGGATGGTTGGTGTTGGCAGCGGTGGCCTTCTTCGGCCTCGTACGCGGAGGTCCCTCCAACCCTCCACCAGACGACCTGCCCGGCTACAGCCGCATGGCTCTCGCCACCGGTCTGGCGGCACTGGTGGTGGCAGTGGCGCTCTTATTGGTGATCCCGACCGAGAGTGGACAGCGCATCAAACCGGTCGCCACCTCGGCTCTGGCGTTATTTGCGTTGATCTCCCTTCTGGCGGGCTCGCACGTTCGCTTGGCGGATTGGCTGGGCGATCGGGTGATCGACCCGCGAGAGGAAGGGCAGGCGACCATCATCTACTCCTACGGCTACGACTGGTTTGCCCTGGCATCCTTGGCGCTGGTGGCGGGAGCCGTTTTGGCGGTGGCCATCGCCGGCTTATGGCTTTGGAGCCGGACGCGCTGGGCCGAAGGTGTCGAGGCGATCGCCAAGGAGTATCCGCAGGCCCCCGCCGACCTCGAAGGACTGCGCTGGATCCGCTCGATCATCAGGGCGCGGAGCGTGGCCCGGCTAAGCGACGAAGCCGTCAGCGCCTTGGGGGTGCTCTTAGCGGTAGTGCTGGGAGGGACCCTCGCCTTCTATGGCGTCCGGGTGTTCAGCACCGGGTCTCCCTTCGGTTCCTTCGACCGACTGCCCGACGGCTGGCGAAGCCTCGTCCCCGTGGCCTCCTGGGTGGGAAGCATGCTCCCTCTTGCCGGCTTGGCGGTGATGTATTCGTCGTTTCGCAACCCCGGGACCCGGCGACGAGTGGGCGTCATCTGGGACATCGTCACCTTCTGGCCCCGCTGGTATCACCCTCTGGCGCCGCCGCCCTACTCCGCTCGGGCAGTGCCCGAACTCGGGATCCGTCTCCAGCGACTGACTTCCGATGGAGCGGCCGTAACCCTTTCTGCCCATTCCCAGGGTTCGGTGGTGGCAGCCGCCAGCATCGCCCGGCTGCCCCGATCGATCCTTTCGCGGATGGCCCTCCTCACCCATGGCAGCCCGCTCCGCCGCCTGTATGGCCTCTTCTTTCCCGCCTACTTCGGGCCCGATCAGCTCACGGCGTTGTCCCGCCGTTTGGACGGTCGCTGGCTAAACCTCTTCCGTGCCACCGATGCCATCGGCGGTCCTATCGGCATCGGGGACCGACTCGTTCCCGACCCGGTATCGGCAGAGCGCAATCTGGGTGACCCCCTTCCCCCGGTGCTGGGCCACACCTTCTACCAAGGCGACGCCTATGACCAAGCGATCGCCGAACTCAGCCACGACTTGGCCACAGCGAGCTCATGATCGAAGCGGTCATGGTGGGTGCCGGCCAGCGGGGTCACCACATCTACGGGCGATGGGCTCTGACCAACCCCGATCGTCTCCGCTTCGTGGCGGTGGCGGACCCGAGTGAAGAACACCTGCAGCGCTTTGGTGAAGCCCATGGCATCCCTGATCGAGATCGTTACCCCGATCCCCTGGCTCTGCTCGATTCGAAGCGGGCCGAGGCGGCCGTGATCGCCTCGCCGGATCGGGAACATCACGCCCACGTTCTCACCGCCCTGCGGACGGGATATCACGTCCTGGCGGAAAAGCCGATGGCGCACACCCTGGAGTTGTGCTTTGAAATCGTCGATGCCTCGCGGCATTCGGCCGGCAGCCTCCACATCGGTCATGTGCTCCGGTTCTCGCCCTTCTTCCAGGCTCTCCATGAGGTGATCGCTTCGGGTCGATTGGGCGACATCGTCACGGTTGAGCATCGGGAGAACGTCGTCGCCTGGCACATGGCCCATTCCTATGTGCGGGGCAACTGGTCGCAGCGGGCGACGGCGCCGCCGATGATCGTCGCCAAGGCCACTCACGACTTCGACATCCTCCATTGGAATCTGGGATCGGCGGCCCACACCATCTCCTCGGTGGGAAACCTTTTCGAGTTCCGACCCGAGCGGGCGCCAGCTGACTCAACCGCACGGTGCACCGATCCGTGTCCGGTCGAGGACTGTCCATACGACGCCCGCCGGGTCTATCTCAATCCGGCTGTCACCGGCTGGCCGGTCCACGTCATCACCGACGACTTCTCGGCCGAAGGCCGGCTGCGTGCATTGCGGGAAGGACCGTACGGACGCTGTGCCTGGAAATGCGGCTCCGATGTCGTTGACCATCAGGTGGTGAGCATGAGCTTCGAGTCAGGAGCCAGCGCCGGCCTCACAGTGCACGGCCACTCCCACGAGGAGGGAAGGACCATGCGTTATGACGGCACCCGGGCGACCCTGCGGGGACGTTTTGGGCGCAATCAAGAGCTGACCGTTCACTCCCATGTTTCCGGCGAGGTCGAGCAAGTACCGATCCCACCGGTAGCGAGCGGTCACGGCGGGGGCGACGCTGGGATCATCGAGTCGTTCCTCGACTCGATCGAGCATGGCAAGCCGCCCGCCACCTCGGCCAGCGAGTCGATCGAGAGCCACCTTCTGGCGTTCTTGGCTGAAGAAGCGCGCCTCGAGGGAACGGTGATCGATGTCGCCACCCGCCGCCGCCGCTAGGAGGGGTAGCTCCCCGGGCGACTACCTCACCCGCCGAACGTAATCCCGATGATTACGGGATCATGATCGGACACCCGATATGGCTTGGCCTCGTACAAAGCCTCCTGCTCCAGCGGCTTGAAAGACATGTCGTAGTCCAAGATGTCCGGTTCGTCGGCGTTGATGTGAAACGTGGTGAGGTCGGTCACCCAATTAGACATCGATCTCGTGGCGAGAGCGGTGTCGAGGTAACCCAGCTGGCCATCGAACACGAAGGAGTATGCGTCGGTGCCCTCGAATCTCTCCACTAACTCCACTAGGCCACCGGCCTTGAGGGCGTCGATGGGGTCCTCCTTTGCGTAGCTGTTGAGGTCGCCGATGACGAGCACTCCACTACTGCTCTGTTCCAGATCGGCAACAAATTCCAATAAGGCGTGAGACTGTGCAACTCGGGTCAGGTTGCAATGGCCCTGGCCGTCGCCGATGTCGGGGTCACCAATCGGGGCACAGCTCGAGCTCTTCGATTTGAAGTGATTCACTACCACTGTGAACGGCTGGCGACTCGCTCGTCCTCCAATCTGGTGAAAGGTTTGGGCAAGGGGGGGACGACCCACCGGTTCGATCTCCCCGGGCAGAGTCCTGTCAAATGTTGCGCTGGCCAGCGCCAACGGGGCACCGATGGGAGTGACGGCTGACGGCCGGTAGATGATCTCATTACGGACCGGATAGTTGTTGTAGTGGTTGGTCGGGCCTACCCATGCCCAGGTGCCCGCACCCTCGACGGCGTTCAAGGCTTCCACCAGCGTCAAGATGGGATCGTGAGCCCGATTGCCATCATCGTCGCGGATATCGTTTTCGATCTCCTGGATCCCGACGACGTCGGCATCAAGGGCGATGATGCCCGCTACCAGCTTCGCCTGCTGTCTAATCAATTCTTCAGCCGTGTCAGCACCGCGGCACTCCAGGTTCCCCGTCGGTCCGCAAATGTCATTGATTCCATCATCGAGATGGGTGAAGTAATTGAGAACGTTGAACGACGCCACCCGGATCGCGCCAGAGATGGGATCTGGGCTCGTTGGGCGTCGGTTGGCATTGGTGTAGTCGGCGCCGGCGGTCGGTTGGATTCGGTAGAGACCAAAAGCCTCGCCGAGGACGCCGGTCACGTTTTGGAGGATGTCGCCGCCACGGAAGGTATTAGTGAGTGTGAACTCAGCCCCATTGGGGTGTCGATTGAAGCTCGGATTTTGGAGGTTGCTCCCGTCATCGAGGGTGATCCTCGCCAATCGATTGGCGGCCGTCACCGCGTTTGCCGCGGAACCCGGCTCCGCCGAGTGCGTCCCCTGGTACTGACGGGTAGTGGTAAGAACGACTTCTCCAAATCGGTCGTAGTTGAAGTACTCAGATATGAAGAGGCTCTGGGGAAAGGTCACGAGCATCCCTTCAAATCGCTCTAAGTCAGCAAGGGCCGTCACCGGAAGACCGACAACACTTTCGGTGGGCTGCACCCCCGCCCCAAGAATCGTCACAGTGGCGCTGGAGATCTGGGTTTGATTCCCGAACTCCGATACCCGTCCAGCAACTCGAACGTGATCTCCAACCCCGACCGCAGTCGAGTTGAAGACGAACACCCCTTCGGAGGTGGTGGGATCCTGGTCCTGTTGGTCGTCTTCCTCTTGAAGGTAAAACCCAGAAAATCCTCCACTCTGTTGGAAGTCGCCGACGACCACCCCTTCGACCGTGACGTTGGTGTTGATTATCGGCGAGACCGGGCCGCTTCCCTGCACCGTATGAATCCCTGTGACAACGACCTGAGCGGTTGCTCCGAGCGGTACCAGCGTCGCTACCAAACCGATCACGATCACAAGGGTCAGCCTCATTGACACCCGAGACATAGCCACTCCTTCCGCTCCTACGTCGCTGACTTAGGCACCCGCCGACAGTCGACTAGGTCCCCACTCGAATCGCACCTTAACTCCGCGGGCTTGCACCGGAGATAGTCACAAAATAGGCCTGGTGTGACCCCCGGAGGGAGATAGCCTTTGCCTGCCGGGGGAACCATCCATGCAGTCATTTCAAGGAAAAATGAGGTTGGCCGACAATCCGTCCGAGACGGTCGGGGTCGGAATCGAAGTTGTCGCCAACTCGCTCACGCTCATTGTGAGCGAATCGGAAGTCGGGGTCTGGCCGCTCAACCGGATCGACGTCGACGTCGAAGAGGACGGCTTTCACGTCCAAGTAGATGGAGAGGAATTCGTCTTCGTCACCCGCCAGGCGGAGGAATTCGCCCGTGCCGTGGGTGTCCTCGACAGCCCGGTCAACGGAAACCACAAAGCTCCCGTCAAGAAGGCCAAGTCCAAGCCTGTCAAAACCAAGCCTGTCAAGGCCAAAGCGGCCAAGGTGCAAAAATCCCGCCCCGCCAGACCCGCCAAACAAGCGACCAAGGCGTCGCGGACCCCCAAACCCCAAAAGGCCCGCTCCCCTCGCCCGCGAATCAACCTCCCCGACATCGACTGGAGCTCGCCCCGCGTGCAGGGGGCGACGGCTGGACTGGTGGCGGTGGCCCTTTTGGCCATCATCGCGGCCCCGATTCTGGCTTTCCTCATGATGGGGGCCGGTTCCATCGGTCTCCTGGTCGGCACCGGCTCGCTGGTCGACCCGATCATGGCTAGCCGCCTCCCCATCGAGCTGCCACCGAGCAAGATGATTTTGGTCTCGACCCTCCTGGTGGTGGTTGGGATGACGATCCTTACATTCATCTAACCGGCGCGTACTCCTGACGACTCGGATATGGTGGGGCGCGGGTGGGATAGCCCGCTGTCCCGCTCCACCCAAACGGAGGAGATATATGCATCGACTACGCAAGCACTGGATCTTGCTTGGGGTACTCGCTCTGATCCTTGCCGCCTGTGGCGGCGGTGACGGCGCGGGCACCACCGCAGACGGCGGGGGTGGAACTGCCACCACTGGCGATGGCGGAGGTGGGACCGAGGGCGGCGGCGCCGAATTCACGCTTTTTGGAGCTCCCACTGGCGTTGAAGGCGAAGCTCTCCAAGGCTTCATCGATGTCTACAACGAGGCCACTGGCTCGAACATCACCTACACCGGTGTTTCCGAGTTCGAGCAGCAGCTTCGCATTCAGGTGGATGGCGGCGATCCCCCGGCGGTGGCCTTCACCCCCCAGCCAGCATCGATCTGTGCCTTCGCCGACGAGGGACACTTGGTGTCGCTCGAAGACATGGGATTCGACATTGCGGCGATGGAAGCCAATCACTCGAAGTACTGGATGGACCTGGGACTGTGTGAGGACGGAAATCACTACGGAATCCCGTGGTTCCCGAACTTCAAGTCGGTGGTCTTCTATCACATGCCAACGTTCGAAGAGGGTGGCTACGCGATTCCCGAGACTTACGAGGACATGGTGGCCCTATCAGAGCAAATGGTTGCCGATGGCCAAACCCCGTGGTGCTTTGGGTTCGGCAGTGGTGACGCCACCGGTTGGCCGGGCACCGACTGGATCGAGGACATCTTGGTCCGCGAGCAGGGCTCGGAGGTGTACGCCCAGTGGTACAACCACGAGATTCCGTTCAACGACCCCGCCGTGGTTCAGGCTTTCGATACCTTCGGTGAGATCTTCTTCGGTGAGGGCTTCGTCCTCGGTGGACCCGAGAACGTGGCCGGAATCATCTTCGAGGACTCACCGGGGCCTTTGTTCAGCGATCCGGCGGGTTGCGCGATGTTGAAGCAAGGCTCTTTCATTGCCAACTTCTTCACCACCGCCGCCGACTATGAGGATGGTGAAGAGTCCGAAATCGGCGTCTTCGCTTTCCCCACCATCGACGGGCAGGCCGGAGCGATGGGAGGCGGTGACACTCTCATCGTCTTCGACGGTGCCCCCGAGAACGTGGCCGCTATCCAAGACTGGATCACCCCCGAGTGGCAGTGCACCCTTGCCTCAGCATCAGGCGGTGGTATCGCCGAGCACGGTGGGCATGGTGTGGCCGGCGTCGAGCGTTTGCCGGGCCACAAGGACGTTGATCCCAGCTGCTACGAGTCGGATGCATCCAAGACATTCGCAGAAGCCATAACTACCGCCTTGGCCGAGAACACGTTTGTATTCGACGCCTCCGATCTGATGCCGCCAGAGGTTGGACAGGAGACCTTCTGGACCGGAATGATCGACTGGACTCAGGGCACTTCCACCCAAGAAGTTGTGGACGCGATCGAGGCCAGCTGGCCTAGCTAAACGAACCAGACCGACTAACGAAAGGGGTGGCCCAGCAGCCACCCCTTTCCCGGTTTCAGGCGACAGATTTTCTCGTCGTTCGGTAGGGTCGAGATCGGCATTGTGAAACCGAAGGAGGTCGGATGACAACTCCTGCCGTGGTGCCCACCGAGGAGGTTCCACGCCAACCGATATCTGAAGAGCCGGGAGCTAGCAGCAACTCTTTGATCGCTTGGCTCCTGCGCATCGGTAGCGCGCTGATCATTCCCATCGTTCTCGTCTTGTTCTTCTTCACGTTTGACTTTCTCAAGCGCGAGGACACCAACAAGGGAATCCAGGTGGCAGTGGCGGTCCTGGTTGGAGTTGGGGGGATCTGGCTCCTCTATTGGGGAATGGACCGAGCCATCAGCGCCATGCCGGAAAGAATTGGGGCGGCGGTGAGGCCTTTTGCATTCGCCGGACCGGCGATGGTGCTACTTGGCTTTTATCTGGTTTATCCAGCGGTTAACACCTTCATTCTCAGTTTCCAGAATTCCGATGGCGACGAGTTCGTGGGATTTGGCAATTACGAACGAATCTTCACGGAGAGCACCTATTTGATCTCGATCCGTAACAGCGTCATCTGGGTGATTCTGGTGCCGATCGTCGCGGTCGCCATTGGCCTCGGCTTCGCCACGCTGGCTGACAAGCTCGGGAAGCGCACCGAGTCGGCAGCCAAGTCGCTGATTTTTCTTCCCATGGCGATCTCGTTTGTCGGAGCGTCGGTGGTGTGGACCTTTGTGTACAACTTCCGTCCTGAGGGCTTTGGCGAGCAGATCGGACTACTCAATGCAGTCAAGGTTGCAACTGGATCGGACCCCATCAACTGGATCCAGGTTCCGCTGTGGAACAACCTTTTCTTGATGGTGATTCTGATCTGGCTCCAGACCGGGTTTGCCATGGTCCTCCTCTCGTCGGCCATCAAGGCCGTCCCCGATGACGAGATCGAGGCCTCCCGCATCGATGGCGCCAACGAGTGGCAGGTGTTCCGGCGGATCGTGATTCCCTCGATCGCTTCCACCCTGGTGGTGGTTTGGACCACCGTCCTGATCACTACTTGGAAGGTGTTCGATATCGTCTTCGTGATGACGGGTGGTCAGTTCAACACTTCGGTGGTCGCTGAGCGAATGGTTACCGAGTTCTTCACCTTCGGTAACGACGGAATGGGCTCAGCCCTCGCCGTGCTTCTGTTCATCGCCGTGCTTCCGATTCTGGTGATCAACGTCAAACGATTCCAGGAACAGGAGAGGCTGCGATGACGACGACAGTTACCGAAACCCCGCCAGAGGCGCCTGCTCCTCCGAGGCCGAGCGCTGTCGAGCCAGTCGAGAAGCGACGCGGATCCTTCCCGATCTTCCTCGCCGTCGCTCTAATTGCCTTGCTCTGGACTATTCCTTCCCTCGGTCTCTTGATCAACTCTTTCCGCGAACCGAGTTCGATCAGGCGGAGTGGGTGGTGGACCGTTTTCGGCAATCTCTTCGATGACGGCGCCTGGACAATCCAGAACTATTCGACCGTTCTCGAGGGGGGCTTCGGTAATGCCTTTGCCAACACCCTGGCGGTAACCATT
Source organism: Acidimicrobiia bacterium (assembly GCA_035253825.1). GTDB lineage: Bacteria > Actinomycetota > Acidimicrobiia > Spongiisociales > ZC4RG35 > JACCTH01. The sequence goes on along the minus strand of DATFBM010000043.1, from coordinate 2,645 downwards.
CCGGCGGTGGTCATCCCGCTGACGGTGGCGGCGTTCGCTGCCTATGCCTTTGCCTGGATGGAATTCCCCGGTCGCAACCTGATCTTCGTGACCATCGTGGGATTGATGGTGGTGCCGTTGCAGATGGCTCTGATCCCGATTCTTCGGGTCTATACCGGCTTCGATCTCAACGGGACCTATCCGGCGGTGTGGCTTGCCCATGCAGGGTTTGGCCTGCCTCTGGCGGTGTATCTGCTGCGCAACTACATAGGTTCGTTGCCGGGTTCGCTAATCGAGTCGGCCAAAATCGACGGAGCAGATCATTTTCGGATCTTCACTCGACTCATCATCCCCCTCTCGGTCCCGGTGCTGGCGTCGTTCGCCATCTTCCAATTCTTGTGGGTCTGGAACGACTTCCTCGTGGCGCTGGTCTTCCTTGGCCTCGACCCGGCCAATCGGGTGTTGACAGTGGAGCTAGCCGACCTGGCCGGACGAGGGGAAGGAGCTCTCAACCTGCTCCCCGCGGCAGCCTTTGTGACGATGATTCTGCCCCTCGTGGTGTTCTTCTCGCTGCAGCGCTTCTTCGTGCGGGGCCTCACGGCCGGATCCGTCAAGGGATAAAGACGCTCTGAGCGAGTGGGCGGCAATTCGCCGTCGCAACTGGCTGGCTCTGGCCCTGGGGACGATCGTCGGGATGTTCAGCTACTTCCCCTACGCCGCCGCCTTCATCGAGCCGGGGGCAACCGAGCCCACTCTCGACGCTGGGTTGGTGGGGATCGCCTTGGCGGTGGCCCCCCTGGTCTTCGTCGTGGTCGGATTTGTATCGCGCAACGCCGACGCCCCCCGCCGGATTCTCTTGGCGATGGGGCTATTGATCGGCCTGGGGCTCGCGATCGGTCTCATCGCCCCTGTGCTCGGGGCTGCCGCCGGATTCGGAGTCGGGGTGGCGATTTGCCTCCGCATGCCTGACATCCCCGATCAGATGCGGCGCCGGTTGATTGCGGTCAGCCTCGCCACCCTCTACACCATGACCCTTCTCTTCATCGCCCCTTCGGCGGGAGTTACCACGGGAGCGGTGGTTCCCATCCTGGTGGTCGGGTTTGCCGACGAGTACGGCGCTTGGCGATACTCGCGCCGGGCGAAGGAGCCGAATTGATTGCCATCACAGGGGTAACTGGCGGAATCGGAGGCAGGGTTGCCGCCATCTTGAGCCGTCAGAATCTCCCGCTGCGGCTAATTGCACGCGACCCTTCGAAGGTGACCGGATTTCCCGAGTCCGACATCGCGCAAGCCAATTACGACGACGAGCACGCGATGGCTAGGGCTCTCTCAGGCGTTTCCAGCATGCTCTTCGTATCTGGTCGCGAGCACATCGATCGCCTCAAGCAGCATCAAAAGGTCGTCGCCGCGGCGGCGCTCGCTCGGGTGCCGAAGGTCGTCTATACCTCCTTCCTAAACGCGAACCCGAATGCGACCTTCACCCTCGCTCGTCAGCATTACCACACGGAGCAATTCATTAGACAATCCGGGGCTGAATTCGTGTTCCTACGCGACAGCCTCTACGCCGACTATCTGCCGTATCTCTGCGGAAGCGATGGTGCGATCAGGGGGCCGGCCGGTTCGGGGCGCGCCTCCTTTGTGACCCGTGACGACGTCGCCGACGCAGCCGTCGCCGTTCTCACCACGGACACCTACGACGGGCAGGTGCTCGACATCACCGGACCGGAAGCTTTGACGATGCAGGAGGCGGCAGATCTTCTGAGTCAGGTGACGGGGCGGGTCATTTCGTACGTTCCGGAAACAGTCGAGGAGGCCTATGCCTCACGCGCCCACTATCAGGCCCCCGACTGGGAAGTGGAAGGCTGGGTGAGTTCGTACCAAGCTATTGCTAACGGCGAGATGGAAACGGTTTCGCCGGCAGTGGAAACCCTGACGTTTCATCGTCCCCGCTCGGTGCGCGAGTTTCTGGCCGCCAATCCCCAGAGCTACGCCCACCTCACCCAAAGTCAGGGGGACGCTTCTCCCTGATGGCGGCCAGGCCCTCGCGGGGATCGGCACCGAGAAATCCGAGAAACTCATAGGCGACCGAGGCATCGAAGGCCGGATAGGCGGCTCGCAGCCAGTGGTTGAGGGTGTGCTTGGTCCAGGAGAGGGCCTCGGCCGGTCCCCTCGCCAAGCGCTCGGTCACCCGGCGGGCCTCGCCGAGCAATTGATCGTCTTCTGTCACCATGGCCACCAGTCCCAACCGCTCCGCTTCGTTGCCATCGATTGGCTCGTTGGTCAGCAAGTGATATTTCGCCTTGGCCATTCCCACCAAAAGCGGCCAAATCAAAACGGCGTGGTCGCCGGCTGAAACGCCCAGGGTGGTGTGACCGTCGAGGATCCGGGCGGAGCGGCCAGCGATCGGGATATCGGCGAGGAGGGCGGCCGCCAGCCCGGCTCCGACTGCCACTCCGTTGATGACCGAGACGATTGGTTTCGAGCACTCGATGACATTGCGCACCAGCTCGCGCGCCTCACGCAGCGTGCGGCGATGGACCTCGGGGTCGTTCATCATCGCCTCGATAAGAGTGAAGTCCCCCCCGGCCGAAAAGGCCCGACCCTCTGCCCGAAGCAGGATCACCTTGGTCGCGGGATCGGCATCGAGGTCCAACCAAACCTGTGTG
>DATFBM010000042.1:0-9279 GCA_035253825.1 Acidimicrobiia bacterium | reverse complement strand
GCGGCGCGGGCTGGGGACGAAAGCCTATTGACCCGCATACTCGACGACGACTCCGAAACCCGGGTAGCACCGGTGCAGCTGTTCGAAGCCACTCGGCGCCTCCTCGAAGGTCGGCGAGCATCCCTTTTGATCGATGATCTGCAGTGGCTGGACGAGCTCAGCCTGGGCTTGATCCTCTATCTGATGAACAACTCGAGCGAGCCGGTCCGCTTGGTTGCCGCCTCTCGTCCAGGGGGTGTCGCAAGCTCCTTTGTCGAGGCGGCCAGGAAGGCCGGCATCGAGCCATTGGTCCTCGAGATCGGCCCGCTCGACGAAATCGATGGGACGGCGCTGGCCCTCGCTCACCGCCCGACACTATCCCGAGACGCGGCCCGCACCATCTGGCAGCGCTCAGGAGGTCTTCCCTATTGGCTTATTGCTCTCGCCGGGACTCAAGAGGGAGCTACATCCGACGAGCTCCTCACCTCCCGCCTGCGCCGAGCCGACTCAGACGCCATCTCTTTGCTAGTGCACCTCGCGGTCTGGGGACGATCCGTCCCCGTCGAGGCGTGTGGGGTCATGCTCGATTGGGATTTGGAGCGCGTGGAGAAAGCTGCGCTTGACCTCGAGTCTCGGGCACTGCTCAGTCGTCATTTCGACCAAATCTCGCTTATCCACGACCTGATCAGAGAGCAGGCGATAGCACAGGCGAGCGATGAGTCCCGCCGCAATGCTCATATTCGTATCAGCCGCCATCTGGAAGGCATGGCGGAGACGAGTACCGAGGTACGGCTCGAAGCCTTGCATCATCGGCTAGAGGCCGGTACTCCGGCTGGCACGCAAGCGCTCAACCTCTTGAGATCCCCTCGCCGACTGTTACTGGGTCAAGGTGGTCTGGAAGCTCTCGCTCGAGCTGCCGATGAATTCGGAAACAAAGATGAGGATGCGGCGCTCCTGAGGAGAGAGGTGGCACAGCTTGCCACTGACATAGGAGCCGCCACCACTGCCTCCCGTCGCTGGCTTCTCGTGTTCGAGCGATCAGACGATCCGGTCGAGCGGATTTGGGCGGCATGTCAGATGTCACGCATCGCTTTCCGATCGGATGACAACATCGAGGCTCGGAGGTGGCTCGACGCCGCTGGCATGATCGCCGACCCAGACGATCTGAACCGCATCGAGATGGCGACGCTCGAGGCCGAGCTTCTCATGATGGGCGAGCGGCGCCAGGCGGAGGGCCAGGCCATCGCCGATCGAGCGATGACGTGGGCTCGGGACTTGGGGCTCATGGTCGGTGAGGTCAACGGAAGTGACCTGCTGGGACGAGCACCATCGATAAGGGTTGACGTTCTTCAGGCGGCCTACGACGCGGCCATGGTCTCAGCCGATCAGCTCAGGTCCCTCGACATCGCCAGCATGATGATTAGGGCAGCCCGCACCGACCTGGAGCGGTTGGTAGCGGTCGGGCAACACGGTCGAGCCTTGGGGAGAGTTGGAAGTCCGACCCAGGCACGTTCCGTGCTCCAGTCGGTTTGGGATCAGGCGCATGAGTCGGGAATGGTCACGATGATTGCGCGATTCGGTCCCCACTATGCCCAGAGCCTTTACGAGACGGGGCGTATCGCCGAAGCTTTAGAAGTCGTTGAAGCGGTCATACCCATCGCCGAACGTACCGGATTCCCACGGAGCGCTTACTACGCCCGGGCCACGAGGGCGTTGTCGATGTTGGCGGCTGGGGCTCGGCAGAACGCCCTTGACGCAATGCGGGCGGACTTGCAAGGAGAGTTGGACCCGCACTACCGGCTGACCCTGGCTCAGAGGACGGCGACATCACTCAGCCGGACACTGCGCGCACGATCGTCAACCGAGGTCGGAACGATCCTTGACTCGGGCTGGCAAGACGCCACGCTCGCCGCGTGTGTCCGCTGCTGCTCCGAATTCGCCTTGGCTGCAGCTGAGGCGTCGGCTCGGGTCGGTATGCCTGAGGCGGCGCGGCGGTGGCTCGAGAGATTTTCCGAGTCCGAGATTCCCTCCAATCCCATGGTCGATGCGTACTGGCATTTCGCCGAGGCGCTCATCGTCGGGGACCCTCAGTCGCTCGAAACGTCTAGGAAGCGCTTCTCGGACATGGGTTACGCGGTGGAAGGGCTTTGGATCGCCCTGGACGTCGGCGCCGCGCGGGCGGCGCAGCCAGGTCGTCCGGGAGCTGCCGAGACCTATCGCGAGGTGGCCAAGGCGGCTGAGAAGTTGGGGGCAGTAACGATTCAGCTGCTTGCCGAAAGGGCCCTGCGCGACCTGGGGGCCCGGACCTGGCGTCGTTCGGGTTCCGGAGACGCGTTTGGACTCACTGGCAGAGAGTCAGAGGTCGCTTCATTGGTCGCAACCGGCTTGTCGAACCGCGAAATTGCCGAATCGCTCTTTCTCTCCAAGAAGACAGTGGAACGTCATCTGTCGAACATCCTGGCCAAGCTGGGAGTAAGGAATCGGGTCGAGCTGGTTGGACGCCTGGCGAAAAAAGCGGCCGATCAATGAGGGTGTACCCCGATGACGGACCGGACAAGGCGTGGCATCAATCACTTCCAAACCGCCCACGCGACCGAGGATCCAGGGATGGCAATGCTCTTGGTGGTAACGAACGACGGTGGACGCTGGTCAGAAGCGGATTCGCTTCGCCAGCTCAGCTTCCTCGGTATTACCAGCCTCTCCGTCCTTGAGACTTCTGACCGCGTGGCGCTGTTGGCGGAGGGTTGGGCATTTGACGTGAACGCTTCCGGCGCAAGGGTAGTTGAGATCCTCGCCTCCGGAGCATCCGATGTCACTGTGTTCCACCCGGTCGTCCAGATGGGGGTCACCGCTCGAGGAGAAGGAGGCAGGGATGAGGAGAAGGATCAGGTCAAGCGCCGTGTTGGTGTTGGCGATGGTCCTTATGAGCCTGATGGCGGCGCCGGCATGGGCGCATCCCCATCAGATCGACACCAACCAGAACGGGGTGATTGACACGGGAGACGTGCAGCTAGCGAATGGGCAAAACCATGGGCCTTTCGTCAACGGTGTGTCCTGCGGAGGAGATCCCGCCGCTTACGGGCTAGAGACGGCCCACCACGGGCCGGACGCCGGCGACGCGGGCAAGGCTGACGGATGTTATCGGACCACCGGTGGGGTGCTGCCCTCTCAGGATGTCGCCAACCCAGTAATCAGCTAAGCAAGAGGGCAAGGGGACCCCGGCCACGTGCCGGGGGCTCCCTCGCTCGTTTGTCAGGGCAGGCCCCGGACGGACTCGACCCCAAACCTCCTTATCGAAAGTCAGTTCAGAGCGGTGCTCAATCTCGCTTTTGACTGCCGCGTCACGAGAAGTCCGATGCCGATTGAGCATTCGTGGCTTGTAGTGCGCTGGAGTGGTTGCTCCGTTCGATTGGTTTGGTTCCGCGCGGCGGCAGTTGGGCGGCGCGTTGCTGACATTGCGATGTCCCTCCTCCTATCCGCTACCCAACCACGTTCTAAAGGCGCCGGCCCTTCCCTAGTCGCATCCTGGGAGAAGATCAGGCTGGCCATACCTAGGAGTGAGGAAGACTCGGTGGACACCACGGCTCCGCAGCCGCAGAATCCTTGGAGTAGCGTTGATGGCGCGATTGGAGGACCATGCGGCATCAGAGTTCCGTAACGTCGATTTCGTGGATTCCGATCGAAGCTATGTCCGGGTTGATGCGAATTCCAATGGACATCGGCATCGGCCATTACGACCTGCCACCCCCGGACCGCCTGTCCCCTGCAGACTTGGACATCCTTTGCGCGGAGGACCGCTTCCGGTTCGCTAACCATCTTTCTGCTTGGATCGAGGTCAAAGATGGTCACATCACCGACGCCGGCTACGACGGTCGCGCGTTGGTGGGTTCGACACAGGCCAGGTTAGGGATAACCCTGCGTATCGCCGGCGTATCCTTTCCTCTTCTCCAGGCCGATCCGGTAATAGGAGAGTCATCGGTCCGTTTCGTGCAGACGGCAGGAGGGCGCACCGGAGCCCCCTTCCCCCGAAGGATCGACCGACCACCGTATGTAAGGCTGACGTCACCTCCTGCCTGGACGACCCTGGCACTGACAATTGCGGTCGACGGATCCTCCAGCTTCGAGTTGGTGGGGGCGTCGCAGTTCCCACGTCATTGGATCTTCGACTCGAGTGGTGCCCTTGTCGCCAAGAGCGGTCTAATCGATTTCACCCAGTGGACCCGCGTCGACGAACAAGTCCAAACTCCGTGGCATGACTATGAGCGAGCGGCGTTGATGGCTTCGGTCGAATCGCAGGTTGAGCACAATCTGTCTCCTCTCATCATGTCAAGCCAACCCGAGATGGTGAAAGTCCCCGAAGGGTCGAGCTTGATCGAACAGGGTGCGCCCGGCGGTTTCATCTACCTCATACTTGACGGCATGCTCGAGGTGACTGTTGACGGCACGATGGTGGCCGAGCTCGGGCCCGGCGCCATCGTTGGTGAAATGGCTCTCCTCGAAGGGGGGCACGCCACCGCGACGGTCAAGGCTTTGACCCCGGTACGCGCCGCCAAGCTCCCTGGCGAGGCGCTCAACCTCTCAGATCTGCGAGCGGTGGCGGCCGCTCATCGAAGAGAGATCTCCTCTCGCGGCGTCGATAGCACCTAGCTTTCCGCCAAGGCCGTACCCGTAGCCGCTCCAGACTCGATAACTCGTAGTGTTGGCGGCGCTTCGCCCTGCTTCGTCTGTTCAATTCTGCATCCGTCGAAGTGATTCCGTTTGATCTCAGTGGAATGAAAGGTCGAGCGAACGACTACCTCCACGATCCACTCTGCGCCATCACAAGGCAGCCTAAGGCTGGGGCGGTCGCCCCCGAGCTCCCGAAGTTTGGTGAAGTTTTCGGCGGGCCTGACCCGCGCCGGGGGTCCGCAGATTGCACAAAAGTCGCTACACGCGCAGGGCAAGCATGGCAAGCTCTCTCGCGGGATGTCAGGCGACAGAGGCTTTGGACCTCGCGGATCCCGGGTGACGATGGGCGCCGAACAACACCTGCTCGGCCGAGATAACGACCTTGCCTTTGTCGAAGCCTTCACTTCGCGGATCGAGGATGGCTTTTTGCTCCTGTCTCTCGAAGGGGAGGCCGGGATCGGGAAGACCGCACTCTGGGAGAAGGCGGTGGCAGACGCCAGCCACCGTGGCATCCAAGTCCTCACCGCTCGTCCCACCGAGGCGGAGAGCTCGCTCTCGTTCGTCGGGTTGAATGACCTCCTGAAGGGGGTGGACGAGGCCACCTGGTCGGAGCTTCCGGCGTCCTCACGAGCGGCCTTAAACGCTGCTTTGCTACGCGACCCCAGCGGCTCAACCATCGAACCGGGCGCGGTGTCTATCGCTTTTCTCGCGCTCATCACCAGGGCGACCAGCAAGGGCCCGCTCCTGATCGGAGTCGACGACTATCAATGGCTCGATCGCCCGTCGGGCCGGGTACTCGAATATGCCCTCCGGCGCCTGACCGGATACCCGCTCCGGGCATTGGTGTCCTCCCGTCTGGCCGCCTCGACGAACTGGGAGCGGACGTTGGGGCGAGATCGGGTCATCAAGCTACTGCTCGGGCCGTTGTCGGTCAGTGCCCTATACAACTTGATCTATGAGCGCCTGGGGGTGCCCTTGGGCAGGCCGACCCTTCTGAGGGTCCATGACACCTCGCGGGGCAATCCATTTTTTGCCCTCGAGCTTGCCCGCGAGTTGCTTGAGCTAAAGGGAGACGAGTACCGAGGTGGGCCGCTTCCGCTTCCGGCACAACTCAACGAGCTACTACAGAGGAGGCTGCATCGCCAACCTCCTCGGATTCTGCGGCTGCTGCTCGCCATTGCAGCCATGTCTGCGCCTCAGATCGATGAGCTCCAGAGGCTCGTACCGAAGGAGGGCGCTCTGGCCGCCGACCTCGACAAGGCAGAGCATGCCGGGATCATCGAGGTGAGGCAGGCCGCCGTTCGATTCACTCATCCGATGCTGGCAGCCGCGGCATACGCAGCCGCCACCCGCTCCGAGCGCGACCGCGTTCATGCCCAACTGGCAGCACTGGTGGGCGATTCAGAGGAGGCTTGCCGACACCTGGCTCTGGCGACGCATGATCCGGATGAGGGAGCGGCCACCACCCTGGCGGAGGCGGTTGCGCGCGCTCAGGCCCGCGGGGCCACCGACGTCGCCGCCTATTTCGCCGAGCACGCTCTCAGAGTCACTCCTCCGCGGAATCGAGAAGAGGTATTCGCTCGAGCCCTTACGGCCGGAGATCTGGCTTTGGCTGCCGGCAACCAGGCCCGAGCCCGCCAGTTGTTCGATCAAGCCGTGGAGCTATCACCTCGGGGCCGGAAACGGGCGCTCGCCCTGCTTCGAACCGCCGAAATCGCGAGTCCCTTGCGACACGCGACGGCCCTTTGCCGAGAGGCCCTGCTCGAGGCGAACGATCCGTCGCTTCGGAGTCGGATCCACCGGACCCTGGGATCGATCTCCTACGCCCTGGGAGATGTGGGGGCGGCCGAGGAGAATGCCAAGAAAGCCGTCCAGCTCGCTGAGCGAGGAGCAGATCCCCCGGCCCTTGGATTGGCGATCGCCGAGCTTGCCCACTGGACGTTTTGTGGCGGGGGTGGATACCGAGAAGACCTCTTCGCCAAAGCCGTCGACCTCGACAGTTCGTGCGCCGCCAGCTCTCCTCGCAGTCACTACGCCAAGATCACGATGGATGCTGGACATCTGGAGAAAGCTCGAGTTCAGCTTGACCGACTCCTTGCCGAGGCGACTACCAAGGGAGACCTGCGGGCAGTGGCCGCCCACCACCTGTTCCTCGCCCAACTCGAGATGTGGTCGGGGAACTTCCGGCTGGCGATCCGACACGCCGACGAGAGCCTCCTCCTCCACGAGTACTCCGACCAACCAGGTGCTCCCCGCCATGTGAAAGCCATGTCCCTGGCTTGCCTCGGTGAGGTGGACCTAGCCCGCGAGGAGACCAGGGCCGGGCTTGAGGAAGCCGAGAGGTCGGAGAATGTCCTCCTAACTATCTACAACCTGCACGTCCTCGGATTTGTCGAACTATCCCTCGACAACCCGGCCGCAGCCCGACCGCACTTGGATCGGGCCATCGAGCTCCATAGGCCTCGCTGGAATCGGGAGTTCGGCGATGCTCACTTCGTGCCCGACCAAATCGAGACCTTGATCGCTCTTGGGGAACTCGACCGCGCCGAGGACCTCGTCTCCTGGATGGCGGAGGTCGGCGCCGTTACTGGCCGCGCCTGGGTGCAGGCCACAGGTGCCCGCAGTCGCGGAATCATCCTCGCTGCCCGTGGTCAGTTGGAGGAAGCCAGTCAAAAGATGCAGGAGGCAATGCGCTACCACCGCCAGGTGGCGATGCCCTTCGAGCTGGCTCGCACCTTGCTGGTTGTAGGCGCCTTGCAACGCAGGAACAAACAGCGGGCCTTAGCGGCGGAGACCCTTCGCCAGGCCCAGACGATCTTCACGGAGCTGGGCAGCTCACTCTGGGCGGCGAAGGCGACCGCCGAGCTCAGCCGAGTAGGAGTGAGATCTAGGGCGCAAGGGGCGCTAACTCCGATCGAGGCGAAGATCGCCAGCCTCGCCTCCCAAGGCCACAACAACCGCGAGATCGCAGGTCTCTTGTTCATCAGCCGCAAGACTGTCGAGGCCAACCTGACCCATATCTATCGCAAGCTCGGCATCCGCTCCCGAGCTCAATTAGGAACGGCTCTTCCCCGCAGTGGGACCCAAGCCCCTTCGAAATAGGGAGGTCACCGATTACGAGACCTCCGGGCGGTCATAGGTTCGTCGTCAGGCAGACCCGACTCTGTCGCAGGGATCAGATCGAGGAGGTCAATCATGTTCCGACGACTCACCACCGTGTTGCTCGCTCTATTCGCCATCACCCTCTTCGCAGGGACGGCGATGGCCGGGACCACCGTGCCCTTCGCAGGATCCGATGTCGGCACCTTTGCGATCCCCGGATCTTGCGATGGGGGCAATCTCAACGTCGTCATCGGCGGTGCAGGGACAGCCACCCATCTGGGCCGTTACAGCTATTCCGCCGACGAGTGCTTCGATCCTGGGACCGGCACGTTCACCGGCGACCCCACCTTCACGGCCGCCAATGGCGACCAACTCTGGGGAAGCTACGAGGGACAGGTGGCGCCGACCTCGGACCCCAATGTCATCACTTACACCGAAACCCTCACCATCAGCGGTGGGAGCGGGCGTTTTCTCGGCGCGAGCGGAGTACTCGAAGTTGTCGGGATCGCCAACCTGGCCACCGGCGAATACAGCCAGGAGCTCAGTGGTTGGATCTCGAACCTCGGACTGACCCGTTCCCAGTAGGACGCTGAGTTTGGAAGGTACCCCGCCACCTTGGACTGAAAAGGAAAGAAGGATGACGAACAGCGCCGTCAAAGCCATGGCTGCAGGTTTTTCCGCAGCACTCATCCAACCGGGCGAGGACGGATACGAGGCAGCCCGGCGGATCCACAACGGCCACATCGACAAGCGCCCGGCGTTGATCGCCAGATGTCGGGAAACCGGAGACGTGGTCGAGGCACTTGCCCTCGCCGAGCGGGCTGGGCTGGACGTGTCGGTCCGGGGTGGAGGACACAGCATCGCCGGCAGGAGCGTGGTCGAGGGAGGGCTGATGATCGATCTCTCCCCGATGCGTCGGGTGGTGATCGACGCTGAGACCCGGGTCGCCCAAGTCGGTGGCGGCGCCACCTGGGCCGATGTCAACGAGGCCACTAATGCTCACGGTCTCGCCACCACCGGCGGGGTTGTTTCGACCACTGGGGTAGGTGGTCTCACGTTGGGAGGGGGCATGGGATGGCTGATGGCGACTCATGGGCTCGCGATCGACAACTTGCTGTCGGTCGAGATGGTCGGAGCCGATGGACAAGTGATCCTGGCCGACGAGAACACCCACCCCGAACTCTTCTGGGCGGTTCGGGGTGGCGGTGGCAATTTTGGGATCGTTACTTCCTTCGAGTACCGGCTTCATCCCGTCACCCACATCCAGGGAGGACTGGTGGCTCACCCCTTCGAGGCCGCTGGCGAATTTCTTCGCTTCCTGGGCGAGTATTCCGCCACCGGTCCCGACGAGCTGACGGTGATGCCACTCCTGGTCCACGCTCCCGATGGCTCCGGAACCCCTCTGGCGGCGACGGCAGTGGCCTACTTTGGTAGGCCCGAGCAAGCCGAAGCGGTCCTCCAACCTTTGCTTCAGTTCGGATCGCCGATCCTCTCCCAGGTAGGCGCAATCTCATATCCCGACCTCAACAC
>DATFBM010000041.1:0-164452 GCA_035253825.1 Acidimicrobiia bacterium | reverse complement strand
GTCTCCTTCTCACCCCCGAAGGCACCACCGATCTCCGCCCCAGAAGTTCCGATGTTGACGTTGGCGATGCCGCAATCGGAGCCGACCGCGGAGAGGAAGCGCTCGGCCGAGCGCAACGAATCGGTAAAGATGGCGGAAGAGAGTCCCTGGCGAACTCCATTTTGAATCGAGATGGCCTCGTCAAGGTTCGCGGCCTCGATCACATACAGGATTGGAGCGAAGGTCTCCTCTTGAACGATCTCGGCGTCGGCGGGGATGCGGACGATCGTAGGCTCGACGAAGTTCCCAGGTCGATCGATGACCACGCCACCGGCGACCACGGTTCCACCCTGTTCCTGAGCCTTTTCCAGTGCAGACATCATGTCCCGGATCGCCTGCTGGGTCACGAGCGGCCCCATCAAGGTACCGCTTGCGAGGGGATCGCCGATCGGGATCTGCTTGTAAGCGTCCACCAGGCGGTCGACCAATTTGTCGGCCACGGCCTCATGAACGATCAACCGTCGTAGAGAGGTGCAACGTTGGCCGGCGGTTCCCACCGCGGCAAAAAGGACCGCCCTTACCGCCAGCTCGAGGTTGGCATCGTCCATCACGATGATGGCGTTGTTGCCGCCGAGCTCGAGAATCGACCTCCCAAAACGATCGGCAACCGCGGTCGCCACGCGGCGGCCGACCTTGGTCGAGCCTGTGGCAGAAATCAAGGGCAAGCGCTCGTCGCTGAGCATCCGGTCGCCGACAACAGACCCTCGCCCCACCACCAGGCCAAATACACCCTCGAATCCGGTCCCGGCCATCACCCTTTGGCAGATCCTCGTCACCGCCACCGCCGACAACGGCACCTCCGAGGATGGCTTCCAGACAACAGTGTCCCCGCAGACCGCGGCGATGGCGGCGTTCCAGGACCAAACCGCTACCGGGAAGTTGAAGGCAGTGATGACGCCAATCGGCCCCAGCGGGTGCCATTGCTCATACATCCGGTGCAAAGGGCGCTCAGAGGCCATCGTCAGTCCGTAAAGCTGACGGCTCAGGCCGACGGCGAAATCACAGATGTCGATCATCTCTTGGACTTCGCCCTCGCCCTCGGCGCGGATCTTTCCCATCTCCAAAGAGACGAGGGCGCCCAGTGGCTCCTTCTGAGCTCGGAGGGCGTCACCGATCTGGCGCACGTATTCACCCCGCTTGGGCGGAGGGAGCATTCGCCATTTCTCAAAGGCGGCTATGGAGGCGGAAACGGCCCTGTCGTACTCCTCGGGTGATGCCTGCCCCACCGAGGCGATGCGCTCGCCGGTTGCCGGGTTCAGGACTTCGACGGTGCCGTCGGTGCCTTCGAGCCACTCGCCGGCAAACACGCCTGGGTTCTGGTCCTCGAGCCCGAGGGCCTCGAGGATCCGAGCCGAATCCATTAGCGCGCCGCCACCATGTCGATTTCGACCCTCATCTCCGGGCGGGGCAAGGCTGCCACGGCCACCGTGGTCCGGGCCGGGGGGTCGGACTCGAAATACTCGGCGTAGACCGCGTTCATCGCCGTGAAATCCGCCATGTCAATGAGGAAGATCGAAGTCTTGATGACGTGGGAAAAGTCGAGTCCGACGCCCGCCAGGACGGCCTTCAGGTTCTCCATCGTCCGTCGGGTTTGTTCTTCGATTGACTCAGGAAAGCCGCCCCCGCCAGGATCGATCGCTCCTTGACCTGCCAGGAAGACAAATCCATTTGCCTCAACGGCGGTCGAATAGGGCCCCACCGGTGCCGGGGCACCGGACGCGGAGCGAAGATAACTCGCCAAGGTTTAGCTGAAGCTGTTGCCGCAACCGCAAGAACGGGTGACGTTGGGGTTCTCGATGGCGAAACCGGCGCCCATGAGTCCGTCCTTGTAGTCGAGGGTCGAGCCGCGCAGGCGGTCGGCCGACTCCGAGTCGACGATCACCTTCACACCGCCGTGCTCGGTGACGGCATCGTCTTGGTCGATCTCGGCGTCAAAAAACATCTCGTAGGAAAAGCCCGAGCATCCACCCGGCCGAACTGCCACGCGCAAAGCCAGTCCCGGCTCGCCCTCGGCTTCGATCAGCTCGGCGACCTTGGCCGCGGCCGAATCGGTGAGGGTGACCACTGGGCTGGGACGTGCGGATTTGATGGAAACAAGCTGAGTCATCGTCATCAATTGTAAACGGGACGCGGTTTTGGTCTATTCCCCTCGCCCAGCGAGCTGTTTCCTCCCCCAGCGAGCGAAGCGAGTGTTGGGGGAGGTGACGCCGCAGGCGCCGGAGGGGGAGTCTGGCCCGAAGGGCCGACGGCCAAATTCACGAGGGCCTGTGGGGGAACAGGCCCTCGTGTTGGTCGGGGTTCCGTTGGGGGAACCGGATCCCCGAAGCTTGCCCCTGACGGTAGTCAGCCGAACTGGCCGCCACGTTCGCCCAATTGGCCTCCCAGCCCCTCCGTTTTTGCCCGCCGCGACGCCAGAGCAGGCGTCGAATTACCCGAGCACGTTCGTCCTCTAGTTTCGATGAGCCCACCCTCGAAGTCTGGACCCGTTTTTGGGTTCTGCTCAGTGACTAGTCACCTTAGACAGATGGGCTGGCGACGGTCTCCGAAACGGCCAGTTGCTCAAGAAGTTTTGCGATCCGACCGGTGCAGTTCTCTTCGTCGATCGGCGGCAGCACTTCAAGCAGACGCACTGCGGCCCGGTCGAATTCCACTGCTGCCGGCGCCTCTGGTCGCTCGCTGGTCACGGGGGCACCTTCGTCACCTCCGGTGACCACCGCGGGATCAAGGGGAATCTGAGCCAGCAAGGGAACGCTCAACGTGGAGGCCAGATCGGCCCCGCCCCCCGAGCCGAAAAGGGTGTACTCCTCGCCGTGGTCGCAGACAAAAGAGGACATATTTTCGATGACTCCGATGATCGGCATGTGCGAGCGGCGAGCCATATCGGCAACTCGAACCGCCACCTTTTGAGCCGCGATCTGCGGGGTCGTCACTACCACCATCTCAGCCTGGGGCAGCAATCTGGCCAGGGCCATTTGGATGTCCCCGGTGCCGGGGGGCATGTCGATCACCAGATAGTCGAGCGTTCCCCACTCCACCTGATTGAGGAACTGCTCCAGGGCCTTGGAAAGCATTAGCCCCCGCCACATCAGGGCCGTTTCTTCCTTGTCGATGATGAGTCCGGTCGAGACCACTCTGATCCCCTGTACCTCGGCGGGAATGATGAGCCTCGTCTCATCGTCGGCGGAGAGCCTCTCCTCCGAACCGAGCATCCGGGGAACCGAAAAGCCCCAGATGTCGGCGTCGAGCAGACCCACCGAAAACCCCTTGCCCGCCAGAGCCACAGCCAGGTTGACGGCTACGGTCGATTTTCCGACCCCGCCCTTGCCCGAGGAGATCGCTACCACTCGAGTCGTTGGGTGGACCTTGGTCCGATGGGCGTTCTCGCGGGCACGCAAACGCGCCCCCGACATCAGATTCGCCCGCTGATCTCGAGTCATAGCTGTCGTCCGGACCTGAACCTTTGAGACCCCGGGCAGGGTGGCGATCTTGCGGCTGGTCTCTCCCTCCAGGTAGCCGCGCATCGGACATTGGGCGATGGTCAGGGCAAGCCCAATTTCGACCCGGCCCTCGGAGTCGACGTCGACTGAGGTGACCATGCCGAGATCGACCACGTTTCCACCCAGCTCGGGGTCAACTACACCGCGCAGAACCTCGTAGACGTCGTCGCTAGCAGGCACAGGGCTAAGGGTATTAGGTGCGGTTTTCATTCCTTTTGGGTGATCCACATCTAGAAGAACAATCAACCAGGTCCGGCTTCTTCCAGTTTCTGCAAATGCGCCGCCACCGACACCGCCGCCAGGGAGTGAAGCGAGGGATCGACCTCCCGGTAGACGACTTCGACGATTTCGGGCACCGTCCTCGCTCCGGCCTCCATTGCCGCCAGGATTTCCCGCTCCCGTTGCAGGCGGTGGGCGAGATACCAGTCGATCACCTCGTCGGGTTTGTCGATCTCGAGTCCGTGCCCGGGATAGATCCGCTCCAGACCCAGTGGCCGGAGGCGACGCAACGAGCCGAGATACCGAGCCAGATCTTCGACCATGACCGAGGAACCACCCATGATGTGATCGCCGCTGAAAAGTATCCGGTCGATCTGAAAGCACAGATGGTCGTCAGAGTGCCCCGGCGTCGCCAGGACCAACAGCTCGCTTTCTCCCAGCGGGAGACGGTCGCCCTCGACCAGGGACAGATCAGGCTCGAAGTCCGGACCCGGGGTGTGGCCGTAGGCGGGGACGTCGAAATGACGAGCGAGCGGGTTGGCCAAGGGGGCATGGTCCTCGTGGTTGTGAGTGACGAGAATCGCCGACGGCTTTCGCTCGCCGAGACCCTGGACGATGGCAGCCTCGTGATCGGCAAGGCGCGGCCCCGGATCGATGACGATCGCCTCTCGACCGACGGAAGCGATCCACGTGTTGGTCCCCGTGAGGGTGAACGGGCCCGGATTTGGAGCCAGCACCCGATCGATTCGCAGTTCGCTCACCACGGCAACACCGGAGTGACGAAAGAACCGTCATCGGTGAGTTGGGGCTCGAGGGGCTCAGCAGTGGCATGTGATCTGGCGGCGATCAACGCTTCTTCCGGTGAACGATGACGGGTCAGCCAGCGAAGATGCGCGAGGGTGGGAAGAAGAAGCTTCCACTGCTGGGCCTGATGAGCGGCGAGCGCGGTAACCGGGGCTACGAAGACGGCGTCGACGACTTCGTCGCTCGCCGGGGCGACGGCGACTTCCGCCGAAAGCGGGGCCAGGAAAAACCAGGTGTCGTAGCGGCGAGGAAGCATGCGAGGGGTCACCCATCTTGAGAGATACACCAGCTCGTCCGCCGGCATCCGCAGGCCGACTTCCTCTTCGAGCTCGCGGACCGCGGCCCGCTTCTTCATCAGGTCCGTCTCTTCGGAAATCCCATCGTCTGGCTCCGTCAGCCCGCCGGGAAACACCCAGGCATCGCCGAAGATGCCGCCGGGCGGGCGCTTGACCATCAGCACTTTCAGGGGCTCTCCCGTGAGCACCAGAACCGTGGCGGCCGGCCGGGGAGCGACCGGCCTCAGCTCGCCGATAACTCGCGGCGCTCGAGTTCGGTGAGGCCTCCCCAGATCCCAAAGGGTTCGCGGATGCTGATCGCGTAGTTGGCGCACGGATCGACTACAGGACACACCTGGCAGATGGCCTTGGCTCTTTCTTCTCGACGTTCCCGCTCGTCCTTGCGCTCGAAAGTGGATGGTGGAAAGAAAAGATGAGCGTGATTCCCCCGGCAGAGAGCCCTCAGTTGCCAGTCGTCCAAACGCTGCACAAATCCTCCCGTGAGCCGTCGACGGGGCCGGAACCTACTCATCCCTGGCAAGATCCGCCAGGGAAATTTTGCCAGGAACTGGGATCAATTTTTCGCGAGGCGAGGCTCCACCTCCAGTTCACGACCGGCGACAGCAGTGACTACCACGGGATCACCGGCCCGAATCGCCGCTTCCCGATGGGCAGTAGCAGGCCATTGCGCCCCGTTGACGACCACCGATCCATCGGGGGTGAAATCGAGCAAGGCGGTTCCTTCCTGGCCGATCAACGCCTGGCGACCAATGGTCTGCGTCGACATCCGGGCTCGGGTGACGGCCGGAATCGCCAAGACAAAGAAAAAGAGAACCACCAAGACGGCAAAGACCACACCGGCGACTCCGATTGGGACCAAGTCGGGTGCAGCCGAGATGTTGAGCCCCGCCCAGGTGATGAGGGCGGTGGCCAAGATGGTGAGGGCGAGGACGCCTCCTCGCTGGTGGCTGGCGGCGAACAGGAGAATTGACGCCAGGGCGCCGGCGACTGCCAATGGGCGGACCGGAATCACCCCGAGGCCGTAGGCGCTGAGGAAGAGCGATACGGCCGCCACGCCCGATGCCAGTCCTGGGCCGAGGGCGAAGTACTCAAAAGCGCCAAGCGTGAGCCCGGCGACCAAGAAGAAGAAGGCTGCTTCCGGGCTCGCTCCCAGATGGAGGAAGCGATGCCAGAGACCCGGCTGGGTGAAGGTAACCGGAACCGTGGTAACCCCTGCCTCGCCGGTGGGGACCTCGGAGGTGACGGTCACCAGCGGAGGGTCACCGGGGCGGAGGGAAATCCCGTTGAGATCCTGGACGAGTTGGCGGATGCTGGGAGCATCGTCGGAAGTCACCGAGAGCGGAGCTGCGGACGCCAGCGCCTCGAGCCCGTCGTCGGCTACAGCCGGGGGTGGGCCCACCCACACGACGAGTGGAAGGGGCGAATCAGCAATGAGGCTGAGAGTGGTCTCAACGGCCGCCGCCGAGGCCACGACCGCCTCGGCGTCGAGCTGGATGATCGCCAACTCTCTCTCAACTTGGGCCGCATCGTTGATCGAGTCGCGAAGGTAGTCGAGGGTGGCGTCATCGACATAGCCGGTCAGCTCGATCACTTCGACTACCGGTTCGGATTGCGCTGCCCCAACCAGGGATATCGCCAGAAGAGCTGCACCCAACAAGACCGGCGATGGTATCCGGGCTACGCCTTTCCTCTGGCCGCCCAGGCCGTGGCAGCGATGGTGAATGGTGCCGGTCCCAGCATCCGCCGACAGAGTTCACGCAGTTCCGATTGTCGCTCGCTGTCAAGCGCCACCACGTGCTCGCCGGCAGGCCCCACTCCGAGCGTGAAGGGCTCCCACCATTCGTCGAAGCTGGGGTGCTCGACGGCCACCGTGAGAGCATCGTGCTCGACCTCCGCCATGCCCGCCTCCCGGAGGAGTTCCACCAGATGCCCTTCCCGGGCTCCCGCCAATTTCGATTCGTCGGGGGCGTCGGGATCGAGCTGGCGGGCGGCCTGCCAAAAGACGTGGAGCGGTCCCTTCTCTCCGGCATGGTCCCAAACGCAAGCGCCCACCGTCCCGCCAGCCCGCGTCACCCGCTTCATCTCGCCGAGACCCTTGACCGGGTCGGCCATGAAGTGGACTACCAATTGCGCCAGGGTCACATCGAAAACGGCGTCTTCGAAGGGTAGGTCCTCCGCGCTTGCTCTTTGTACGTCGACTTCGGGGAAGCGCAGGCGAGCAGCGGCTACGAACTGCTCGGAGGGATCGACGGCCGAGACCGCCCCGGTCCCCAGGCGTTTGACTAGCTCGGCGGTGAGGGCTCCCGGTCCGCAGCCAATGTCGGCCACCCGCTGTGGTCCCACCATGGCGAAGTCGGCGAACTGATTGGCTAGTGGCACCGAGTATCGGCCCATGAATCTGTCGTAGGCGTCGGCCGATACGGCGAATCCCATGGCGACGAATGTAACTGCTTACGGCTTGCCGAGGTCCTTCCAGGATTCAGCCTCGATCTCAACGTCGTAATGCTCGGCCGCGGCCTTGATGTTGGCAAAGGCCTGCTCCCTCTCGGCATCGGTGGCGTCTTCCACTTGATCGAAGCGGGCGAGCGCGTTGCGAACATGGCTGGCATCGGTCAACGGCTCTTTCCGCAACTTGGGGAAAGCAAAAACGCTGTCAGGCAGGTCGTCGCGCTTGTCGGTATCGAGCTCGCCGTGCACGGTGTGGGGTTTCCAGGTCTTCCTGGCCATCTCTCTCCTTCCGACACCAGCTCGTTACCCCCGGTGGAAGGCATTCAATCGGCGAGCTGTTCCAATATCGGGGGTCATGCCAGGTCTCGCACCCAAAACTTTCGTCCTGGTCGAGGGAGCCAGCGATCAAGCCGCCGTCGAGGTGCTCGCCCGACGCCGGGGCCGAAACCTCGCCGCGGAGGGGATCTCGGTTCTCTCCATGGGCGGGGCCACCAACGTCGGCCACTACCTCCGTCGCCTGGGTCCACCCGGCGACGACCTCAAGCTGGCCGGCCTCTGCGATGTAGGCGAGGAGCCCAAGTTTCGCCGCGGACTGGAACAGGCCGGGCTGGGCTCCAACCTGACTCGGGAGTCGATGGAGAGCCTGGGCTTTTTCGTATGTGTCGTCGACCTTGAAGATGAGATGATCCGCTCGCTCGGCGCCGACGCCGTTCTGGACGTCGTCGAAGCCCAGCGTGAGATGGGCTCCTTCCGCATCTTTCAACGCCAACCGGCTCAGCGGCAACGAAGCGTCGAGGCCCAGCTGCGAAGGTTCCTCGGCACCCACTCCGGACGGAAGATCGCCTATGGAGCGCTGCTCGCCGAAGCCCTCGACCCCGAGAGAGCTCCACGTCCGCTGGAAGCGCTTCTGGCATATATCTGAGAAGACTCGAGGGGCGCCCGATCCGGGCAGCTGCGTTCAACTCCTGGCCGCTGGGGTTGGCGCATACCATCAAGCAAGGTGATGGGCCGCATTTTTCGCCTGATCGCGATTGCCGAAGAGGCCGATGATGAAGCGGTACGACTTCGCAAGCGCGTGGGCGTCATCGCCGGGTATGTGACGATCGTCGCTCCCCTGACCCTTCCGATTCAAGCCCAGGGACATCCTCTCAGCTGGCCCTTGGCGCTCGGCCTCTCGGCCTTCAGCGCGGTCAACCTGTTTGTCCTGGCTCGGACCCGGCGATTCGAACGTTACGTCGTCGCCCTGATTGCTGCCGGAACGGTTTTCGTGCCCCTCGCCACGGCCGTCGGCGGCGGCATCACTGGCTCGAGCCCTGGTCTGGTATGGGCCTTCCTTGTCCCGGCATACGCGATCATGGCGCTCGGTCCGGATCGGGCCAGAGCGTGGTTCTTTGCCTTCATCGCAAGCGTCGTCTTGATGGTGGCCGTCGATCCACTGGTGCGGCGGGCAGGGGATCCGCCGCCCTACCCGCTCCTGTTACTCGGCCACGCTCTCAACGCCCTTATCCCGCTCACGATCACCTTCCTGTTGCTCCGCTACACCGACCTGCGTCGGCGAGAAGCGGAGACCCGGGTCGACGAGCTCTTGATGAATGCGATCCCTCCAACCATCGCTTCTCGACTGAAGCGGGGTGAGCGACACATCGCCGAGTCGTATCCGGAGACGACGGTCCTGTTTGCGGATCTCGTCGGTTTCACCCCATGGACGAGACGCACCGACCCTGAGCGAGTCGTGGGTTTGCTCGACGACCTCTTCACCCGGCTTGACGCCCTGGCGATCGCTCATGGCCTGGAGAAGATCAGAACGATGGGCGATTCCTTTATGGCAGTGGCAGGGGCGCCTGATCCGCGGCCGGACCATTCCGCTGCGGCGATTGAGCTGGCGCGAGCGGTCATTGGCGAAATGACCGCTTGGCGGTACGCCACCAAAGAGCCCCTGGAGCTGCGCGTAGGGCTAGCTAGCGGTCCGGTGATCGGTGGCGTCATCGGTCAGCGGCGAATGCTCTTCGACGTGTGGGGCGAAACGGTGAACACCGCGTCTCGGATGGAGTCATCGGGCCTGCCCGGACGCATCCAGCTGGCCCCCTCAACCATGGAACTGATAAGAGATCGCTATCAACTGGCGCCCCGGGAAATCGAAGTCAAAGGAATAGGGCCGATGACGACCTATCTCCTCGTCGACCAGCCGGGCTGAATCCGCTCGCGTCAGTCCCTCTCGGGTCTCTCGATGCATGGGACGCGAATCTGAGTCGGGACGGCCGGATTTGAACCGGCGACCTCAGCGTCCCGAACGCTGCGCGCTGCCAAACTGCGCTACGTCCCGATTGGCGGCCTGATACTAGGTGGACCTTCCTGGTTGCTTCTGCGGACCGTTATCCGCGCTCAACGCGGTCCCCAACCCTGGGTTCGTGGATGGGCCGGTACATTGCCCTGCGTGCAAATGCTGTTGGTGGCGGATTCCGCATGGGTGAGAAACGACGTCGCCGCGGCTTTGCCGAGCTCGGAATGGAGCGTCCATCACGCCGATCCCAGGGTGGTGGTGGAGGCCGCCCAGCACCATCCTCCGGCGGTGGTGCTCATCGACATGCAGGTTGGGTCGATGGGAGGAATGGCCGTTGTGCGCCGCCTCCGGGAAGCGATCGCCATGGGCCAGATCGAACCCACCCGGCTCGTCCTCCTGCTCGACCGTTCGGCCGACCGCTTCCTGGCCAAGCGGGCCGGAGCCGATGCCAGTGTCCTCAAACCCTTCACCGCCCAGGATCTCCGTCGAGTTCTCGTCGCTGACTAGACACTCTGCGCGCGGGAAGGCCTAAGGAAGCTTTTCGCGACCCGCCACCGAGGGTGGGGTGTTGAGTTGCCCCTGGTAGGCCGCAAGACCTAGGGTCGCCTGACCCCCTATGCGACGCGGAGTCAAATATTTCGCGGTCGCGCTCGTTTTGCTGGTGGCGCTACCGGCACGAGCGGACGACCTCGGCGCCGCCGTCAACGCAGTCCGCTCGCCCGATTTGGTGATTGAGGCCACTGTCGATGGCTTCGCCCAGGCGGCTGCCAACCGGATTGCCGGCGGCCAGAGCTTGGTTCACTCCGATCTCGGCCCGTTGCTCGGTACCTGCTCGGCGGCGGGGGAAGTGATCGGTTACGGCTCCGACGTCGCCGCAGTGATGAACGCCTTTGCCAGTAGCCCGTCGCACTGGACGCTGATCCAGCAATCGAAGTGGAACGCCATGGGCACCGGAGCAACGAGGGACTCTGCTGGGCGACTGTGGGTGGCGATCGTGTTCTGCACCCTCCCCACTCAGAGCGTTGCTCCCCCGCCGCCCCCGACCACGGCTCCCCCTCCTCCCCCAACCACGGCTCCCCCTCCTCCCCCAACCGCGGCGGCGCCTCAGCCGGCTCCCGTGACTCCTACGACCACCGAACCCCCACCGCCCGCTCCGCTCTCCGTGCTTCGATTCGGTGCCATCCTCTCCCTGGGGGAGACCATCTCGCTCTTCCTCGGAGCCTCACCCTTCCTTCCGCCCGAGGATTGGCAGACATTCGCCTTTCCCTCGATCAGCTGATCAGTTCTGCGATTTGCACGGCGTTGAGCGCCGCCCCCTTGCGCAAGTTGTCGCCGACCACCCAGAGGTTGATGCCTCCCTGGTCACCGAGCGTCTGACGCACCCGACCGATGAGCACCGCATCCTTTCCGGCGGCATCAAGGGGTGTCGGCGCTCGGTCGAGCCACAGCTCCCCGCCGGGAGCATCCGCGAGGATCCCCAGTGCCTCCTGGCGGTTAATCGGACGGGCAAAGGACATCGTGGCGGCCACCGAGTGGCCCACCATCACCGGCACCCGGACGCAGGTGGGCTCGACCACCAAGTTGGGAGCCTCGAGGATCTTCCGGCTTTCGTTGACGAGCTTCCACTCCTCGTCCGTATAACCGGATTCGGTTTCAGTCCCCGCATAGGGGATGACGTTGAAGGCGATGGGACGCACGTAGAGATCAGTAGCGGGTAGGCCCTGGAGCTGGTTGGTCAGCTCGTCCATGCCTCTCTGCCCGGAGCCCGAGACCGACTGGTAGGAGGTGGCCACCATCCGTTCGATCGAAGCGGCCCGGTGGAGTGGACCCGCAGCCACCATCAGGGCCATGGTGGTGCAGTTGGGGTTGGAGATGATTCCCTGGTGGCCGGTAACAGCATGATCGTTGACACCCGCCACCACCAGCGGCACCGCCGGATCCCGCCGGAAGGCGGAACTGTTGTCCACCACCACCGCCCCGGTGGAGGCAAACCTGGGGGCGTAGGTGCGGGAGCGCTCGGCGCCGGCAGAGAAGATGGCGATGTCGACTCCATTCGGGTCGGCCGACTCCAGATCCTCGACTTCGATCTCGCCCCATCGGGTCGTCACCTTCGAGCCAGCCGATCGAGCGGAGGCCATGAGCCGCAACTCCGCCATCGGAAAATCTCGCTCCTCCAAGACCGAGAGCAAGGTCCGGCCTACGGCTCCGGTGGCCCCCACCACCGCCAGCCTCCGATCGCTCATGCCCCGACCTCCTCGGCCACCAGCGGGGGCTGGAACTCGCGGTGAAGGGCGGCCACCGCCTCATCGACTTCATCGCCGCGCACTATGCACGAAATTCGAATCGTGGATGTCGAGATCATCTCGATATTGATCGCCGCCTCCGCCAAAGCCCGAAAGACTCGCGCGGCCACGCCGGGGTGAGACTTCATCCCTGCCCCAATCAGTGAGACCTTGCCAATGTTTTCGTCGACTTCGACGGTCTGCGCACCCAATCCATGCGACACCTTGGTGGTCACCTCGGCGGCATGGGTAACTACTGCCTTGGGCACCGTGAAGCTGATGTCGGTGGAGCCGTCGTGACCGATGTTCTGGACGATCATGTCGACATTGACCCCGCCCTCCGCCAGAGGCTCAAAGAGGTCCGCAGCCACGCCGGGTTTGTCCGGCACCCCGCGCACGGTGACTTTCGCCTCGGATCGATCGTGCGCGATCCCGGAGATGATTGCTTGCTCCATGGTGGTCTCCTTGACCCAAGTCCCAGCATTCTCATTGAACGACGAACGAACGTGTATCGGGATATTGAATCGGCGCCCGAACTCGACGGCCCGAGTCATTAGCACTCCGGCTCCCGAAGCCGAGAGCTCGAGCATCTCGTCGTACGAAATCTCAGCGAGCTTTACCGCCGCGGGAACAACCCGCGGGTCGGCGACAAAGACTCCATCGACGTCGGTGTAGATCTCGCAAACGTCGGCTCCAAGCGTTGCCGCCAAGGCGACTGCGGTGGCGTCGGATCCTCCGCGGCCGATGGTGGTGATCTCTTTCGAAGTCGGGTCAACTCCTTGAAAACCGGCAACGATCACCACCTTGCCTCGGGCCAGCCCCTCCTGAATGCGATCTCCCCTGATCTCACGGATGCGAGCTGCTCCGTGGACGCCATCGGTGAGGATTCCCGCCTGGGAGCCGGTAAGGCTCATCGCCTCGACACCCCGGGCGGAGATCGCCATGGCCAGCAGGGCCATCGTGATGCGCTCGCCGGCGGTGAGCAACATGTCCAGCTCCCGGGCAGGGGGATCAGGGGTGATCGCCTCCGCCAAATGGATCAGGTCATTGGTGGTATCGCCCATGGCGGAGACCACTGCCACCACGCCGTGGCCGGAGCGGGTGGTCGCGCAAACCCGATCAGCGACGGCGTTGATCCGGTCGGGAGTGCCGACCGAGGTGCCGCCGAACTTCTGAACGATTAGGGACACGGACGAAGACCTCACGAGGGGTCGAGAAGGATGGAATTTGGGGACCAGATGCTGCAATGAATAGCTTACGGCCCGGTTCACCCCGGAAAATGACTGATCGCCGCCAACGCCAGAAGGAACAGCGCCTCCAAAAGCGCGAGGAGGAGCGCAAGGCTGCCACCCGTCGTGAGTTCCGCCGTCGCATAGTCATCGCTATCGCCGTCGGGATCGGGCTGGCGGCCATCCTCGTTTTGATCAACCTCGGACCCGCCGATCAACAACTGGCGCCGGGCTATGCCGGCTTTCGCGGTCAGCCCACGGCTTGTGGGGCCGAGCAACCGCCCGAGTGGATCCCGCGAACCTTTACGGAACCCGAGGAGCAGGGCACACTTCCCGCCACCGCCACCATTTCGACGTCGTGTGGGCCGATCGTGATCGATCTCAATGAGAACGCCCCGGAGACGGTCAATTCATTCGTGTTCCTCGGTCGGGAGGGCTTCTACGACGGCCTGGTCATCAACCGGATCATCGAGAATTTCGCCATGTACGGAGGCGATCCCAACGCCGATGGCACCGGTACGCCCGGATATGTGTTGACCGACGAGCCTCCCGGGGAGGACTTCGACTACTCCGAAGGCGTGGTGGCGATGTCGAATAGCGGGGGCGGGACCGCAGGCAGTCATTTCTTCATCGTGATCGGCCCTGATGCCCGGGTGCTCACCAATACCTTCTCCGTCCTCGGCACCGTGGCCGATGGACAAGAGACCATCGACGCCATCCTCGCCGTTCCCCGCTTGCCCGCCAGCGGATCAAACGAGAGGAGCCGGCCTGCAGAGACGGTCTACATCGAGTCGGTTACCTTCGACTGAAGCTTTGATTGATCGACCTTCATAGCCATTCGAATGCCTCCGACGGGTCGGATGACCCCGCCACCTTGGTGCAACGAGCCGCTGCCGCTGGCGTTAGCACTCTCGCCCTCACCGACCACGACACCCAATCAGGGGTGCCGGCGGCGGTCGCCGAAGCCAGCCGCCTCGGGATAGAGCTCATTCCTGGGACGGAACTGTCACTTGCCTGGGAAGGGGGAGCGATGCACCTGGTGGTGCTCTTCCTCCCCCCCGGAGTGGGGCCGCTCCAAGATCGTCTGGCAGAGATCCGCGTCGCCCGTAACGCCCGCAACAACGAGATCCTCGAGATGCTCGGCTCCCTCGGCCTTCCGGTCGGAACCGACGAGGTGGCTACCGTGGCGGGAGGCGAGTCGGTGGGCCGTCCCCACATCGCCGCCGCCATGGTCGGCCGGGGTTATGTGGAATCGATCGCCGAAGCCTTCGACCTCTACCTGGGCTGGGGACGACCCGCCTACCGTCCTCGCTGGCGGCTCGCTCCCGAGGAGGGAATCCGCCTGGCCCTGGAATCCGGTGGAGTGCCGGTCCTTGCTCATCCCCACACGCTTGGACTCAACAACTCCGAGGAGGTCTCCTCCACCCTGCGGCGGCTGAGGGAGGCCGGCCTGCGGGCGATGGAGTGCTATTGCCCTCTCTATTCGCCGATCGAACGCGAGGGCTATGCGGCGCTCGCCGCCAGGTTCGGCCTGCTGCCCTCGGGGGGAAGCGACTACCACGGAACGTTCAAGCCCGGCATCGAGTTGGGAGTCGGGCGCGGCAACCTCTCGGTGCCCGCGGGACTGCTCGATGCGCTCCGCCCGTGAGAAGACCGCTGGGTATGGGAGGCGCCGCTCTTCTCGTCTCGGGGTCGATCCTGGTTTCCCGGCTCCTCGGTCTAGGACGAGAGACGTTGCTGGCCGCCTTGCTGGGGGTTAGCCAGGAAGGCGACCTATATCGCTTCGCCTTCGTCGTTCCCGACTTCCTCAACTATCTCCTGGCGGGCGGTTTTCTCAGCATCACCCTCGTCCCGATCCTGGCACGCAGGATCGAAGAAAGGGATGAGGATGCCCTGCACCGAGACTTCTCGGCGGTATTCCGTTGGGTTGGATCCGCCATCATCATTCTCACCGTCGTCCTGATGCTGGTAGCCGACCATGTCTGCCGGGTGGCCTTTCCAACCCTGGGGGAAGCCGACCTCGATCGAGTGGTCGACCTGACACGGATCATCCTGCCGGCACAGGTGGCCTTCGTCTTGGGCGCGTTGTTGATGGCGTACCAGTACTCAAAGAGACGCTTCCTGTATCCCGCTCTGGCCCCGGTGATTTACAACCTCGGCATCATCATCGGCGGACTGGCGGGAGCCAGCCAGGACTCCAACCGCGCCGCCGGCTTTATCTGGGGAGCATTGATAGGGGCTGTGGTGGGAACCCTCGTGCTGCAATGGATCGGGGCCCGGAGGGCGGGACTGCGAATCACAACCGGGAGCTCGACGGCGGTCCGTTCGTATCTGACTTTGGCCTTCCCGCTAATGATCGGTCAGTCGGTGACGGTCCTCGACGAGCAGTTCCCCCGCCTCTTCGGGCAACTCGGTGCCGACGGTTCGGCCGCCGCTCTTTCCCTGGGGCGGATGCTGAACATGGTCCCGGTCGGTCTGATCGCTCAGGCTGCCGCCGTGGCCAGTTACCCATTTCTCGCCCGCCTGGTGGCCTCCGGGGCCGAGCAAAGGACCGATCGAGTCACACTGAGGGCTCTGCGGGGCACAACCTTTGTGTCGATGGCGGCACTGGCCTTTTTTTTCGGCGCCGCCGCCCCATTGGTGCGGTTGGTCTACGAGTGGGGTCGGTTTGGGGCCGGCGATTCGGCCCAGGTGGCGATGCTGCTGGCTTGGTTCTCATTGTCGATTCCCGCCTGGGGGATCCACCAAGTCCTCGGACGCTGGTTCTACGCCCACCGACGGATGTGGCTCCCGGTTCTGGTTGGCACCGCCGCCACCGCGGCCGCGATTCCTCTCTCGCTGTCCTTGTTCGAGGCGACCGGAGTCGCCGGCGTGGCGATCGCCAGCTCGATCGTGATGTGGCTCTACACGATCGCCCTAGTTGTGATCTGGGCCCAGGGACGCCCCGATCGCTGGCGACCACTCGCCGCCACGGTGGTGCGCACGTTGCCGTTGATGCTGGTGGCGACGTTGTTGATCCGGGTAATCAATGACGCCTTGCCGACTCCCGACGCTCTCGCTGCCCTGGTCATGATCGCGGTATCGCTGGTCGTCCTGATCGCCGTCTTTGCCTTGGGAGGTCGGCCCCTTCGCCTCGAGGAGTCGAAACCGGGATGGTGGAGGGACAACCCCGTCGCGGGCTCCGCCGGCACTAGCCCCAACGCTTCGCTGGGGGGAGAAACGGGAACCGCTAGCGAGCCGGAAGTTGACCCCGACGCTCCGGCCTGATCGAGTCATACGGGTCGTCGGGATGAGGATCGTGATAGGCACTCACCCAGGCGGAGGGACGGCGGCGCGGCGGGAGAACGGCACGGGCGGCAGCCCGTTCCTCTAGAAGTCGGAGGAATACCGCGGCAATCACGGCGGCCTCGTACTCGTCGGCGCCTCCGCGGATTTCAACTGAAGTCACGGCGCTGGCTCCACTAGCTCGATCAGAGTACCGGCGAGATCGGCGGGGTGAACGAACGCGACCCGCGCTCCTCGCCCTCCGGGCCGGGGCACGTCATCGATCAAACGGGCGCCGGCGTGGCGCAGATGCGCCAGCGATTCGTCGAGATCGAGCACTGCGTACGCCACATGATGCAGTCCTTCTCCTCGCTTCTCGAGAAATCGCCCGACGGGGGATTCGGGAGTGAGTGGGAGGAGCAGTTGGATGAAAGAGCCACCCAGCGGAAGCAGGGCTTCCTCCACCCCCTGGCTTTCGACCACCTCGCGATGGCTGGGCTCGATCCCGTAGCGGCTCCGATACCCCTCCAGAGCGGCTTCGAGGTCGCGCACTGCGATACCGACGTGGTCCAGGTTGTATGCGAGCACGGTCTCATTCTGGCGTGGCAGCCCCACCGGCCGCTTTCTACGCTTGCCCAATGGCGGAGCCGATCGAGCGCAACCTGGGTCTCGACCTGGTTCGGGTCACAGAGACCGCGGCCATGGCCGCCGCCCGCTGGATGGGCCGCGGTGACAAAGAGCAGGCTGACCAGGCGGCAGTCGACGGGATGCGGGCTCACCTCGCCACCATTGACATCGACGGCGTCGTAATCATCGGAGAAGGGAAGAAGGACGAAGCCCCGATGCTTTTCAACGGCGAAAGGGTCGGGACCGGCCACGGGATGAAGGTGGAAGTGGCAGTCGACCCTGTCGATGGGACCACCCTCACCTCCAAGGGCGAACCCGGGGCACTATCGGTGATCGCCGTAGCCGAAGGGACTGGACTGATGTACGCCCCGGGCGATTTGGTCTACATGGACAAGCTGGCGGTAGGGCCCGAAGCCGCCGGCCAGGTGGACCTTGATGCACCTGCTGCCGACACGCTTCGCAAGGTCGCCAAGGCCAAGGAGAAAGACGTCTCCGATCTGACCGTGGTACTGCTCGATCGCCCGCGCAATTCCGATTACGTCGATGCGATTCGAATGGAAGGGGCGCGAATCCGCATGATCCGTGATGGAGACGTCGCCGCGGCCATCGCCACTGCCCGGCCCGATACCAGCATCGACCTTCTCATGGGGATCGGGGGTTCCCCCGAAGCGGTGTTGGCGGCGGCGGCGTTGAAATGCATGGGAGGGGAGATGCAATGCCGGCTCTGGCCTCGCGACGACCGCGAGCGCGCCTTCGCCAAGGAGCATGACCTTGACCTCGAACAGATCCTCACGACTGATGATCTCGTAGGTTCGAAGAACGTGTTCTTCGCTGCCACCGGGGTAACTGGCGGTGACTATCTCCGTGGGGTCGACTTCTCTGGAGCTCGCGTCACCACTCACTCGGTCATCATGCGATCCAAGACCGGCTCGATCCGATATATGGACGCCCACCACAATTTGGGCCGCCTGCGCGAGATCGCTGCCCCGAGCCTCGACTGAAAATGCCGGGACCAAAGAACCTTCCCGAAACCTATCGCAACGTTCTGCGGCTGCGAGCGGTGCGGGACTTCGACAGCCGTCCGCTATCCGATCCCGATCTTCACGCCATCCTCGAGGCGGGAAGATGGACGGGATCGTCCAAGAACCGGCAGAGCTGGTCGGTGATCGTCGTCACCGATCCCGACCAGAAGGAACGATTGGCGAGAAGCGGCGATTTCACCGACCCCCTCCGCCGGGCACCAATGGCCATCGCCTTGATTCAGGAAGGAACCGAGTACGAATTCGACATCGGTCGACTCGCCCAGAACCTGATGCTGGCGGCCAGAGCCATCGGGGTGGCCACTTGTCCAGTGACCTTTCACCGCCAGGAGGAGGCCGCTCGGGTCCTGAGGATTCCCGCCGGGAATTTCTGTCGATACGGCGTGGCGCTGGGCTATCCGGCCGAAGTGATTCGGCCCTCTCGAATGAGCGGGCGCAAGCCCCTCGACGAATTCGTCCACTGGAACTCCTACTGACGAGACGCGCCCGGGCTGCGGCGGCTCTCACCCCTGTTAGGGGGGAGAAAGTGCACATCGTTTGGGACTGGAACGGGACGCTTTTTGATGACCTCCACGTGGTCGTGGCCTCTGTCAACGATGGCCTGGCGACGATGGGAGCAGGACCGATCGATCTCGACGGCTACCGCTCGCACTACACGCGGCCGGTCAAGCTCTTCTACGACAGGCTCCTCGACCGGGAGCTCAGCGGGGAAGAATGGAACGAGATCGATCGCGTTTTCCATGACTCCTACCGCCGGGCACTGGTGAGGGCACATCTCACCGAGGATGCCCGCGACGCACTCGATCAGGCCGCCCGCGGCGGAAACACCCAGTCGCTCCTCTCAATGTTTCCGCATCCCGACCTCGTCCCCCTGGTGAAGAAGCTCGGCATCGAGGCGTACTTCGATCGGATCGACGGTCTGGCTGAGGGCAGCCCGGGGGACCTCAAAGCGCAATACCTCGAACGCCATCTGCGACAGCTCACGACCGGCGAGGACCCGCGGCGGGTGGTGGTGATCGGCGACACCCCCGACGATGCCACCGCCGCCCAGCACGTCGGCGCCCGTCCGATCCTCTACGAGGGAGGATCGCATCATCGAGTCGACCTCGAGGCCACGGGTGCGCCTGTTGTCTCCTCCCTTCGGGCCGCGGTCGAACTCGCCCTCGGCAACTAGGTTTGGGACGATGAAGTCGATCAACCCCACCACCGACGAGGTGGTCGCCGAATATCCCGAACACGACGACCGCGAGGTGGATCGTCGTCTCGAAGCCGCCCATCAGGCCTTTCGCCAATGGCGAAAGACCTCTTTCTCGGAGCGAGCCGAGGCGATGTCAAGAGCCGGTGAGATCCTCGAAAAGCGCAAGGAGGAGCTCGCCCGGCTGATGGCAATTGAAATGGGAAAGCCGGTGGCGGCGGGAAGAGCCGAAGCCGAGAAGTGTGCCTGGGCTTGTCGCTACTACTCAGAGGAAGCAGAGGCGATGCTCGCCGACCAGCCGGTGAGTACCGAACGCTCGAAGAGCTATATCCATCATGAACCCCTCGGCGTGGTGCTGGCCGTGATGCCGTGGAATTTTCCGTTCTGGCAGGTCTTTCGTTTCATCGCCCCGGCCCTGATGGCGGGGAATGCGGGGGTGCTCAAGCACGCCTCCAACGTGTCTGGCTGCGCCCTCCAAATCGACGAGATCCTCGACGAAGCGGGGTTTCCCGCCGGACTCTTCTCGACCCTGCTGATCGGCTCCGAAAGGGTCGGGAAAGTCCTAGACGATCCTCGTGTCGTGGCGGCCACGCTCACAGGAAGCGAGCCGGCCGGACGAGCCGTCGCCGCTAAAGCCGGGTCCTTGCTCAAGAAGACGGTCCTCGAGCTGGGCGGGAGCGATCCCTACCTGATCCTCGCCGATGCCGATCTAGAGAAGGCCGCCGCAATCTGTGCTCAGAGTCGCACCATCAACAACGGGCAGAGCTGTATCGCCGCCAAACGCTTTATCGTCGTCGACGAGGTCATCGATCCCTTCACTGAGGCCTTCACGAAGGAGATGGCGGCCTACGAGATGGGTGATCCGCTCGAAGAGGAAACTCGTCTCGGACCACTCGCCCGGACTGACCTCCGCGACGAGCTCCACCGACAAGTGACCCGCACTCTCGAGGGAGGAGCCACTGCGCTTTTGGGGGCCGAAGTGCCGGAGGGACCGGGAGCTTTCTATCCCGCTTCGGTACTGGCCGGAGTCAAAGAGGGAATGGCCGCATACTCGGAGGAGCTGTTCGGTCCGGTGGCGGCAGTGATCGCGGTCGAGTCGGAAGGTGAGGCGGTGAGGGTTGCGAACGACACATCCTTCGGGCTGGGAGCGGCCGTTTTCTCGCGTGATATCGAACGGGCGGAACACCTGGCAGCCACCCGCCTCGAAGCGGGTTGTTGTTTCGTCAACGCCCTGGTGGCGTCTGATCCGCGTTTGCCCTTCGGAGGGGTGAAGGCGTCGGGCTATGGGCGCGAGCTCTCGGTGCTCGGGATCAAAGAGTTCGTCAACCAGAAGACGGTGGTGGTGGCCTAGAGCTCGGAGCGACCGGCGAGAGCGCGGCCCAGGGTCAACTCGTCGGCATAGTCGAGGTCACCACCCACCGGCAGGCCCATCGCCAATCGGGTAACTCGCACTCCGCGCGGTTTCATCTCCCGGGCGATGTACATGGCGGTGACATCACCTTCGACCGTGGGATTGGTGGCGAGGATCAGCTCCGTGATTCCCTCGTCTTCGATTCGCTTGCCCAGCTCGGCGATATGAAGCTGGCTGGGTCCGATGCCTCCAATGGGGGAGATGGCTCCGCCCAGGACGTGATAGCGACCGCCGAATTCCTGGGTCCGTTCGATCACGGCGATGTCCTGTGCCCGCTCGACCACGCACACCACGGTCTGATCGCGCTTGGGGTCACGACAGATCGAACATTCTTCGCTGGCCGTCACGTTGAAGCAACGGCTGCAGATGCGAAGCTGATCGCGCATGTCGACGATGGCGGACGACAGCCTGAGGGCGTCCTCTCGCTCCACTCCCAGCAGGTGGAAGGCCATTCGTTGGGCGCTCTTCCTCCCGACCCCGGGAAGGCGCGCCAGCTCATCGATCAGGCGCTGGAGCGGGCCTTCGAACATCTCAGCCCAGGAGGCCGCCGAGGTCGAGCCCCCCGGTCAGTTCGCCCATCTCCTTTTCGCTGTCAGCAGCCGCGGCGTCGAGGGCACTGTTGACGGCCACGGTGATGAGATCGGCGAGCATCTCGGCGTCGTCGGTCACGGAAGGGTCGATGGCGATGGTGGCCACCTTGCCCCCGACGATCGTCACCGTGACCACTCCTCCCCCGGCGCTGCCCTCGTATCGGCGACCCGCCAGCTCCGCCTGGCGCGAGGCCAGATCCTCGGACATCTTCTGCGCCTGACGAAGCATGGAGCCGAGGTCCAGGTTCGGGCCGTCGTTCGTGGTCATGTCCTGCGAGGGTACCCAAGCCCTCTAGTCGTCTTCGATCACGAGCGTGGCTCCCAACTCCTTTTCAAGGAGCGCGGTGGGGTCGAGCGCCTCGGGTGGCGCCTCAAACAGGCGGTCTTTGTCGAGCACGCTTTCATCGACGGCGCCCTCCTCACTTACGGGCGGCGCCCCGGTCTTGCGAAAACCGACTTCGATCGGGAAGCCCAAGAGGTCGCCCGCCTGGGTGGCCACCAAAGCACTGACCACGGGATCGGTCCGCAAACCCTCGAGGTGAAAATCCTGGGACACGTCGAGAACCAGGCGCCGTCCGTCCTCGATGTCGCCGGGAGCGGCCTCGCGAAAGAGGGCCCAACGCCGGGGGCCCAGAAGCTGGCGCAGGCTCCCGAAAAGTGACGGCCAGATCTTCTGCACCGCCTCCATCGTCAGCCGCCCACTTTCTCCCCCCGCAGGGGGGAGTACCGGCGCAGCCGGAGCAGGGGGGAGTACCGGCGCAGCCGAGAGAACGGCGCGGTCATCGTCAATAGTGCCCCCTCCGTCGGCGCCGGCGACACCACCCCCAACGCTCACTACGTTCGCTGGGGGAGGAAACCGCTCTAATTTCTCCACCCGCGCCGTGAGGGCGTCGGGATCAGACGAAGTCTCCGGGCGAGTAAGGCGAATGACCGCCAGCTCCACCATCAGTCGTTCCTCGCGGCCCTCCCGGAGCTTAATCAGCGCTTCGCCGAGGAGATCTACCGCACGCAACACGGCCGCCGGCCCGACCACCTTGGCGGCCTTTTTCCATGCCTCCAGAACTTCCGCCGGCTCGTCCGCCACTTCGCTCAGGTTGGGGGCGTAGTGGGCGAGAAAGACCCCGCGGAAGAATCCGATCGCCTCGCCGACAAAGCGGCGCAGATCGATCCCCCGGGCTGACATCTCAGCCACCAGCTCGAGACCCGCTCGGGCATCAGCCTTGGCCACGGCTTCGACCAAGGCGATATAGGCCTCGGTGTCGGCCATGCCGAGGGCGCGCTGAACACCAGCCAGGTCGACTGTGTCCGAGCCGAGGGCAGCCACCTGTTCCAGCAGTGAGAGGGCGTCCCGAGCCGACCCGCCGGCATGCCGGGCCAACGCCACCAGAGCCTTGGCGTTGGTCTTGTATCCCTCGAGGTCGGCGATCCTCCCCAGATGGGCGGCGAGGGCCTCCGTGCCGACCGGGTGAAAATCGAAGCGCTGGGTGCGGCTGCGGATCGTGTCGGCGAGCTTGTAGGGCTCGGTGGTGGCGAGTACGAAGATCACGTGGGGCGGCGGTTCTTCGAGGGTTTTCAAGAGAGCGTTGCCGGCTGCCTTCGACAACATGTGCGCCTCGTCGAGAATGTACACACGGCGTGAGTTGGGACCCGAGGCGACCGTCGAGACTGAAAGCCGCATATCGCGGATGTCCTCGACCGAGTTGTGCGAGGCGGCGTCCAATTCCATCACGTCGAGCGAGGACCCCTCGGTGATGCCCAGGCAGGAGAGACATTCGTTGTCGGGCGAGCCGTCTGCCAGGCGGTGCTCGCAATTGAGAGCCTTGGCCAGGATGCGGGCGGTGGTGGTCTTGCCGGTGCCTCGAGGTCCGGCAAATAGGTAGGCGTGCGCCACCCGACCTTCGGTGATCTCGCGGGCCAGGGTCGAGGTCACATGGCTTTGCCCGACCACGTCCTCCCAGGATTGGGGCCGGTACTTTCTATAGAGCGCCTGATACGCCATCCCGGCAAGCGTACGGCATCAAGGGGACGAACGGCACTGGCTAGAAGGTGTCCAAATCCTTTGATCCCTTCGAGATCTAACGTTTCGGAAAGCAATCGCCGATACACCTGGGTGTCCCTGATGACTGCCTCCTTATCCAATGCCGTCCCCACCGAGGCCGCCGCCAGGAAGGCTCCCGCGGTCTGGTCCCAGGGGCTGGTGCGCCGCTTCGGGAAGGAGACCGCGGTCGACCAGGTCGATCTCGCCATCCAACCTGGCGAGTTCTATGGATTGCTCGGCCAGAACGGCGCCGGCAAGACCACGACCATCAAGATGATCGTGGGTCTTTTGCGACCGAATGCAGGCACTGCCGGAATCGGTGAATTCGACACGTGGCGCCAACCCCTCGAAGTGAAGAAGCGAATCGGGGTCTTGCCAGAGGAGTTCAACCTTTACGAGCGATTGACCGGAGCCGAGTTGCTCGACTTCACGGCTGCCATGCACGGGCTCGGGCGCGAGGAAACCGTGAGCCGGCGCCAGGAGTTGCTCGGTTTGCTAGATCTCTCGGAAGCGGCCGGGAAGCTGGTGGGCGATTACTCCCGCGGCATGCGAAAAAAGGTTGCCCTCGCTGCCGCCATCATCCATCGTCCTCCCGTACTTTTCCTCGACGAGCCCTTCGAGGGGGTTGATCCGGTTTCGGCCCGGCTAATCCAGGACCTGCTCAGGCGCTACACGACCCAGGGCGCGACGATCGTCTTCTCTTCTCATGAGATGTACCTTGTCGAAAGGCTATGCACCCGCATCGGCATCATGCAGAAGGGGAGGCTCTTGATCGAAGACACCCCGGCCGGGCTTTGTGAGCGTATGGCGGTCGACTCGGTAGAGGACGCATTCATCCTCGCCGTCGGCGGTGGGACTTCGACCGAGGGTCTCGAGTGGTTGCGCAGTTCGGCTGGCTAAAGGCCCGCCTCACCTGGAACGGACTCCGCCGGGACCGGCAGAGACGAATCGGGTTTCCCTTAATCCTGGCTCTGATGGGATGGCTGGCCTGGAAAGTTGCCAGCTCGTATTCGACTGAGTTCGGCCGGCTCGAAGCGTCGCTTGCATCCGAGTTGGCCCTGTGGGGAGCTCTGGCCTTCTTCATTGGATGGGTGACGCTTCCGGTCGTGATCTTCCCCTTGGACGAGACCCTCGATCCCGCCCGCTTGGCCGTGTTCCCGATCACGCGGCCCAGGCTCCTGGTGGGGTTGGTCTTCGCCTCCCTGATCTCGCCCAGCATCCTGGTCCCGGCCACCGTGGCGACGGTCAACGTTGCGGTGTTCTCTGGCTGGGCCCGCCTGGCTGCGATTGTGGCCGGCGTGGTGTTGTTGGCGCAGATGGCGGTCGGCGCCCACCTTTTCACCAGCCTGGTCTCCTCCATCCTCCGATCGCGTCGTGGGCGCGATGTCGCCGTCATGGTCGTGATCGGAATCGGGCTCTTCACCTTCGCCGCCTATCAAACTGTTGCCTCCCAGATCGCCACCTCCGGGATGGCGGGGGCGCTGGCCGCCAACCGCATCTCGGGAATCGCGGCCTTGATCCCACCGGTGGCAGCGCAATCGATAGCCACCGAGGCCGCCGCCGGTGACTGGGGCGGTGCAGTCCTGATGCTCACGGTGGCTCTTTCTTGGCTGGCGCTGATGGCGTACGCCTGGGATCGCCTCCTGGGCTGGATGCTGGTCACTCCCGACCACAGCCCCCGGCCGGATCGGGCTCGTCATCGCCGCGGACTCGCCGAGCGAGGTGCCTGGGGCAAGCGTCGGGTTCTGGCGCGAAAGGAGTTGCGGTTCTTCGTGCGCGATCCCCGCCAACGGCTGGTATGGACCGGGACCGTGATCTTCGTTGGTCTGGCGGTAGCGGTACTGGTCGTCGGGACTGACTCGATGGCGATCTTCCGCCGCTCGAGTTGGCTGCCACTTCTTGCCCCGGCCATGGTGCTCTTCGTCGGCTTACCGATCGCGCTCAATCAGTTCGGATGGGAGCGCAATGCCTCGAGCTATCTATTCGTCCTTCCCATCAAGCCCCGGCATCTCTTGCATGGCAAGAACCTGGCCATCGGCCTTGGCCTGGTGGTGGAGACGATTTTCATGTCGGCCTTACTCGCCACCTTCAGCGGTGCGTGGGACGCGCTATTGATGGTTCCAGCCCTGGCGGCGTCGGCCATCGGCTGCCAGCTGGCGGTGGGAAACATCGTGTCGGTGATTGCCCCGCTTCGCCTCCCCCGGGAGGGCACCGACGTCTTTGCCCAGGCCACCGAGCAGGGGCTTCTGGCATTGGTGGCACAGATGGGATCGTTCCTGATGATCGGGCTCCTGCTCGTGCCTCCCTCGGTGGCCGTGGTTCTCGCCGTCGCCTTCGGTCAGGTGCTCGATCCGGTCCTCGTCACCGCCTTCTGCTTCGTCTACGGAGTCGGGGTCTATTTCCTCGCCCTCTGGGTGGCCGGGATCCTCCTCCGACGACGTGTGCCCGAGGTCGTCGCCTGGGTGCAAGTGCAATAAGACAAAAGACAAAAGACCAGAGACAAAAGACCAGACCTGTTGTCCTAAGTATTCGCTCAATCTTCCATCTTTCGTCTTCCATCTTCCATCTTTTGTCTTCTCCCTAGTCTCACTAGGTGCGACTTGGGATCGACCTCGACGGGGTGGTGGCCGATTTCAACGCCGGCTGGATCAGCCGTTACAACACCCAGTACGGGGCCGATCTCCCCTCCGATGCGGTCAAGGGCTGGGATGCCATCCCCTCCCTGACCCACTTCGAGGACATGCGAGCCTTTTGGAAATGGGCTCGCGATCACGATGGCCACTCGCTCTTCCGCCACCTCGAACCCTATCCCGATGCGGTCCCCTCGCTCTGGCAGCTGATCAAGTCCCGCCACCAGGTGGTGATCATCACCACCAAGCCCGGGTGGGCGATCCATGACACCTTCGCCTGGATTGCCCAACACCAGATTCCAACCCGCGAGGTTCACATCCTCGAGCAGAAATGGACCGTCGATTGCGACATCTATCTCGACGATGGCCCTCATGTTTTGAAGGAGTTGGTGGCCCGCCGGCCGGAGCGGATGGTCTGCCGTTTCGTGCGGCCCTGGAACGAGCCCGTGGCGGGCGCGGTCGACGTCGAATCGTGGGCCGACTATCTGGACCTGGTGGGTAGATCCGGCCCGTCGCCCCGCCGGTAGCGATTATGTTGGCCGGGGCGGGGTGATCCGCCCGAACAACCACAAGGAGTCACATAAGTGCAAAAGAAACTGGTGATCCTGACCTTGCTCGCCCTGGTACTGGGCGCCTGTGGCGGGGGAACAAGCGCCACTACAGCCGAGGTCGAGGCCACCACTCCCACGACGATGGCCGAGGTCACTACAACCGCTGCCGCGTCCACCACCGCAGCAGCGAGCGGGTTGGGCACTCCCGAGAATCCGATTCAGGTTCTCTTCGTGCCCTCCGTCGAGGCCGAAGTGATTGTCAGCGGCGGCGAGGTAATGAAGAACGCATTGGAAGAAGCGACCGGCCTCACCTTTGAGGTATCGGTACCTACCTCTTATGCCGCCACCATCGAGGAGATGTGCGCGGCACCCGATCGGACCATGGGATTCATCCCCGGGCTCGGCTACGTGCTGGCCGCCAATCTCTGCGGTGTCGACGTCGGCTTCAAGGCCGTGCGCTTTGGTTATGACGTCTAT
Organism: Acidimicrobiia bacterium; assembly: GCA_035253825.1. Taxonomy (GTDB): domain Bacteria; phylum Actinomycetota; class Acidimicrobiia; order Spongiisociales; family ZC4RG35; genus JACCTH01. The sequence goes on along the minus strand of DATFBM010000041.1, from coordinate 137,534 downwards.
TGGGCGCAGTTCCTCGTTCCCCGTGATTCGGAGATCGCATCGATCGATGATCTCGCCGGACGCAGCTGGGCTTATCCGGACCCGGGCTCGACTTCGGGCTACATGGTCCCCTTGCTCGAGCTGCAAGAGGCGGGTGTCGAGCCGGGAGCGACCGTCGAAGCCGGTGGACACCCCCAAGCTGCCCTCGCCGTCTATCGCGGCGATGCTGACTTCGCCACCACCTTCTATTCGCCGCCGCTCTTGCCCGAGGGCGAGTGGGCTGAGGGTGATCCGCCGGACATTCCCGATGAGCTGGTCCCCGACTGCGCCGTCACCGCCGATGACGAGCTCTGGTGCGGCGACTACCGGGTCCTCGATGCCCGGGCGAGTGCTCGGGACGAAGCTCCCGACATCGTGCAACAGGTAAGGATCCTGTCGATCACTCAGGGCATCCCCAACGACACTCTCTCGTTCGGACCGGAGTTCCCTTCCGACCTGCGGACCCAGATCGAGGACGCCTTGGTGGCCTTCGCGGAGACGCCGGAGTGGGAGGAGTCGATCGGCAACCAGGACTTCTATGGCTGGACCGGTATCAATCCGGCCGAAGACGCGGAGTACGACGGCCTGCGAACGATCGTCGACCTGGTCGGTATCGACCTCGACAGCCTCTAAGCCGGTCATCGAATCTGTGAGGATTTACGCGGCCCCAGGCCGCGTAAATCCTCACATTCATCTGGGCGATCACTGATGCTGCGAGTCGAGAACCTCACCAAGATCTACGACGACGGGACCGTCGCCCTCAAAGACGTTTCCTTCGAAGTCCCAGACGGGCAGTTCCTGGCGGTCATCGGCCTCTCCGGCTCGGGAAAGTCGACCCTGCTGCGTTGCATCAACCGACTGGTCGAGCCGACCTCAGGAAAGATCTTCTGGAACGAGGAGGATGTCACTGCCGCCCCCCAGGAGGATCTGCGTCAGGTGCGCCGCCGGATCGGAATGGTTTTCCAGCACTTCAACCTGGTCCATCGCTCCACGGTCATCACCAACGTCCTCGCCGGGCGTTTGGGTTACGTCAATCCGGCCCTATCGATCCTCAACCGCTTTCCGAAGGAGGATGTGGCCAAGGCAGTAGCCCAGCTCGAACGGGTGGGGCTGGGCGAGAAGGCAAAAGCGCGGGCCGATGAGTTATCTGGCGGACAACAACAGAGGGTCGGTATCGCCCGGGCGATGATGCAAGACCCGGAGATGATCTTGGCCGACGAACCGGTGGCCAGCCTGGACCCGGTCCTGGCTCATTCCATCATGCAATACCTCGAGCGCATCAACACCGACGAGGGAGTCACGGTTCTTTGCAGCCTCCACTTCCTCGACCTGGTTCACCGCTACGCCGACCGCGCCATCGCCCTCAATCGGGGAGAGCTGGTCTTCGACGGCGAGCCCAAGGCGATTGACGACGATCGTTTCAAGGCCATTTACGGGCAGGAGGCGGAGCGGGTTGGCTAATCCGGGCAACAAACGTCCACCGTGGGTCTGGCCCGCCGTCATCCTCGGTCTCGTCATCTACGCCTACGGCTTCTGGGTCACCGAGGTCAACCTCGATCAGATCCGCGACGACACCAGACGGGTGGGTTTGGTTCGCATCCTCCGCGCCCTCGCCCGCCCCGAGATCCTGGAGCAGGATCTCGAGGTCACCAACACCGACGTTCCGATTCAGATCCCGTGCGTCGAGGGCGATCAAGAGGTCGAAGGTGGAGCCCGGGTCGTCCTGAACCCACCTTGTGCCGACCCCCGGTCCACCATCGAGGTCAGTGGAAACGGCTTCGCCCCCACCACCGAGGTGAGAGTCTTTCTGGTGCCCGAGTCCCAGGTGGAATTACGCCTGGCCGGGGTCCGAACCGATGGAGCGGGTGAATTCAGCACCGAAGTCCGGCTTCCCAACCGGCCGTCTGCGGCAGCCCAGACCATCAGGGTGGTGAGCACCGAGGCGGTCGGCAGCCCTCGGTGGACCCAGACCGCCCGCGACACGCTCGACAAGATCATCGAGACCGTTTTCCTGGCATTGATCGCCACCACGTTCGCCACCCTGCTGGCGGTGCCGCTCTCGTTCCTGGCGGCTCGAAACCTGATGGAGGACATCCAGAGCACGGTGACCAATGTCGCCCTCAGCCTGATCGCCCTTCCCTTGGGGGTGGCCGGGGGCGTCGTCGCCGCCAACTTGGCCCAACGGGTAGCCCGAGCGATCGGCGATGAACCTTGGCTAGGGCTCGCAGGTCTGCTGGTGACGCTGCTGGCCGGTGGATTCATCCTGCGGCGAGCGATTCCGGCCGAGGAGACTGAGAGGCCGTCGCCCGCCCAGCGAACCCAACGGGCAGTGCTTTTGGTCCTCGTCTTCCTGCTGGTGATGCTCGGTCTCTATCTGGCTGCGAGCCTCCTTCAGCAATTGGGAACGTGGCTCGAGCCCCGCTTGGGCGTTTTCCGATTTCTCGGTGCCTTTCTTGGCACCGCCGGTGAGTTGGTCTCCTTCGGGCTGGTGGTGGCCTCGGCCATATTCGGAGGTGGGGTGTTGGTCATGGTCTTGAACCGCTTCGGACATGGGCTCCGCAAGCGGCTCTCCGATGATGCCCTCAACGCCCTTGCCATCCCGCTGGCAATGGTGGCGGGTGCGCTGTGGGCCATCCTGATCGCCCGCGCCATCGCCTGGTTCTACGAGTGGAGCGACCTCAACCGAACCCTCTGGATTCCCCTGATCGTCGGAGCCCTCGCCGGGCTCTGGGTGGCCTTTCGGGTCCGCGGGCGGCCAACCGTGCGGCTCGGGCTTGGCATCTACTACATCACCCGCACCGTCTTCAACGTCCTGCGGGCGATCGAACCGCTGATCATGGCGATCGTATTCGTCGTCTGGGTCGGCATCGGTCCCTTCGCCGGCGCCCTCGCCCTCGCCCTCCACACCATCGCCGCTCTGGCCAAGCTCTACTCCGAGCAGGTGGAATCGATCAGCGCCGGACCCTTGGAGGCGGTGAGGGCAACCGGTGCCAACCGATTGCAGAACGTCGTCTACGCCGTCGTCCCCCAGATCATCCCGCCGTACATCTCCTTCACCATGTATCGCTGGGACATCAACGTCCGCATGTCGACGATCATCGGCTTCGTTGGCGGTGGCGGGATCGGCTTCCTGCTCCAGCAGAACATCAACCTTCTCGACTACCGGGCGGCGGCGGCGCAGATCCTTGCCATCGCCATCGTCGTGGCAGCGATGGACTGGCTGAGCTCGCGCATCCGGGCGCGCTATGTCTGAGTTCTTGCGGCGAACCCGCGAGCGGCGCGAGGAAGCCGAGAAGTCCTTGGCTCCGGCTGCCACTCGCTCCACCGAAAGCAAGGGCCGGGCCGAAGAGGAGGAGCCCGACGAATATCGCACCGCCTTTGAGCGCGATCGCGACCGCATCATCCACACCAAGGCCTTCCGCCGGCTCAAGCACAAGACCCAGGTATTCATCAATCCCGAGGGCGACCACTTCGTCACCCGCCTCACCCACACCTTGCAGGTCACCCAGATCGGGAGATCGATGGCCGCCAGCCTCGGGCTCAATGAGGCGTTGACCGAGGCGATCTGTCTCGGCCACGACGTCGGCCATTCCCCCTTCGGCCATACCGGGGAGGAGGCGCTCGCCCCCTACGTCGAAGGTGAGTGGTTGCATTCCGCTCACTCGGTCCGGGTCCTGTCGCTACTCGAACCGCAGAACCTGTCCTGGGAGGTGATCGACGGAATCCGGTCTCATTCCTGGAAGATCAACCCACCTCCTTCGACTCCCGAGGGGATGCTCTGTCGTTTCGCCGACCGCATCGCCTATCTCACCCACGACTTTGCCGATGCGATCAGGGCCGGTCTGATCGGGCTCGCCGACTTGCCATCACCAGTGGTGGCTCATTTCGGCGACACCAGCCGCGAGTGGATCAATCACATGATCCGGGCAGTGGTGGATCACAGCATTGAGATGGGTGAAGTGCGGATGCGTCCCGAGACCCTGGAGACGATGCACAAGCTGCGCGGCTTCATGTTCGAGAAGGTCTATCTGCGGCCGGAGGCGGAGTTCCAAAAGGAGCGGGCGATTGTCGTCATCCGCAACCTGGTCGATTACTTCTCCCATCATCCCGACGAGGTTCCGGAATCGACCACGGTTCCCGAGGCCGACCCGGTCACTGCCGCCATCGATTTCGTTGCCGGAATGACCGACCGCTATGCCATCACCACCCATGACCGCCTTTTCCGCCCCCGCCTCTTCGACTGATGACCGACGATCGTTCGGCGGTGCCGTTTGCCAACGCAGCTGCGTTTCGGCGCTGGCTCGAGAAGAACCACGACAAGAAGACGGAACTGTGGATGAGGTTGAACTCGAAACACGTAAAGCCGCGAGGGATCACCTGGGAGGAGGCAGTTGAAGAGGCTTTGTGCTTCGGCTGGATCGACTCCAAGTCACAGCGAATCGATGAGGACTCGCGACGACAGCGCTGGACGCCCCGCAAGCCGGGGAGCAACTGGAGCAAGATCAACATCGACCTGGTCGAAAAGCTGGTGGCCGAGGGCCGGATGACACCCGCAGGTCTGGCGGCCTTCGAGAAACGGCGACCGGAGCAGAGCGGCGTGTATTCCTACGAGGACCGACACCAGATCGAGCTTCCCGCCGAGTTCAAGGCTCGGCTAGCGGCAAATGGCAAGGCTTCGGCCTTCTGGGAGGCGGCCACCCCCGGCTATCGGGCCAGCACCATCTATTGGGTGATGTCGGCCAAGCAAGAGGTCACCCGGGAAAAGCGGATGACCCAGCTGCTCGAAGACTCTGCCGCCGGTCGTCTGGTGCCACCCCAACGCTACGGCGACCCTCCGGCGTGGGTGGCGCGAGCCGCGGCCGCAGCGCGGGCCGCCAAGTAGCGCGCCTGTCGGCTCGTCTGGCTGATAGAGCTGTCCAGCCGCCCTGACAACCCTGAGTCGCGTCTAGACGAGTTCGAGGGAGGTGACGGTGCCTCCACCGGTCCCATGGCAGATGGCGGCGAGGCCGTTGGTTCCCCCACGGTGACGGAGGGCGTGGAGAAGGGTGACGAGGATCCGGGCTCCCGAGCAGCCGATGGGATGGCCGAGAGCGATGGCCCCGCCGTTCGGGTTGAGGTTCTCCGGGTCGACGCCGAGCCGACGGGTGAACAAGACGCTGTTCAACGCGAAGGCCTCGTTGTTCTCGAACAGGTCGAAGTCGGAGATCGACTTTCCCTCCCGCTTCAAGAGCTTTTCCACCGCCGGAATCGGGGCTTCGGGAAATCGATATGGCTCGCCTGCCGCCCACGCCGAGCCGGTGACCTTGGCAATGGGCCGCAGCCCGTATTCGTTCACCGCTCGGGCCGATGCGAGCACCAACGCCGCCGCTCCGTCAGAAATCTGGCTCGAGTTGCCGGCGGTGAGAGCCCCATCCTTGCGGAACGCAGGACGGAGCGAGCCCAAGCTGGCGAGGGTGGTATCGCGGCGAATTCCCTCATCGGCCGACACCCCTTCAATCTCCACGATCTCGGGACCGAAGGCACCCCCATCCGTTGCCGCTGCCGCCCGTTGGTGAGACGCAGCCGCCACCACGTCGAGCTCAGACCTCGAGACTCCTTCCTCGGCGATCAGCCTTTCGGTTTGCTCGCCCATGGCGTCACCGGATTCGGGATCGGTGAGCCCGTCCCGGGCCATGAGATCGGTAATCCGCGCCCCGGTCGGGGCGTACTTCCACCCCCAGCGGGCTTTGGCATCGAGGGCGAAACCGGCACCAGACATCGACTCCAGTCCCCCGGCGAGGACGAGGTCCACCTCTCTCGCCCTGATCTGAGAGGCGGCGGTCATCACCGCCGCCATACCGGAGGAACAAACCATGTCGACGGCGAGCGCATCGACGTGCTTTGGGATTCCGGCCAGGAATGCCGCCTGCCGGGGGACGAGCTGGCCATGGCCGCCACGGAGGACGTTGCCCATGATCACCAGGTCGAGCTGGTCACCGCCCACGCCGGCGTCTTCCAGCGTTGCCCGTAGCACCGGTGCCGCCAGTGCCGGCGGGGTCAAGTCCTTGAAGCCCCCTCCGAATCGTCCGATTGCCGAGCGGCGGGCAGCAAGCACGAAAACGTCGGGCATACGCAAATGGTAAGTCGCTGTCTATGGACCGGAGACGCCTAGACCAAGCCAGGCAGCCAAGGCCTCGATCTCGGCGTGCACTGATTTCGACATTGCCTTGGTGAAGGAAATGTCCTGATGGATGGCGTTGACCCGAAAGGCGCGCGCCTTACGGTCGGCTACCGCGTCGAGTTTTCCGATTAAGCGCTCGTGCTGAAGGATCGGGAGAGCGAAGTAGCCCCAACGGCGTTTGTTCGCCGGTTTGTACATCTCGAGCAGATATTCGAAGTCGAATAGTTCCCGGGTCCGGTCGCGATCATGTATCAGCCGGTCAAAGGGAGAGAGCATGACGGTGCGGCCGGCAAAGGGCCGCCCGATCGCTTCAGGATCAACCCTCCACTCCCCCTCAGTGCCCTCGACTGTGGCCGGATCCCCCACCTCTCCCACCACCTTGGGCCGGGCGATACCGAGGGATTGCAGGATTCGTTCAGCCCGGACTCGAAATGCCTCCTCCATCGGCACCACTTCGACCTGAGATGGATAAACGCGCTCGGAGAGATCCCAGAGGCGTTGCCTTCCCCGCCGTCCGGCGATGGCTACCTCGCCACGGATGAGGAGGATCTCGAGCAGCTGGGTCACGTTGCGGCTGTTGGTCCATCCCGTAGACGCCCAAGGCACGGAGCCGCTGTCGGGTATGTCTCGGGAGAGAAGGGGTCCCGACCGCCTCAGTAGCTCGAGCACGTCACGGCGAAACCGATCGTTGGCTCGGAGCCACTCCCGGGTGCGGGCATAACGAGGCAGCGTTCGCATCTGGGCCAGGAACAGCCCGAGATCGTCCATGGGTCGCACCAGTGCCACCGCCGGAGCATTCGGCTCCATAAATCGATGCTCGAAGATCTGCCGTTGCTCGATCGCCCGGTTCAAATCCTCCGGGCGATAGCGAGCGCCGAGTCGTCCGAAAGCAACCAGGTCGGCACTAGGCGCCACAGCCGCGGTCGGGTCGAGTTGAATGAACGTCAGTCGCGTGACGACGTCGACCAGGCCCGTCGGGCGCTCTCCGTCGAGCAGCTGGGCGCGGACGGCAATCTGTCGAGCCTGCTTCAGGTCCAGGCGATGCCCTTTCGCCGGCAACTCAGTCACCTACCGCCAGCAGGTCGCCATTGAACGTGACACGGCGCGGATCTGGTATTTGGGCGTCCGGGGTAGCCATCAAAGTGTCGCGGAAGGTCTCCACACACTCGAAAGTCCCGAAAGCTGGGTGCGACTCACTCATCTGAATCTCCACTCTCCCATTGCTACCCAACAAGGCGCCGAAAACCGCGATCGGGTCATCGCCAGGAGCCAGCAGAGACGACTCGATCGAGTGGTCGGTGACGGCCGCCACACTCGCTTGGGTCTGCACGAATCGACAGCCGAGATCATCTCGCAGGTGGGGGAGGTCGGCGGACGGGATCGGGTATGAGTCGCTCTCGACCATGGTGACCCTCTCAGTTCCCTTGGCACGAAGATATACGCAGTCGACAACCGGCCGCATTCCCCATCGCCGGTAAAGCGAGTGCGCCTTGGGATCGTCGGAGGCCAGCGTCATCACTGGTTCGCCGAGTGGGAAAAGAAACCTGAGCATGGCGGTGCCGATCCCGGCACCTTGGCGGGCGGGATCGACGAAGCAATCGGAGATGACGTTGGTTTGCCAAACCATTCTCCGGCCTGCGAAGCCCACCACCTGATCGCCATCGATGGCCACCACCATCCGGCCGGTGCGCAGCACATGAGCAAACCAGGGGTTGTGTTTGCCCGGCGTCGAACCGGTTGCCCACCAGATCCTGTGCATCTCGGGGAGGTCGCTGGCGCCCGCCAGACGAACCTGGGTCAATACCCGGCAACTCCCCCTGGTCGATAGATCAACCAGACAGTGAGAAGCACGGCCGCCAGGACCACCAGCGCTTGCAGGGCCAGCCTGACGCGGCTCACTAATCCTCCGTGGGGCGGCTGGCTGCCATCTCGGCGATTTCTTCCACCACCGCTTCGTTGGCGAGTGTGGTGACATCGCCGAGCTGGCGATTCTCGGAAATATCCCGCAGGAGGCGGCGCATGATCTTGCCAGAACGAGTCTTGGGAAGGTCGTTGGTGAAAACGATCGACTTCGGCTTGGCGATCGGCCCGATCGTGGACCCAACGTGCTCACGTAGCTCTCGCAAGAGGCTTTCGTCGCCTTCCACCTGACCGCGCAGGGTGACGAAAGCGGCGATGGCTTGCCCGGTGAGGTCGTCCTTGCGCCCCACCACTGCCGCCTCTGCTACCGCCGGATGCGAAACCAGGGCCGACTCCACCTCGGTGGTGGAGATGTTGTGGCCCGAGACCAACATGATGTCGTCCACCCGACCGAGCAACCAGAAATATCCGTCCTCGTCCCGCTTGGCGCCATCGCCGGGGAAGTAGCGGCCCGGAAAGCGGGACCAGTAGGTATCGACGAACCGGTCCGGGTCTCCGTAGATCGTGCGGGCCATCGCCGGCCATGGACGGTCGATCACGAGAAAGCCTCCATCCCCCAATGGGACCGAAGCCCCTGTCTCGTCCACGACGTCGGCCGAGAGCCCCGGCAATGGACGGGTGGCCGAGCCTGGTTTGGTGGTGGTGATGCCGGGAAGCGGGCTGATCATGATGGCTCCGGTTTCTGTTTGCCACCAGGTATCGACCACCGGGCAGCGCCCGCCGCCGATCACGCGCTGATACCACATCCAGGCTTCGGGATTGATCGGCTCTCCGACCGATCCCAACAGGCGCAAAGAGCTGAGATCGTGCTGTCCCGGGTACTCCTCCCCCCACTTCATAAAGGATCGGATGGCGGTGGGAGCGGTGTAGAGAATCGTGACCTTGTAGTTCTCGATGATCTCCCAGAGCCGGTCGAAGTCGGGAAAGTTGGGTGCCCCCTCGTAGATGATCGATGTCGCCCGGTTGCTAAGCGGCCCATAGACGATGTAGCTGTGACCCGTCACCCACCCGATATCGGCCGCGCACCAGTAGATGTCTTCGTCGGGCTTGATATCGAACACCTGGCTGTGGCTAGTGACGACCTGCGTGAGGTAGCCACCTTGTGTGTGGACGATGCCCTTCGGCTTGCCAGTGGTGCCAGAGGTGTAAAGGATGTAGAGCGGGTCTTCGGCCGACAGCCGCTCGGGTTCAGACTCGTCGGATTGCCCGGCGACCAGCTCGTCCCACCAGATGTCGCGCCCTTCGGTCATCGGCACCTCGGAACCTGTCCGGCGGAGGACGATCACGTTTTTCACCGATGGAGTGCGTGCCACGGCAATATCGGTGTTGGCCTTGAGCGGCACCTCTTTACCTGCCCGCCAGGCGAAGTCCTGAGTGATGACGACAGTCGACTGGGCGTCGTTGATGCGGTCGATAAGGGATTCGGCCGAAAAGCCGCCGAAAACTGCGGAGTGGATTACGCCGATCCGGGCACAGGCGAGCATCGCCACCGGCAACTCCGGCACCATTCCCATGTAGAGGGCGGCGGTATCGCCTTTCCTAAGCCCGAGCGAGCGCAAGGCATTGGCGAAGCGACATACCTCGCGATAAAGGTCGCGGTAGGTGAGAGTGCGGGTTTCTCCCGGCTCGCCGATCCAGTGATAGGCAACCTTGTCCGAAGAAGAGTCGAGATGACGGTCGAGGCAGTTGTAGGAGAGGTTGAGCTCTCCGTCCGTGAACCACCGATAGAAGGGAGCGTTTGATTCGTCGAGGGTTTGCTGGGGAACCTTGAACCAGGAGAGACGGCTAGTGGCCTGCTCGAGCCAGTACCTCTTCCAATCGTCCTCGGCAAGCTCATGCACGCCTGGTTGGGCATTGGCAGCTCGAGAAAATGCTGGATCAGGGGGAAACGAACGATTCTCCTGCAGCAAATTCTCCAGCGCACTGCTCATCTCTAACTCCTGATCTCGACGGCGGCCCAACCTAGTGCCACTTAGGGAACCAAACGACAGGGGGAGCGGTTACAGACGTCATGAAACGTACCTACCTCGTACTTGGCCTGGCGATCGTCCTCATCGCCGGCTTTCTCCTCTTCCGGCCCGACAAGCTGTTCGCCGACGACCCGATCGACGAATCGCTCGCAGAAGCCTTCGTCACATCTCCAGCTGGTCCGACGCCACCGGGGACGGCTGCGCCTTCGGTTTCTACTACCTCAGCCAACTCCGATTTGTCCACCACGACCTCTATCGATAGACGCCCGACCGCTCTCACCACTGGCCAATTCACCGGAATCGGTCACCGCGCTGTAGGCACCGCCACGGTCTACGAGGAAGACGGCACATACGTTCTCCGCTTTGAGAACGACACCGACATTCAAAACGGACCCGATCTATACGTTTGGATCATCGAAGGCGGCGTCTACGAAGGCGGATCACCGGGTGATTACATCGATCTCGGCAAACTGAAAGGGAACGTGGGAGGCCAGAACTACGAACTGCCCGCTGAATTCGACCCGGACTTGCATTCCGGCGTCCTCATCTGGTGTTTGCGATTCGCCGTCCCCTTCGCTTTCGCCCCGATGACCTGACTCAGCGGAGCACCAGGAAAGTCCCTGCCCCTAGCAGGGCCAAGCCGACCATTTTGGAAACATCGATCGGATTGACGGTCGCTCCCAGCAATCCGAAGTGATTGATGAGCGCTCCAACCACGAACTGGCTCACAGTGATGATCACCAGAGCGGGGACCAAGCCGATCTGACCCACTGAAAGCGAGAGGGTGAAAATGATGACGAGGCCGAGGAGGCCGGCGCTCCACACGTACCAGGGGAGGCTCCGGGCGGCAGCCAGATTGCCCCCTCGTGCGGCAAAGGCGACTAGGGCAATGATGAGCCCTCCCGAGAAGTAGGTGATAAAGGTCGACTCCATGGTGCCGACCTCCCGCTGCATGGTTCCGGTGAACTGGGCCTGAATTGCCACCGCAATCCCGCAGACGACCGCCGCCAGCACAACCAAAAACCTCATTAGAACCTCCGCATTGCCTTCATGAGTCCTTCACAAACGCCGGTCATCTTGGTCTGAGCACAGGACTGAAAGGAGACCTTGTGAACAGGACATCGCGAATCTTGGCCATCGCATTGGCTGTAGTGCTGGTCGGAGCCGCCATCTATGTTGCCTATCAAAACGGTTTCGAATCGGGGGCGCTCACGGCCGCGGCCAGTGCCGAAGACGGGACATCGACTGTGGTGGTGGACCGCGGATGGGGCCACCGGGGCTACGGGTTCGGTTTCTTCCCCTTCTTCTGGATCTTCCCGCTGCTCTTCTTCCTCCTCATCTTCTCCGCCTTCCGGCGTCGAGGGCCATGGGGAGGACCTGGCGCCGGTGACTGGGGATCGCGGCATGAATACATCGAAGGTCGCTTCAGGGAGATGCACGATCGTGCCCACAAAGACGAGGGCCAGGCCCCGACGGCCTAGCAGTGCCGAGATAATCAACTCTGATGCGCACAGTGTTGGTGGTTGACGACGAGCTGAAGATCACCCGCCTGGTCCGGGACTACCTGGAACAGGCGGGTTTCGTCGTCGTCACTGCCTCCGATGGTCCTGGGGCCCTCGCCGCGGCCAGACAAACCAAGCCCGATCTGATCGTCTTGGATCTTGGCCTTCCCGCGCTCGACGGTCTGGACGTGATCCGATCGTTGCGAACCTTCTCACAGGTGCCCGTGGTGGTGATCACGGCCCGCACCGAGGAGGCAGATCGCATCGTCGGATTGGAATTGGGCGCTGACGATTACCTGACGAAGCCATTCAGTCCCAAAGAGCTTGTGGCCCGGGTGAGGGCGGTGTTGCGTCGCACCGATGCCGCTGGGTCGGCTCGCGAAGTCATGGTGGTGGGCGATCTCACCATCGACATCCCGCGTCACGAAGTTCGCCGGGGGCCGCTGGCGATCGACTTGACCTCAACCGAATTCGACCTGCTGGCGGCCCTGGGTCGCCAGCCGGGACGGGTCTTCACCCGCGGCCAGATGCTGGAAGCGATTCGCGGGGTGTCGTTTCCCTCCTACGAGCGAGCAATCGATGCCCACGTCAAGAACCTGCGACGGAAGCTCGAGCCCAATCCTCGGCGACCGCGCTATCTGATCACTGTTCACGGCGTCGGCTACAAGTTGGCCGATGCCTAGCCGCCGTCCAGAGTGGTGGCCAGAGGGGGAACGTTGGCCCCCCGGTCACCCAGCCGACCGCTTCCGGTGGTGGTGGCTCCTTCCCCCGCTATTGCTTTTCGGACTCTGCGGACTGTTCTACACCTTCAAGGAGACCGGCCGCGGCTTCTTCTGGTTCCCTTGGTTCCCGATCCTGTTTTTCCTCTTCTTCTTCCTCATCGGTCGGCGTCGGTACCGGCCTCGGTTCTTTCCGGTTCGGAGCCTGGTCGATGCCACTTCTCGCCTAGCCGAAGGCGATTACAGCGCCCGCGTCAACGAAATCGAAGGGGGTCCTCTCCGTGACGTGGTGGTTTCGTTCAACGAGATGGCCCGCCGACTGCAGGTTGCATCAGACCAACGTCGTCAGCTCTTGGCCGACCTGGGCCACGAGCTGCGAACTCCGCTCACGGTTCTCCAAGGGGAGATCGAAGCACTCGTCGATGGCGTTCACCCTCCGAACAACGAACAGCTCAACCGCCTTCTGGAGGAGATCTCGGTGATGTCGCGGCTGCTTGATGACCTACGGACACTCTCGTTGTCGGAGGCAGGAGAACTGAAGCTGGAAAAAGAAGAAGTAGATCTGGTTGATCTGATAGAGGACCTTGCTGCGTCTTATCGGGGAAGGGGCGTCGAGATCCACCTCGAAACCGTGCCGGCGTCAACGGTGGCCGACCAGGTGCGACTTCGAGAAGTGATGTCGAACTTGCTGGGCAACGCCATCAGGCATTCGTCGCCCGGCGACACGGTGACGGTTCGACTTGTCGAGGCCAACGCCGACTATGAGATCGCGGTCGAAGATCAGGGCCCCGGAATCCCACCGGATGTCCTCCCCCGGATCTTCGAGCGCTTCGTCAAGGGGCCAGACTCCACCGGCACGGGCTTAGGTCTCTCGATTGCTCGCGACCTGGTGCGTGCTCACGGGGGAGAGATCGAGGCCCGCAACCGCCCCGAAGGTGGGAGCGAGATCCGCTTCACGCTCCCCCGCCACAGCGATTTGTGAGGATTTACGCGGCCTCGGGCCGCGTAAATCCTCACAGGACAAGCGGGGGCTACTTGCGGGCGGCTCGCTTGTAGAGAGTCACCGCGAAGGGGACGAAGATCGCCAGGATCACCACCACCCAGATCAAGGTGTAGAGAATCGGATTCTGCATCGACCATGCCGCCGACGGCGGCGCCAGCGGGTTGGTATTCCCAAAGAGGTCACGGGCTGCCTGGGTTACCGCCGATACTGGATTCCACTCGGCGAATATCCGAAGTGGCGTGGGCAGGTTTTCGCTCGGGACGAACGCATTGGAGATGAAGGTGAGTGGCATGATCACCATGAACGAGGCGTTGTTGACCACCTCGGGACTTGGCACCGCCAGACCCACCGTTGCCATCACCCACGAGAAGGCGTAGGAAAACAGGAGCAGGAGCGCGAAGCCGGCCACTGCCTCCCAGAGCGAGGTTCGAATCCGCCATCCCACCAGCAGTCCGGTAAGGGACATGATTGCGATCGACAACACGTTGTAGACAATGTCGCTTGCGGTTCGTCCCACCAGCACCGCCGATCGGGTCATCGGCAACGACCGGAACCGGTCGATAATCCCTTTCTGCATGTCCTCCGCCAACGAAGCACCGGTGTAAGTCGCCCCGAAGACCACGGTCTGGGCAAAAATGCCGGCGATGAGGAACTCCCGGTAGTTGACCCCGGGAACGTCGATCGATCCGCCGAAGACGTACGAGAACAACAGCACGAACATGATCGGGGACATCAAGACCCACACCATCAGCTCGGGCATTCGCTTGATCTTGATCAAGTTGCGACGGGTGACGTTGTAGCCGTCAGCCGCTAACCACATCAATTGACTCATCAGGCACTCACTTTCATCTGCGGCTGTTCAGAATTGCCGTTCTCTGCTCCGTGTCCGGTCAGCGTGAGGAAAACGTCATCGAGCGTCGGGCGACGCAGCGCGAACTCGAGCACCTTCACCGAATTCGAATCGAGCTGACGGAGCACTTCAACCAGTACCCCGCTTCCTCCCGTCACCGGGGCGGTAAGAGTGCGGCTTTGCTCGTCCACCACCACCTCTCCGGCGGAGAAGGAGTTGACCGTCTCCCGGGCCCGTTCCAGGTTGGTGGCCGACTCGATGACCAGCTCGACCCGCTCACCGCCGATCTGGCTCTTGAGCTCGTCGGCCGTCCCTTGGGCAATGGCGCGGCCATGGTCGATGACCACGATCTCGTCCGCCAGGCGGTCTGCCTCCTCCAAATACTGCGTAGTCAGCAGAAGAGTCGTGCCGCCCTGCACCATTTCTCGGATCACTTCCCACATCTCGGCTCTTCCCCGGGGATCGAGTCCCGTAGTGGGCTCGTCGAGGAACAGCACCTTCGGATCCGCCACCAAGGCCCCTGCCAGGTCGAGACGGCGTCGCATGCCTCCCGAGTAGGTTTTGACCGGGCGGTCGGCAGCTTCATCGAGATCGAACCGCTCCAAGAGCTCCCGGGCCCGCGCCCGCGACTTGGCGCGCCCGAGGCGGTAGAGCCTTCCAAAAAGGTCGAGATTCTCGAAGCCGGTCAGGTATTCGTCCACGGCCGCGTACTGACCGGAAAGCCCGATCATCGCCCGGACCTTGTCAGGGTCGGCCGCCACGTCGACCCCTGCCACTTCCGCCCGACCGGCGTCGGCTTCGAGCAGGGTGGTGAGGATGCGGACGGCGGTCGTCTTTCCGGCGCCGTTGGGACCGAGCAAGCCCAGAACCCTCCCCTCGAGGACCGCGAGGTCCAGGCCATCCAGGGCCTTGACCGTCTTGTAGTGCTTGATCAGCCCCTCTGCATATATGACTTCGTTCATGCCTCTCCTTACTTTGCCGACATTCTGACTGCGTTGTGACATCTATATGATGTCTCCCAGCTGTCAGGCTGTCAAATCCTCCAGGAGACAAATTACCCGGCATTCATGCCAGAAACTGACCTGATTTCTTAGAATTCTGACCCAATGGCGGACACCACTGCCCGAATGCTGCGGTTGCTTTCACTCCTGCAGACCCGCCGCACGTGGTCGGGGCCGGAGCTTCTCGATCGACTGGGGGTCTCAGAGCGTACCCTCCGGCGCGATATTGACCGACTCCGCGAGCTCGGTTATCCGGTGGCGGCCACTCCCGGGCCCTTTGGCGGATACCAATTGGGAGCGGGGAGCGACATCCCTCCTCTGCTGCTCGATGACGACGAAGCCGTCGCCATCGCCATGGGGTTATTGACTGCATCCGGTGGAACCATCACCGGCATCGAGGAGACGTCTCTTCGGGCTCTCTCCAAGTTGGAGAACGTGCTGCCTCCCCGAATCCGACGCCGCATAAACATGCTTCAGTCGGCGGTGGTGCCCATGATCCGCGCCTGGGTCAAAGTCGATGCCGAAGTCTTGACCACGATCGCTCAGGCCTGCCGGGATCACGAGCGGCTGCGATTCGAGTACACCAGTCGCCAGGGTGACGACAGCGAGCGCCACGTCGAACCGCATCAGCTCGTCTCCCTGCGCCAGCGCTGGTATCTCGTCGCCTTCGATCGCGAGCGAAACGACTGGCGGACCTTCCGCCTCGATCGGATCAAGGCGCCCCGCGCCACCAAGTTCGATTTCAAGCCTCGAGCCATCCCCGGCGGAGATGCCGCCAGCTACGTCACCGAATCCCTGCGTTCGATCCCGGCCCGCTATCACGTATCGGCCACCATCGCAGCTCCGGCGGAGGAAGTGGTAAGACAGCTACGGGACGTGAATGTCGAGAGCATCGATGAGGGCCGTTCTTTGCTGCGCCTCGAGGGGGATCAGCTCGAGTGGCTTGCGTTCCAGATCACATGGCTCGGCGCCGACTTCGTGATTCATGAGCCTGCGGAGCTGAGAGACTATGTCGCCAGTCTGTCCTCCCGCTTGGCTCGTTCGTTGGAGGCATCATGAAGAAATCAATCGAAGCGCTGGGCTCGGACAACATCCGCATCGGAACCTGCTCATGGACGGATCCAACGTTGACGAAGACCGATGCGTTCTACCCGCGAGAACGGATGACTGCCGAAGAGAGGCTCTCCTTCTATGCCGACCAATTCCCAATCGTGGAGGTCGATTCGACCTATTACTCCCCACCATCAGAGAAGACCGCCGGCTTGTGGGTGGAGAGAACCCCAGCCGACTTCATCTTTGACATCAAAGCGTTCCGGCTGTTGACCCAACATCCCACGCCCCCCGCAGCTTTGTGGAAGGACTTTCGGGAGGATCTGCCTCCCGAGCTCTCCGAAAAAAGAAACGTCTATATGCGGGACCTGCCGAGAACTCTCCAGGCAGATGCTGTGGCCCGCTTTCGAGAGGGTTTGATGCCGCTGCATTCGGCGGGCAAGCTCGGCGTGCTGCTTTTCCAAATGCCACCCTTTGTCTATCCCACCCGGGGGAGCTTTGGCTACTTGAAGTGGGCCGCAGAACACCTCGCCGACTTTCAGATCGCAGTCGAGTTTCGAAATGGACGCTGGCTCGACGAGGAGAACCAAAGCGACACCTTGGACTTCCTTCGGCGGCACAACCTCGCTTACGTTTGCGTCGACGAGCCGCAGGGATTCAAGAGTTCGGTTCCTCCGGTCACCGCGGCCACGGCTCCCATAGCCGAGATCCGCTTCCATGGCCGCAATGCAGAGAACTGGGAGAGGAAGGGAATCACCGCAGCCGAGCGCTTCCGATACGACTACTCGAAGAAGGAGCTGGCCGAGTGGGTGCCCCGAGTGCGAGAGCTGTCCGATCAGGCCGAGACCGTCTCGGTACTGATGAACAACTGCTACGCCGATCTGGGGATCAAGTCCGCCTATCTGATGGCTGACCTGCTCTACGGCGACTGACCTTCACCGGGAATGAGATTTCTCAAGCGGTACTGGCAGCCCATCGCCGACGGGCAGGTGACGATGGCTTTTCGGCGCTGGAAGACCCAACAGGTCATCGCCGGACGCCGATACCGGACGGCGGTTGGGATCATCGAGGTCGACGAGGTGGGGGTGATCGAAGCGGCCGACGTCAGCGATGTCGAGGCCCGTGCCGCGGGGCATCCTGATGCCGCCTCGCTCCTCGCCGATCTCTCCGAGCGCGACGGTCTTCCCCTATATCGAGTGTGTTTTCACCTCGTTAACGAGCCAGACCCACGCACCTTGCTGGCCGAGAACGACCAACTGACTCCCGAAGAGATCTCCCAGATCTCCCGACGACTCGATCGCCTCGATCGGTTTTCCTCACACGGTCCCTGGACGCGCCGGGTTCTCCAAACCATCGCCGCCAACCCAGGCCGACGTGCGCCTGACCTGGCCGAGTGGTTCGGTCGAGAGACTCAGCCCTTCAAGACCGATGTCCGCAAGCTCAAGAACCTGGGCTTGACGCTCAGCCTGCGGGTTGGATATCGACTTTCTCCCCGGGGAGAGGCATTCCTGAAGAGAGAGGATTGAATCGCCCCAGTGGTCAGGTCAGAAGGAGCGCCTGAGCTCGGGCAGAACCTCGCGTCCGATCATTTCGATCGCCCGGTGAGGATCGGTCGACGCCACCTGAATCGAAATGATGTCGGCGTCGATCTCCGTCACCAAAGGTCGGTAGGCATCGATGATCTGTTGGGGGCCGGAGACAATCGAGTACTTGGAGAGGATCTCCTTGGGATCCATGTCATCGGCCGCTTTGCGCAAGACCATCGGATCGATGGCCTCCGATCGACCGGGAGCGCGCAGGCCTCTCATCGATCCCAGAGCCTCCCAAGCCTCCTCGTCGGAGGAGGCGAGGACCAACCAGCGGGTCGCCATCACCGAGCTCGGTCCGGTCCGCTCCGCCAGAAACGGTTTGATGATGTTGGCCGCGGTCTCGGCCGGATCCTTGACCGAAGTGATGAGTCCCACACAATTCCTTCCGGCAAAGGCGGCCGACTGCTCGCCACCGGCCGCCATCCACACCGGCACGCCGCCAATCGGCGGGCTGTAGAGCTTGGCCTTACGAACCTGGTAGTAGTCGCCTTCGTAATCGAGCTTCTCGCCCCTCAGCAAACGTTGGATGATCTCAAGGGCCTCTTTCATCCGCCGGATCCTCTCCCCGTAGCCGGGAAAGTCGTATCCGAAGGGTCCCTCGTTGATACTTTCCCCGGTGCCGACGCCGAGGACGAACCCGCCTTTGGCGAGTCGTGAGACGGTGGCCGCAGCTTGGGCGACCAAAGCTGGGTGGTAGTGAAAGAGCGGGCAAGTGACGGAAGTGATGAAGGTCATACGCTCCGCCCGCATCGCCGCCGCCCCCAACCAGGTCCAGACAAATCCCGCCGCTGATTGATCGTCGACCCAGGGATGGAAATGATCGGAAGCGGTGATGCAATCGAAACCGGCGCGATCGGCTGCAACCACCTGGTCGATCAACACCTCGGGTTGATAGGACTCGTGGGAGGCCAGCCAGGCGAACTTAGGCATCGGTCAACGTTAGGAGACGATTGCCCGCTTGGAAGGGACGCTTTCGCCAGAGGTAGAGAGCGGTGGCGACCAGGGTGCCGACCTGCACCCACTCCCCCCAACGGGCATACAGGGTCTCGGGGCCGGTGGCCAGCTCGAGGTCGGCATAGATCACGGTTTCTTCCAGAAAACCGGCGGCATCAGCCACGACTCCACCGTCGGTGATGAATGTGGACTTTCCGGTGACGGCGGCGTGGACGACATCCACGCCCAATTCGGCGGAACGCATCCTGGTCATGCCAATGAATTGATCGGATACCGGTGTGAACTCATAGCTGCCTTCGTTGCTGGCCACTACCAAAAGCTCGGCACCGGCCCGGGCAGCATCGCGGCTATAGCGAGCGAAGGCGCCCTCGAAGGAGATCACGGTGCCGACGCGTCCGGGTCCGAGATCAAACACTCCAGGCCGATCCCCTCTGATCATGTCTCTCGGCACCTGCGAGAGGGCTGGAATCCAATCGAACAGGGGCCGGGCTGGGATGTACTCCCCAAAGGGGACCGGGTGCCGCTTGCGATATTCGCCGACGATGTCCCCGTTTTCATCGAAGACGACAATGGCATTGATCCATTCCGTCTCGCTGATGGGCCGATCGCCACCCACCAAAAAGGATGCGCCGATCCGTGCGGCCTCCGACCCGATCTCGGCGGCCACATCGGGTACCAAGATCGGGTCGGCATCGAAGGAACCGGTCGACCCCTCGGGCCAAACTACGAGATCGACCGAACCCTCGGGAATCGAGCGGGTTTGCGCGAGGTGCATTTCGTAGGTCGCCCGCCGCTCGCCAATGCAGTGTTCGAGGGGGCAGGGGGTCGAACCCTGGACGATCGCGGCCCGCACCGTGTCGCCGGTGGCCCGCCCCGGAACCAGGGCGCCAAGCAGGGCCAAGGTCAGCGCCGCCATTCCGCCCACAACGAGTTGCTTGGAAAGCCGGCGTTGCTCCCATGACAGGATCAGACCCGCCGCCACCGCCATCAGCACCACCCCCCAACCGCTGGTGCCGACGAACGCGGCCGCCTCCCGAGTCCATCGATACTCACCCATCGGATAGCCGGTTAGGCCCCACTCAAAGCCCCCGACGGGGAATCGGACCCGAATCAACTCGAGCAGGGCCCAGCCTCCCACTGCGGCGGCGAAGAACGGAGATCCGTCGGGGGCGCGGGCGACAAGCCATCCGTATAGCCCCGGATAGAGACCGAAAACGAATATCAAGGGAGCGACGGCGATAAAGCCGAGCTCTCCGACCCAGTAGATCAACCCGGCGAAAAATCCCCATCCGAAGATCACCCCGCAGGTCACGGGATGCCGGGTGCGGCGCAAAGCGAGAAGAAACGTAGCTAGCGCCACCGGAACGAGAAAGGCAAGCGAATAGGGGGGAAATGCGAGGACCAACAGTCCGGCCGCGGCCAGGGAGAGCAGTACCGACCGCACGAACGAGAGTGTACGAAGATTGATCCTGTGAAACCGTCCGACCTCGAAGTCGCCGTCGACGCCGCCCGAAGCGGAGCCGCCATCGTCTTTTCGTCTTTGGGATCGGTGGTCAACACGCGATTCAAGGGTGACGCCAACCCTGTCACTGACGTCGACCATCGGGCGGAGGAAGCGATCACCGGTTTGTTGCGGAGGCACCGGCCCCGGGACGCCATCCTGGCCGAGGAGAGCGGCGGAATCGGCTGGGAGGAAGGTCGGGTGTGGATCGTCGACCCGTTGGACGGGACCGTCAACTTCATTCACGGCATCCCCCATATCTCAGTCTCCGTGGCCCTTTGGGTTGACGGGCAGCCACTGCTCGGGGTGATCGAGGACGTCACCCGTCACGAAGAGTTCATCGCCCAGCAGGGCAAGGGCGCGACGATGGACACGGACTCGATCAAAGTCACCCCGGAATCGATGCTCAAGCAGGCGATGATCGCCACCGGCTTTCCATATGACCGCAACCTCCATGGGGAGGCATACGCCAAAAACCTCGGCCAGGTGCTCACCCGGGTGCAGGGAATCAGACGGCTCGGTAGTGCGGCCCTCGATCTGGCCTGGGTGGCCTGTGGCCGCTACGACGGCTATTGGGAGTTCGGAATCAGTCCCTGGGATTCCGGGGCCGGGGTGCTGATGATCACCGAAGCAGGAGGGACGGTTACGAATCATCTCGGCAAGGCCTACCACCTCGACGACCCGGGCATCGTGGCCAGCAACGGCGGCATCCATGAAGATCTGGTGGCGGCGGTCGGCCTTGCCATCCCGCAACACATCGAATGAGACGCCTTCTCGTCGCCAGGGGCGTCGTCGGCCTCCCCGGCGTCGACTCGGTCCTGATCGATGCTGACCAAATCGTCGCCATCGGTCGTCGCGGGGAGTTCGATGGCACCTATGAGGTGAGCCAGCACGACGGCTTCCTCGCCGCCCCTCGTCACGATCATCATTTCCATCCCTTCGGATACGCCGCTGCAGTCTCTCGGCTCACCCTCAAAGACGTGTCCGACTTCGACGACCTTCGACAGCGTCTCCAAACCGCGGCTACGCACTTGCAACCAGGCGAATCACTAACCGCCACCCGCCTCGACGACGAAGCCCTATCAGAGCTCCGCCTTCCCAATCGCTGGGAGCTGGACGAGATGCTGGGGGCAACCCCGACCTTGCTCCACCGGTATTGCGCCCACATCGCCGTCGCCAATAGTGCGGCTCTGACGCTGGCCGGCCTCGGCGATCACCCTGACGGGGTTCTGCGCGAGGAGGAAATCGGACCAGTCCTGCGTGAGGTTGCTTCCAAGCAGTCCCCCCTGGGCCCCGAAATCATCGAGCAGTCGCTGGTGGGCCTGGCCAGCCTGGGGCTGGGGACCATCACCGCCATCCTCTCGGCGGCCGACCCACTCTTTTGCGAAGCGCCAGTGGAATTGCCGACATTGATCTCGGTGGCGCCAAGGGTGCCAATTGATTTCGAGGTGCTGGTGACCGCACCCGATCGTTCGAGTCTGCGCTCTGCCGCCGCGGTCCTGGAACATGCCGGCGGCAACATCAGCTTCGGGGGGTGGAAGGAGTTTGCCGACGGAGCCCTCGGTGGTCGCACCGCAGCCCTTCATGAGGGCTTCAGCGATGACCCCGGCAATTTGGGCATCATGCGCTTGCGCCGTCCTCATGCCGACGAGATGGCCCGGGCCGCTCTTGAGCTCGGCGGTGCGGTTGCCATCCACGCCATCGGTGATCGCGCCAACGACGCCGTCCTCGACCTCTTTTCCGATCTGTCTATCGCCGAAGGAACTGGCCTACGCATCGAACATGCTTCCGTCCTGACGCCGGCCGCCCGCCGGCGCATGGCTGACCTCGGCGTCACCGCCTCGGTGCAGCCGAGCTTCATCACCTCAGAAGTGACATGGCTCGAGAAGAGGCTCGGGCGCCGCACCGAATACACCTATGCCCTCGATGCGATGGAGAGGGAGGGGATCTCCCTTCGAGGAGGCTCGGACTGCCCGGTGGAAACCCCGAATCCGTGGCAAGGCATGGCCTCGGCCCGCGTCGGTGGCCTCAGCGCCCAATCCGCTTACGAGCTCTACGGACCTTCTCTCAAAGTGGGCGCCCGGGCCAACGTGATCGTTATCGATCGGGACCCGCTGCAGTCCCCAGACATCGCCGGTACCAGAGTCCTTGCTTCCTACCGCCATGGCGAAGCGCTGCACCTGGTACCCCCAGCCACCTTCGTCTGAAGTCTGAAGTCTCTTGTCTTTTGTCTTTTGTCTTTTGTCTTCCGCCTATTGTCATCGGCCGATGTTTGACTACACCCAGGTGACCGCCGCCGGGATCACGGAGGAGCTGGAGGCTGCCCTCTCAGAAGCCGATCGACTCGTGGCCGGGGTCGTGGATCCCAAGACCGAGGCCACTTACGACAAAATCCTTTCTCCGCTCAACGAGATCGAGGATCTGCTGATTCGCACCTACGGCCGAACAGCATTCATGGGTTATGTCCACACCGAAAAAGAAGTCCGCGATGCCGGCAACGCCGCCGAGGAGCGAATCCAGAAGTGGGCCGTGGACCTGATCTTCCGACCCGATTTCCACCGGGCCATCAAGTCCTATTCGGAATCTCCGGAGGCCGCCGAGCTAAAGGGTGAACGTGGCCGGGCGCTCGAGTTTCTCCTTCGAGACCTTCGCAAGGCTGGACACGAGCTCGATGACGAGGCGCGAGCCGAGGTCAAGAAGCTCACCGAGCGATTAGTCGAACTGGGAGTCCTCTTCCAGCGAAACATCGACGAGCATCAGGACCATTTGCTGGTCACCCGGGCTGACCTCGAGGGGATGCCGGAGTCGTACATCGAAGGACTAGAAGCCGGGGAAGCCGAGGGAACGCTGAAAGTGACCATGGCGTACCCAGACGTGGTCCCATTCATGGAGAACTCACCCCGCCGCGACCTCCGCGAACAGCTCTCACGTAAGTTCAACAGTCGGGCAGTGGAGCCCAATCGACCGCTTCTCGAGGAAGCGATCGCCGCCCGCCAGCGGATCGCCGAGATCTTCTCGCAACCATCGTGGGCGCACCACCAGCTCGAGGAGAAAATGGCGAAGAATCCCGAGGCCGTCCGCTCGTTCTACGCCGCCCTTCTTCCTGGCCTCTCCGAGATTGGCCGAACCGAACTCGGAAAACTCACGGAGATGCTTCGGGCGGATGGCTTTGAGGGCGATCTTCAGGGCTACGACTTCCGCTATTACGACACCCAGCTCCGCCGGCGCGACTACGGCGTCGACCCCACCGAAGTTGCCGCCCACTTTCCTCTCCAGCAGGTCCTCGACGGGATGCTCGAACTGACCGGTGAGGTCTTCGGCCTTCGATATCGAAAGATTGATCGACCGTCATGGCATCCAGATGTGCTGGCCTATGCCATCGATGACGCCAACACTGGCGAGGAACTGGCGCACTTCTTCATGGATCTTTTCCCCCGCGAAGGGAAGTTCAGCCATGCCGCTGCCTTCCCTCTCATTCCCGGGCGTCGGCTCGACGCCGGGAGCTACCAGAAGCCCCTGGCGGCCATCGTCGCCAACTTCACCAAGCCCGGGGCCGAACGACCCTCGCTCCTCCAGCACCAGGAGGTCGAGACCTTTTTCCATGAGTTCGGCCACATCCTCCACCAAACGCTGACCCGGGCCGAGCTCACCAAGTTCTCCGGCACCTCCACCGAAGGAGACTTCGTCGAAGCGCCCAGTCAGATAATGGAGCACTGGACGTGGCAGCCCCAGGTCCTGGCCCGCTTTGCCCGCCACTATCAAACCGGCCAACCGATCTCGCCCGAACTGGTGTCGCAGCTGACCGCCGCCAAGAACCTCAACATCGCCCTGCTCACCCTGCGACAAGCCCAGTTCGGTCTGCTCGACATGTGGATGCACGATGAAACTCCGCAAAAGGATCTCGACGACATCCATGTCCGATCGACCGAAGTGAGCCTGTTTCCCATCCACCCCGATACCTTCTATCCCGCCTCATTTGGCCACTTATTGGGCGGATATGACGCCGGCTACTACGGCTATCTCTGGTCGGAGGTGTATGGCGACGACATGTGGAGCCGATTCGAAAAAGAGGGGGTCACCAATCCCCAGGTTGGGGCCGATTACCGCCGGGAGGTCTTGGAGCGAGGCGGCAGCCGGGACGGGATGGAGCACCTGCGAGCCTTTCTTGGCCGCGAACCCAACAACCAAGCCTTTCTCCGCAAACTCGGAATGGGAACCGAAGCCTCGGTCTAGGCGTATAAGGGAGGAGAACTCCCCGAAGGGATTTAGCCCTTTAAGGGGCGTTTAACCAGTGCCAGCAATACTGGTGGAGACCCGGGCCAGGACCGCGGGAGCCTCTGCCAACAAGGGGCCACTTTGTTTGGGACAGGGGCATGTTGGGAACCTGGCATAGCGGAAGAATTGATCAGATAGATCTGTTGTATCCGTTAAAGGCCGCCAGGAAGGAGGCCCCAACTTATGTCAGATACACTTAAAGGATCAGCGATACGGGGGATGACCCGTCCGTCGCGCCGTTACGCTCGGGACCGGGTCTGCTCCCACAAGGACTGCGAGACCAGGCTCAGCCAGTACAACCGTCGTGACTACTGCTACGCCCACGCCCCGGTGCGTTTTCCGCGGGTTCGGGGCCGGATCCTGCCCGAAGGGACCTGAGACTTCTAGGAGCGCTGGGTCAGGTTCTCTCCCCCTCCCCCGACACTGCGAATCCTAGAAAGAGAGGCCCCGGCGTCCCCTCCGCCGGGGCCTCGCCTTTCGCTCACAAGTCTGCAATTTTGCGAACCCGGGGGTTGTTAGTACTCAAAACCGGTGGCTGCGGGCCCACAGAACGCCCACCACTAGCCTCGAGAACTGAGTCACAAAAGATGAACATCACCTTGAACGTCCCCGGAATCTCCTGCGCTCACTGCAAGAACACGATCGAGGGAGCAGTCGGTCAGCTCGAAGGTATTGACGTGGTCGCCGTCAACATCGACCAGCGGACGGTGGCGATCGACTTCGACGACGCCGCGGTGACCCTTCCCGAGATCGTCGCCGCCCTCGACGAAGTCGGCTATGAGGTGGTCCCATAACGGACTCCAAGCAGTCTGAGACCCTCACCTTCGATGTTGAGGGGATGACCTGTGCCTCTTGTGCCGCCCGCATCGAAAGGGTCCTCACCCGACAGCCGGGAGTGGAGAGTGCGGTCGTCAACTTGGCGGCCTCCCGAGCCAGGGTGCGAACGACTGAGCCGCGGCCCGGAGAGCTGATCGAGGCGGTCTCGAAGATCGGATACGGACTCTCGGTGGCCAGCGCCGCCGACCACGCCCGATCTCGCGAGCGACACAGCGCTGAGGAGAAAGCTCAGTGGCGCCGGTTCTGGCTGGCGGCCGTCCTCTCCTTTCCGGCCATGGTCATCGCCACGGTGGGGAGCATGGATACCAGCGGACTTCGGTGGCTGCAGCTTGTCCTCACCGCCCCGGTAGTGCTTGCCATCGGCGCCCAGTTCCATCGCGTCGCCTGGAAGCAGGCGCGATCGCGATCGGTGGGGATGGACACCCTCATCTCGCTCGGTTCCTTGGTGGCCTTCTTTTGGTCGGTATGGGCGCTTTTCAACGAGGGCGAGGTCTTCTTTGAGACGGCGGCGATCATCGTCACCCTCATCACGCTTGGTCGGGCGCTCGAGGCGAGGGCCAAAGGCAGGGCCGGCCAGGCCATGACCGCCCTCCTCGAGTTGGGCGCTCAAGAAGCGACGGTTCGCACCAGCCAGGGCGACCGGATTGTCGCCATAGAAGATCTAATGCCCGGAGACGTGATGGTGGTGCGACCGGGAGAAAAGGTACCGACCGATGGCGTCATCATCGAGGGACACTCGTCGTTCGACGAGTCGATGCTGACAGGCGAATCCACCGGCATCTCCAAAGGAGAAGGAGAAGAAGTCTTGGGGGCGACCATCAACCAAGAGCGGCTGGTCCTGATCAAAGCCACGAGAGTCGGCGAAGAGGATGCGTTGCATCGAATCATCGCCCTAGTCGAAGAGGCGCAGTCGGGAAAGGCGCCAGTACAGCGCTTGGCCGATCGCATCTCGTCAGTCTTCGTCCCTGTTGTCATTTCCCTCGCGCTCATCACGTTCATCGTCTGGCTGGCCACAAATCATGCAGCTACGGACTCGGTGCGGGTGGCGGTGGCTGTACTGATCATCGCCTGCCCATGTGCCCTCGGCCTCGCCACTCCGACGGCGATCATGGTCGGCGGCGGCCGCGCCGCCGAGTTGGGCGTGCTGTTCAAGAATCCCGAGGTTTTCGAACGAGCCCAACGAGTCGAGACCCTCGTCTTCGACAAGACTGGCACTTTGACCACCGGGGCGATGACGCTCACCGACGTGGTAACCGTGGAGGACCTCGACTATCTGCTTCCGCTGGTGGCAGCGGTCGAGGTGGCCAGTGGTCACCCGATCGGCAAGGCCGTCGCCTTGGGAGCCGAGCAGCGTGGCTTTGCGGTCGGAGAGGCAACCGATGTTGTGTCCCTGGGTGGCCTAGGGGTCGTCGGTCAGGCGGGTGGAATCGAGATCGTCGCCGGAAAGCCCAAGCTGCTGGCCGACCGTGGGCTCGTGATCTCCGACCACCAGCTCGAAACAATGGCCCGTCTGGAGGCGGAGGGAAAGACTGCGTTTCTGGCCGGCTACGGCGGTGAAGCGCAGGCCGTTCTCGCCGTGGCCGACGAATTGCGGCCGACCTCGAGGGCCGCCGTTGCAACTCTCCAAGCGATGGGCCTACGGGTTGCCATGCTCACCGGTGACAACTCTCGAACCGCGGCCGCCATCGCCAGAGATCTTGGCATCGACGACGTCATCTCCGAGGTTTTGCCGGGCGACAAAGCCGACGAGATAAGGCGCTGGCAAGGCCAGGGCCGGCAGGTCGCCTTCGTCGGTGACGGCATCAACGATGCCCCGGCGCTGATCACCTCCGATCTCGGAATCGCCATCGGCACCGGCACCGATGTCGCGGTTGAAACCGCCAACGTGGTTTTGATGTCCGGTGACCCCGCCCTTGTCCCCACCGCGCTGACCTTGGCCAGAAAAACCCTGGCCGTCATTCGCCAGAACCTTTTCTGGGCCTTTGCATACAACGTGGCCGCGATTCCGCTGGCCGCCCTTGGCCTTCTCGATCCCATGATTGCGGCGGCGGCCATGGCGCTGTCGTCGGTGTCGGTCGTGGCCAACAGCCTGCGTCTCCGACGGGCTCGGCCGACAATCGCCTGACGCAAAACGGCGGGGCCGGTAGGGTGTCCGCATGGCAAGGGTCGAGTGGTTCCGCACACCCGAGCTGCGCTCGCCGGCGGCGGTGATCGCATTCTCAGGCTGGGGCGATGCCGGCAACTGCTCGACATCGGCGGCTGCTCATTTGATCGCCACGATCGAAGGCGATGCCTTCGCACTGATCGACCCTGACGAGTTCTACAACTTCACCGACACCCGGCCGCAGGTGGAGTTTGTCGACTCGGGAATGCGCATGGTCCACTGGCCGCGCAACGAGTTTCACGCTCTACACCTTCCCGCTCGGGACCTCGTTGTGCTGCTCGGTGAAGAGCCAAACCTGCGCTGGCGAGCCTTCGGCGAGGCGGTGGCCGAGGTGCTGGGGTCAATCGGTGTTGATCGCGTCATCCTGCTCGGAGCGTTCTTGGGGCAAGTGCCTCACAGCCGACCTACGCCCTTGGTGGGCTCAAGCCCCAACCCTGAGATTCTGGTTGGCCACGAGATCGCTTCGACCAACTATGAAGGCCCGACCGGCATCGTTGGTGTCCTCACCCAGCAACTCGGTGAGGCCGGCTTCGAGGCTATGTCCATCTGGGCTGCGGTTCCTCACTACCTGGGCGGCGCCGACTATCCGCCTGCCACCTATGCCCTGGTACGTAAGGCAGGAGAAGTGCTCGGCCTGGATGTGGCCGCCTCCGACCTCGCCGCCGCCAGCATCGAGTTCAGACTCTCCGTCGATGCGGCTCTGGCTCGCAACGAAGAGCTGACCCAGTACGTGCGCAAACTCGAGGCCGAATCAGAAGGCGGGAGGGACGCTGGTGGCGACTTGGTCGACGAGATCGAACGATTTCTCAAGGACCACTAATCGACCGGTCTTCCGCCCCGACCGTCACCCGACCGAAACCACTCGACTCCTTCAGCGCCCAGTTGCCCGAGAGCTTCCAGACCGAGCTGCCTCTCGACATCAAGTTGGAGTTCGACTCCCCGCAAGAGGGCGGCCCGATCGCTGCGGAGGGTGACCTGAGGGTGAGCTGCGATTGATTCAGCCAGGGCGATGCTGGCTCCGAGAGCCTTTCCGGTCGGAACCATCCGGTTGACGAGCCCAATCGCCAGCGCTTCCCGTGCATCGACCTCGCGCCCGGTTAGGACCAAGTCGAGGGCCCGGCCCCGGCCGATAACCAGCGGCAGCCGTTGGGTTCCCCCGTCGATCAGGGGTACTCCAAACCGGCGCTCGAAGCAGCCGAAAATGGCCGCTTCCGAGGCCACCCGAAGGTCGCACCAGAGCGCCATCTCCAGGCCGCCGGCGACGCAATAGCCCTCGATGGCGGCGATGGTGGGCTTGCCGACGGTGGTGCGGGTGAACCCGAGGTAGCCGTCGGGATGGTCGATGAGGTCGAAAGCTTTGAGATCGCCTCCGGCGGAGAAGTGGCCTCCTTCGCCGTAGAGGATTCCGACTTCGGCGCTCTCATCGGAGTCGAATCGCTCCCAACAGGACCGCAACGACTCGGCTGCAGCCAGATCGATGGCGTTCCGCCGCTCGGGCCGGTCGATGGTGATGATCGCCACCGACCCTTCCCGCCGGTAGGACACCGTCATGATGGAGGCCCAGCGTACGGAGGGCGGCCTCGCCTACCGACTAGCCCAGAGAACGTCGTGATTCGTTACTTCTTCTTGTGGCGATTGGCCTTGAGACGCTTGCGGTACTTGTGCTTGGACATCTTCTTGCGTCTCTTTTTGATCAATGAACCCATGGACCCTCAAACGTGATTGATTAGAACAGAACTAGCTTGGCCGCCCCAGGCGCCGCCCGTCAAAACATCAGGCATCTGGGTTGTTACTCGTAGCCAGTAGCGGCCACTTTCAACTCCAGCACCCTGCCACCGGCGATGGCTGATTCGAGGGCCCGCGCCACTCTCACAACGTTTGCTGGATCAACCAACGCTACCACCGCCGGCCCTGAACCGGACCAGGATGCATGGGCGGCGCCGGCGGCACGAGCCGCAGCCACTGCCTCTCCAGCCTCAGGTCGGAGCGAATTGCGCGGAGTCTCGTGCACCTCATCGCCGGCGGAGGCCGCCAACAGTCGTTCATCGCCGCTGATCAATCCTCCCACCAAAGCCGCCAGTCGGCTCAGGGTTCGGACCACCGTCGCTCGTTCCAAACGATCCGGCAACGCCGCCCGGGCTTCATTGGTGGGAAGCGTCGAGTCTGGGACCGCCACCAGCGGTATTAGCGACGGATGCAAGGGGAGCCGCAGGACCGACCCGTCGCACGCACACAACACGAGACCTCCGTAGACAGAGGCGGCGGCGTTATCGGGATGATCTTCCATCGCAGCCACCAAATCGAAGACTTGGCGATCTTCCGGTTCCTCGCCATGCGCCCGCCAGGCCGCAACGGCGCCAGCGGTGGCGGCGGCGGCGGACGATCCGAGGCCCTTGCCGATCGGTATCTGGTTGTCGACGGTCAACCGCAAGGGACGTTCCATGCCAACCGCACGCTGCGCCGCCATCAAGACCGCATCTGCTGAGCCTTCCGGTCGCTCCGCTCCGATGTGCTCGATCTCCCATCGGTCCGCGGGAATAGCTCGCACCCGACACCGCAGGTCGAGCGCCAGCGCCAATACGTCGAAGCCCGGCCCGAGATTGGCCGAGGAGGCGGGGGCTGAGGCATCTGCCACGTCCGGAGGGTATGGCGAGGAGCTACTCAAATGCTGAGAAACCGAACCTCGTCCTTTTGCACCTCGCCACCGATATGGGTATGGGCGGGGTCCCAACGCAACTGGATGAGTGACGGGTGGCCCATTTCGGCACCCTGCTCAATGACGAGCTCGCCCTCGGCTCTTCCCTGGCTGCGAAGGTAGGAAGCGAGCGCCACCGCCGCGCTACCGGTGGCGGGGTCCTCGGGAATCCCGGCGCCGGGGATGAAGAACCGAGCCCTCACTCTGCCGGGTTCCGACCGAGCCCACAGGTATATGGAGTCGAAACCGGCGGCGTCAGTCGGCACTGAGGCCGCGCTCACCTCGGCGGGAGTCTCTACTTCCACCAACAGGTAGCGGAGTGGCATCTCAACCACCACCGTCTCCTTTGCATTCACCCATCCGCCGAGCCCAGCCTCCACCGTGCTCACCGGTTGGCCTCCTGCGGCTCTGATCCAAGTGGTATCGCCCGCCGACGAGATGTCAACGGGGCCGACTGGGCACTCGATCGCCCCCGGATCCTGTGGTCCGAGATTCAGCAAAAGCCAGGCGGCCCCGACCAAGGGGTGTCCGGCAAAGGGCAGCTCGCTGCTTGGGGTGAAAATTCGAGCGTAGGGCCGGGGCTCGTCGAACCAGCGGAGGAAGACGGTCTCCGAAAATCCGAGCTCGGTGGCGATGCGCTGCATCTTGTCGTCATCGAGGCCGAGGATGTCCGTCACCACGCCCAAGGAATTGCCACCTTCGCCTTGGCGGGTGAAGACTCGGAGAACGTAGCAGTGACGGGGCACGGGTTGGTTTTACCAGGCCGGTACGGTTCAATTGAACCCGGTGAGAGACATTCTCGGACTCGACAGCTTGGTGGCCGAGATGGTCACCGGATTGGGTCTGGCCTTGATCGTCGGAAACCTGTTGGCCTGGCGCAAGCATCGAGCAGGGGGAACCCCGGCCGGGGTGTCGGGCACCTATCGGCCCGGCCGGGTCCGATTTCTGCTCGTGGTGGGAGTCCTGATGACGATCTGGGGTCTGAGCTCGCTTCTGGCGTAGAGATGGCCGCAAAAAATGCAGCCATTTCTACGCAAGAATGAATTGGTAACCTCCTGACCCCCGCGGATGTAGTTCAACGGCAGAACACGGGCTTCCCAAGCCTGAAGTGGGGGTTCGATTCCCCTCATCCGCTCAATGATCCTTTCCGACATCGATCTGGAGAAAGAAATCGCTTCGGGTCGGCTAGTGATCGAGCCACTCGGTGCTAACGCCATTCAACCCTCATCGGTCGATCTCCGGGTTGGGAATCAATTTCGAGTCTTCAACAACAGCCGATACCCGTACATCGACGTCCGCCAGCCGATGGAAGACCTCACCGAGCTGGTTGCCACGGAAGGAGACGAGCCCTTCATCCTCCATCCGGGCGAATTCGTTCTCGGCACCACCATCGAGCGGGTGCAGCTTCCCAACGATCTGGTCGGGAGACTTGAAGGCAAGAGCTCCCTGGGACGTCTCGGACTGTTGATTCACAGCACAGCCGGCTTCGTCGATGCTGGCTATCGGGGCTATCTGACGCTGGAACTGTCGAACGTGGCCAACCTCCCGATAACCCTCTATTCAGGGATGAAGATCGGGCAGATCAGTTTTTTTCGACTCTCGACAGCGGCGCGCTCCCCGTATGGGACCGCTGGACTGCAGTCGAAGTACCTCGAACAGGTCGGCCCGACGCCCTCGCGCTATTGGGAGAACTTCGAGTCGAGTTCGGAGTAAGCGCGGGCCAGCGCCTCCCGGGCCGGCTCCTCGGGATACGGAGAGTCGCTCAAATCGATCTCCTCTACGGCCAGCCCGGCCTCCCTGCCGTCCCGAGCCGCTCGGGCAACCCAGGCGAGGTCGAAGCGCGCCACCACCAAGTGCTCCGAATCGACGGGTGCGCCGTGGCCGGGGACGATCACTTCGTTGGCAGCCTCAGCGAGACGCCCGAGCGTTTCCACCCAGGCGATCGGAAATGAATCACCGAATGAGGGGGGGCTCCCCTCTTCGGTCAGATCGCCCGCAAAGGTGACTTCCCCAACGTGGAGCACGGCGTCGTTGTCGGTGTGCCCACGCCCGTAGTACACGAGGTGCACCGTCCGGTTGCCGAGATCGATGGTGGCGCTTTCTTCGAATACCTCGGTGGGCGGCGTGATGACCACCTCTCGATAGGATTCCTCGCCGGGATAGGCCTCGCTGATTTCCTTCTTGGTGGCCTCGCCTGATTCGATCAGGGTTTCGGCGCAACGTCGATGGCCCCAGATACGAGTGTTGGTGAAAACCTGGTTGCCAAAGGTGTGGTCCCAGTGATGATGGGTGTTGAAGAGCCATCCGATCGGCTGCTTTGTCACCGAGCGCAACTCGCCTAGCAACTCGTCGGCTTCCCGAGGATTGGTCCGGGAGTCGATGACCAGGGCTTGCTCCGCCCCGAGGACCAATCCGACGTTGTGATCGAAGGGATGGTCGTATCGACGGACGAAGATGCCGTCCGAGAGTTGGCGCCACGTCATGGGCCCGAACTTAACCGGCCCACCAACAGAGGCAAGCGGACTAGTTCTTAGGTGTTGAGTACTTCTGATTCTCTATCGATCAACGCCATCGCCGATAAACAAGAAGACAACTGAATCTCCTGGCGAAGACCGAGACTCTCCCCCTCCAAGAGAATCTTCCAATCCTCCATCGGACGGAGCCAGGGACCGAAAAGCGGCTCCGCCACAACGACGGGCCGCTTTTCATTTCCCTCGCTAAACAGCCCCGCCCCATGCGGGGATTCAGCCGAGGTCGCGGCCGATGTCGGTGAAGCGCGTGTAGTTGGCCTGGAATGTCATCTTCACCGTGCCCGTCTCCCCCGAGCGATGTTTTGCCACGTGCACCTCGGCTACCCCCTTCTGATCGGTGTCCTTGCGGTAGTACTCGTCGCGATAGATGAACATGACGATGTCGGCGTCCTGTTCGAGCGCTCCCGATTCCCTCAGGTCGGAAAGGCGGGGTCGTTTCTCTTCCCTCTGTTCGGACGAACGGTTGAGCTGCGACACCCCGATGATGGGAACCCCGAGTTCGATGGCCAGGTTCTTCAAGCCCCGAGAGATCTCTGCGATCTCTTGTTGGCGGTTCTCGCGGGAGTTTCCCTGCATCAGTTGCAGGTAGTCGACGACCACCAGGTCCAGGTTGTGCGATCTCTCGACCCGGCGGCACTTCGCCCTGATGTCGGTGACGTTCACGATGGAGGAGTCGTCGACGAAAATGGGGGCGCGGAACATCTTGTTGGCGGCGTTGGTGACACGTTCCCACCCACGATCGTCGAGCGCACCCGTGCGGAGCTGGCGGGAGTCGACGCCGCCGACCGAGCACAGCATGCGCTGCACGATCTCCTCCTTGGACATTTCCAGGCTGAAGATCGCCACCGTCTTTCCCTTCATGGCGACATTGCTGGCCATATTGAGCGCCAGAGTGCTTTTGCCCATGCTGGGGCGGGCGGCGACGACGACGAAATTCGCCGGATGAAAGCCCCCCACCAGCTTGTCGAGATCGCGGAACCCGGTTGCCAATCCAGTGACAGGGTCGGACCCGTCGAGCTCAGAGACCTTCCCCAACACCTCGCCGAAAAGAGGGCCAATGAACACCATGCCTTTGGCCGCACGCTTCTCCGCCACCGAGAAGACGTGCTGTTCTGCCCGATCGAGGACAGTCGCGATCTCGTCTTCGGTGTGAAAGGCGAGCTCTGACACCACCGAGCCGGCCTTGATCAATGACCGCCGCAATCCGTGCTCTTCGACGATGGCGGCGTAATAGCCGATATTCGACACTCCCGGCACCATGTCGATGAGGCCGGTGAGATAGCCGATGCCGCCGACCTTGTCGAGGTACTCGCGTCGACGCAACTCCTCAGAGACGGTCACCGCATCGAGCGGCTCGTTGCTGTTGTAGAGGGCGAGAATCGCCTCGAAGATCGATTGATGGGCAGGGACGTAGAAATCCTCTGGAACGAGCACGTCCATCACGTCGTGCGCCGCTTCCGACGAAAGCAGAATCCCACCAAGGACCGACACCTCGGCCTCGCGCGAGTGGGGAGGAACCCGAGTTGCAGCCCGGGGGCGCTCTGTCAGCGTCGTCATCGCCTCGCAATCTGGCAGGCGACTGTGACAGAAATCGCTACTTCAAGAGCGAGATTTACCGCTCTCGCAAATCCACATACCTTTCCACGGAGATATCCACCGATTCAGGCCGGAATGACGTCGATGGTCACCGGTACCGCGATCTCGGGATGGAAGCGGACGGTGATCTCGTGAAGTCCGATTGCTTTGATCGGCTCGGCCAGTTCGACGTGCTTTCGCTCGATTTGAAGACCGGTGAATTTGCGAATCCCTTCGACGACGTCGGCGATCCCCACCGATCCATAAAGACGGCCTTCATCACCCGCCTGCGCCGCCAGCACCACTCGGGTGCCGCCCAGCTGAGAAGCAAGATCCTCCGCTTCTTGGCGCAGTTTTCTTTCGGCCGCTCCCCGGGCCGCGGCCGCCTGCTCCGCGGCGGCAATGGACGCCGGCGTGGCCTTGGTGGCAAGCTTGTTCGGAAGGAGGTAGTTGCGGGCATAGCCGTCGGACACCTCGACGACATCTCCGCGCTCACCCAGCGTGCTGACATCGGCGTTGAGCACCAGCTTCATCAGCGACCCATATATCCGAGCAAGGCCATCTCCCGGGCGTTCTTGATGGCAACGGCTACCTCTCGCTGGTGGCGAGGGCAATTGCCGTTGACCCGACGGGAGCGGATCTTGGCCCGATCCGAGAGGTACTTGCGCAAGAGCGATACGTCCTTCCAGTCGACGTAGTCGACTTTCTCCTGGCAGAAGTAACAGATCTTCTTCTTCATCCGCCGGAACTGACCTTCCGGCCGGCGCTTCTTTTGTTTGCGATCGAGGTTCGTGGCCCGAGCCATTACGTGTTTCCTTTCAAGTCCGAACTAAAACGGGGCCTCGTCGGGGCCGTAGTCGTCACGGGCGACAGGTCCTGGCGGGACGGAGCTCCCCTGCGGGGCGAATTCCCCGCCGGATTTAGCGGTCTTGTTGACGGTGGCGGTTGCCCACCGCAGGCTGGGACCGATTTCGTCGATCTGCAGCTCGACTACCGACCGCTTCTCGCCCTGCTCGGTCTCCCACGAGCGCTGCTCGAGACGACCGGTGACTATCACCCGAGCGCCTTTCTGGAGCGACTCGGAGACGTTCTCGGCGTGCTCGCGCCAGACGGTGCCCCCAAAGAAGCTGGTCTCCTCCTGCCATTCGTTGTTTTGATCTCGCCAGCGACGATTGACGGCCAGGCGGATCTTGACCATCGGCACCCCCGAGGGCGTGAACCGCATCTCGGGGTCCTCCACCAGATTCCCCACCAGGACAACGTTGTTCAGCGACATCGAATTCCTCCTTGGATCGATAACCCGACTATGGAGGTCGGGAGGGACAAATCAAGGCCCTCGTTCACTGCTTGACCCCGGCCGGCTGGATGATCTTGTGCCGGATCACTTCGTCTTGGAGCGAGAGCATTCGATGGAGATCGTTGATCGCCGGCGGCTCGGCCTGGAAAGTCAGAACCGAGTAGTAACCGTCGTGAAGGTGGTCGATTTCGTAGGCAAACCGTCGTTTGCCCCAAAGGTCTCGGCCACTGACCGTGGCCCCCCGCTCGGTGAGGAAGGTGGCGATGCCGTCTACCCGGCTCTCAACGTCATCCTCACCCAAATCGGGGCGATGGATAGTCATCACCTCGTAGGTGCGCATATTTTCCTCCTGTGGACATCCGGCTTGCGGAAGGCTCCGATCTGCCTATACGGGAGTTGGCGGAGCAGGGTGTGTGAAGCAGTCAGCCTGCCTCTGAGAGCGAGAGTCTACCCACCGACTCGATGCTTCCCGCCGGGGCCTCGAGGACCCAGCGAAAGAGCCCGTCGGCGACGAAAACCGGGCACGGCTCAGCTGAGCAGGGTTCGAGCGACGTCTGATCTATCAGCTCTCCTTCGCCGTTGAAAAAGAACAGATCGAGGGCAATAGGGGTGTCCTTCATCCAAAAGCCCGTCGTTGTCTCCTCTTCCCAGGAAAACAGCATTCCGTCGAAGTCGCCCAAGTCGCTGACCCCGGTCAGGCCCTGCTGGCGCTCCGTTTCCTCGTCGGCAAGGGCGACGAGGAGGGAGAGGTCGCCAATGAGAACTTCAGTCGATTCCCAATCGGTGAGATCGCCCCGAGCAAAGGTCGTCGTCGGGATCGGACGATCCGACGTCGGGGGTACTGACGAGGTAGCAGTCGTGGTGGCATTCGCCCCTTCAGTCGCCGGCGCCGAGGAGCAGGCGACGACAACTACTGCCAAAGCTAGATATCGAGCGACTCTGCGGGCCGGAACCGTTGCTGGACAACGGTTCCGGCCCCGGGTCGTCATAGATCGCGCAAGGCTTGGGCGACTTCGTCGGAGAGGTGGTAGCTCTCGTCCTCGTTGGGGAAGCTTCCGTTCTCCACTGCCCGCCGGAAGGCGTCGATCCCGGCTACGGCTGCGACGTGGAGGTCGGCGAAGCGACGCACGAACTTGGGGCTGCGACCGTAAGAGAGCCCAAGGACGTCGTGGAAAACAAGCACCTGCCCATCGGTCCCCGGACCGGCGCCGATGCCGATTGTGGGGACAGAGATCTCCTTGGTGATGATGTCGGCCACCGCACTTGGTATCCCCTCCAGCACCAGAGCGAAGATTCCGGCTTGGTCGAGAGCCTGACTGTCCTTGATGAGATCGCGCGCGTCCTCGACCATTTTGCCCTGCACCCGATAGCCCCCCATGGCGTGGACCGATTGCGGGGTGAGCCCAATATGACCCATTACCGGGATCTCGGTCTCGACGAGCGCTTTGATCATCGGCAATCGCTTGCGCCCCCCTTCCAATTTGACCGCCTCGGCCCCTCCATCGCGTATCAAGCGACCGGCATTCTTGATGGTTGCCTCCTCCGAGAGGTGATAGGTCAGCCAAGGCATGTCGCCAATCAAGAGCGGGCGCGGTTTGGCGCGGGCGACTGCGGCAGTATGGAGGACCATCGTGTCGAGATCGATGGAGATCGTGGTGGGATGTCCGTGGACGACGTTGGCCACGGAATCACCCACCAAGATCATGTCCATGCCGCCTTCGTCGGCAATGCGAGCCGACGAGTAGTCATAAGCGGTGACCATCGTGATGGGGGGGCCGCCCTTGCGGGCACGAATCATCGGGGCCGTGATTTTGGAGACGCGCTCAGCGTCGGGAGTGGTCTCTTCGTTGGCCACAAGCCGCTCCTCTCTCCCCTCCTCGAACGGTAGGGGGAACTCAAGCGTTAAATCGGATCGGAAAGTCCCTCGGCCGCCGCGTCAGGGGTCGCCCGTGGAGCAACCATCTTACCGGTGCCTTCTTGCCGGCTCATATGCAGTCGGACCGAGGGCTCTTAGGCGCCGGGGCGATCGCAGGGGAATTCGGCCCGCGGCCAGCGCTCCACATTTCCGTTCTCGAAATGGATGTAGAGGTAGTCCTCGCGGGTGACCGGATCGAAATAGATCTCGCGATCCCGGAAGCTGAAACCTTGGGCCACCACTCCCTCCGGGATCTCGGTGGTGACTTCGAACGAAAGCGACTCTCCAGCTGTGTTGGTCAATGGGCCCAGCACTCCTTCGGGGTCACGGGCATACATGTCACCGAAGAAAACGATGAACTGAACATCTTCGTGACCGCATTCCTTGAACCCCTGATACTGGATGAGCTGACTCCCTTCCAGGCGCTGGCCGCTTTCGTCGAGCCAGGGCCCGGTCTGGGCCATCGAGCAGCCACCCAACGCCAGGGCCAGGAGGACCAGGCCGAGGCGTTTCAAGCCGCCGGGGCCCGATTGGCCGCCCGGCGGACGAAGGCCATGTCGGCGCGGTGCTCGACTGCGTCACCCGGGGTCTCCACGATCACCGGGGCGCCGGCCAGGGCGACTACTTCGGCCAAGAGGTCCGTTGGCATCTTCCCGTGCCCGAGGTTGGCGTGACGATCACGACGAGAATCGAAGGGATCGCGGGAGTCGTTGCAATGAACGAGGTCGATGCGGCCGGTGCCTTCGAGCACCCTGCCCACGAGTTCGGTGCCGGGCTCGCCCCCCGCCCAGGCGTGGCAAGTGTCGAGGACGAAGCCAGGGCCGAGGTCGCCGATCACTTCCCATAAGCGAGCAATCGATTCGACGCGCCTACAAACGGCATTGTCTCCACCGGCCGTGTTCTCGATGAGCACGGGGATTTCCGTGTCCAGTTCCAGCAGCGCCTTTCGCCATCGGGAATATGCGTCCGACAACTGCCCCTCGCCCGAGACGTGACCTCCATGCACGACGACTGCGACGGCGCCGACCTCCACCGCGGCTTCACATGTCTCACTCAATATCCGGCGTGAGGGAATCCTGATGCGAGAGGCCTCGGCCACGACATTGATCGGGTAGGGAGCATGGACGTAGAGCGACAGGGTCTGGCGGCGAAGCTCTTCCGCACGGGGATGCGGGTCGGGCCTTTTCCAGCTTTGCGGATCGCTCAAGAAGATTTGAACGATGTCGGCGTCGCGAGATCGCGCCTCATCCAGCGGATCCCGGCGATCGACATGAGCTCCCACCAGGAGCCGATTGCTCATGTCGTTACCGGGTGGCCGTAGCGCGCCGCTTGCAGCGATGCCGCTGCCACTCGCTCGGCCACCCGACCGGGAGGTGTCTCCCAATCTGAGGCGAGAACCGCCAGGGTCTTGTCGTCGAGCCATCGCGCTCCCCAAGGGTGAGCAGGCAATCGCTCCCGATTGGACACGGTGAGAACGAAGACCGACACCGGGTCGCCCTCGTCGTCGAGTTGCTCTGCCCCAACATCGACCACCTCGTTCCAGGGGATGAACGCAAGCGATGAGAAGGGACTGCCGATCCGGAGGCGGAGGCCGTCCTCCGATGCAGCCAGTACCGGGCGGGGATTGATGAGTTCCGCTACCCCGAAGACCGCGATCAGGAGGCCGACGATCACGAGAGCCACGGCCCAGATGTAGTCACGCGGCTCGAGGACTTCAGGGTTGCCGTTGGGCCAGATCAGATTCTGGAAGAAGGAGATGATGCGGCGATTGCGCAGCACATCGACGCCGAGAACCAACAACGGGACGCCGGCCAGCGACAGCAGCCACATTTTCAGACCGGATCGTCGCACCTCAACTTGGCTGGCTTGCTCGGTCATTCGACTCCAAGATCTCCGGGCCGAAGAATGGCCGCGTATGAAAGGTTACGTTCCCGGCAGGCTTGTTCGAGCGAACCTCCCGAGCGGTCGACCAGCACCACGACCTGTCGGGCATCGATGCCCGCTTCGGCGAGGACATCGAGGGTTTCGAAGATGGCTCCACCCGTGGTGACAGTGTCGTCGCAGACGGCCACGAGATCACCGGCCCTGATCGGGCCCACCAGACGCCCTCCGGTTCCGTGATCCTTCGCCTCTTTGCGGACCGAGAAGGCGCGCAACTCCCGTCCCTCCTGGGCGGCGAGCAGGGCGGTGGCCACGGCGAGGGGATCGGCTCCCATCGTCATCCCTCCAATGGCCCTGACCCCGCCTTCGAGCCGCTCGAGGATGGCCGTCCCCGCCAGGATGGCTCCGTGCCCGTCGTAGGTGGTGCGGCGAGCATCCAGATACCAGGAGGAAACGGCGCCCGAACGGAGAGTGAAAGGCCCGTCGGTGCGAAGCGAGTGGGTTCGCAAGTGATCGATCAAGGCCTGGCGGGATACCCCGTCTCGATCCTCCGCCTGGTTCATGCACTCAACTTTTCGGCGTCGCCGGTCGATGTAATAGGTCGACGCACAGTCGGTTTCTCCTCCCGCTGTGGTCGACGCTGACAGTAGTGGCCGCCCTCTACCGGGCGGCCACTCCTTTATGCCGCGTTGTCCCCTCTCCCCGCCTGCGGCGGTACTCCCCCCTCACGGGGAGAAGCCCGAATTGCATGTTTCCTCACCGAGCGAGCGAAGCGAGTGTGGGGAGGTGTCGCCGAAGGCGACGGAGGGGCGGGGGTTCCGGCGGGCTGTCAGACGTCAGAGATCCTCTGAAGTCTCATATCTGACATCTGATGTCTGGAGTCTCGTGTCTTTCGTCTTCTATCTTCTGTGTGTGGAACTGATCCTGGTCCGTCACGGCCTCCCTGACTGGGCACCCGACACCTTCGCCCGCAACGATCCCAACCTTTCCGATCTCGGCCACCAGCAGGCGCAGCGGTTGGCGGCTCGTGTCGAGGCCTGGGGTTACGTCGACGAGATCTGGGCTTCGCCGATGAAACGCTCTCAGGAAACGGCGAGTCCACTGGCGGCTGCCCTGGGGACCGAGATCAAAACCCTCGACTGGGCACACGAGATCCGCAACCCCGACGACTGGGAGGGAATGCCGATCGATGACATCCGCACCGCCTGGGTCGACGCCAACCTCCGACCGATAAAGGAACTTTGGGAAGGCA
Organism: Acidimicrobiia bacterium; assembly: GCA_035253825.1. Taxonomy (GTDB): domain Bacteria; phylum Actinomycetota; class Acidimicrobiia; order Spongiisociales; family ZC4RG35; genus JACCTH01. The sequence continues at coordinate 96,875 of DATFBM010000041.1, read as the reverse complement.
TGCCGGGCGGAGAGGATTTTCGAGACTTTCATCAGCGGGTCGTCGGCGGCCTCGAATCCAGCCTGGCGGAGATCGGCCTCAAAGAAGCTGGTACCGACCCCCGACTCTGGACCATCGAGGGAGACGAATATCGCATCGTGCTCGTCGCCCACGGAGGAACCAACGCAGTGGTGCTGGGTCATCTTTTGGGGATGGCCCCTACCCCCTGGGAGTGGGACCGCTTTGAGCTCCCCCACACCGGCGTCGCCCGCATCGTGACACTTCCGATCGCCCATGCCCATGCCTTCTCGTTGCGGGCGTTTGCCGACACGACCCATCTCGAACCCGAGATGGTGACGAAATAGCTAGCGCCCGAAGCGCCGGTTGCGGCGAGTGAAGTCCCGCAACGCCCGCAAGAAGTCGACTCGGCGAAACGCCGGCCAATAGACATCTACGAAGACGAATTCGGCGTAGGCGGATTGCCAAAGGAGGAAGCCCGAAAGCCGCGATTCACCGCTGGTGCGAATGAGGAGATCGGGATCGGGCACATCTGCGGAGTACATGTGACGGGCCAGCGAGGGCGCATCGAGATGAGCCGCCATGTCCTCGGCCTTGACTCCTTCGGCCGCCAGCCTGGTGACGAGATCCTTGGCTGCATCGACGATCTCCTGTCGTCCGCCATAGCCCATGGCGATGTTGAGCAGGTAGTCGCCGTCAGGGCTGGCCGCCTCGGCTGACTTGGCGGCGCCGACGAGATCGCCTGGGAGCAGGTCGAGGCTCCCGATGAAGCGTATCCGCTGTCGACGTTGTGATGCCTTCTCCGGAAGCCGGCCGAACAACTCGGTGAGGACATCGAAGTAGGGGGCGAGCTCGGCCTCGGAGCGTTCGAGGTTTTCCCGCGAGAGCACCCAGGCGGTGATGACGGGGACGTCGAGTTCATGCGACCAGCTCAGGAACTCCTCGAAGCGAGCCATTCCGGCTCGATAGCTGTCGACATAGGAAGCGAGGCCCGACTCCCGGGCATACCGGCGGTGGCCGTCGAGGATGATGCCGATGTGGTGGGGAAGCCGATTGCGGTCAAGGCTTCGAAGAAGGCGCCTCTCGTAGATCGAGTAGGCGAGGGAACGGGGACCACGCATCGCTCGAAGATGCTACCGATCGTCGTATTTCGTCAATAGATCCCGCGGTACATCGACCACGCGGGCGCGTATGAATTCCCCGAGCGACTTCGCCTGTGGATCGGTTCTCGTCGATGATGAGACCCCCTCGCCGAGGAAGCCTTCTATGACAAAGTTGAGCGCTCCGAGATTCGGCAGCTCGAAGCGGGTGATTGGCAAGGAAGCGGCTTCGGGCAGGAGCTGTCGCAGCCTGTCCACCGAAAGGAACCACGCCAGCCAGGTGAACCACTCGGGCCGACGCACCCATATTCCGAGATTGGCGTTCCCGCCCTTGTCTCCTGAGCGAGCACCCACCAAGGTTCCCAGAGGCCGCCGCACGGTCTTTGAGTGCCCTCCGGGCTCGAGCGTCATCTGAGGGAGGGGAGCCGCCATCGGTCCTGGTGGCGCCACCGATGAGACAATCGAGGCAGATCCGTCGACCACCACAGATGCCGGCACTAATTGGGCGGGAATGGTGGTGGGCCAATAGATGGCGTAAGGCGAAGCGTCACCAGGCGGAGTAGTGAGGAAGAGGCCCGGATAGTTGGCGAGGGCGAGCTCCACCGCCGCCCGTGAAAAACCCCTGCCGGCCTTATGTGGATCGGGGTCCTTGACCGTAAAACGGAGGTAGCTCATGGAGTCGTCGATAGTCTCCGGATCGGGCTTGCCCGATGTGATGAGTTGGACCTCTGACGTCTCGAAACGATCGCGACCTCCAACTGTCTTCCAGAGCGCCGATTCGAGTAGCCGAGCCTTTTCTTCGACGTCGAGGCCGGAGATGCCGAAAGTCATCGAGTTCCGGTAGCCGCCGAGGTAATTGAGAGCCACTTTCAGGTCGGACGGCGGCGCGCTTCCTTTGGTCTCCGAAATCCGGACCCGATCGGGTCCTTCCTCTGACAACCGAATCGTTTCGAAATGAGTGGTGACGTCGGGGTTGAGATACCGGGGCGAGCCGATCTCGTAAAGCAACTGGGCGGTCACCGTCTCCACAGTCACCCTCCCCCCGGTGCCGGGATGTTTCGTGATGACCGCCGAGCCGTCGCTTTCCACCTCGGCGATGGGAAAGCCGGGTGAATCGAGGCCCTCGATCTCCTGGAAGAACGAGTAATTGCCCCCCGTCGCCTGCGGGCCGCATTCGAGGACGTGTCCCGCGGCGACCGCTCCAGCGAGAGCGTCCCATTCGTCTCTTTCCCAGTTGAAATACCATGCACTGGGACCCAACACCAAGGCGGCATCCGTGACCCTTCCACAGATGACGAGGTCGGCGCCCCGATCCAGCGCCTCTTTGATCCCGAAGCCTCCCAGATAGGCGTTAGCGGTCAGCGGGGTGACTCCGGCCTCCGAAAGCGCCTCGCCGCGGTCGAGATGGCGAAACTCGTGTCCCTTCTCGACCAGGTCGGCGAGGCGGGGCATGAGATCGTCTCCCTCCACGATGGCGATCCTGGGAGCCAGCCCCAGGTCAGCAGCAAGCTTCGCGAGTCGCTCCTGCAATCCGCGAGGATTGAGGCCGCCGGCGTTGGAAACGATCTTGATCCCTTGCTCGAGGCACGTGCCGAGCACCTCCTCCATCTGTATGACGAAAGTCGAGGCATAGCCGGCGTCGGGATCACGACTTCGGGACCGCCAGAGGATGGCCATCGTCAACTCGGCGAGATAGTCGCCAGAGAGAACATCGATCGGTCCGCCGCTCACCATCTCCTGGGCCGCACTGAGGCGATCGCCGTAGAAACCGGAGCAGTTGGCGATGCGCAACACCGAAAGGAAAATACCCAATTGGCGATAGGCTGAACGGGTGGATCGGTGGGAATGGGGGCGGGTGAAAAACCCGATTCGGACCTTGCTGCATGGGGGTGCGGCGCTGGCGGCCGTGATCGGGGCGGCTCTTCTGGCACGGACTGCTGCCGGGGGACGGCAACTGCTCGCCGGGTTGATCTACTCACTCACTCTGATCGCGATGTACACCGTTTCTGCCCTGTACCACGCGGTCGGCTGGCAGGACCGGCGCCGGGCGCTGATGCAGCGGCTCGATCACTCGATGATCTTCTTGTTGGTGGCCGGAACGTTCACCCCTTTCGGGGTGGTGGTGCTCGATGGCTGGATTCGTCCTGCCCTCTTGGCGCTGGTATGGACGATCGCTCTGGTGGGAATCGCGCTCAAATTCGTGCTCTCCCGGGTCAGCACCCGGCTATCGGTCGCCCTCCAGCACGCGATGGGATGGCTTTCCCTCGTCGCCCTGCCACTGATCTGGAGTCGAGCCGGCTCGGGAGCGGTGTGGCTACTACTCGCCGGCGGGCTGGCGTACTCGACGGGAACGGTTGTTTTCGCGCTACAACGGCCGCGACTGGTGGGCCGGGTGTTTTCCCATCACGAGCTCTTCCACGTGCTCGTCATCGTCGGATCCATTTGCCACTTTCTGGCCGTGTGGTGGTACGTGATGCCGCTTCCGGCGGCCTGAATCAGGTTCGCGCCAGCCAGCTCTGCTCGCGACAAAGCGCTTCGACCTCGTCGAGCTTGCGCGGGACCATATGGGTGAGGTTTTCGTGCCCATCCTCGGTGATGAGGATGTCGTCTTCGATGCGGACCCCGATCCCACGAAACTCCTCGGGGACCTTCTGGGTGACCTTCTCCGCCTTCTCTTTGCCCTCCTGCAACCGCTTCTTGGCGCCGGCGGGATCGATGAGCATCGCTTCCATCTGCTCATCGAGGTCGTAAGGGAAAAGGGCGAACTCGATCTCCTCCCGGCGATCGATGTATAAGCCGGGCTCGACCGTGAAGGCCATCCCCGGCTCGAGGCTGCGTGGTTTTCCTTCCACGCGATAAGTCCCGGCATCGTGCACGTCCATTCCCAGCCAATGGCTTGTGCCATGCATGAAGAACTCACGATGATGGTTCATGGCCAAAGAGTCCTCCACTCCCCGGGGAAGAAGGCCGAGTTCCACCAACCCTTCGGTCAGGATCTCGCTGGCGATCTCGTTGGTGGAGCGAATCGTCGCTCCGGGACGGGTAGCGGCTATCGCTGCCCTCTGCGCCTCCAGCACCACCTCGTAGACCGCGGCTTGCGGGGAGCTGAACTGGCCATTGGCCGGCCAGGTGCGGGTGATATCGGAGGAGAAGTAGTCGATCTCACAAGCCGCATCAATGAGAACCAGATCGCCGTCCTCAATCATGCGATCGTTCTCCGTGTAATGGAGGATGCAGGCGTTGGGTCCGGAGGCGACGATCGACGGATAGCCGTTGCGCGGTGACCCCCCTTCCCTCCATACGTATTCCATGGCCGCCTGCACCTGATACTCAGCCAGCTCCGGTCGGCCAAAGCGCATCGCCTCCATGTGACCCAGGGCGGAAAGCTCGCAGGCGGCCCGCAAGCTCTCGATCTCACTCGCCGACTTGCGAAGGCGCATGTCCGCCACCAACGGGGTGAGGTCGCAAATGCCGCTTGGCATGGCCTTACCGGTGCGGTTCTGGTAGTTACGCGCCTTGACCAGTAGGCCCCGCACCCGGGCGTCGTGGCCGGGATGGCCTCCGCGGTAATAGAGCATGTCCCGGCCGAGCAGCAGTCGGGGCAGCACGGAGTCGATCTCGGCGATGGTGTAGGCCCCGTCGGCCTGAAATCGCTCCTTGGCGCCTTCGATGCCGACCCGATAGCCATTCCAGATCTCGAGGTCGCGATCGCGGGGTCGGACGAAGAGGTGATATTCCCCGTCGGGATGACCGGGCACGATGACCGCCAGCGCCTCGGGCTCGTGGAACCCGGTCAGATAGAAGAACTCAGAGTCTTGACGGAATTCGTGATTGACGTCGTCGTTGCGGATCGTCTCGTCGGCAGCGGGGATGAGCGCGACCGCGTTGGGGCCGATGCTCGCCGCCAGGCTGGCGCGGTGGTGTCGGAATCGATCGGTCATGCCCGGACGCTAGCCGCCCCGGTTCAGGTCAAGGAAAGATCGACCACCAGGGGAAAGTGATCCGAGCCCAACGGGGGGCCCAAGGTCCGATCGACTACTTGTACGCCCTCGGAGTAGAGGAGGTGATCGATCGAGACTCTGAGGATGGTCCAGGCCCGGGCCGGAAAGGAGTTTTCGAGGCCATAACCGCGGATGGAGTCGGCCAAGCCGGTCTCGGCCCGCAGGCGCCGATACGGATAGGAGAACGGGCTGGCATTGAAATCGCCCATTACCACTACCGGTCCCGTTCGTCTTTTCACCCATTCGGCCGCATAAGCAAGCTGTTGATCGCGTAATCGCGCCCGACGGGCGCTCGAGGGGGAGAGTGGGTGAACGGCGAGAACTGCCAGCCCTCCCGGGAATCTGATTTCGACTGCCCGGGGGTCGGCGAGGCGAAATCCGAATGACGTCACCATTGCCCCCGCCGGCGTCATGACCAGCGAACCGAAGATGCCTTCGGAGGGACGAGTCATGGTCATCTCGTAATCGAGATCGGCCTCGGCGACCGCTTCCTCCCAGGGTCGGCTCGCCTCGTGGAGGACGACAACGTCGGCCTCGCTTGAGCGGATGTACTCGATCACATCACCGAAGTTCTTGTTGTCGGAGAGCAAGTTGAAAGAAAGGATGCGGAAGTCCGCCTCTTCGGCTGTCGAGCCCTTGGGAATGAATAGCGGAAACAAGGTGCCGATGTTGATCAGCGTCACCAGTCCCACGATGACCGCGGTCTTCGGCCAGCGCCCCAACACCAGCAACACCAGCAAGACCGTCAAGGCGACGGTCAGTTGTGGGCGAAAGCTGGCGATGTTGTCGAGCACCCAGGAAAGGCGCCCGAGGTATGCGAGCAAGGAGGTGAGGGCGAGCAGCAGTGCCGTCAGAGCGACCAGAAGCATGGAACCTGGCAGGTTGGCAGGGACCGACGCCTAACTAAGCAGGAGGCGAGCTGCCCAGTAGAAGCTGAGCCCGGTGATCACGACGCCCAACATCGAGCGCCGAAACAGCAGGCCGCCCACGACCGCGCCCCCAAACGCGGCGAGGTTGGGACCGCTGGCCTCGCCACCGCGGCCGATCAGGTCCTGAGTACCGATGGCGACGAAGAGGGCTACCGCGAACACGTCGAGAAATCGCCCCAATTTGATCGCTCGGTGGGCGAAGAAGAAGTAGCGCGAGCTGAAGGTGATGACCGCCACCGCCAGGATCAGAGGGAGATGGGTCATTCGGCGGGGCCCGGCACTGCCGCCGCCACAACTGCCGCCAGAAACGCGGCCGATGTCAGCTGCCAGGCGGAGGGAAGAAACGCCACTGCCAAGAAGGTGGTGCCAACCGCCAAGACGGCCGAAAGCCAGCGCCGCCAACCTCGAATGATGGCCGCCGCCAGCCCCAGAAAGACGAGGGGGATGACGGCATCGAGGCCGTAGCGGACCGGGTCGAGCTTCGCACCGACCATGGCGCCGATCACGCTGGTCACCACCCACGAGGTGTAAAGGGTGAAATCGGCCGCGGTCTTGTAGGCAGCGAGGTCGGAGACGCCCTTCTCGGCGGCGGCCACCGTCAATCCGTAGGACTCATCGACCAGGATCCACGACAGGTGGAAGCGTTGCCAGGGCGAGACCCGCCCGATGAGATCGGAGAGGTGGATCGCCATCGGGATATGTCGCAAGGCCAAGCCGGTGGTGGCGACCAGCACAGGGAAGAGGCCGAAGGGAATCAAGCCTACCATCGCCAACTGGGCCGACCCGGAAACGATCAAGAGCGATGAGATTCCGGTGACGAGGGGGCTGAACCCTACCTGAGCGGCAAGCGCGCCGTAGACCAGGCCGAAGACGATCAGCGGCGGAATCAACGGCAGGGTGTCAGAAAACCCCCGCCGAGAGGATGACTCAATCATTCTTGCGAAAAAATCGGGCAGTTTTCTCGGTATTACGCCAGAAGGGATTGACGGAGTCGGTTGACCTGATCCTCCACGGAGAGCCCCGGATGGGAAGGGACCACCTCGAGGTCGGAGGGCAGCAAACCGATGGCAGCGAGGTCGCCGGGGTCGACATCGGCGAGATCCCCTCCGTCGGCGAGCCGGCCGGCGACAAGCTTTCCCACCATCTGGTGCGCGGTGCGGAAGGCGATCCCGCGGCGGACGAGATTCTCGGCGATGCCGAGCGCATCGGTCCAGACAGACGGTGCCGGCGGATCGAAGGTGGCGGTTGCGATGAGGCGGGCAAGCACCCGACTGCTCGCCCCCGATGTGTCATCGAGCCAGAAAAGGGCCGGCTTGTCCTCCTGGAGATCGCGGTTGTAGGACAGCGGAAGGCCCTTTTGCAGTGCGAGCAATGCTGTCAGCTGACCGATGGCACCGGCCGCCCTCCCCCGCACGAGCTCGGCCACGTCCGGATTCTTCTTTTGCGGGAGGGCGGACGAGCCGGTCGTGAACTCGTCGGCCAGCTGCACCCAGCCGAACTCGAGCGAGGACCAGAGCACCAGCTCCTCGGCCAGACGGGAGAAGTGGACCATCGCCTGGGTGGCGACAAAGCCGAACTCGGCGACGAGATCGCGACTCGATACCGCGTCGAGGGAGTTCTCGAAAGAAGCGGCAAACCCGAGCCGGGCGGCCGTCAGGGCGGGGTCGAGAGGCAGCGACGACCCGGCCGAGGCGCCGGCGCCGAGCGGCGAAACCGAAAGCCTCTTTTCCAGATCAGCCAGGCGTCCGTAGTCGCGGTGCAGCGCCCAGGCGTGAGCCAGGAGATGTTGGCCGAGGGTCGATCGTTGGGCCTGCTGAAGGTGGGTATAGGTGGCCACGGCTGTTCCCGCGTGCCGGCTCGCCTGATCGGCCAGCGCCTTGATCAGGTTGGCAATGTCTTGGCGACGTGCTGTGACCGCGCTTCGTAGGTACAGCCGTAGATCAAGGGCGATCTGGTCGTTGCGCGAGCGACCGGTGTGCAATTTCCCACCGACCTCCCCGACCAGTTCGGTGAGCCTCCTCTCGACCGAGCTATGGACATCCTCATCGGTGTCGAGGAACGGAAAGGAACCGGCCGACGCCTCGTCGGCGATTGCTTGCAGACCTTTTCTGAGCATTTCGCCTTCGTCGCTTCGGAGGAGCCCGACCGCGGTGAGCATCTCGACGTGGGCCATGGATCCTTCGACATCGCAGGCGAGCAGCCGGCGATCGGCATGGTCAACCGTGAAGGCCCACAATTCCTCATCCGGCGGTGCCGAAAAGCGACCGCCCCACAGGGTCATGAACCCGTTTTCCCGGGTTCTGTGGGCTCACAGATAGGCCTAGCCACCCTGTGAACCCTGGGTTCGTTTCTCACTCGCCCTCCCCGAGACGCTCCTCGCCGAGGCGGCGAAGGCGGAGGGCGTTGAGGCGAATGAAGCCGGCGGCGTCGGCCTGGTCGTAGACGTCGTCCTGTTCGAATGTGGCGGTGGCCTGGTCGTAAAGGTCGTGCTTCTCCGACCGGCGGCCCTCGACGATGACGTTTCCTTTGTAGAGGCGCAACCTCGCCTCGCCGTTGACTCGCTTCTGCACCTCGTCCATGAAGGCCTGGAGGGCTCGGCGCTCGGGCGAGAACCAAAAGCCGTTGTACACCATCTCGGCATACCTGGGGACTAGCTCATCGCGAAGATGAGCGACCTCGCGATCGAGGGTGATCGATTCCACCGCTCGATGGGCGTGTTGGAGAAGGGTGCCGCCCGGGGTCTCGTACACCCCGCGGCTCTTGATGCCCACGAACCGGTTCTCGACGATGTCCACTCGCCCCACCCCGTGGCGCCCGGCGAGGTGATTGGCCTCGGTCAGGAGCTCGACCGGCCCCAGCTTGCGACCGTCGATCGCCACCGGGTTGCCGGCTTCGAACGCAACAGTGACGATCTCGGACTCATCAGGCGCCTCTTCAGGATCCGTGGTGAGCCGGAACATCCCCGTTGGCGGACTCGTCCAGGGATCTTCGAGCACCCCGCCTTCATAGGAGACGTGGAGCAGATTGGCGTCGATCGAGTAGGGCTTCTCGGCCGTGACCGGGACCGGGATCCCCCGCGCCGAGGCGTAGGACACGAGGTCGGCCCGCCCCCGGAGCTTCCACTCCCGCCAGGGGGCGATAATCCGAATTTCGGGGTCGAGGGCGAACGCAGAGAGCTCGAAGCGGACTTGATCGTTTCCTTTCCCCGTGGCGCCGTGGGCGATCGCATCCGCCCCCGTGGCCTTGACGGTCCGCATCAGCCCGCGAGTGATGATCGGACGAGCGAGAGAGGTACCCAGCAGGTAGTACCACTCGTAAACCGCGCTGGCTCGGAGGGCCGGAAAGACGGCGTCGCGCACGAATTCCTCGCGCAGATCCTCGACGACCGCCTCCACCGCACCAGTGTCGAGCGCCTTTTGGCGGGCAAGCTCGGACTCCTCTCCCTGACCGACGTCGGCCGTGTAACAAACGACCTCCGCGTCCTTCTCCTCGATCAGCCAGGCCAGGATCACCGAAGTGTCGAGTCCACCCGAATAGGCCAGGACCACTCTCAGGATGTCGCTCCGATCGCTTCCAATTGAGCCTGGAGGGCGCCTCCCCCATCGACGGCGGCGGTGACGACGAGAACCGTATCGTCGCCGGCCACGGTTCCCAGGACACCCTCCGGGGTGGAGGCATCGATTGCCGCCGCCACCACCTGCGCCGCTCCCGGCGGGGTCTTGATCACGACGAGGTTGGCCGAAGAAGCGATGCTCTCGGCGTACGCAGCGATCGTGCGACCGAGATCACGGTCATCGAGCGGCCCGCGATGGAAGGCATAGCGATCCCCGTTCTTCTTGGCTCCCATCGCCCCCAGGTCGCGAGAGACCGTTGCCTGGGTGACTGAGAACCCTTGACCGCTGAGATCGTCGACCAGTTGCGCCTGGCTCCGAACGGGAGCCGCCTCGATGATCCGGCGGATCGCCCGCCGGCGCGCAGCGGTGTCAGGCATGCAGAGCTCCCACCGGAGCCATGGCTTTGGACAAAATCTCGAGAGCGGTGTCGACCTCGGCGACACTTACGGTCAAAGGCGGGGTCAGCCGAATCGCATCCGGTCGCACGGCATTGACGATCAAACCCCCGGCGAGTGCCCGCCCCGCCACTTCGGCCGCGACTTCCCCTTCCAGCACCGCCGCCACGAGAAGCCCGCGACCGCGCACCTGGCGGATGCCTTCGATTTGCCTCAAGCCCGACACGAGTTGGGCTGAGCGGCTCCGGCAGTTGGCGAGCAGGTCACTCTCTTCGATCTCGTCGAGGACGGAGAGCGCCGCCGCGCAGACCACGGGCCCTCCCCCGAAAGTGGTTCCGTGATCGCCTGGTTGGAAGGCTGCAGCCACCGCCTGGCGGGCCATGCAAGCTCCAATCGGAAGACCGTTGGCCAAGGCCTTGGCGGAGGTGGCGATGTCGGGCTCAATCCCCCGGTCTTGCCAAGAAAACCACTGGCCGGTCCGGCCCAGCCCGGCTTGCACGTCGTCGATGATCAGCAGGGCCCCGCGGCTATCGCAGAGAGTCCGCACCTCCTGCAAATAGCTGTCGGTGAGGGGGAAGACGCCTCCTTCCGCCTGCACGGTTTCGAGGAGCACGGCCGCCGTGCTGTCGCCGACTTCGGCGGAGAGCGCCTCGAAGTTCCCGGCAGGCACTTGGCTGAATCCGGGAGGCAATGGGGCAAAAGTCGCCTGCTTCTGGGGTTGACCGGTGGCGGCCAGGGTCGCCAGGGTGCGGCCGTGGAAGGAATCGACAAGCGACACCACGTGGTAGCGATCGACTCCCCCGACGTTTTGCCCGTAGCGACGGGCGAGCTTGATGGCCGCTTCGTTGGCGGTGGCGCCGTCGTTGGCAAAAAACACGCGATCGAGGCCCGAGAGCCCGACGAGCCGGTCCGCCAGTTGCGCCATCGGTTCGCTTCCAAACAGATTGGAAACGTGCACCAGCTTTGTCATTTGGTCGCCCACGGCGCGGGCCACCCGCGGGTTGGCATGGCCTACTGAGACCACCGCGATCCCGGCGAGGAAGTCGAGGTATTTACGACCTTGGTCGTCGTAAAGCCAGCAACCGTCACCGCGCACGAAGGTCACCTCGCTCCGGGCGTAGGTCGACATCAGACGCTGGTCGATCAATTCGCGGACGTTGGTCACGGCACCACCATCGTTCCTATTCCTTCCGAGGTGAAGATCTCTAGCAGGAGAGCGTGCTGAACTCGCCCGTCGAGAATGTGAGCCTGCGCCACTCCGCCCTGCAGGGCTTGCTGGCACGAGTCGAGCTTGGGTCTCATCCCCCCGCCGATTTCCGTTGAGTCGTTGAGTCGGACCAATTCCTCGAGGTTCATCCGCGATACCACCGACGACGGATCTTCCCGACGACGTCGAACCCCTTCGACATCGGTCAGGTAGACGAGCTTCTGGGCCTTGAGGGCGATGGCCAGAGCGGCTGCCGCGGTATCGGCGTTGAGGTTGTAGATCTCGCCGCCGGGACCGCCGGCGATAGGAGCGATCACCGGCACCATTCCCGACTCGAGCAAATCGAGGACGAGCTCGGTGCGGACGTGATCCACCTCGCCGACCAGGCCCAGGTCAGGGTCGAGCTGGCGGGCCCTGAGCATGGCCCCGTCGAGGCCGGTGAGGCCGACGGCCGGGCAGCCGTGGCCGTTGAGCAGGGCAACGATGTGAGGGTTGATGTCGCCGGCGAGAACCCGCTGCACCACCGCGACAGCATCGGGGCCGCTCACCCGGAGGCCGTTCACAAACTTGGGTTCGATGCCGGCCGAGTTCATCGCCGCCGAGATCTGGGGACCACCGCCGTGCACGATCACCGGTCTGATCCCCACCATCGCCAGCAGGGTCACGTCGCCCGCAAAGCTCGCATGCAACGAGGGGTCATCCATCGACGCCCCGCCGTATTTGACGACCACGATCTTTCCCCGAAACGCCCTGATGTAAGGAAGCGCCTCCATGAGTATGCGAGCCTTCCCCATCGAGTTGGCAATGCGGCCTTTGGTTGGGTTGGGGCTTGAGTGACCGGTCGTCATGAGCGCTCCCCGTTGAATCGCACGTACTCGGGCGTGAGATCGGTGGTGATGATCTCAGCTCTGCCCGACCCGGGGCCAAGGTCGATCCGAACCAGGAAATCGGAATCGAGAAGCCCGTCGAGCTCGAAACGTTCCACCGGCGATCCGTTGCGGAACACGGGAACCGATTGGTAGGAAATCGAGATCTGATCGACGTCGACCGGACAAGTACCGATGGCGGCGAGAATCCGGCCCCAATTGGGATCGGCCCCGTAGAAAGAAGCTCGAACCAGGGCCGAATCCGAGACCGCTTTTCCCACCCGGCGAGCCAGAAGGTCGTCGTCTGCCCCGGTGACGAGGATGCGAACGGTCTTGCTAGCGCCCTCGGCGTCGGCAGCCATCTCGAGCGCCAGGGCCGAGCAGGCCTTGACCACGCCCTCCTTGAGCTCGGACTCCGATACCGGCCCCGCCCGGCCGGAAGCGAGCAGGACCAAGGAGTCGTTGGTCGATTCGCAGCCGTCAACGTTCAAGGAGTTGAAGGTCACCGCCGCCGCCTCGGCCAGAACCTCTTGCAGTGTTGCCGCCTCGGCCGCGGCATCTGTGCTGAGTACGGCGAGCATCGTGGCCATGTCGGGACGCAGCATGGCCGCCCCTTTGGCCATTCCCCCGAGGACGAAGTTCGAGCCGTTGACGATCACGGTTTTGGTCCGGGAGTCGGTGGTGAGAATCGCTTCGGCTGCGGTCGCTCCCCCCTCTCTGGAAGCCTGGCCGACCAGGTCGGGAACCCGAGCAACGACTGCGTCGGAATCGAGATAGGAGCCGATCGGTCCGGTCGACATCGCCAGGACTTCGGTGGGCGGACAGCCGAGGGCCGAAGCTACCGCGCCGGTGGTGGCCTCCGCCGCCTGAGAGCCGCGCGGGCCGGTAGCGGCGTTGGCGCAGCCCGAGTTGAGCAGGATCGCTCGCGCTCTCCCCGCCGCAAGTCGAGCGCGGGAAAGGACCACGGGAGCCGCCGCTGCCCGGTTTTGGGTGAAAAGTCCAGCGGCCGGAACCGCTTCGTCTGCCACGACCACCGCCAGATCGAGGCGACCGGAGCCTTTGATCCCGGCGCTTATCCCGGCGGCCCGAAAGCCCTCGGGGGCAGTGATGCTCACGGCATCCAGCCCGATCGGGGAAGGCCGGCGGTTTCGTCGTATCCGACCATCAGGTTGGCAGCCTGCACCGCCTGCCCCGCGGCCCCTTTGAGAAGGTTGTCGATCGCGCACTGGGCGATCACGGAATTCTGCCGCTGATCGACCACCGCATAGACGAATGCCTTGTTGGAACCGATCGTCCAACGAGTTTGGGGCGGTCGATCGATGACCTCGACAAAGGGCGACTCCCGATAGGCATGATCGAGCGCCTCGCCCGGATCACCTTCACCCGTCAGGGAGGCGGTGACGGTGGCGAGAAGTCCGCGAGGCATCGGAATCAGATGGGGAGTGAAGGTCACCTTGGTCTCCGTACCAGAGAGCTGATCGAGTCCCATCTCGATCTCGGGGCGATGACGGTGCTTGCCCACCGCATATGCGCGCACCCCGTCAGCCACCTCCCCGAACAGGAACTCCTCAGCCAACGCCCGACCAGCGCCCGAGACTCCAGACAGACAGTCGGCAACGATGCCCCGCGGCTCGATCAGCCCCTGGGCGAGAAGCGGTCCCACTGCCAGGAGGACAGCGGTGGGATAGCAACCCGGGCTGGCCACGGCCGCTGCTTCCTTGACGTCGAAGAGCTCGGGAAGCCCATAACGCCAATCTGCCAGCTCACCGGGGAAAGGGTGAGGGCTCGGGTAGGCCTCCAGATAGCGGGCCGGCGAATCGAGGCGATAGTCCGAGCCGAGATCGACGACTTTGGTCCCATGCTGACGGAGCTGGTGGCCGAGCATGGCCGAGGAGCCGTGGGGCAGGGCGAGGAAGGCGAAATCGATGTCCGAGACGAGCTCATTCGAGCCCAGGGGGCGGTCTCCCCTATCCAGTTGAGGATGAACCTCCCCCAAAAGCCCACCGGCATGGGTGTGAGCTCCGAGGTGGACGAGATCGAAGCCGTCGTGAGAATCGAGCAGACGGACGAGTTCCCCTCCCGCATATCCGCTGGCTCCGAAGACAGCCGTTCTGATCGACATCGATCATTAGTATACGCATATGCGCATGGCCATCATCGGGGCGACTTCTAGCCCGAGCGCGCCTCCCACCACTCCTTGACCGTGGCCAGGGCCTCTTCTTCGCTGAACGGACCTTCCTCGATCCGGCGTTCGTAGAGGAGATCCATGATCTCGCCGACCAGCGGGCCCGGTTTGATGTCGAGAAATTCCATCACTCGATGACCGTCGATGGGGGGGCGCAGCGCATCAAGCGCCTCTCGCGCCCGAAGTTCGGCGATCCTCTCCTCCAGCTCATCGATTCCGGTGCTGATGGCGGCGGCCTTGCGGGGGTTGGCCGTGGTGACATCGCAGCGCACCAACTCGTTGAGGGAGCCGAGGAGATCTCCGGCGTCGCGCACATAACGGCGCACGGCAGCATCGGTCCAGCCCATCTTCAGCGTGTGAGGTCGGAGGTGGAGAAAGACCAGGCGCGAAACATCATCCACGACCTCGCGGGGAAATCGGAGAGCTCGCAATCTCTCCCGCGTCATTCGCTGGCCGACCACCTCGTGATGGTGAAAGCTGACCCCCTCTGCTCCAATTGTCCGCGTAGCCGGCTTGCCGACGTCGTGAAACAACGCCGCCAGGCGGATCACGAGCTCCGGTTGGGTCTTGTCGACTACCGCCAAAGTGTGAGCGAGCACGTCCTTGTGCTGATGTATGGGATCCTGCTCCATCGCCAGCGCATCGAGCTCGGGAAGAAAGTGAGCCGACAGGCCAGCCGCCACCACCTCCAAGAGCGCCGACCCGGGATGAGGAGCCAGGAGGAGTCGGGATAGCTCATCGCGGATTCTCTCGGCGGAGACGATCTCGATTCGCGGGGCCAGACGAGTTGCCGCCTCCCGAACACGTTGGGCGATGTCAAAACCCAAAGTGGCTTGGAAACGGAAGAGACGGAGCATCCGCAACGGATCGTCGCCAAAGGAAATCTCGGGATCGAGAGGGGTAGCGAGACGCCCGGCGGCCAGATCGGCCAAGCCAGCGAAAGGGTCGACCGCCTCGAGTTCCGGCAGGCGGAGGGCAATGGCGTTGATGGTGAAATCTCGCCGGGAGAGGTCCTCTTCTACATCGCTCGAGAAGGACACCACCGGCTTGCGGCTGTCGTCGCGATAGACCTCGGAGCGAAAGGTCGTGATCTCGGCGCCGAGGTCTCCCTTTCGCATTCCGATCGTTCCAAAAGCTTCTCCCACTCGATAGATCGCGTCGGCCCACGGATCGAGGATTTCTCTGATCTGGGGAGGCCGAGCATCGGTGGTGAAGTCGAGATCTGTGTGGGGTCGCTCCAACAAAGCGTCCCGAACCGAGCCTCCCACCAAGAAGAGCGAGTAACCGGCGGCTCGAAAGCGCTCTGCCAGCTCGAAGCTCGGGCTGCCTGGCTCTACGAGCCAGGTGAACCGGTTCGGGGTCATTGCCAGTCGAGATTAGAAGCGGGCACTAGAAGGGCTTGGAGCCACGCTCAAGAGAGGATCAGCCCGAACCGATACAACGAGCATCCCTCGGATCAAAGGAACTCGTTAATCGTGGATATGGCAATTGAGGAACTGCTGCATCGAGCAGTCTCGGCGGGAGCGTCCGATCTACACCTCAAAGTCGGTTCCCCGCCGGTGGTACGGGTGGCGGGCGAACTGAGACGTCTCCACGGAGTCCCCAGCCTCCGCCCCGACGACACCGAAAGCTTCGCGCAATCGATCTTCACGCAGCGGGCCGTGAAGGAATTCAAAGAGAAGGGCGACGCCGACTTTGCCTTCGGCCGCCCCGAGCTTGGAAGGTTCCGAGTTACGGCTTTTCGTCAGCGGGGCTCGATCAGCCTCGTTATGCGCCGGGTGCCCAACGACACCCTCTCGTTCGAAGAGTTGGGACTCCCGCCCATCCTGCGGAGACTCTCGAACGAAGGGATGGGGTTGCTATTGGTGACAGGACCATCTGGATCCGGAAAGACCTCGACGATGTCGGCCATGATCGATCACATCAACAGCACTCGGCCGGTATCGATCGTGACGGTGGAAGATCCGATCGAAGTGCTCCATCCGGACAAGATGGCCATCGTCGCTCAACGCGAGGTCGGCGTCGACACCGCCACTTTCGCCGAGGCGATCGAACGAGCTGTGCGCCAGGACGCCGATGTGATCGCGATCTCCCATATCGATGACTACGAGACCGCCCGGGCCGCCATCGGTGCCGCCGAGACCGGACACCTCGTCATCTCCTCCATGCACACAGTCGATCCCGCCGACACCATTACCCGTCTGGTGGGTTACTACCCGGTGCCTGAGCAGGCCCTAGCTCGTCGCCAGCTGTCCGCGCATCTCAAAGCCATCCTCTCCCAGCGTCTCCTCGAGACCGCCGACGGGGGCTCTCGCGCTCTGGCCACCGAGCTCCTGACCAACAACGAAAGGGTCCGCGACCGAATTGTCGACGGCAACCTCACCGGGACCATCGACGAAGTCTTGAAGGAGTCGGAGTTCAGCGGCATGCATACCTTTGACCAGACCCTGCAATCTTTGGTGCTGACGCGGAGGATCTCGGTCCGCTCGGCCCTCCCCCACTCCCGCAATCCCCACGAGCTGCGTGCTCGTGCTCTCGAGGCAGGCCTCGAGCTTTAGATCGAAGTCCACGGCAAAAGGGTGCCGGGAGGATTGGTTCGGGAAATACCGGTGATCTGGGTGATGCCGTAAGGCAGGGCGCGGCTGTCGGTATTGGAACATCCCCCGTCTGCTTCAGACTGATAGGTGGTCGAGGCGGACTCGGGGCCAAATTCGTCACCGTCAATGGTGATGCCACCCGGGTTGGACCAAATCACCGCCGCCGGCTCGGCCTCGCAGCGGCAGAACGCCTCGGTCCAGGTCATCGCCGCCACCAGTCGATCCCCCGGGCTTTGAAGGCTGCGCACCACCAGCTCCTCTTCCCTTTCGAGATCGGTGATTGCACCCCGCCACCAGCCGGGGCCACGCTCGGGGTCGGAGGAGATCGTCAACCTGTATGAGTTTCCCTGACGCCAGGGATACGACCGTGTGTGCGGGTTTCCGATCGGGGAGGGGAGATCCGAATCGGTGCCGGAAAGGACCCTTCCACCGGCGTCATACCCGCCCCAGTTCACCGCCGTTCCGCCCGAGTAGGCGTTGTGCCATTGCAATCCGAGGTGGGCGCCGCCGCTGATCCCCTCCCTTCCGGCGAAGCTGGCCTGAAGGGCCCAGAAGTAGAGGTCGGTCGAGAGCGGATACCGGGGAACGGTGATGGTGACCGAGAGGCTCTGCAGTTCGACCCGGGGGATCCAATGGAGATGAAGCGACGACGCCCGATTCGACGAGGTGGGGTATCCGGCGACCCTCACAGCGACCAGAAACGGGCGGCGAGCTCCTTGGCGACTTCGAGGGCCTGAAAGGCAAGGTCGGGAGAGCTGGCGCCGCCGGCCTCCTCCGAGAACTCATCGACCCCGGCCAATCCCCGCAGGGTGGCGTCGACGCCCGAAGCAAGTGCCTCGAGGTCGTAGCCCCCTTCGAGGAACACGATGGCGGGAATCTCAGGAAGAAGCTCCCGCAAGCGCGCAGACATGTACCCGTAGTCGGAGTCGACGAGCCGGAGCCCCCCCAGGGGATCGGAGGAGTGCGCGTCGTAGCCGGCGCTGACCAGGAGCCAATCGGGATGAAACTGGCTGATGATTGGTTCGATCATTTCGCCAAACGCCCGGCGATAAAGGTCTCCACCCGTGCCCATTGGAACGGGCAGGTTGACGACGGTTCCCCCCGCCAACCCCATGTCTTCGATGTGCCCCGTCAAGGGATAGAACGGTGATTGGTGGATGCTCACATAGAGCACATCGGCAACCTCACTGAAAATCTCCTGGGTCCCGTTCCCGTGATGGACATCCCAGTCGACTATCGCCACTCGCCGACCCATGGCCAGCAAATGGGCGGCAGCCACGGCAGCGTTGTTGAGAAAGCAAAATCCCATTGCCCGGTTGGAGGTGGCGTGATGTCCGGGCGGTCGGACGGCGGCCAGCGCCACTCCCCCATCCCCGAGCAAGGGAATTGCAGTCAAACCCGAGCCAGCCGCCCTTATCGACGCCTCCCAGGTCTCTGTCACCGCGTGAGTGTCGGAATCGATTGACCCACCTCCCGACAAACAGAATTCCCTGAGGGCGTCGATATAGGACGGGTCATGCACCGTCGACAAGGCCGCCCGATCCGCCGCATCCGGAACCACGGCTTGGATCTCGAGTCCGGAGCGGGCGACGCCCTCCTCAACGGCAAGCAGGCGCTCAGGTCGCTCGATGTGGTGGGGGCCGGCGAAGTGCTTGTAGAAGACGTCGTGCGACAGGTAGACGACCTCCACACCCATACTCTCCCACACAGTGACCGCCACCTCCTACGGAGTTAGGACCCGAGGACACTGGCCGCAACCGGTGCTGCTAACCCATGGCTGGGGCCGGGCGCATGCCCGTCCCTGGAACGATGACGTCGTTGCCGCAACTCTCCGGTTGGAGCGGGGCGGGGCCAAGTTTCTCGCCGAGGCCAGTGCCCTCGTGGGCGAATGGTCGAAGCCGATTCTTTCTCCAGCCGTACCCAAACACCGAAGCGAGATCTGGCAGCAAGCAGGCTACGAAGTCGCCGAACCGCTCGCCCTCTTCGAGCACGACCTCCGAAATGTCGCCCGTCCGCAGATTCCGGTCGAGAAGTCGGCCACTTTGGAGGATTTGAACCGCCTCGATCGGGAAGCATTTCCGGTTCGATGGAGGCTCGGCCGAGCAGGCTTGCGGGAGAGCCTCGAAGCCACTCCTCGCCATGTCATCCACACGGCAAGTGACCAGGCGGGTCTTGCCGGTTTCTCCATCGCCGGAGTCGGCCTCGGGATCGGCTACCTCCAGCGACTCGCCGTTTCCCCCCGGGCGGAAGGACGAGGCGTTGGCGGCGCCCTGGTGGCGGCAGCACTCCTCTGGGCCCGCCGTCAGGGGGCGGCGTCGGTGCTGGTCAACACTCAGCACGACAACGCCCGAGCAAAGGCCCTTTATCTCCGGAGCGGATTCCAACCGGTTCGAGAAGGCCTGGTGATCATGGCCATGTTCGGCACCTCTTTCTGAATGCCCCCGCCGCTTCCAACTCGCTATCGCCTCGAAGTTCGCCTCGGTCGCGATCAAGACATCGAGGAGTGGCTAGCTACCGACGAACATCTCGATCGCCCGGTCCTGATCCGGCTACTAGGCCCGGATGCCACCGAGAAGCGCCGTTCGGACTTCCTCAAAGCGGTGCGGGGAGCGGCCGCCGTCCGCCACCCTCATCTGGAGCCGATTTTTGAGGCCGAGGAGGTCGACAATGGCGCCTACTTCGTTTCGGAATGGAACGGAGGAATGACTCTTCAGAGCCGGCTCAAGTCGGGCGAGACGATGGATTTCGCCGAGTTCTGTGCCAACGCCGCCGGTCTGGCGGGTGCACTGGCAGCATTGCACGAGGCGGGTGTGTTGCATGCGGCGATCGAACCGGGGGCGATCCTTTACACGGTTTCTCGTCCCGCCCGCCTGGGGGGCTTTGGACGTGCCCGTCGTTATCTGGCTTCGACCGCGGGCGACGTCTCCGATCTCGCCGGTGTTCTCGAACAGGCCTTGACCGGTTTTGCCCCCGGTGGACCACCGCCCTCCGAAGTGGTGGACGGGGTTCCAATCGAAGTCGACCGGGCGCTCGCGGCTGCTCAACGCGGAGAGCTCAACGCCGATGCCTTCTCTCATGCGTTGGAAGCCATCCCCCGACCCCGCCCGCCCGCAGAAACTCCTGCCCGCAGCTGGCGAACCCTCGTGCTCGCCGGCGTCCTCACCGCGCTGGCGGCCGGGCTGATCGCGATTGGCCGCGTGCTGGCCGGGGACACCGGGGTCCCCGTGGTCCCGGGACCAGCCGCAACCCTTCCCACTCCCACCGCAGTCGTTACCACCCTTGCCCCCAGCCCCACCGCGGCGCCAGATCGCCCCCCGCCACAGATCACAGGGGTGGCCACCTTCGACCCGTTCGGGGAGGGAGGCGAGAACGATCAGAACGTCGGCGCCACCATCGATGGTGACACCGAGACCTCGTGGCGAACCGAGCGTTACCGCGATCCGATGGAGTTGCTCAAGCCGGGCGTCGGTCTCACCATCGGCGTGACCGGCACCCCGAACGTCCTCGAAATTGTGGGCCTTCCGGGAGGGGCTGACATCAGCGTTCGTTGGTCGACGGAACGGCCCGATGACCCGAGCGGTTGGGAGATCATTGCTACTGGCCGCACCGAAGGCGGGCCCCTTACCTTTCAACTGCCAGAACGCCGCGACGGCAACTGGCTCATGTGGTTCACGTCGCTGCCGAGACAGGGAGACGGTGACTATTGGATCACCATCGCGGAGATACGCTTTCACGCATGACCGCTTCACTCGACGATGCGGCATTGATCGAGCGAGTGGTCGGGGGAGATCACGATGCCTTTACCGCCCTGATGCGGCGCCACCAGGACCGGATCTTCTCAGTTTGTCTCCGAATGATGGGCAGCCGAGCCGCCGCCCTTGACGCCACTCAGGAGACGTTTCTCACCCTGTATCGGAAGGCCAGCCAATATCGAGCGGGGGCGGCAGTCGGAACCTGGCTCTATCGCATCGCCATCAACACTTGTTACGACCTCCTCCGTCGGGAACGGCGCCGACCCACCGAGCCGATTCCCGACTACCTCGATCCCGCCGATCCCACGGCGGCCGACCCTTTTACTTCGGTCGAACTGGCCGCCCCGATCGCTGCCGCCCTGGCCACCCTCAGCGCCGACTTTCGCTCGGTCGTGGTGCTCTCCGATATCGAGGGCTTCAGCCTGCCGGAGGTCGCCGAGCGTCTCGACTTGCCGATCGGGACTGTCAAGTCGCGTCTCTTTCGGGCCCGACGCCAGCTGGCCGCCGAGTTGGGGAACCTTTCTGGGGGGCCGGGACATCAAAGCCTTACCGACGAACTATGAGCAGGATGAATCACGACGCCCATGACCTCGAGCTGCTGGCGGCTCTTGCCTCGGAGCATGAACCGGATCGGATCGCGGCCGAAACCCTGATCTCGGAGTGCGCGGAGTGCCGAGCGTTGTTCGAAGAGCAATTGCAGCTGCGCTCGCTCCTGGCAGACGTCGGATCCGCTCAAATGACGGAGAGCGAGCGATCGCAGCTGCTGACGGCGGTGACTTCCGCCCTGCCCGTCCCGATCCGGCGCAAAACGGAGACCAAACCCCTGAGCCCGATCTGGGGGCGGATGATGGCCGCCGCCGCCGCACTGGCGGTCGTGGTTGGGGTAGGCGCGACCATCGCCAGCCAACAGGGCTCGGGCAACTCCGCTACCACGTCCCTCGCCGCCGATGCCGCCGCCCCCGAGTTCGCCGTTGGCGGCGCCACTAGTTCCGAACGAGCTTCCACCGCCGCCGCATCACCCACGACAGCGGCAGCAGCCACGCTCGCTCAAGCTGATGCCAAAGGCGACCTCAACCGGCTCAAAGCCGAGGCCGAGGCCCTGGCAGACGACAGCGCACCCGAAGAGGATGCGTCGGTCTCCTGCGCCGCCGAGACGGAAGATCTCCAGATCCGCGAACGCGGGGGAAGCTTCTATCAGGGCCGGCAGGTGTTGTTGCTCCTGGTCGAAGACGATGGCGAGCTCTCCCCTCGCGCCTTCTTCCTCGACGATTGCACGGAGATCGCCCTCCCATAAGACAACAGATTTCCAGACGTCAGATATCAGATTTCAGACGGGGACATATCTGATAGCCCGCCGTAGGCGGGCGATCTGAAATCTGATGCCTGAGATCTAATCTGGCCGGATGGACGATTTTCCAGCCCGGTTTGCGGATTTTCTGGAGATGAT
This sequence comes from Acidimicrobiia bacterium, assembly GCA_035253825.1. Classification (GTDB taxonomy): domain Bacteria; phylum Actinomycetota; class Acidimicrobiia; order Spongiisociales; family ZC4RG35; genus JACCTH01. The sequence goes on along the minus strand of DATFBM010000041.1, from coordinate 74,785 downwards.
CGCCACCCGGGTTCGGTCGCTCACCGTCGATCGAATCAGCCGTTGGATCCGCCTCTCCTCGCTGGGAATGGCCGCTCTTGTTCTGGGGTTGCTGGCGCTGGTGTTTCTTGTGCTCTCTATCTACGGCGCCTTGGCGATTCCCCTCGGTTCCGATGGAGCCTTCGGTGTCCTCGGCCTCGTCGTCCTCATTTTTGGGTTCATCTTGTGGGCCAATAGGAAAAAGGCCTCGTGACAACCGAAAACATCATCATCATTGGCAGCGGTCCCGCCGGACTCACTGCCGCCCTGTATGCCGCCCGAGCCGACTTGAAGCCCCTGGTCTTCGAAGGCACTCAACCCGGCGGTCAGCTCATGATCACCACCGATGTCGAGAACTACCCAGGTTTTCCTGGCGGGATTCTTGGCCCAGAGCTCATGGACCAGTTTCGTAAGCAGGCCGAAAGATTTGGGGCTCGCCTGGTGGCCACCGATGTCACCGCAGTGGACCTTCGTTCCGATCCATTCGTTGTCTACACCGGAGACAATCGTCACGAGGCTCGATCGGTGGTCATCGCCACCGGGGCGGCGGCGAAGTGGCTCGGAGTCCCCGGCGAAGAGCGCCTTACCGGCCGCGGGGTTTCCTCGTGTGCGACTTGTGATGGCTTCTTCTTCCGGGACAAGGAGCTAGTGGTGGTCGGGGGAGGCGATTCGGCGATGGAGGAAGCACTGTTCCTTACCCGCTTCGCCTCTCGAGTGACAGTTGTCCATCGGCGAGATGAATTCCGGGCCTCGGCAATCATGGCCCAGAGGGTGCTCGAGCACCCGAAGATCTCGGTGAGATGGAACTCGTTGGTCTCCGAGATCCTGGGGGACAAGGGCGTGGAGGCCGTCACCTTGGTGAATACCGAGACCGGTGAGAAAGAACGCCTGTCTGCAGATGGCGTCTTTGTCGCCATCGGTCACACTCCCAACACCGCCATCTTCTCAGACAGCCTCCGCCTCGACGAGCGTGGCTACCTGATCCTGAAAGGCGACGGAACCACGGCAACCGATATCCCGGGGGTGTTTGCGGCAGGTGATGTCGCCGACTCGCGGTATCGCCAGGCCGTCAGCGCCGCCGGAACCGGCTGCATGGCCGCCTTGGATGCTCAGCATTACCTGGAATCGCTGGCGGAATAGGCCGGTGTTGGAATGAGCGGCACCGGGTACGGGTTGGCCTCTGGTAGGAAAGGAACAAATGACTGAAAACACTCTCATCCTCGACAATTCGAGCTTCGATCAGACAATCGCCGGAGGGACGCCGATCTTGGTCGATTTCTGGGCCGAGTGGTGCGGACCCTGTCGGCTAATCGCCCCCATCCTCGACGAGATGGCCACTGAATACGATGGCAAGCTCCGAATCGGCAAGCTCAACGTCGACGAGAACCCGCAAATCTCCGGTGAGTACGACGTGATGAGCATCCCGACTTTGATCCTGTTTAAGGACGGAGTGGAGAAGAAGCGAATCATTGGCGCCCGCCCGAAGCACAACTTGGTGAGCGAGCTCTCCGAATATCTGGCTTAATAAACAAGAGATCGCCCCGGTGAGCCGGGGCTTTGAGACATCAGACTTCAGACTCCGGTTTTGTCTGATGTCTGATATCTGTCATCTGCAGTCTCTATGGCTGCCGTGGCGAAGAACTGGGCCAGGCCGTCTACTACCAGGCGTCCCACCTCGGTCCCGAGCTCGGGATGGGAAACGATCACCGACGGCGCTCTGGTATCGCGCAGGATGGCTGTAGCCCTGCCTTCCACCAACCCCCCGGCTCTCTCGGCGATTCGGTTGGCGAGCATCTCCCCCGCTCGTGAAACTCCGCGATCGCTGGCGAAATAGAAGACCGCTGCCGGGCCTCCATCCGCCCGCACCTGGAACGAGATCACTAACTCCGCCCCCAAGCGATTGGCTCGTCCAGCCCGCACTCGTTCCGGGAGCCGAGTGTCGGCGGCGCGACCCAGAATCGGCTGGCCCCCGCGGGCCTGAAGCTCCATCGCCGCCGAACTGGCCGCCACCCATGTCGCCCGGGCCTCTTCGGGGGTTCGACAGGCTGCATCGAAGAACACTCGCGACCCGACGACGCTGTCGGGCAAGCTCCGTAACCATTCCCGTTCCCTCACCGTCTCCCGCCCGGCTCGCATCTTCCCGCGGACCAACAACCGGAGTTCGGTGAGAACTTCGGGGCCGGCGATCCCGTCCTCGGTCAGCACCCGATTGCGCTGGAAATCGAGCACGGCCTGCTCGGTCTCGACGCCGAAGATTCCATCGACCTTCCCCGGATCGAATCCGAGCTGGCTGAGGCGTCCCTGCAGCTCCGCCACGTCCTCTCCGCGCAGCATTGGTCGTCTCAAAAACAACAGCCGGTCACCCAACCGGTAACCGGCTTCGTAAAGCACCCGCCAGGTTTCGGGTCCAACCTCGCCGTCGGCATTGAGGCCGCGATCGTTTTGAAATTCACGAACCGCCGCCTCGGTTGCAGGGCCGAATTCTCCCCCCGGGTCGCCCTGAGGGCGGTAGCCAAGTGCCAGCAGGCGGCCCTGGATATCGCGGACGGCATCTCCCGAGTCGCTTCGGCGATAAAGCCTCATGTGACCTCAAAGTTAGGAGGGCGGGAGGGCGGTCAGCTCATCAGTCTTCGGTAGATCTTTTCCAGCTCTTCGAGGGACCGATAGTCGATTCGGAGCGCTCCCCTTCCCTGTCGGAAATCGACCCGGACCTTGCTCCCCAAGCGTTCGGCGAGCCGCATCTCGAGCTCGATGATCTCGGCTGGGCGAACCTCGCGCAGTCGCGGCGCCGTCGTGTGCTCACCTCGTCGAAGCCGCACCGCCTCCTCCACCTGTCTAACGCTCCAGCCCTCCGCCACCGCCCGCTTGGCCACGTGCTCGGCAAAGGCCCGGTCCTCGATCGCCGCCAACGCCCGGGCGTGGCCGGCGCTGAGCTCGCCGCTTGCCAGCCGGGCTTGAATCGAGGCGGGAAGCCCGAGCAGACGAACGGAGTTGGTGATTGCCGCCCGGCTCCTTCCCACCCTTCGGCCCACCTCCTCGTGGGTCAAGCCAAAATCTTCCAGGAGTTGCTGAAAGGCGGCCGCCTCTTCCAAAGGATTGAGATCCGCCCGCTGGAGGTTCTCGACCAGGGCGGCGGTCAGCCACTCGCGATCTTCGTTGGTTCGGATCACGGCCGGAATCCGATTCAGCCCCGCTTTGCGAGCGGCGCGCCAACGTCTCTCGCCGGCAACCAGAAAATACCCCCCGTCGGGATCGGGGCGAAGCACCACCGGCTGGAGGAGGCCGAGGCTCCTGATCGACTCCGCCAGACCGGAGAGTGCCTCGTCGTCAAAATCGCCACGGGGTTGCTGGGGGTTGGGCCTGATGTCGTCGATCTCGACCTCGGCAAAACCCTGCTCGGGATCTCGGGTCGAGGGAATCAGTGCCTCCAATCCCCTCCCCAGGCCGCGCTTCTGACTCATCGGAACCTCCTAGTCGAGACCATGACGCCTCCGGAACTCTCTCCCCAGCTCGCGATATGCGATCGCTCCTCGAGCCATGGGGTCGAGTGCCTCGATCGGTTCCCCGTACGAGGGGGCTTCGGAAATCCTCACCGAGCGGGGGATGACCGTCCGGTAGGTCTTCTCCCCAAAATGACCTCTGACCTGGGTGGCGACGTCGCGCGAGAGGTTGGTCCGGGAGTCGTACATGGTCAGGACGACACCCTCGATCACCAGTTGAGGATTAAGCTGCCGCCTGACCAGCTCAACATTGTTGAGCAACTGACTCAGACCCTCGAGGGCGTAGTACTCGCACTGGATGGGGATGAGAACCTCGTGGGCCGCGGTGAGGGCGTTCACCGTCAGGAGGCCGAGCGAGGGAGGGCAGTCGATAAAGATCACTTGATAATCCTCGAGGATCGGCCCGAAGGCCTGGCGCAGGCGTTGCTCCCGGGAGAGCAGGGGGACGAGTTCGATCTCCGCCCCCGCCAGGTCGATGGTGGCGGGGAGCACGAATAGGCTCTTGACCGAGGTTGGCTCGATAGCGTCTTCGACCGCTACATCCTTTAAAAGGACGTCGTATATCGACGCAGAGATCCCACCGCGGTCGATCCCGAGGCCGGAAGTGGCGTTGCCCTGCGGGTCGAGGTCGACGATCAGCGACCGCTGGCCCTGCATCGCCAGAGCGGCGGCGAGGTTGATGGCGGTGGTCGACTTCCCCACCCCGCCCTTTTGGTTCGCCAGGGCGACCACGGTGGCGACACCGGAGGGAGGGGTCTCGACGCCCAGGTCAGCGGGACTGAGCGCAGAAGAGCCGTTCAAGGTGAGCGCATGATAAGGAGACGAGCCTCCCGGTCAAAGAACTCGTCATCGGGGAACCGTAACCGTTCGAAACCCGCCGGAGCCTTCCTCCTACCCCCCGAGATCACCGCCACCCCACCAGGGGCAAGCAAACGGCCGATGATGGGTCGAAAATCGGCTGCCGGGATGGCGGCCCGGCTGACGATGGCCTCAAAAGGGCCTTCCAGCGCCTCTATGCGGTCTTCCCGTACCTCGACGTCCACTCCCACCACCCGGCCCCCTCTGCGGGCCAACTCGCAGCGCCTGGCCGAAGAGTCGACCAGAATCAGGCGCGATAGGGGCCAGATGCAGGCCAAGACCAGCCCGGGGAGCCCGGCTCCCGATCCGAGATCCCAGCAGACCGGGGGAGGCGTCGCCCAGCCACACGCAAAGAGGATCGAACCTGCCAGGTGCCTCTCCTCTATCGAGCTTCGCTCGTTGGGGCCGAGACCGCCGGCCGTGATGGCTTCGGTGGCCAGCCATCGTCCCAGCGCGTTCAGGCGCTGGCTCATCTCGCGATCGAGGCTGATCCCTGCTGCCCCAGCCGCAGCCTCCAGGCGAGGATTCACGTGAAACTAGAGGGTTTAGCCCTCGTCAACCTGGTCGACCCCGTCAGGCCCCTCGGCCTCGTCGACCAGCTCGTCTTCGACCTGAGAGATGACAACGTATCGTCGCGGCGGCTCGCCCTCCGAGTACGAGCGGACGCCAGCGACCGCTGCCACCGCATCGTGGATGACTTTGCGATCCGCCGCGCTCATCGGTTCAAGCATGATCTCGCCTCCCTCGCTCACCACCTGGTCGATGAGCTGGCCGGCATAGATACTGAGGGCCTGACGGCGCCGCTCGGCATACCCGGCAATGTCGAGGCGGACCCGGGCGGTGTCCTTGAACTGCCGGTGAAGGGTGGTTTTGGTGATCTCGTGAACGGCGTCGAGCACCGAGCCCCTCACGCCCACCAGAGCTTCGGTCTGTTCTCCTTCGACCGTGGCAATGATGACGTCTTCCTCGATTTCCACCCGAACCGAGCCCTCGAGCCCGAAGGACTCGATCAGACCGCGGAGAAACTGCTCGACCACCGGCGCCTGTTCGGCGGGGTTGACATCGACCGGTGGACGCTCGGCGCGGCCAGATGCCTCTGAATTCCGCACCCTCGGGGCTGGGCGAGAGTTCCCGCCGCTGCGGCCCTGGGGACGAGGAGCGTTGCTCCCCCGTTGACCCCCGCTGCGGGTTCCGGCCTCCCGGCCCCGACCCTCCGGGCGGGAACCACCGCTCCGGCCGCCCCCGGCCCGGGGGCGTCGGTCCCGACCCCGTCCTCGTCGCACTCGAGGTTTGACCCTGACAATGGCGTCCCGACCCCCGAGGCCCAGAAAGCCCTTCTCGGGTTCCTGCACCACTTCGACGTCCACGTCCGAGCGCTCTGTTACCCCCAGCTCGCTCATGGCCGCCGCTACCGCCACCTCAATGCTCTTTCCGCGAACCTCTACCCACTCGACCATTTCACTTCCTCGTTCTTGCTATTTCCGCCTGCGGCGGCGGCGCTTGTCGACCGCACCCTGCTGCGCCTTTCGGATCTCCGGCTCATTGCTCTCCGACTTGGTCCGCGCTGCGTCCTTGGCGCCAGCTTGACGGCTGGAGTCGGCGGGCACGAGTTGAGGCCGGCCGTCGATCTTGAAGATCACGATCTGTTGGAGCAACCGGAAAATATTTCCAGTCATCCAGTAGAGGACCAATCCGGCCGGAAAGTTGTAGGAGACGATCCCGATGAAGAGGGGCATGATCCGGCTGACCGCCTGGCCGGCGGCGGCCTGGGGGTTGTCGGGCCGGGCCTGACCGGAAGTGGCATGCCAGGTCTGGACGTACTGGGTGGCCACCATCACCGCCAGCATTCCCAGGTAGGGAAGAGCCGAGCCGATACCTTCGGCCACCGCTTCCGAGACCCGCTTTCCCAGATCCATTCCTAGGAAGCGGTTGTTCCCGGCGGCGATGGCATTTGCCAAACCCGATCCGGGCGGGATGTGGCCGGGGGCGCTGAGGACCCGGAAGAGGGCCAACCAGATCGGAAACTGAACGATGAGGGGAAGGAGGCACCCTCCGGGAGTGGCGCCGGCCTCCCGCTGGACCCGCATCAACTCCTTCTGCATCTCCTCGGGCCGATCCTTGTATTCCTTTTGGATGCGGCGAATCTCGGGTTGGATGGCGGTGAAGGCTCGAGTGGAGCGGGTTTGCTTGAGAGTGAGCGGGAACAGGAGGAGGTTCACCGCCACTGTGAGGAGAATGATCGCTAGCCCATAGGAGGGAATGAGGTCGTAGAAGAACGCCAAGGCGCTGCCGAGGGCGTTCTGGAGCCCGTTGAAGATCTCGCCCATTTACCGCGACCTGGGGGGAGGAACCGGGTCAAGCCCGCCGGAATGGAACGGGTGGCACCGACCGAGGCGTCGCAGCCCGAGAAGGCCCCCGCGGACGATCCCGTGAAGCTCGATCGCCTCGATCGCGTACTGCGAGCAGCTGGGGAAATAGCGGCAATTGCGCCCCAGGCGAGGGCTCAGCAGCCTCTGATAGGCACGGATCAGGAAAACCGCCAGTATCGAGAGGGGGCGCTCTCTGGTCTGTCGGCTGAATCGGGGATTAGGCATGAATTCAGTCGCGCCGGCAGGCAATCGTCACCCACTCGACCAGGCGCGGATAGGGGGCGTTACCGGCCTCCCGCTCGGGGATCAACACGTAGTCGAAACCGACGGGTAGCTCGGCGTCGCCTGCCGCCGCTCGGAGGCGGCGCCTGATTCGATTTCGCTGCACTGCGTTTCCTATTCGTTTCCCTGCCACCAACCCGATGCGGATCTGGTCGGGTTGGCCAGGGCTGCGGACAACCAAAAGCCCGCCTACCTTGCGACGCCGACCGGTGTCGAGAACCCGGCGAAAATCGGCCGCCTTCTTCATCGAAATGGGCCGAGCGCTGCGGGGCCGCGTCAGGCTGCGAGCCGCTTGCGACCCTTGGCCCTACGGGCCTTGAGGATCGCTCGCCCGGCCCGATCGGCCATGCGATGACGAAATCCGTGGTTCCTTTTTCGGCGGCGTACTTTGGGTTGGAAGGTTCTTTTCATGGTGGCAATCACCCCGACACAAGGGGTGGGCGGACCGGACAAGGTTATTGCGCCGGCGAGATTTGTGTCAAAGCCTGGCCTTCGCGAAAAAAAAGCAGTTTGCCTGCGAGGGGTCGAGCGGCACTCCCTAGCCATACGTCGGGTCAAAAACCCATATGGATACGATCGATTACGGGTATCGGCACTATCCACAAGGGTGGATTGCGCGCTCTTGACGCTTTCTGACAACCCCTGCAAAATCGCTCGCCGCTGCGTACGCAGATCGACTCACTTCCCCTAGAGGAGTCTTGGTTCGACGCGTCCGTAGTGGGAAACGCCGGCTTGCCGGCAGGGAGTGAGGAGCTGTTTCGCGGCCGCGAGGTCGCCGAGTTTTTGGTCTGAGATCGGGTTTCCACAGCTGTGGAAGGTTTTGTGGGAAACCGATCTCCGGAGGGAGGGACGAGTGCATGGATTTTCGCTTGAGGAGGCGACATCGCGTCAGTGGGAGGAATTTCAGACGACTTTGCGGGGATCGGTCTCTCCGGCCAATTGGCAGAAGTGGTTGGGCAAACTGCAGCCCGAGCTGGGCTCGAGCCAAGTAACCCTGATCGCTCCTAACGAGTTTCACCGCACATGGGTCGAAGAGAAGCACGGGAAGCAAATCGAATCGATCTTTCGTCAGGTTTTTGGCTCCGAGATGACCATCTCCCTCGTTGCCCTCTCTCCCTATCTCCCGGCCGAGGAAACTGAGGCCCCGGCGCCGGAAGCTGGTCCGGCTCCTACCCATCCGTCGGCCAGTGAGGTCGAGCCCAGATACGAGACCAACCCCTCACCGCTGTTCGGGCGTTACCGCTTCGAAAGCTTCATCCAGGGGGAATCCAACCAGTTCGCCCTGGCCGCGGCGCAAGCGGTGGCGGATCAGCCGGGAGTCTCATACAACCCCCTCTTTATCTTCGGGGGAGCCGGTCTCGGTAAGACCCACCTGCTCCATGCCGTTGGTCATCACGTGCATGAGTTCTATCCCAGCCTTTTGGTCCGTTACGTCACCTCGGAGAAGTTCCTCAACGATTTCATCGACTGCATTCGCCGTAAGCGAGTCGACGATTTCAAGCACCGGTATCGAAGCACCGACGTCCTCCTCCTGGACGACGTCCAATTCTTTGAACGCAAGGAGCAGATCCTCGAGGAGTTCTTCCATACCTTTAACACCCTTCACCAGTTGGGAAAGCAGCTCGTGATCACCTCCGATCGCCATCCCCGTAACTTCACCGTCGAGGATCGGCTCCGTTCACGGTTCGAGTGGGGACTGGTCACAGACATCCAGCCTCCGCTGCTCGAGACCCGCCTCGCCATTCTCAAGCGAGGTGCCGAGTTTGCACCGAAGCGGGTGCCGCAAGAAGTCCTCGAGTACATCGCCAGCAGCGTCTCTGACAACATTCGCGAGCTGGAGGGAGCTCTGACCCGGGTCACTGCTTTCGCTGCCCTGACCCACCGGGAGATCGACCTCGCCATGGCTGAGAAGGTCCTCGGCGACCATGGCAAGAAGAACGGGGCTCCATTGCAGGCACTGGACATCATCGCCGCCACCGCCGACTCCTATGGGTTCTCGGTGGCAGAAGTGCAGGGGCCGAGCCGCCGCCAGCCACTGGTGTTATGTCGTCAGGTCGGCATGTACCTTTGCCGGGAGCTGACCGATCTTTCGCTACCCAAGATCGGCGAGGTCTTTGGGGGCCGGGATCACACCACTGTCATCCACTCCCTCGACAAGGTAAAGCGAGTGATTCGATCCGATCGGGCGGTCTTTGATCGTGTCCACAGCCTCCTCCAACAATTGCGGAAAAGAGGGGCATAAGTTGGCCCCTTGTGAGCTTCGTCACCGGCATCGGAGGAGAAGTCGGACGACAATCCCCAGGCGCTGTTGGCACAGAAAGTCCGCCACGAGAAGGCGAAACGGCTTTTTCCCCGGTTTCCCCAATCCCTACTACCTCTTCTAAGTTTCTTATAAGAATCCCTTAGTAGATCCAGGAAGGAAGAAACGGTTGTGAAAATCAGGGGCGAACGCGACGACCTTGCCGACATCTTCAGTCGTGCCAACCGGGCCGTCGCCGCGCGATCGGCTCTCCCGGTCTTACAAGGGTTGTTATGCGAGGCGAGCGGGGGCGTTCTCACCGTGACCGGCACCGACCTCGAGGTCACCGTGACCACGTCTGGTCCGGTGGAGGTAATGGAGGAGGGCCGGGCAGTGATCCCGGGTCGACTCTTGGCCGAGTCGGTGCGGAAGATGCCGCCCGGAGTGGTGACCATGACGGTCGGCGGAGGTGACGCCGAGATTCAAGGAAAAGGACCCCGCTTCACTCTGCGCACCTTGACCCTGGATGACTTCCCGAATCTGGACACGACTCCGGTTGATGGGGTGGAAGTTGACGGAGAAGAATTAGTTAATGGCCTTAACCAAGTCGTGGTGGCGTCATCCTCCGATAGCGCTCGCCCCATCCTGACCGGCGTTTTGTTTGAGCCCGCCGACGAGGGACTCCGCTTGGTGGCGACGGACTCTTATCGACTTTCGGTGCGAGACCTGCCGGGGATGGGATCGATCGGCTCGGGTTTGGTGCCGGCCCGGGGCTTGCGGGAATTGGCGCGCACCATTGGGGGGCCGAAGGTTCAGGCAGGCATGGCTAGTCGCGAAGCGGTCTTCTCCTCGGACCGGGGATCGCTGCGCCTACGGCTCATCGAGGGATCATTTCCGAAGTACCGATCCCTTCTCCCCGAGAGTTACCCCGCCCAAGTGTTAATGGAGAAAGAGGCTCTGCTCGATGCTTTGGGCCGGGTCACGCTGGTGGCCGAGGATCACATTCCCGTCCGTCTCAAGATCGGAAACGGTGGGGTAGAGGTGAATGTCACCCGCCAGGACGTGGGCGGCGAGGTGGAGCATCTCGATGCCGAGTTCGTGGGCCCCGAAGAGATTCTGATCGCTTTCAATCCGCGCTACCTCTCGGATGGGGTATCGGTGATCGCGGGGGACAAAGTCCGAATCCGGATGATCGACTCTCTCAAGGCGAGCGTCCTCGATGACGGCGGCGAAGGTGGCTTCCTCTACTTGCTGATGCCGGTTCGGATTTGATCAGCGACGCGGTCCGGTCACCCTGATGGTGTCGATTCTTCCGGGACCCAGCTCCTCGTCGAGACGTCGCAAGAGCTCGCCGCTGGCGTAGCGCAGGATCGAGACCAGCTGCGGAGAGGCGGATTCGACGACCAATTCCCCCCGGCGGAGCAGAACCGGCGCCGACTGACCGGCCCAAGGAGGACCCGCTAGATCGGACCAGGACTGCTGGAGCCGGGGGAGGAGATCGGGAGGCGGAAGCCCAAGGTTGGCGAGGATCCGGGAAAGGACAGAGTCCAAGGCCTCGGGTTTGGCGCTCAACGAATGTCTCCTTCCGAGACCTGCCAGGCCCGGCCGGGCACGGGGACTTCCTCGAGGCGTGTGGTGGAGACGAAGGTCTGGGCCTCAGGGAGGGCATCGGTGAGGGCCTTCGAGCGCTCGGGATCGAGCTCGGAGTACACATCGTCGAGAAGCAAGAGCGGCAGTCGGTCGGTTTGCAGGGAGACCGCCCGGTGAGTGGCAAGTCGAAGCGCCAAGGCCAGCGTTCGTTGTTCACCCTGGCTGGCCTGATGGCGACTGCCCTGTCCCCCGAGCGAAATTGCGGGGTCGTCGCGGTGGGGACCGCTCCCGGTTGTCCTTAGTTCGAAGTCGAGTCGGCGTCGCTCGCGCAGGGCCGCGGTCAAACTCATGGCCCACTCGCTGGCTGGGGTAGTCGGGTCGAGGGTTCCCCCCCAATCCGATTGATATGCGAAGCGAACGCTGGTCTCTTCGCCGGCGATCCTCCCGTAAGACTCGACCAGGGTCTCTTCAAGCGCCGCCGCCGCCCGCGCTCTACGCCCCATAACCTTGGCGGCAGCTTGCGCCAGGCGCGTGTCCCACACCTCGAGGGTGGCGAGATCGCGGTCGCCCTGCTTGAGGAAGGTGTTGCGCTGCCGAAGAGTGCGATCGAACTCAGCCTGATCGAGAGTGGCGCCGGGCCAGATCTGGCCGGCGACATCGTCGAGGAGCTCGCGACGGCCGGCCGGAGAGCCCTTGACGAGATCGAGATCATCGGGAAGAAAGGCAACCGTTCTCAAAGCCGACCGGAGATCGGAGGTGCGTCCGATCGACTTCTGGCCGATCCGCGTTCTCCTTCCCCCCTTGCGTGCAATCTCGACTTCAACCAGCGCCTGCGCCGAAGACTCTTCCCCCCGTACAACGGCGGTCTCGGCATCGTGGGCAATCAACGTTTCCTCGGGGGCGCCGCGAAAGGAGCGCAGATTGGCCAGGAACCCAATCGCTTCGAGGAGGTTGGTCTTCCCCGCTCCATTGCGGCCCACGAGGATGTTGACTCCGGGATCGGGACGCCATTCAAGGGCTGGGTAGGAGCGAAAGCTGTGCAGTTGAAGCCAGGAGAGGCGCACCCCGCGACGGTAACCAGACCGTGGGACGGCGATGGTTAACGGCCAGGCAAAAACGATCTCTGGGCAAGTGCGGAAAAGGCCGTGACGACAGCCATTTCCGCCCCTCAAGAGGATGTTCGAGGGCGGGTCGAACGGCTATAATTACAAACGTGCAATCGGGCCACTTTTCCGGCCTTCAACGCCGCCCCGATTGCCCCCGACCAGACGTTGTCGCCAGGAGCTGATTTGGCCGCTACCAACGGAAATGCCTCGTATGACGCCCGGGACATCACCGTCCTCGAGGGTCTCGAAGCGGTGCGGAAACGGCCCGGCATGTACATCGGCTCGACCGGCCCCCGCGGGCTCCACCATCTGGTTTGGGAGGTGGTCGACAACGCCGTCGACGAGGCCATGGCCGGCTTCGCAACCCGCATCGATGTGACTCTTTTGGCTGATGGGGGAGTGCGAGTAATCGACAACGGCCGCGGCATTCCTGTTGACATTCATCCCAAAACGCGGCAGTCGGCCCTGACGGTGGTCCTAGGAACGCTCCATGCCGGAGGAAAGTTCGAACAGGGGGCATACACCGTTTCCGGCGGGTTGCATGGCGTCGGTGTGTCGGTAGTTAACGCCCTTTCCCAAAAGCTCGATGCCGAGGTTCGCCGGGACGGATTCGTCTGGGGGCAGAGTTTTTCCCGCGGCAAGCCGCTGTCCAAGGTCGAAAAGCTCAAGCCGTGGAAAAAGAACAGTGGAACCACGATCAACTTCTGGCCCGACACCCAGATCTTTACCGATACGACTGACTTCGACTACGACACCATCTCCACCAGGCTCCGCGAACTGGCCTATCTCAATCGCGGCCTCGAGATCGTGTTGACCGACGAACGGGCCTTGGATGGGGAGTCTGCTCCGCGCTCTGAGACCTACCTCTTCAAAGGGGGGCTCCTCGATTTTGTCAAGCACCTCAACTCGACCAGGGAACCGGTCCATCCTCATGTCATTGAGATCATCGACCGTTCCGCCGAGTCGGAGCTCGAGCTGGCGATGCAGTGGACCGGTACCTACACCGAATCGATTCACTCCTTTGCCAACAACATCAACACCCATGAGGGCGGCACCCACGAGGAGGGCTTTCGCAAGGCCCTCACCAATGCCATCAACGCCTTCGCCCGCACCAAGGGCTTGCTGAAGGAGAAGGAAGAGAATCTCACTGGCGAGGACATCCGCGAGGGTCTCACCGCCATCATCTCCGTCCGGGTGAAGGTTCCCCAGTTCGAGGGCCAAACCAAGACCAAGCTCGGCAACACCGAGATCCGTTCTTACGTCGAGAAGATCTTGAACCGTCATCTCCCCGAGTGGCTCGAGCGCTATTCGTCCGAGGCCCGCCGGATCGTCGAAAAGTGCATCACTGCCGCCAAAGCTCGGGAGGCTGCCCGCAAGGCCCGTGATGTCACCCGCCGCAAGTCGGGACTCGAGTCGGGCGGGCTTCCCGACAAGCTGGCCGATTGCTCCACTCGCAACCCCGAAGAGGCGGAGCTATTCATCGTCGAGGGGAAGTCGGCCGCCGGCCCGGCCAAGCAGGGTCGTAATTCCCACACCCAGGCGGTCCTTCCGATCCGTGGAAAGATCCTCAATGTCGAGAAGGCTCGGTTGGCCAAGGCCCTGCAGAACACCGAAATCGTTGATCTCATTACCGCGGTAGGGACCGGGATTGGTGACGAGTTCGACCTCCAAAAGGCCCGGTACCACAAGGTCATCATCCTTGCCGACGCCGATGTCGACGGCTCCCACATCCGCACCCTCTTGCTCACCTTCCTCTTCCGCCACATGCGCGGTCTGATCGAGGCCGGCTATGTCTATCTTGCGCAGCCGCCCCTCTACCGGGTCAAGGTTGGCTCCAAGGTCCACTACCTGAAAGATGACGACGAGTTGGCCGAGTTCCGAAAGGAGCACCCCAAGGTCAAGGCCGCTCGCTTCAAGGGTTTGGGGGAGATGGACGCCGAAGAGCTTCGGGTCACGACCATGGATCCCGAAACCCGGACCCTATTGCGAGTTGACGTCGACGATGCCCTGGCCGCCGACGAGCTCTTCTCGGTGTTGATGGGCGATGACGTTGCCCAGCGGAAGTCATTCATCCAGCAGAACGCCAAGGACGTTCGCTTCCTCGACATTTGAGCCATGGTTGACCGTATCCCCACTAACGGCGATGGCCTCGGCGCCATCGACATCAATGCCGAGCTCGAGCAGTCCTTTGTCGATTACGCCATGTCGGTCATCGTCTCCCGCGCCCTCCCGGATGTGCGCGATGGACTGAAACCGGTGCAGCGACGGATCATCTATTCGATGTTCGAGAACAACATCGGGCCCACCACCCCGCACCGCAAGTGCGCCAAGGTGGTCGGCGAGGTGATGGGGAACTATCACCCCCACGGCAATCAGGCCATCTATGACGCCCTGGTGCGAATGGGCCAAGACTTCTCGATGCGCCACCAGCTCATCGATCCCCAGGGGAACTTCGGAACCATCGACGATCCTCCCGGAGCCGATCGCTACACCGAGTGCCGGCTCACCCACCTCGCCATGCGACTCCTGGAGGGGATCGGTGAGTCCACCGTCGATTTCGTGGAGAACTACGCGGGTGAATCCGAGGAGCCCACGGTGCTCCCCGCCCGCTTCCCCAACCTCATGGTCAACGGCAGCCAGGGCATCGCAGTGGGGATGGCCACCAATATTCCTCCCCACAACCTGGGGGAGATGGTCGAAGCTTGCCTCCATCTGATCGACAATCCCGACGCCGACTCAGAAGAGTTGATGCGCTTCGTCAAAGGGCCTGACTTTCCCACCGGCGGCTACCTGGTGGGCAGCACCGGGATCAAGGAGTACCTGGCCTCGGGCCGGGGCTCAATCCGAATGCGGGCGGTGGCCGAGCCCCAGGAGGTAAGGAAGGGAAGGACCGCCCTCATCGTCACCCAGATGCCCTATCAGGTATCGATCGAGCGAGTGATGGAGAAGATCCGGATCCTGGTCGACGAGAAGAAGCTCTCCGGCATCGCTGACGTACGAAACGAATCGGACAACCGGCGCGGGATTCGTCTCGTCATCGAATTGAAGAAGGACGCGGTTCCCCAGGTCGTCCTCAACCAGCTTTACAAGAACACTCCCCTCCAGGAGAGCTTCGGAGCCAACATGGTGGCCTTGGTCGACGGCATCCCCCGCACCCTCAACTTGGCGGGGATGGTCGGTTACTACCTCGACCACCAGATGGAGGTCATCGAGCGTCGTACCCGGCATCGCTTGGGGGAGGCCGAAGCCCGGGCCCACATCCTCGAAGGCCTCATCATCGCCGTCGACAACATCGACGAGGTGGTGGCGCTGATCAGGGCCTCGAAGGACACCGCCGACGCCCGTTCCCGCCTCCAGGAGCGTTTCGAGCTCTCCGAGATCCAAGCCAATGCCATTCTCGACATGCCCCTTCGTCGTCTCACCGCCTTGGAGGTGGGAAAGCTCCGGGAGGAACATGCCGCCCTGATGGAATTGATCGCCGATCTCACGGCGATCCTGGCCGACCCGGCTCGGCGGCGGGAGATCATCAAGAGCGACTTGACAGAGATCAAAGAGAAGTTCGCCACTCCTCGCCGGAGCGTCATCATCCCCGACGAGGGCGACATGTCCCTCGAGGATCTGATCGCCGACGATGAGCTCATCGTCACCGTCTCGGCCTCGGGCTACTTGAAGTCGGTTCCCGCCAGCACTTACCGCACCCAGGGTCGGGGAGGGCGAGGGGTGAAGGCGGCGGAGGTCTCAGGTGAGGACGTGGTGTCCCACCTCGTCCACACCACCGCCCATGCCTATTTGCTGATGTTCACCAACAAGGGTTTGGTCCATCGCATCAAGGCCCACGAGATTCCGCGCAAGGATCGCACTTCGAAAGGGGTCCTCGCCCAAGCGGTGCTTCCCCTCGAGCCCCAGGAGCGGATTGAGGCAATCATCGACACGCGTAACTACGAAACCGCGCGCTTTCTCGTCATGGTCACCAAGCTGGGGACGGCAAAGAAGACGCTCTTCCGCGAGTACGAGAGCCGCAACCAAACGCTGGTGGCGATCAAGCTCAACGAGGGCGACGAGGTGGTCTCGGTGCGGACCACCACCGGCGAAAACGACGTCCTCATCTTCACCCGCAACGGTCAAGGGATCCGTTTCCCCGAAAAGGACCTGCGTCCCATGGGCCGGGCCACGCAAGGGGTGCGGGGGATCAAGCTCCGCCCCGGCGACGAAGTGGTGGCGGCGACGTCGTCGGCCGACGGCGAGGACGTCTTGTTGTTGACCTCGAATGGCTATGGCAAGCGCACCTCCATCGAGCAGTTCCGCGGGCAGGGCCGGGGCGGGATCGGCGTCAAGGCAATCAAGCTGACCAAGGCCCGGGGACATCTGGTGGGAGCACTGGGCGTGACCAAGGGGACGGGAGTGTTCCTGATCTCCTCCAACGGCAAGGCCATCCGCCAGAAGGCCGACGCCATCAGCCGCCAGCAGCGAGATTCGACCGGGGTGAAGGCGATGCGTCTCGATCCCGGCACCGAACTGGCGGCGTTCACCGTGGTGCCGCCGGAAGAGGACGAATAGACGGGGTACCCCCGGTAGACTCTGGGTCCTTACATGACCACGGTCCGGCGTGTTCGCCGCATCATCCGCAAGATCGACCCGTGGACGGTCCTCAAAGTTTCGGCTCTTCTCAACGTCGTGCTGGGGCTGGGGCTCGTGCTGGGGTTGGTCATGTTCTGGTCGGTGCTCACCGCCGCCGGCATCCCCGACAAGATCACCGAGGTCTTGGTGAAGATCACCCTTCTTGACGAAGGCGAGAACCCCTTTGCCAACACCGAGCGCTTCCTGCGGGCCGCCGTCTTCGGATCGGTGGTTTGGGCGGTGCTTTCGACTGGCTTCATGACCTTGGCGGCAGTGATGTACAACCTGGTGACCGACGTCGTCGGCGGCGTCGAGGTGGTGGTGCTGGAAGAGTCGCTCGCCCCCTTGAGTGTGGCCACCGCTCCCGCTCGCCGCTTCACCCCGGCCACCCCAGCTACTTCGCTGGGTAACGGCAAACCGGAACCAGCCTTGGCCGACGAGCCCACCGAAGAAACCACCCCCGCTATCCCCTGACCTATTGCGAACCCAGGGTTGTAGGCCGCGCTCAGCGCGGATAACGGTCCCGAGAACGACGGGCTAGTACTTGATCGCCGCCACCAGGCCCATCGCCTCGGCCCGGGACAGATAGGTCTGGGGCGAGTCCCACACCCTGACGATGCCGGCCGGGGGCACCAGGGCGACCCCGGCGGCGAGGGCGATCGTGGTCAAGAAGAGGTAATCATCGACCACGGCCTGGCGGGTGCCGTTTCCCTCCACCAGCACCGACGCCCAGCCCGGGGGAGCGGTGGCCTCGACCACCTTCACCGGCAGGTCCACCAATTCCACCCCTGAGAGACCTCCCACCGGGGGTGGAAATCCGACCTTGATCGGTCCCGACCCATTCGGCCCGGGACGGGCCACGGATACCCTGCTCACGGCCGTGCCTTGCGACTCGAGCCGGGCGGCCATCGCCAGTCCCAGGCCCAAAAGGGAGGCACCCACGACCGCCGGTACCGGGCTCACATCGATCTCGGCCGCCGATAATGCCGCGGCTCCGATTCGAGCGGCGACGGCGAAGGCATCGGGACCCGGGCTCACCACCAGATCGAATCCTTCCGGCGCCTCTACCTTCTCGATCACCGATGAGGAAGGTGGGCCGAGAAAAGCCACCCGCTCGACGGAAGGCTCCGAGCGTAGGACGTGGGCGATTCGGAGGTCGCGGTCGTGGTCGGCTAGGACCAGAACCTTCAACTGAGGGAGACCGGTTCCCAGGCCTCGGTTGCGGTGCTCTCTTTGATTCTCTTCTGGAGCAGCGTGGCGAAGACGGCGGTCAGAGCTCCCACGGCGATGATGATCGGCAAAGGCTTCACCCTGAGAGTCTATGGCGCAGGGGCGAAAAAGTAAGGCGATGCCTCAGAAGCGGCGTTTCCTTGCACCTCGCTAAAACTGCCCGGTGCGGATTGCTACCTGGAACGTGAATTCCTTGGCTGCGCGAGTGCCGGCGATCGAGCAATGGCTCGAGCGGGCCGCCCCAGATGTCCTGCTCATGCAGGAAACGAAACTGGCTGACGAGCAGGTCCCCGAGCTGCCGTTCCGGATGGCCGGCTACGAGGTCGCCCATCATGGCGAAGGGCGATGGAACGGGGTGGCCATCGCCAGTCGTCTTGGGATCTCCGAAGTCGTCACCAACTTTGGTGACGGCCCCGTCCGCGACAGCCGTCAAGCATCTGGTCGCGGCGCGGCCGAAGAGGACTTCAACCCCTTCGACGAGGCACGGATGATGAGCTCGATATGTGGAGGCATCCGCTTCGTCAGTCTCTATGCCCCCAACGGCAGGGTGCTCGACTCACCCTTCTACGAGGGCAAGCTGGCGTGGTATGAGCGGCTCCACCGCTGGCTGGTGGAAGCACGCTCGCCCACAGAGTCGCTTGTGGTGGGTGGTGACTTCAATGCCACTCCGGCAGACGATGACGTCTGGGATCCGGCTGCCGCCCATGGTGGCACGCACGTCTCCCCGAGAGAACGGCAAGCCCTGCAGACCCTGCGCGACTGGGGACTGGCCGACCTCTACCGCCGCCATAGTCCCCAGCCCGGACGCTTCACCTGGTGGGACTACCGGGCAGGGATGTTCCACAAGAACAAGGGGATGCGAATCGACCTCCTGTATGCCACGACCCCGGTGGCTGAGCGCAGCGTCTGGTCCGAGATCGATCGCGAGGCGAGAAAAGGACCTCCCACTCCCTCCGATCACGCCCCCGTAGTAGTCGACCTCGACGAGCCGGGAGCCCACTTCGATGCCGATTGGGAAGGAGCGCTGGACCGAATCGCCAAACGCAGCAAGAAATAGCGCTAGGCGCGATCGGTGATCTGCTGCACGGCCCAGCGGTTGCCGTCGGGATCACTGAAGTACACGAAGCCGACATTGTTGAGATCGTCGCCTTCTTGCATCGGGCGCAGGCCGTCCTGACCGTAAACCTGAACGTCGGTGGCTTGCACTCCCCGCGAAATCAACTCAGCGTGGGCGCGCTGGATGTCAGAAACGACCAGCTGGAGACCCTCAAGAGAACCCGGAGCCATATTGCCGAGTCCCTTGCCGATGACGATCGAACATCCCGATCCGGGTGGGGTGAGCTGTACAACGCGGAGATCGTCACTGATGCGGGAGTCATGATCGACGTGGAAGCCCAAGCCCTTCTCGTAGAACACTTTCGATCGGTCGACGTCTGACACCGGGACGACCACGACCTCGAGGGTCCAGTTCATTCAGCCCCTTCTCGCTAAGAGCGCCTGCAGCTGAGCTCGGCTGACGTTTCCCCCGCTCATTACCACCGCCACCCGTTTTCCCGCCAGATCTTGTTTGAGCTTGAGGGCGGCGGCAGTCGAGGCCGCACCCGAAGCCTCGACCATGTTTCGGGTGGCGTCGATCAGTCGGAGCTGGGCGTCGAGGATCTCGTCGTCGCTGACCAGGATGAAGTCATCGAGGAGTTCCCAAAGAATGGTTTGCGGCAATTCGAAAGGGGCCCTCGTCGCCAGTCCCTCGGCGATGGTCTCACACTTGTCTTCCACCAAGGCCCGCTCCTTCCAGGAGCGATAAGCAGCGGGGGCCTGGGCCGACTGCACCCCGATGACGCGGATCGAAGGGTCGACGGCGTTAGCAACGATCGATGCCCCGGCGGCGCCACTCCCACCGCCAATGGGAACGATCAGCGCCTCGATCGTTGGCTCCTGCTCGAGAATCTCGAGTGAAGAGGTGGCGACTCCCGCGATCAAGTGAGGTTCATTTCCGGAGTCGATGTAGCGAAAACCGTGCTCAATCGCCAGCTCCTGGCAGTTGGCCTTGGCGTCATCGAAATCATGCCCGTGTTCGACGAGTTCAGCCCCCAGGCCTCGCATCGAAGCCATCTTGGCGGGGTTGGCTCGCTCGGGGACGCAGATCACTGCCTTCACGTCAAAGAGGCGAGCGGCGAAAGCGATCGACTGTCCGTGATTGCCGGTCGAGGCGGTGGTCACCCCCCGATGCCGTTCGTCCTCCGTCAGCTGCGAGATGAGATTGATGCCGCCGCGAACTTTGAAAGCGCCGATGGGCTGATGGTTCTCGTGTTTGACGAAGACCTCGGTACCCACCATGTCGGTGAGCACCGGATACGAAAAGAGGGGAGTCGGGTTGAGATAGGGAGCAATTCGTCGACGCGCCGCCAGCACGTCGGCGAAGGTTGGAATGTCCCAGCCCATCAGCCGCCGGTGGTGCGGAGCTTGTCTTTGGCCTTCTTCTCTTTCTTCTCTTGACGTTTCTGCTTGGGGTCCTTGGCCGGGGCTTTCTTGTTGTTCCGGCCGCCCTTGTCCTTGTTCGCCATGGATACCTCCGTTGTCGGCTCCATTCTGCTCAGTTGGCGACGCGACGGCGACCCAATAGCCAAACGGCTCCGACGACGACGAGCGCCCCTGTGCCCAACCCGACCGCCTGCCAGTCGAAGTTGGACGGCGGAGAGGTGGCGGCGGAGGGTGGAGACCCGGGACCGAGCGCCTTGATGGCGAGGTCGGCGTCGGTGGTGGAGCAGAGGTTCGAGGTGAAGAATCCCTGATCGTCGTTGGCGAAGATCGCCATCCGGGTTCCGACGTTGGCATCAATTCCACAGGCGGCGCTGTTGTTGGCCGTGACAACTTCCACCTGGGCCGGAACCTCGCCTGCCAACACGGTGTCGACGTCGAAAGTCAGGATGTGGTCGTTCCCTCCGGGGACCACTCCCGACATCGTGCCGACGAAAGCGATCGGCCCAAATTCGAGCATATCTTCGGGTGTGGCGACCATGCAGCTGCATCCGTGAGCCGGGTTGGCCAGGAACAGCAGCGAGGCGGCCAGGAATAGGAAAGGCAAGAGTCTTCGCATGGTCATCTGACGTGATTTTGACGGCATCGGTTCCCCAACGGGGAGCAGCCGTTGATAGCAAAGATATCTGAGGGGTCTTGTTTCTTCGCTGACCTGATCTAGGCCGAGCGCTTGGCCCGGGTCTGATCGACGCTGGCCTTGAGGGCATCCAAGAGATTGGTGACGGTGGCTGGTTCTGCCGCGGCCGGTGCAAGCTCGATCTCGTTGCCTTCGATCTTGGCATCGATGGCGTCTTCCAATCGTTGCCGATAGCTGTCCTCGAATTCCGATGGGTCGAACTCACCCGCGAGGTGGTCGATCAAGAGACGAGCCATCTTCAACTCTTCGGCCGAGATCCGGCTGTTGTCTTTGAGTTGCTCGAAGTCAGGGACTCTGATCTCGTCGGGCCAGGTCATGGTTTCCAGCACCAGCAAATCTTCCTTGACCCGAAGCGTGCAGAGACGCTCCTTCTCTCTGATGGTGACCTTGGCCACAGCCACTCGCCCCGATTCCGTCAGCGCCCGCAAGAAGAGCTTGTACGCCTTGGCCCCCACCTTGCTCGGGGCAACGAAGTAGGACTTCTCGAAATAGATGGGATCAATCTCGGTGGCGTCGACGATTTTCACCACGTCGATCGTTCGCGCGCTCTCAGGGGCGATCTGCTCGAGCTCCTCGGGGGTGAAGACGACGTACTTCCCCTTCTCATACTCATAGCCCTTGACGATGTCGTCCCAGTCAACCTCTCGGCCGGTCTTGCTCGACACCCGCTTGTACTGGATTCGGGACTTATCCTTTCCGGAGAGCAGATGGAATGCGATATCTCGATCCTCGGTGGCCGTGTAGAGGCCGACCGGGATCGTGATGAGACCGAAGGTGATCGCCCCGCTCCAAATCGAACGCTTGGTTGTGGCTGCTTGCGCCCGCTTCCGGCTTTTCGTGGGCCGCTCTTGGGCGTGGCCGTTAGAGAGGGCTTTGATCAACTCCGTCCGGCTCATTTGTGATCTGCCGGGAACGTCGGCTTTCTGGGCCTTCTCGTAGAGCTCCGATTTCGTCAGATCCTGCAGGGATTTCTTGGCCATTCCAACTCCGATCGGGCTGAGAAAATACCCGTCGGGCGGGAGATCAAAACCAAAGCGGTGGGCCCACGTGGACTTGAACCACGGACCTCGTCCTTATCAGGGACGCGCTCTAACCGAGCTGAGCTATGGGCCCCTTGGTGAGCGACCAATTGTAGTTCCTGGCCTCGATTCCCTGACCGGCAGCTTCCACTGAGCCCAAACCCTCTCGGGGATGTTCTTGCCGCTGACGATGGCACTCGGCTTATGATTTCCCCCTCCGGGGACGTAGCTCAGCCCGGCAGAGCGCCTGCTTTGCAAGCAGGAAGTCGTGGGTTCAAGTCCCATCGTCTCCACGAACGGAATCCGAATGCGATTTCATGCGTTTTCCGCAGTACAGAACCTTAGGTTTCGATAAGGAGCGTGGTCAGTGATGGCGAATGCAGTGATCGTCGATGCGGTCCGGACCCCGGTCGCCAGGCGTAACGGCAAATTCAAGGACATTCACCCCGTCGACCTGGCCTCGATTCCCCTCAAGGCCCTGGTCGAGCGCAACAACCTCGACCCATCCCTGGTCGAGGACGTGATCATGGGATGCGTCTCTCAAACCGGTGAGCAGAGCCTCAACATCGGGCGTAACGCCGCTCTCGCGGCTGGCTTTCCTGAAGAAGTGGTGGGGACCACGATCGATCGCCAGTGCGGTTCTTCCCAGCAATCGGCCCACTTCGCCGCCCAGGGGGTCATCGCCGGGGCCTACGACGTCGTGATCGCGGCCGGAATCGAGTCGATGACGCGGATCCCCATGGGGGTGACTGCCCAGCAAGGGCCGGGGATGCCATTCGGACCGCTCATGCTTGAGCGCTATAGCCACGGTCTCATACCTCAGGGGCTCTCTGCGGAGATGATCAACGAGAAGTGGGGCCTGGATCGGGCGACCCTCGATCAGATCGGCTTCGAGTCCCACCAGCGGGCGGCGCGAGCCACCGAGGAAGGAAGATTCGAGAGCCAGATCGTGCCGGTGACCGTCAAGGGCGAGGCCGGATCGGAAGTAGTGACCCGCGATGAAGGAATTCGTTGGGACACTTCTCTCGAAAAGCTCGCCTCCCTACAGCCCGCCTTCAAAGTCGACGGATCGGTCACGGCCGGCAACTCCTCACAGATCTCCGACGGAGCGGCGGCGGTGCTGGTGATGAGCGAGGAGAAGGCGAAGTCCCTCGGCCTCAAGCCCAAGGCGCGCTTTGTGTCCTTCGCCCTCGCCGGGGTTGATCCCGTGATCATGCTGACCGGTCCCATCCCCGCCACCTCGAAGGTGTTGGATCGGGCCGGCCTGTCAATCGACGAAATCGGCCTCATCGAAGTCAACGAGGCTTTCGCTTCCGTGGTGGCGGCGTGGCGGATCGAACACGGCGGTGCCGACCCCGATGCTCTCTGGACTCGGACCAACGTCAATGGAGGAGCCATCGCCCTCGGTCACCCCCTGGGGGCTTCTGGAGCTCGGCTGATGACCACGCTCCTCCACGAGATGGAGCGGACCGGAACTCGCTACGGCCTTCAGACGATGTGCGAAGGCGGTGGCATGGCCAACGCCACCATTCTCGAATTGATCTGAGTCCCGTTGGGAATCGTCCGCCTGCTCCTGGCCATTGGCCTTGGGGTCCTGATTTGGTACGTGGCGATGTACTTCATTCGGACGTTGAGCACCCCGCCACCCGAGGTCGATCCCGAAGATGTAGTCGAGGCGGACCAGGACTATCGCTGTTCGGTCTGCGGCGCCGAGCTCACGTTGAAGTACGTCAATGCCGCCGAGTTCTCGGCCCCGCGCCACTGCCGGGAGGACATGGTTCCGGTCTGGCGCAGCTAGCGTCTGCGGGCATGCCCGAGTCGAAGAGACGCAAGACCAAGCGAGGTCCGAGCCCCGTCGCCGCCGCCACTGCGGCCGCCTCCAAGGCGAAGTCGAAAGAGCCCAGCCCCAACTGGTATGTGGCTCTGATGTCGGGTCTGATGGGCCTCGGGGTGCTGGCGGTGCTGGCCCGCTTCATTTTCAACTGGAACCAGTTCTGGCTAATCGGCGGACTCGTCGCCATCGCCGTCGGGTTCCTGATGACCACCAATTTCCGCTAGGACCCCGCGGTGTCAAACCGGATCCTCGTTCTCGACAACTACGACTCGTTCACCTACAACCTGGTCCAGTACCTGGGAGAGCTTGGCGCTGACCCGGTGGTGATCCGCAACGACATTTTCAAGCCCGGAGAAGCAGAAGAAGAGATCGACTTCCAACGGCTGGTGATCTCGCCTGGGCCAGGCACCCCCGAAGACGCCGGCTACTCCGTCGACTACATCCGCGCCTTCTCGAAGGAGATTCCCACCTTGGGGGTTTGTCTCGGCCACCAGGCAATCGCGGTGGCGTACGGGGGAGAGGTCGATCTGGCCCCCGAGCCCCGACATGGAAAGACGAGTGAGATCCGCCATGACGGTCGGGGCATTTTCGAGGGTCTCGAGAACCCGTTCATTGCTACCCGCTACCACTCATTGGCGGCGACCCGGCTGCCACCCGAGCTCACCGCCGTCGCTTGGAGCGAGGACGGAGTGGTGCAAGGGCTCCGGCACGAAAGCGATCCGGTTACCGGTGTCCAATTCCACCCCGAAAGCATCATGACCAGCGAGGGAAAGAAGCTTCTCGCCAATTTCCTTGGGACCCCCCTCGGCCCCTGAGGGGAGAAACGGGTCCCGGCTAGCCGCCGCCTCCACCCCCGTTGCCGTTCCCTGGCGGCTCCTCGAAAAAGCCGATGGTGACGTTGACCACTGTCCCTCGGTTTACCGAGGACCCGGCCGGGGGAGTGTGGTTGATGATCCGCCCGTCGAGCTCGGGATCGTCGGTGCTGGTGATGTTGGGGTTCTCGCCAATTTCGAGTCCCTCATCCTCGAGGGTTTGCTGGGCCTGGTCGAAGGTGAGGCCGAAGAGATCTGGCACCTCTACCTGGGCGGGACCGGTGGAAACCACCACGGTGATGGTGTCTCCCGCCCTCACCAATTCACCGGCTCCGGGCTGGGTCCGGATCACGGTTCCTTCATCGAAATCATTCGAAGCCTCGGTGACCGTTTCCCAGTTGAGATCGAGCCGATTGAGCTCGGCGAAGGCGTCGTTGTCCGCCTGCCCGGAGAGGTCGGGGAGGGAGATTTCTTCGGCCCCGGTGGAGACGACGAAATTGACCGGCTCGCCAGGATCGCGTTCGATCCCAGCCACCGGGCTCTGCTCGATGACGATTCCCGGTTCGGCCTCGGGGTCCGCCCGTTCGGTAACGGTGCCGACCGTGAGCCCGGCTTCGTTGAGCAGGGCTTCGGCGTGTTCCCGGGTTTCGCCGATCAGAGCGGGGACTTCCACCGGGGTCACCCCGGCGGAGACATAGACCAAGACCAGCCGACCCGCCTCTACCACCGTGCCGGCGGCGGGGTCGGTGCGGATGACGATGCCTTCCTCCACATCGGCCGAGGCCTCCTGGCGCAATTCAGGCTCCAAGTCGAGTCCGGAGAGGATGGTGACTGCTTGGGCCTCGGTCTCTCCGACCACGTTGGGAATCTCGATCGGCGGCACAGTGGTGGTGGGAGGCGGTCCTTCATTGGCCATGCGAAATACCAAGAAGACCATCGCCGCCAGCAGGGCAAGCAAGCCGAAAGCGGTGAGGATGAAGGGGATCTGACTTCGTCGCTCCTCGATGGGGGGAGTGGTCTGAGTCGGTGGACCGGCGGTTCGCACCGGGGCGGCCGTCAAGACCCGGGTATTGCCGGGGTCGGCCCCGACCACCTGGGTGGGCGCCGCCACCGGGACCGCCACCGGGGACACGGCCGGCGCCTGCCCGGCCAGGACCCGCAGCAGGTCGGCTCGCATCTCGTCGGCGTTCTGATATCGAAAGGCGGGATCCTTCTCCAGGGCCCGGGTGACGATGGCGTCGAGCTCGGTGGGGACGTCGACATTGATCGAAGACGGGGGCGGGGCGCTGGCGGAAACGTGCTGGTAGGCGACCGCCACCGGGCTCTCACCGGAGAAGGGTGGCCGCCCCGCCAGCATCTCGTAGAGCACCACCCCCAACGAGTAGACGTCGGAGCGCTCGTCGGCATCGTTGCCCTGGGCCTGCTCAGGACTGAAATAGGTGGCGGTGCCGATCACCGCTCCGGTCCTGGTCAGCTCCTGGGAGTCGTCCCAAGCCCGGGCAATACCGAAGTCGGTGACCTTTACGGTGCCGTCGCTGGAAAGCAGGATGTTGCCGGGCTTGATATCCCGATGGACCAGGCCGGCCCGATGAGCGGCGGACAGGGCCGACGCCACCTCGGCGGTGATTTCCGCTGCCCGACGGGGGAGCAACGCCCCCTCGGATCGAAGGACGTCGCGGAGGCTGCGACCATCGACCAGCTCCATGACGATGAAATAGGTGCTGTTGGCTTGACCCCAGTCGTAGATGCCGACGATGTTGGGATGGGTGAGGTTGGCGGCCGCCTGCGCTTCTCGCCGAAACCTTTTGACGAAGGCCTCGTCGGTGGAGAACTGCGAGTGCAGGACCTTGATCGCCACTTTGCGCCCGAGCAGGCTGTCCTGGCCGAGATAGACATCGGCCATCCCTCCCCGGGCCAAGTGCGACGCGAGGTGATAACGATCAGTGAGGGGGTGAGGGAAGTTCATTGAGAACTGCGGAGGATTCTAGAGATCACCGGTTCAACCACCCACTGATGAGTTGTGACGCTATCGGAGCGGCGACGGATCCTCCGCTGGCGTTCTCACCGATGTTCCCCCCCGCCTCGACAAAGACCGCCACGGCAATAGTGGGGGCATCGACGGGAGCAAAGCCGATAAACCAGGCATGGGGTCGACCCTCGATCCCCGTCGATGTGCCGGTCTTCCCCGCCACTCGGATCCCGGGAACTGCAGCCTGTCTTCCCGTGCCCTCGGTGACCACCCTTTCCATCATTTGGCTCATGACGAAGGCGGTTTCGGGGGAGAAAGCGGAGTCGAGCACGGAGGGCTCGATCGTCTCGACCTCATTGCCGTCGCTATCGAAGATGCGGGCCACAAGATTGGGGACCATGACCGTGCCCTGATTGGCGACGGCCGCCGCCACCATTGCCATCTGCAGCGGTGTGGCACGGACATCACGCTCGCCGATCCCGCTTTGCCCGAGCGCGGCGTCGTCGTTGGCGAGGACCGAGGTGGCGAATGCGCTTTCCGCCACCGGCCAGGGGAAGGGGATCTCGCGATTGAACCCGAGGCGTTGGGCAGTTTCCCCAATCGGCTCGGCCCCAGTCTCGATGGCGATGCGGGCGAAGGTGGTGTTGCACGATCGCACGAACGCTTGCTGCAGCGTGGTGCTGCTTCCGTTGTTGCATGGCCCGCCGCCGGCGTTCTCGATTACGGCGGTCGATCCGGGGAGCGGAAACTGGGCGGGGTCGGCATAGGTGGTTTCCTGGGTGGCGGTCCCACTGTCGATGGCAGCGGCGGCCACCACCGTCTTGAAGGTCGAACCCGGGGGATAGAGCTCGCGGGTAGCGCGGTCGGAGAGCGGCCGGGCGGGGTCCTCGAGGAACACCTGATATTGGTTGGCGGCATCGGAACCGAGAATCTGGGCGGGGTCATAGCTCGGAGAGGTGACTAGAGCTCGCACCGACCCGGTAAGCGGGTCGAGGGCCACTACCGCTCCCGCCTGACCACCAAGCGCCTGATAGGCCAGGCGCTGGAGGGAGGCGTCGAGGTGGAGCTGGAGGTTCTCGGGACGGAGGTCCCGCCCCAGCACGACCGAGAGGAGATCGGAGATGGTGAAGTCGCGGCGGGAGCGGAGATCAGCCGAGTAGGCGCGTTCCAGTCCCTGCTCACCGAATAGCAAGGACGAGTAGCCGACGACATTGGCGAAGACGGCGCCTTCCGGGTATGAGCGGATGAACGAGCCGGTGGTGGCGGGGTCGGGGTCGCTCCGAGCGAGGACCACTCCGTCGGCCGAAACGATGAGACCGCGCTCCTTTCCCGTTTGGGTGAGATTGAACCGGGCGTTGCGGGGATCGAGCCGATAGGTATCGGCGGCCACCACCTGAACCCAGGTGGTCATGAGGCCGAGGAGGGCGAAGGAAACGAGGACGGCGGCGGCGAGCCGGCGAGTGGGCCGGTTCAGGTCTGCTCCTCATGGCTGATGCGGGCCAGCAACCCCAGCAGCAGGAAGTTGCCCACGAGCGACGACCCCCCATACGACATGAACGGGAGCGTGATCCCGGTAAGTGGGACCAGGCGGAGGACACCGCCGATGATGAGAAATGCCTGGAGACCCAGCACCCAGGTGAGGCCGGCGGCGGTGAGTTTGCGAAATCGGTCCCGGCATCGCAGCGATATCCCGAAGCCGGCCCCGACGAGTAGGGCGAAGGCGGCGAGGACCGCCATCGAGCCGGCGAAGCCGAGCTCTTCGGCCACCGCCGCGAAGATGAAGTCAGTCGCGGCGTTGGGGATCAGGTCGGGTCTCCCCAGACCGATGCCCGACCCGGCCAGACTCCCGGTTCCCATCCCAAACCAGGCTTGGGCCACCTGATAGCCGGCACCTTCGAAGTTCTGAAACGGCTGGAGCCAGGCGACCACGCGGCGGCTGACATGGTCGAAAACCCGAGTGGCGGCGATACCACCGCCGATGGTCAGCGATCCCCCAATGAGAAGGTACGAGGAGCGGCCGGTGGCGGCATAGATCATCCCCACAAAGGCTCCAAAGAGGAGGACCGAGGCCCCCAGGTCGCGCTGGACGATCAGAACCACCAGGCTTCCCAACCAGACCACCACCACCGGGAAGAGTTGTCGGGGCTCAGGAAAGCGGAAGGGCCCGAACTTTCGAGGTTTCTCGGCCAGCGCCGGCTGGCGTTCGGCCAAATAGCCGGCGAGGAAGAGAACCAGCAGCAGCTTGGCAATCTCTCCGGGCTGGAATCGCATCTCGGTGAAGGCCAGATCGACCACCAGCCAGAGGCGGGAGCCGTTGACCTCGAGGCCGCGGAGAGGAAGGGGTCCGCTCGATGGGAGGAGGGGAAGAAGCAGGAGGACCAGGCCGACCAGCAAGTAGAGATAGCGGTAACGGCGGATGGTGGCGATCCCCCGGTGATGGAGGAATCCCAAGAGCGTCACCGTCAAAGCCGACGCCACCAGGAGCCACCACTGCTGAAGGCCGGCCCGGACCGGATCGAGGCGGTGGATCTCAGCCAAGGCGAGGGCGGTGAGCAGGGCCGCCGGGGGCAGGATCACAGTGGAGGCCGATGGCGCCCAGCGGCGAATGGCGAAATGCACCATTCCGAAAGCGAAGACCATCACCGCGAAGGTGAGCCCAATGCGGGAATCGATGGTCTGGCCGCCGGCCAGCAGAACCAGGGTTACTCCGAAAGCGGCCACTCCTGCGGCCGCGACCAGCATCCCGCCTTCGCCGGTGCGGGTCAACTCTCGACGAGCACGACTATCACTGTGATGTTGTCGTGGCCCCCGGCGCGGTTGGCCGCCTCGATCAGATTCCAGGCCACCTCCTCCGGCGCCCCTGCCCCGAGGAGGGAAGCGACCATCTCATCATCGATCATGTTGGTCAATCCATCGGAGCAAATCAGCAGCCGGTCGCCTGGGGTTAGGGGGAGGTCGAGGGTGTCCACGTCGATCGCCGAGCCGATCCCCAAGACCCTGGTCAGCATGCTCCGTTGGGGATGGTTGGCAATGTCCCCTTCCGAAATGCGGCCGGCGGCCAGCTGTTCGGCGACCACGGTGTGGTCGTCGGTGATCTGTTCGAGGACGCCGTCGTGCCACAAATACGCGCGGCTGTCACCGACATGTGCCAGGTGGGCGACTCCGTCGGGCCCCAACTCGACCAGGGTCAGGGTGGTACCCATCCCGGCCAACTCGGGCTCGGCGAGCGAGCGCTCGAAGACTTGGGCGTTGGCCCTGGCCAGCCGCTCGGAAGGGAGCCCGTCGCTCGCCTGTGCCTCGGCCACCGCCAACTGGCTGGCCACCTCGCCAGCAACAGCTCCGCCCATGCCATCGGCCACCATCAACACAAACGGGCCCGGCCCTTGCCCGGCCGCTTCGGGCCAATGAGCGTCCTCGTTGTTGTTCCGCACTCTCCCTCGGTGGGTGGCAGAGGCGTACTGGTAATTCATGCCGCGTCCTTCATCGCACTTCCATGACCGTCTTTCCCACCTGCAGTGCGTCGCCCCGGCGGAGGTTGGTAGGGGTCGTGATGCGCTTTCCGTTCACGTAGGTTCCGTTCGTGCTTCCGAGATCGGAGACCGTGAGAACCCCATCTGTGAGCACAAGCCGGAAATGGAACTCGGAAGCGTAGGGATCGTCGAGGACAACATCGGCTTGATCGCTCCGGCCGACGACGGTGGCGCCATTGACTGCGAACGTCATGCCGCCCTGGGTGTCGGAGCGAATGACAGCTACCTGCTTGACGCTGCGCCTGCTTCCTCGTCCCTGGCCCTGACCGAGACCGACGTGGCGAGTGATCGCCCGGGCCACCTGCCAGATGAAGAGATAGACCAGCGCCAGAAAGATCAGACGCAGAACGGTGAGGATCAGCTCCGGCATGGAGTAAAGCGAAACGGGTGGTTGGCGAGGGTCAACTCGGCCACCGGGGCGACCCGGGTTGGCGCCCGCCCCACCGTGACGCCGTCGACCCGGGTGCCGTTGGCGGAGCCGGTATCAACGACGTAGATCTCTCCTCCCTGGCGATAGATGAGGGCGTGGGTGCGACTGATCTCGGGGTAGTCGAGGACCACATCGGCATCGGTGGAGCGGCCGATGACAGCTCGGTTATGCCGAATCAGGATCTTCTCGCCGCTGGGACTCGTGAGCTGTGCCCAACAGGGGAGGGCTCCCGAGGCGACGGAGGCGCTGCTGGCGATGGTGCCAACCCCGACCTCCTCGCTTGGGCCCAGGGACACCTCAACGGGACCTTCCAGTCGCCATCCGCGGTCGGCCGCCAGCTCGGTGAAGACAAGTTCGAGCTCACGGGCCAGGGGTTCGGGATCGCCGGCGAGGTTGGCCGGGTTGAGCTCCAGCGTGAACCGGTTAGCCGTCGCCGGCCCGGCCGGGGTCCGGAATTCGGCCAGTTCGGCCTCACGGGCGAGGCGGGCGGCGAGCTCGGAGACATGGAGCCCGCCGCGGAAGATGCGTCCGGCGAGATGATCGAGGGCGTCCTCCAGCCTCCGCTCCAACTGGCGGGCGAGCTTCACGTCTGGCGCCCGGTTTCCATCTCCCACAAACGCTAACGGCGAACCCTGGGTTCGTAACCGCGCTGGACGCGGATAGCGGTCCCTAGTTCGTCACCTGCGGTCCGGTGTACCCTTAAAGGCCCACTCGGGCGAGTGGCGGAATTGGCAGACGCGCAGGATTCAGGTTCCTGTGTCCGCAAGGACGTGGGGGTTCAAGTCCCCCTTCGCCCACCCACCAGCGCTTCCGACCCAACAGAGTGAGGTCATGGCCTCGTACACAGTCAACAAGAAAGCGGTGGCGAAGGCCCGGAGCCTGATCGACGCCCGTCAATACGTGCTCGACAGCGATTGGGGCGAGTCCCAGCCCAGCGCTGAAGACGAGAACGCCTTTCTCGACAAGCACTCCTGGGACGAATATGCCGAATGGCATTTGGCACTTACCGATGGCGCCACAGACGACACGAAGGCCCGCTACGGCTTCGTCTACGGGGATCTGCGCCGCCTACACCGCACCGGCTTGATCGCCTGCGTCTATCGAGCCTCCGAATGGCGGCACAAGTCGATCGAGCTGGCTGCCCACGATCTCCTGCAATATCTTGATTCGGTAACGGCCTAGCAGTTGCAGTCAGCGGTACTCGATCGCAAGCTCGAACGACGCCTGCGTCGGCGCCGGTGGGTGTGGTGGCCCGTGCTCCTCACCGTGGTCGTATTGCTGGCGTTGATTCTGGCCCGGATCAACGCTCAGGCTTCGGCTGCTGTCTCCTATCTCGATGGAATCCGGCAATCGGCCGTCGAGTTGGTAACCGCGGCTTCGACGTTCTCGGCGCTGTCCGACGACCTGACCGGGCTCGACCGGGCCGAATTCGAAACCGCCACCGACTCGGTGACGGCGGCCCTCGACGCCGCGTCGGCTTCGGTGGTCGAAGCGCCCCAGCGGAGCTCGCTGATCGGCGCCGCCTCCCTCTTTCGTCTGGCAGTGTCGACCTGGACCGGGGGAGTCCGCACCTTCCAGGAAGGGATGCTCAGGTCGGCCGATCTCGACGGCGCCGGTGAAGAGCAGATTTATGCCGGCATCCAACAGGTGGCGGCCGGCGACGAGCTCTACCAGGGAGTCCTGGCCGAGCTCGATCGGGCCGACGTTCCCGATCCCATCACCCCTCTTCCCGAGCTCATCTTCCATTCCCCGAATTACTCCCCGGTGGCCCTCGCTCGGCTTTTCGCAGCGGCGGCCGCGGCCGACAACTCGCTCCTTGCACTCCGGGCTGATCTGGCCGTTGGTCAGGTCACGTCGCAACCGGCCTGGGTAACCGATCCCGACGGGGACTTGGTGGTCGAGCCTGTGGAGTCGGTCCGCATCGACGTGGTCGTCGCCAACCTCGGCAACACCTCGGCGCCCATTCAGAATCTCTTTCTCGATCTCTCGACCGAAGCGGGCGAGGAATCGCGCACCCTGGCAGTCCCCGCCCTGGCCCCCGGAGCGCAAACGACGGTCTCATTCTTCGAGCTGCCGGTGACCTGGGGCCAGACCTATCAACTCTCCGTCGCCCTCCAGCTCACGGAGCCCGACGGCAACGCCGACAACGATGGCATCGCTCTCTCGTTCTTCGTCAACGAGCCCGTCGAGTAGCGGCCGTAGGATCTCGCAACCGTGATCGACCCGACCCTGCTTCGTTCCCACCCCGACCAGATTCGGCGCTCTTTGGAACGCCGCGGGCTCGCTGTCGATCTCGACGGTCTGATCGGGCTCGAGGCCCAGCTGCGGCGCACACGCCAGGAGGCCGAGGAAACCCGAGCGGCCCAGAAGGAGGCGGGTAAGGAGATTGCCCGCCTGGAGGGGGATGAGAAGCAGGCCGCCATCGCCGAGGTGGGGAAGCTCGCCGAGCGCTACAAGACCCTTGAAGCGGAAGCAGAGCAGTTGACCCAAAGCTTCGAGGAGCAGTGGGCGGCGGTCCCCAACCTGGTCGAGCCCAGTGCAGCCGAGGGCCACAGCGAGGCGGACAATGTGGAGATCAAGCGGGTGGGCGATCAGCCGACCTTTGACTTCGAGGCATCGGACTTCACCGCCCTCGGATCGAGCCTCGACATCGTCGACATGGAGCGGGGGGCCAAGGTCTCCGGGAGCCGCTTCGGATATCTCAAGGGACCGGCTGTCATCCTCGAGTTCGGGTTGGTGCGGTACGCCTTCGATCGCTTGCTCGGAGCCGGATTCACCCCGATGGTGCCTCCCGTTTTGGTTCGCGAGCAGGCTCTTTATGGCACGGGCTTTTTCCCCGGAGACCGCGAGCAGGTCTACTCGGTCCCGGCCGACGACCTTTTTCTGGTGGGCACCTCGGAGGTTTCACTGGCCGCCTATCACACCGACGAGATCTTCGACGCCGCCGAGCTTCCGCTCCGATATGCCGGGTTTTCCTCCTGCTTCCGACGTGAGGCGGGGACCTACGGCAAGGACACCCAGGGCCTGTTCCGGGTGCACCAATTCGACAAGGTCGAGATGTTTGTTTTCTGTGCACCAGAGGCCTCAGCCGAAGAGCACGAACGACTTCTCGAGATCGAAGAGTCGATCGTGGGAGGGTTGGGCCTTCCCTACCGGGTGGTCAACATCGCCGCCGGGGACCTGGGATCGTCCGCCGCCAAGAAGTACGACATCGAGGCGTGGTTTCCCTCTCAAGATGCTTATCGAGAGGTCACCTCATGCTCGAATACGACCGACTACCAGGCTCGGCGCCTCAAGGTTCGAATGCGGGGGGAGGAGGGCAACCGGATCGTTCACACGTTGAACGGAACCGCGGTTGCTGTCGGGCGGATGATCCTCGCCATCCTCGAGAATTTTCAACAGAAGGATGGGTCGGTGGATATGCCTGAGGCGCTGGTGCCTTACCTTGGCTTCAGCCGAATCGGGTGAGCGAACAATCGGATGCCATCTTTGCTCGCATCGCTCGACGCTATGACCTGATCAACACTCTGCTGTCGGCCGGTCGCGACCAGGCGTGGCGACGCTCTGCAGTCGAACAATTGCCTCCGGGACGCTTGCTCGATCTCGGCAGCGGGACCGGAGTGGCGGCCCCAATCTTTGGCGACCGGGAAGTGGTGGCTCTCGACCCGGTAAGGGAGATGCTCTCGCTGAGTTCGATCAGTCATCGAGTGGCGGCCGTCGGTGAGAGCCTTCCGTTTTCCGATGCCAGCTTTGACTCGGTGTTCTCCGCCTTCGTCTTTCGCAATCTGACCTCAACCGATCGGACCTTGTCGGAGATAAAGCGGGTGCTGCGGCCGGGAGGAGTGGCGGCGGTGGTTGATCTCGGCCGCCCCCGCCACCGACTCGCCCGCCCGATCTCTCGCCTGGGGACCGCCATCACCCTTCCGCTAGCGGGGCTGATCGCCCGCGCTCCCGCCGACTATTGGTACCTACATCAGAGCCTCGACAAGCTGCCCCAGCCCGAAGAGCTTTTCGCCCAGAGTCCGCTGCGCCTGGGCCCGGTCTGGCGAATGGGCCTCTTTGGCTTTGTCTATGGCGCTCTTCTCTACAAGGACTGACGAGGGGGCGCTGACGTTCAGCAGGCGGGACTGCGGCGCCCGGGAAGGCCCGTTTAGAGCTGCTTCCTTCCGGACCTGACTCGGTTCACGGTTTCCCGCCGCGCAGGGCCCGCTGAACACAACACGCCCCCTCGATTGAGGCTAACTCAGCGCTGATCTCTAAAGAAAGTGGCCAACAAGTCGGCACTTTCCTCGGCCAACACTCCGTGTCGGATCTCGCAGCGATGATTGAGCCGGGCGTCCTGGGGGATGTTGTAGAGCGACCAGGCGGCGCCGGCCTTGGGATCGGCGGTCCCATAGACGATGGTGCCGATGCGGGCATTGATGGCGGCCCCGGCACACATCGGACAGGGTTCTAGCGTCACATAAAGCGTGGTGTCGGGGAGCCGCCAGTCGCCACGTGCTGTG
Organism: Acidimicrobiia bacterium; assembly: GCA_035253825.1. Classification (GTDB taxonomy): domain Bacteria; phylum Actinomycetota; class Acidimicrobiia; order Spongiisociales; family ZC4RG35; genus JACCTH01. Next base: position 39,702 of record DATFBM010000041.1, on the reverse strand, counting down.
CCTGCCGCTGCGATGACGAGCATTTCGGCGTGGGCGGTGGCATCGGACAATTGCTCCCGGCGGTTGTGGTCGGCACCGATTACCTCGCCCTGACCGTCAACCAACACAGCTCCGACCGGAACCTCTCCCTCCGTCGCCGCCAGCCGGGCCTCGGCGAGGGCGAGGGACATGAATCGCGCGTCGGTTGCCGCCATTGGGGTAGATCGACTCCTTCGTTTCTGCAGAGGTGACAGGGTTTCTAGACTATGAATGCTCTTTGCCGCAGCGCCGAAGAGCCTTCCGGGAGGGATCGCACTGGTGTGCAGTCGGCCTAGTGCGCACAAGAAACCTCAATAATTGAATAGCTCTGGAGGGATCGCATAGTCCGGCCTAGTGCGCGGCACTGGAAATGCCGTTGGGGGCAACCCCTCGGGGGTTCAAATCCCCCTCCCTCCGCCAAATTGACAACATCAAGCGAACCCAGGGTTGGTGGCCGCGCTCAGCGCGGACAACGGTCTGTAGTTCGTCACCAGGAGGGATCGCATAGTCCGGTCTAGTGCGCGGCACTCGAAATGCCGTAGGGGGCAACTCCTCGAGGGTTCGAATCCCTCTCCCTCCGCCCAGCGTCTCGGGCTTTAGCCTGCAATACCGGAGGGATGGCCGAGCGGTCGAAGGCGGCAGTCTTGAAAATTGCTAGGTCCCGCAAGGGGCCTCATGGGTTCGAATCCCATTCCCTCCGCTGCATCCGAAGGCTGGCTAACGAGCCACTTCGCTGCGTGTCCTACGATCCCGGAGCAGGATGCCACGTGACTACGTCTGATCCCATTGCCGACATCATCGGCGACTACCGAGCCTTCGCGGCGATGCAGCGCGACCGTCTTGCTACCCGCGACATCGACATCTCCCCCTATCCACTCAGCCACCTCGCCGTCCGCGTCGCCGATTGGGACCTTTACGTGATCCAGCGCACGCTTCTCGAACGCCATGCCAGGGCGAACCGCGAGAACTACTGGAACGGGCGCCCGATCTCCTTAATCTTGCTGAGGGAGCCGCTCGTCGTGCTCGATGAGACTCCGGTCTCGCGCATCGAACTCATTCCGCCCATTCACCAGCGCGTCTATCGAATGGGCCTTGAGCACCTCGGCGTCGTCGTCGGGGAGGAGTTCGACGAGTTCTCACGAGTGCATCGACCCGCACTGACTGGCCAACAATTTCAGAGTGCCAATGTTGACCCGGTCTATGTGCTGTTCGAGGACTTCACCCACGTGAAGTTTTACCGGCGATCCTTCTTCGATGTCGTCGAGGAGGAGGAAGGGCCCTTCGAGGGCTTCGTCCACGTCGACGACTGGGTTCCACAGAAGCTGGTCACCGCCACCGGCCCGGACCCGCTGCCAAGTTGAAGCGGCAGTCCTTGAAAAATAGCGATTCCCCAGCGCGTTTCTCAATTCAGCAGACGACGGGACACGTCACGCTCATGGGCGAGCTCCAAGGCTCTGCTGCCCTGGCCCTGGCTGTTGCTTGCCTCCCGCTGCTCGTTTGGAGGTTTTCCTTCTTTCGCCGGCTAGGTGATCACTCTCGCGTCAATGTTCTGAGTTCGAACGTAGTCCCATTAGGACCGCTGCAATCTGGGGTCCCGGGATCCGACTCAGGCAAACTGATGGCCATGGAGATCGACCGGGTCGTAATCGCTGAGGCCGCCGACCGCCTCGCTCCCTACGTCAGGCGGACCCCAGTGCTCGAGGTTGCTGCTCCTGATTTCGGGGTCCGGGGTCGTTTGCTTTTCAAGATGGAAATGCTGCAGCGTTCCGGGACTTTCAAAGTGCGCGGTGCTTTCAACCTCGTTCTCGAACATCTCGAAGGCGACCGAGCTGCCGAACCACTGGTCGCCGCCTCTGGCGGCAATTTCGCCTTCGCATTGGGCTATGCCGCCTCCGCACTCGGTGCCCACGCCCATCTCTTCGTCCCCAGTACTTCACCAGCTGCCAAGGTGGAGAACGTTCGCAGCACCGGTGCCGAGATCACCATCATCCAGGGTTTCTACGCCGATGCACTCGAGGCGAGTCGCGCATACGTAGCAGAAAATGGTGGTCGTCTCGCCCACGCCTACGATCAGGTGCCGGTGGTGGTTGGAGCAGGCACCTGCGGACTTGAGATCGACGAGCAGATCCTCGATGTCGACACCGTGCTGGTTCCGGTGGGAGGGGGAGGACTCATAGCCGGCATCGCTTTCGCTCTGCAAGACGATGCTGCAGTTGTGGGAGTCGAGACCGAGAAGACACCGACCCTTTACGAGGCTCGGCGCCGGGGTGGGCCAGTTGATGTCGAGGTAGGGGGAGTGGCGGTGAGCTCGCTCGGGTCGAAACGCCTTGGCGACATAGCCTGGGAAGCGAGCCAACGCTGGATTGACGACGCACTGCTAGTCACGGATGACGCCGTTGTCGAAGCGCAACGAACGATCTGGTCAAAGGCCCGAATCATGGTCGAGCCGGGCGGGGCGGTCGGCGTGGCGGCGCTTATCTCGGGCGCCTATAGGCCCCGGGACGATGAAGTCGTGGTGGTGGTTCTGTCCGGCGCAAACCTCGATCCGGTATCGATATTCAATTAGATGCAAAGGAGTCCCAGCCATGTCGCTTGCCCGCGTCCATAACTTCGCCATCTCGCTCGACGGTTTCGGTACCGGGGAAGGTCTAAGCCAAGCAGAACCATTCGGCCACGCCGGCGAACGGCTCCACGAGTGGATGTTCGCCACCCATTTTTGGAGCGAGATGGTGGGCCAACCCGGCGGCTCCCGCGGCGTCGACAACGCCTTCGCCGAGGGCCACGAACCTGGGATCGGCGCCGAGGTCATGGGTGCCGGGAAGTTCGGCCCACCCGGATGGCACGAGGACCCAGATTGGAAAGGCTGGTGGGGTTCTAATCCGCCGTTTCACACGCCGACATTCGTCCTGACCCACCACCCTCGTCCGTCGATTGAGATGGAAGGCGGTACAACTTTCCACTTCCTCGACGCCTCTCCTGCCGAAGCGCTGGAGATAGCCCGCCAGGCTGCGGGCGGCCAGGATGTGCGCCTCGGCGGAGGTGCCACCATGATTCGCGAGTTCATTGCCGCCGGGTTTGTCGACTACATGCACATCGTCATGGTCCCGATCCTGCTCGGCCGAGGCGTTCGCCTCTGGGACGGACTGGAGGGCGTGGAAAAGAGCTATCGGATCGAGGCCACCTCCTCGCCCAGCGGCGTGACGCATCTGACGTTTACGCGCGCGAGCGCCTGAACTCCGAGGTTCGGTTGGCAGTAGCCTCGGCCGGTGATCCCCGAGACGCGATACGCCCGGGCAGGCGGCGCGCATATCGCCTACCAGGTACTGGGCGACGGGCCTATCGACATCGTCCTCGTCGACCAGTGGTTCAGCCACATGGACGGACAGTGGGATGTGGCACCGGCGGCAGAGTTCCGCCGTCGGCTCGCCTCCTTCAGCCGGCTCATCATGTTCGACAAGCGTGGCATTGGCCTTTCCGACCCGGTCCCGATCGCGCAGCTACCAACTATCGAGGAGTGGATCGAGGATCTGCGCACCGTGCTCGACGAGGTGGGATCGGAACGGGCGGCCCTTATCGCCAACCTCGGCGGTGGGTTGATGTCGATTGTTTGCGCGGCGACCTATCCCGATCGGATCTCGTCACTTATCCTCGCCGACAGCTTTGCCCGCATTAGGCAGGCACCCGACTATCCCGAGGGCGAACCGGACGACGTAGTCGAGGACCGTCTGTCCAGAATCGACACCGAGCACGGCCGCGGGCTACTGGTCAGTTTGTTCGCCCCGAGCCTGGCTAGTGACACCCGGCTCCTCGAGGCCTGGGCCCGGTATGAGCGTCAGTCGGCCAGTCCCGGTACCGCGGTGGCGATGATCAATATGTTGTACAGCGCCGACGTTCGCAGCGTCCTTCCCGTTGTTCGCGTCCCGACTCTCGTTCTCCAGCACACGGAAGTGCGCGCTCACCAACCGGCACTCGGTCTCTACCTCGCCGAGCACATCCCTGCTGCCAAGCTGGTGAAGCTTCCAGGCCCGGACAACCTGATCTGGGCTGGCGACCCTGATGCGGTCATCGCCGAGATCCAGGAGTTCATAACCGGAACCAGGCCGGTCGTCGAACCCGATCGGGTCCTCGCCACCGTCATGTTCACCGACATCGTCGATTCGACGGCGCGAGCCTCGCAGCTCGGCGACCGCCGGTGGCGCGCTCTCCTCGACGATCACGACCGACTCACCCGGGCGGAACTCGCCCGCCGCGGCGGCCGCGAGGTGAAGCGGACCGGTGACGGTTTCCTGATGACATTCGACGGGCCTGCCCGGGCGGTGAGAGCAGCCGATGCCATCCGCCGAGCGGTGGCCAGCGTGGGGCTGGAGGTTCGGGCCGGTGTGCACACCGGCGAGATCGAATTGCTAGAGAACGATGTGGCGGGCGTCGCGGTGCACATCGGCGCCCGAGTGGCCGCCCTGGCTGAGGCGGGCGAGATCTTGGCATCGAGCACGGTCCGCGACCTGGTGGCAGGTTCCAGCATCACGTTCCTCGACCGCGGGTCCCATGTCCTCAAAGGAGTGCCCGGTCGGTGGCGGCTCTTCGCCGTCGAAGATGCCGGATCCTGACTTGGCGCGATCCGTCGCCATTGTCCCCACTCGATTGCGACTGTGCCAACTATGAATTCATGCTGCTCTTGTCGGCTATGTGTCGAAGAACAAGTAGTCCGATCGAGCCAGCCAAGATCGAGGCAGCCACGATGCCCAGCCGGGCGTGATCGGCTGCGGCCAGTGGCAGCGCAAGCTGAGCGACGAAAAGCGAAACCGTAAACCCCATCCCGGCCACCAGCCCCGCCCCCAAGATCCCGGTCCAAGACACGCCGATGGGGAGCGCGGCGGCCCCCACCCGGACGGCAAGCGCCGCAAAACTCAAAATGCCGAGAGGTTTGCCAACGAGAAGCCCGAGCGTCACACCCCAGGCAACCGGCGAATTGATCGCTTCCCCAACGCTGTCGCCCGACAGTGTGACGCCGGCGTTGGCCAGCGCAAACACCGGCACGATCAGGTAGCTCGTCCAGGGATGCAAGCGATGTTCGACCCACTCCACCACCGACACTGACGACCTGGCGATTTCGACAGTGGTTTGTGCATCACGAGCTGTGCCCAAGCTGATGAGTTCGCCTTGGTCGATCAACTCTGGGCTGAGATGGGGTTTGGCCGGAGCTAGCAGCCCCAGGGTGACTCCCGCCAAGGTCGCGTGGACGCCAGCCTCGTGCAAAGCCCACCACAGCCCTGCGCCGGCCGCGACGTACAGCCACACCGCGGCGACGCCACTCCTCTGCAGAAGGACGACCAGGGCAATGCACAGACAGGCGGCGACGATCCAACCGAGCTCGATCCCACCTGCATAGACCACGCCAATTACAAAGATGGCGCCAATGTCGTCAACGATCGCCAGTGCGAGAAGAAACACCTTTAGCCTCGGGCTCGCGTTTCTTGCCAGCGACATGACCCCAACTGCGAGAGCAATGTCGGTCGCGATCGGGACGCCCCAACCCTGAATCTCGGGTCGCCCCCAGTTGAGCCCGGCATAGATGAGAGCTGGAACCACCATCCCTCCGACGGCTGCAACTACGGGAAGCGAACGAGCGGAGGGCTCGCGGAGCTCGCCTTCCACGATCTCTCGTTTGATCTCGAGTCCGACGACGAGGAAGAAAATCGTCATGAGGGCTTCATTGACGAACCCTCGAAAATCAAAGGCCAGGGCAAACGACCCGACTTCGAGTTCGATGATGCTCGACCAGAACTCTCGATAGCTTTCTTGCCATGGAGAGTTGGCCCAGACCAACGCCAGCAATGCCGCCCCGACGATGGCGACTCCTCCCGCCGACTCCGTAGCGAGAAAGTCTCGGAGGGGTCGTATGAGGACTTGGCGGTAGGTTCTTTGGGGCATGGTCAGACGTCGCCGACCAGACTTCCCGGCACTCCGTTGTGCTCCCCCGACCCTAATGGAACCTAGATGAGCTCGGCCCGACTAGGTGATCGCCTTGCCAACAGTTTGTGCGATGAGGGTCGCTCGCTCTTGGCGCCAACGTTCCATCAGCTTGGGGAGCTCCGTGGCCATGAACTGGAAGTAAGCCTGGGTTTCTCGCATTCGCTTGGCTCCCTGACTGTCGGGGTCAAGCAGGGTGATCTGACTGGCGATGCCCTCTTCCCAGCGCTGCAGCAGGGGGAGGCGATGCATCGTGATCGCTGACCAGACGTCGTCGTCGTAGATCCGATAGTGATCCACCCGAGCTCCAGGTTCTCGTTCCTTCGCGACCAGACCTGCCTGAATCAACGTTCGCACCGCGCCAGAGATGGCGGCTCGGCTCACTCCCAGGCCCTCCGCTAGTTCCGCGGCGGTATATATCTCGGCGTCCTCGGCCAGCACGTACGCGAAGACCCGGGCAGCCATGCGTTCCATCCCCGCGTCGTGGAACATCAGGGCGAGGTGTTCCACAAAGCGGAGGAGCACTGTCCTTTCGGGTTCCTTGGGCTCCAATCGTTCCTTCACAAGATTTACAAGATTGTGAATCAAGTGTAACGTGAAAAGGTTTTGATTGCGGTCCACGTTTCCAACCTCATCAAGAACTTCGGTCGGATCAGCGCCCTCGACGGATTGGACCTGATCGTTTCCACCGGTGAGGTGCATGGCTTTCTGGGGCCCAATGGCTCGGGGAAGACGACCACGATTCGCATCTTGCTGGGCCTTCTTCGCCAGGACGGGGGTACGGCGACGCTCTTGGGCAAAGACCCATGGAACGATGCGACGGACCTGCATCGCCGCCTGGCCTACGTTCCCGGTGATGTGAGCCTTTGGCCCAACCTTTCCGGCGGGGAGGTGATTGACCTACTCGGCCGCCTCCGAGGTGGGCTCGATGGGAAGAAGAGAGCGAGGCTCCTTGATCGATTCGATCTCGATCCGACAAAGAAGGGGCGGTCGTATTCCAAGGGCAATCGCCAGAAAGTGGCACTCGTTGCCGCCCTCGCCTCGAACGTTGAGCTGTTGATTCTCGACGAACCGACGGGTGGCCTTGATCCCTTGATGGAATCCGAGTTCAGAGCCGTGATCAACGAAGAGCGTTCGACGGATCGAACCGTCCTCCTCTCAAGTCACATCCTTAGCGAGGTGGAAGCTCTCTGCAACCGGGTCTCGATCATTCGTGACGGTCGAACCATCGAGTCGGGTTCGTTGGACGAACTTCGCCACCTCAGTCGCACCAGTGTTACGGCCGAAGTGTCGGCCGAGGTCTCCTCCCTCAGAGGTCTACCCGGTGTTCACGAACTTCGGCTGGAAGATCACCGGGTGACATTCGAAGTGGACTCCGAGCATCTCGGACCTGTGCTCTCACAACTTTCCCGGCTCGGAGTGAGCAGCCTGGTGAGCCATCCGCCAACCCTCGAAGAGCTCTTCCTGCGCCACTACCGCCAAGAGTCGGGCCGATCGTGAGCACCCTGGCCGGTACATCTCAATTGATAGGGCTGGTCCTGAAACGAGATCTGGGACGGCTCATTGCCTGGATTCTGGTCTTGGCCGGCTTTCCGATCATTACGGCCAACGCTCTCCTCGAGCTATACGGGGCACCGTCGGCGCGTGCCGACCTGATTGCGACCTTCGGCTCCAACCCTGCGTACTCAGCGCTGTTGGGGCCGATTTACGACTCGTCAATCGGAGCGCTAACGGCGTGGCGAATCGGCGTCATCGGGAGCGTCCTTGTCGCCTTGATGGCGATCTTTATGGTGATTCGGCACACGCGCGACGAAGAAGAAGCCGGTCGCCAAGAATTGCTCGGAGCTACCGTCGTCGGTCGTCATGCACCATTGACTGCCGCCATGTCGGTAGTCGTTGGCGCCGGGTTCATCATCGGAACTCTGCTGACGGTCGGGCTCGCAGGGTTGGGTCTTGAGATCAGCGGTGCGTTCGCGTATGGAGCGGGAGTGGCGGCACTGACCGCCGTTTTCGTCGCCCTCGGCGGAGTTGTTGCCCAGCTCACAAGTAGCGGAGGCGCTGCCCGCGGGCTTGGCGTGGGAATACTCGGCGTCGCCTTCCTTTTGCGTGCCGCCGGCGACGCCACCGCGGCCGAGGTGCTGGGTTGGATTTCGCCGATCGGGTGGTTCACCAGGCTGCGCCCCTTTGCCGGGGAACGTTGGTGGGTTCTTGGATTGTCGATCGGTTTGGCAATTGTTGTCGCGGCGAGCGCTTACCTCCTGGCGTCACGTCGAGATCTCGGGGCCGGAGTTCTGCCAACGCGTATCGGACCTGGCGAAGCAGCGGAGGGCCTCCGGAATGCCACAGGGTTGGCTTGGAGATTACAGCGAGCAGCAATGCTGGGTTGGTCGCTCGGAGTGGCGGTCCTAGCGGCGGTATATGGAACCGTTGCCGACAACGTCGACGAAATCTTCGGAGGGAATCCCGAGCTGGCCGATGCTTTTGCCCTGTTAGGAGGGGCGGATCGGCTTACAGATACCTTCTTCTCTGTCACGGCGAGCGTCCTCGCTTTGGTGACGGCCGCCTATTCGATTCGCACCGCGCTTCGCCTTCGAGCCGAGGAGGAGGCCCTGCGGGCGGAGCCGGTCTTGATCACCTCGGTCGCACGGTGGCGATGGATGGGTAGCCATCTCTTATTTGCGTTCATCGGACCAGCACTCATGCTGCTGATCGGCGGATTGGTGATGGGCGCTACATATGGTTCCGCCGTCGGGGACTTCGACGGGGAATTGCCTCGACTCATCGCGGTGACCCTGGCCCAGCTCCCGGCTGTGTGGGTTCTCACCGGCGCAACGGCCGCCCTTTTCGGCCTGCTGCCGCGCTTGACCGAGTTCGCCTGGGGTCTCCTAGTGGCATTGCTTTTCCTGGGCCAGGTGGGTCAGATCCTCAGGTTTCCGCACTGGCTTCTCAACCTTTCGCCGTTCACACACACGGCCGGGTTGACACTCGAGAACCTTCAAGTTCTCCCTATCGCCGTGCTCGTCGCTCTGAGTGCGTTCCTCGCTGTCATTGGATTCGCCGCATTCCGACACCGGGATGTGATCCCGTAGTCAGTTGCCGATCCAATTACTGAGGCACTCCCCATCGGACCAAGCGCGGACTTGAGAAAGACATCCCTGCCGAGCACCTTGGTCCGAATTTCATCGTCCGAACAACTACACATCTCAGCTCGTCTCGAAGCGATAGCCCATGCCGGGCTCGGTGAGGAAGTAGCGGGGGCTGCTCGGCTGCGGCTCGAGCTTGCGTCGCACCTGGGCGATGAAGACTCGCAGGTAGTTCGTCTCTTCCCCATACTGCGGACCCCAGACCTCCTTCAAGAGCTGCGTTTGGCTGACCAGCTTTCCCTGGTTGCGGACCAGAATCTCGACGATCCCCCATTCGGTCGGCGTCAGCTTGATTTCCTGATCGCCTCTGGTCACCCGTTTCACGGTGAGGTCGATGATGAAATCCGGAGTTACCACCACCGGCACCTCGGCTTCAGGCTCGAGCTCGCGGCGTAAGGCGGCTCGCAGCCTCGCCAGAAGCTCGCCCATCCCGAAGGGCTTTGTCACATAGTCGTCGGCTCCGGCGTCGAGAGCGGCGATCTTCTCCCGCTCGGCTTCTCGTACCGAAAGCACGATGATGGGGACGTTGGTCCAGCCTCGCAGCCCCCGTATGACGTCTATGCCGTCGATTCCCGGGAGGCCAAGATCGAGGATGACGGCGTCGGGCCGATGTTCGGCAGCTTTGCGGAGGGCGTCTTCACCATCGGCGGCGGCCTCGATCTGATATCCGAGCGCCTTAAGGTTGATGCCGAGGGCGCGGACGATCCCCGGTTCGTCATCGACCACCAGGACTCGTTGCTGGTCAGGCACGTCCCGCCCCGTGGTATAGCTCGGTAGGGGTTTGGGGAGCGCTGGCTTTGAACTCGATCACCATGGTCGTACCGCCTCCGGCTGTGTCTTCGACGGTGAGGGTGTTGCCCATTGCTTCCAGCAGGCCGCGGGAGACGGCGAGACCCAGACCGACGCCCTTGCCGACCTCCTGACCGAGACGTTGGAATGGCTGGAAGGCAAGCTCGCGATCGGCGAGTGGAATGCCGGGCCCGCGGTCGATGATCCGTAGCTTCACCCGGCCAGCCTCTTCTAACGCGGTCACGTCGACAGTTCGCCCTGGTTGCGACCAGGTCATGGCGTTCTCGACCAAATTTGCTACCGCCCGTTCGAGTAGGTCGGGGTCGGTTTGCACTGGATCCAACGACTCGGGGATGTCGACTGAGACTCTTTCCGAAACATGCCCCAGCCCCGAGAGGGCAGAAGAGACGACCTCGTCGAGCCCAACGGGGCGGAAGAAAACTTTGATGGCTCCCGCCTGCAAGCGTCCGGCATCAAGCAGGCGACCGACCATCCGGTTGAGGCGTTCCGCCTGATCCACCGCCTCCTGAAGGAACGATCGGGTTTCGCTGGGCGACCAGTCGACGCCGGTCTCAAGCAGGCTGGTAAGGGATGCTTTGATAGTGGCCAAAGGGGTACGCAGGTCATGGGAAACCGCGTCGAGGAGGGCGGTACGTAGTCGGTCGGTTGCCAGCATCGCCTCGGCAGCTTGCGCTTCCCGTTCGAGATCCTCCCGTTCCATCGCCGCGATGATCTGGGCACCGAAGGCGCGGAGAACCATCCGGTCATCGGCGGTTAGCCGCCCATCTAGCAGCACCAGCACTGTTTCAGACGAGAGACCGATCGTCTCCGTCCCCTGCTCCGGCGCCAAGAGCTGACGGTCGCCCGACCAAGCCAGTGACCGCCAAGCGTCGCTTCCTTCTCGGCGCAGCAGGCTCACGGCCGTCAGGGAGGAGACCTCTCGGATCCGGTCAACAAGGTCTTGCTCGTAAGTTCCGGAGCGACCTCCGGAGACGCTGCTGGCGAGAGCCTCCGCCTGCGCACGAGCTCGCCTAGCTTCGGCACTGCGCCTGGTTGAGATTCCCACTAGCAGCCCGACTGCTAGCGCCACGAATAGGAAAACGAAGATTGACACCAGGTGGTCGGGGTCGTCGACCATGAGCGTGTGGAACGGTTCGGTGAAGAACCAGTTAGCGAGAAGGAATCCGGCGAGGGCGGTAGCCACGGCGGGAAGGACGCCCCCGACTACACCCACCACTACCGCTGTGAGGAGGTAGAGGAGGAGCACATTGTGCAGACCGAGGCGATCGGAGAGCCCGTCGAGAAGCCAGGTCAGAAGTGAGAGACCCAAAATGGCCAGGGCCCAAGCAATCGCGGTGCGTCGACGACTCAATGCTTCAGCCCTCGGTCGCCTGGCCAAACGGATGAGCTTCACCTCGAAAAGCTACATCCGCTGCAACGCGTCAATATTCAGACTGCCCCGTTAGGAAATCGTCAAGATCACCGGCTTGCTCGCGACCCGGGTTATGAATTGCGTAATGGCCCCCCGCCGCTACCGACCCCGAGCCAGTTGAAGACGTAGTCGCCGCCGCACGACTCCGTTCCGTCCGCAGATCCGCCGGTAATCGATGACATCCTGGACGACCGTCAAGCGCCGGGTCATTGGCCGGCCCCTCTCCTCCCGGGACGAGCACGATCAGCTCCTTCCCAAGCGCTTGGCCCTACCGGTATTTGCCTCCGACCCGCTCTCGTCCGTGGCCTATGCATCGGAGGAAGCAATGCTTGTCCTCGCCTTGGCGGGGGTAGGGGCCCTCCGGTTGCTGACGCCCATCAGTCTGGCGGTGGCAGCCCTGCTGACAGTGGTAGTCATCTCCTACCGACAAACGATCCGCGCCTACCCCGATGGCGGGGGCGCGTTCATCGTCGCCCATGAGAATCTTGGCGTAAGGGCAGGGGTCACGGCCGCCGCCGCTCTCCTAGCCGATTACGTATTGACGGTGGCGGTTTCGGTTGCCGCCGGCGTCGCGGCTATCACCTCGGCGTATCCCCAGCTACTTGGGCGGAGAGTTGAAATGGCGTTGGCCTTCGTCGTGATCCTGACGATCGCCAATCTCCGCGGCGCCAAGGAGTCTTCCAAGCTGTTCGCCCTTCCTACCTACGCATTTGTCGCAACGGTTCTCACGATGTTGGTCGTCGGGTTCCTTCGATGCGCGGATGGGGAATGTCCGCAGTCGGTTTCAAGCGGGCTTGAGCTGGAGCCGACGGTGGAGGGGATCACGCTCTTCCTAGTGCTGCGGGCGTTCGCTTCCGGATCGACTGCCCTCACCGGGGTCGAAGCGGTGGCTAACGGTGTGCAGGCGTTTCGAGAGCCCAAGAGTCGCAACGCCGCCGCCACCCTCGGAGTCATGGCCCTCATCTCGATCTCGATGTTCCTGGGCCTTTCGACCCTGGCGAGACTTTTCGATGTGCGGATATCAGAAGACCTGGTCGACCAGTACGGGACAGTCATTTCTCAGATCGGTCGGGCGGCCTTCAACGGTGGCATCGGGTTCTGGATACTCCAGGTGGTCACGGCCGGAGTCCTGATACTCGCCGCCAACACCGCCTACCAAGACTTTCCGCGTTTGTCGGCGATTCTCTCTCGCTACCGGTTCATGCCTCGGCAGTTCCGTAACCGCGGAGATCGTTTGGTTTTCTCGAACGGAATCTTTGCGCTTGCGCTGCTCGCCGGCCTCCTGCTGGTGGCCTTCGATGCTCAGGTCTCCAGGCTGATACAGCTCTACGTTGTCGGCGTCTTCACCAGCTTCACCCTCAGCCAATCAGGGATGGTGCGTCACTGGTTGGCGACTCGCGAACAAGGATGGCGCCGCTCGGTCATCATCAATGCATTGGGCGCCATGACCACCGGCGTCGTGCTCGTGGTAGTGGCCATCGTCAAATTCTCCCACGGGGCATGGATCGTGATGGTTGCCGTTCCATTGCTTGTGGCGTGGATGATGAGCATGCGCCGTCACTATCTCCGAGTCGGGCTCCATCTCGGGCACGTTCCCTCCGACGGTCATTTCCAGTCCCATCGGGTGATTGTTCTCGCCGCCCATACCGATTCGGCCACCGAGCGAGCCCTCCGTTACGCCGCCTTGATCGACCCCGACAGCATCACCGTTGTTCACGCGGTTGAGCCCGAGCAAAGTGAGGATTTGGTACACATCTGGAGCCGGCTCTATCCACAGCATCCGCTGGTGCTGCTGGAGCCAGATCGCGAGCCCATTGTTCGTAGGATCCGCAACTACATCCGTGGCGAGCGGGACGCCCATCCCGACGCACGCATAACTGTTGTTCTCGCCGAGCGCTTTCAGACTCGCCGGCTTCGGAGCATCTTCACTCACCCTCACAGTCTCATTCTCAAAGCGCTGCTGTTGTTCGAACCCGGAGTGGTAGTGACAGACTTGACCGTGGTTCAGAATCGGCGGGCCCATCAGTTGCAACAGGCCAACATTTCCCGACATGTCCTGGTAGTGACGGTCAGCGAGGTCACGCGGCCGACCCTTGATGCACTCGAGTACGCCAAACAGCTAAGGCCCGATGGTCTCCATTGCGTCCACGTCGACGTCGACGAGCAGCAACGGGAACGGGTGGAGGCTGCCTGGCGCGAGCATCACCTCGAGCCCGAACTGGAGATCGTCGAGAGCCCCTACCGGGGCATCACCCGTCCGCTGATGAGATATGTGAGACGCCGCCGGCGGGACGAACCACCGGGCACACTGATCAACGTCTTGCTGCCGGAGTTCATCGTTTCGGGACGACTCGGTCAGCTGCTTCACAACCAGACGGGACTTGCGATCAAAGGGATATTCGCCGCCGAGCCCGATGTGGCCGTCACCAGCGTGCCCTTCCACTTGCCGACAGCCGATGAGCTCGATGGGGCTTTGGCCGCCCGAAGCTGACCTCGGGCGTCTAGCGGACGAGCAGGATTACGGCGGCGATCAGGGCCACCAGCAGGGCGAAAACCCAGCCGTAGATCGCCCCCAGTAGGGCCAGAAACGGATGGAGATCTTCCTTGACACTGCTCCAACTCCGCGGGCCCTGGACGACGAGGAAAGGCTCGGGTTCACTTCTTTCAATTGTCGTCGGATCACTCATCGATACAGCCCGGTCACTCCATTGGTGTAACCGACTGCGAGAGTTGCTTTTGCCCGGCCTGATGGCCTCTTAACGACCCCGAGGCCCCTCCATACGGTTTCCTAAGGCCGGCGATCCATGATGGAATAGGGGCCGGCGCTGAGGCCGTTCTAGGCAGCAGAGCCCTGGAGAGGTGGCCGAGTGGTCGAAGGCGCTCGCCTGCTAAGCGAGTGGAGGGTGATATAGCTCTCCCGAGGGTTCAAATCCCTCCCTCTCCGCCAACGGCGTCAAGTCGTCAAGAGCTCGGGCGACAAAGACAGTTAGCGCGGCCAGAAAGGCCCCGCCGACCAAGAAGGTGGTCTCCAGCCGAAACCGGGCAGCCACCCAGCCGCCGAGCAACGCTCCGAGCGGAAATGAGCCATAGGCGATGAATCGATACGCGCTCATCACCCGACCGAGAAGGCGATCGGGGGTGGCGCCCTGGCGATAGCTGACGGCGACCACATTCCAGAACTCGGCGCTGAGGCTCATGAGTGCCATGCCCACGAAGGTCACCGGAGCCGAGCGGGCCAGACCGATGGCGATGAGGCTCACCGACATCGTCCCCACCGAGGCGACGACAATTCGGCGACGATCCCAGATGGCTGCCGCCTTTCCGGCGCCGAGGCTTCCGGCCAGCGCTCCCACCGCCCCGACCACGAACAACGAACCAAAACCGATCTCGGGAAGCTCGAGGACTTCCGTGGCGAAAAGAACCAGTATTGCCATCGCCCCGGTTTGGGCAAGGTTGATCACCGCGGCGCCGATGGCCAGAGTCCGAATGTTCTTGTGGCGCCACACCCAGACCAAACCCTCTCCCAAGTCCGCTCTCATCGACCGGCGCTCGCCCGACCTCGGAGCTCGTTTCAAGCGAAGTCCCACCAATAAGAGCGAGCTGACAAGGAAGGTGAGGCTGTCGAAAAGAGCAGGCAAGGCCGCGATCACGCCAAACAGCAGGGCCCCGACCGGAGGACCGATGAACTGGTTGGTTGTGAGTTGTCCGGCGAAAAGCCGACCGTTGGCCGTTTCCAGCGAACCCTCTTCCACCATCGCCGGTACCACCGCCATTGCCGCGGAATCGAACAGCGTCTCGGCGATGCCAAGGGTGAAGACCACTGCGTAGAGAGCGGCCAGGGTGACGTTGCCACGAGCCATGGCCAATCCCAACACTCCCACTGCCGCAGCACGCACCAGGTCGATCAGCCACATCAGCCGGATCCGATCCACGCGGTCTACCACCACGCCGGCCGGGAGGCCGAAGAGAAGCCACGGCAATGTGGCGGCGGCAGTCATCCCTGCCACCGCCTGCGGTGATGAGGAGATGGAGGCGGCTATGAGGGGGAACGCGGCGATAACCACACCGTCGCCCAGGTTGGAGATGGTGGACGCCGCCAGGAGGCGACGGAAACCTTTGGTCGACCGCATCCGACTGATTGTTGGAAACCGAGGTGGAACTGTCTTGTAGATCCTTGCGGTTCTCAGCCGGCGAGGAGCGACCTCATCACCGAGGGGACCGATCCGGTTCGGCGGCGAAATTCTTTGGTCATGTGGGCATGGTCGTAGAAGCCAGCCTCGACCGCGAGGCGCGAGAGATCAGTTGCGCCGTCTGTCAATCGATTGAGGACATGGCGAATACGAAGCGTGGTCCGATGATCCGTCATCGACCGACCCGTTTCCCGCTTGAAGACCCGGCTGAGATGAAAGGGCGACGATCCCACCCTCCGGGCGATCGTGGCCAGGTCGAGGCTCTCCCGATAGCTGGCGCCCAGTTCCTCTCTCGCTTTGGCGACCAGAGTTTGCGCCCGCTCGGTTGTGTCGCATGGCAGAGGAAGAAAGAAGACGAGGCGAAGCAGGGTCATCGCCTCCTCCTCGATCTCGAGCGCCGACGAGGTTCCCGAGCGGGCCATAGCCAACAGACGATGGTGCCTGACCGCCAGATGATTCGCGATGGCCACCGCGCCGTGCCGGAAGCGGCCCTGCCGGTCGAGCAAAGGCTCGATGACGGAAGCGGGAAACTGGACCTCGGTGTTGGAGTCTCCGTCGTGGGTGGGATGAATCGTGGTCTGCTCATCACCCTGGCTGCGGAAGAGGGCCACCGTCGGATCGGCGATCACTTGCCCTGCGGGAGTGTCATGGATATAGATGCCTTGACGGGGAAAACTGATCGCGAAAGCCGGCTCGACCTCGACGTCGCTCGGCGGCTGTGGTCCCGGCATGCAGGTGACATCGAGAATCGCCACCGAAGGCGACTCGAAGACAAGCTCGCTCCTCACGCCGGGCGCGCCTCCTTCACCCAGGCCTCGACCAGATCCGCAAGGATCGGGAGAGTGATGTTGCCGCTCCCCAGGCAAACGTCGTGGAAGTCCTTGATATCGAAGCGATCACCGAGGTCGACCTGAGCCTTTTCTCGCAGCCGGAAAATCTCCCGCTGGCCCACCTTGTAGGCAAGAGCCTGACCGGGCATCCCGATGTAGCGATCGACTTCCACTTGCACTGAGGGCTCGTCGATCGCGCACCAGTTGTGCATGTAGTCGACCGCCTGCTGGCGGGTCCAGCCCATGGCGTGGAGCCCGGTGTCCACGACCAGCCGGCAGGCCCGCCAGGCATCGGCCGAAACCATCCCCAGGCGCATGAGATCGTCGGTATAGAGCCCCATCTCATCGGCCAGCCGCTCGGAGTAGAGGCCCCAGCCTTCGACAAATGCGTAAGTGAGGGCGTGCTTTCGAAACTCGGGGAGATCGGTTAGCTCGGTGGACAGGGTGAGCTGGAAGTGGTGGCCGGGATTCGCCTCGTGGTAGGCCACGGCTTGCCCCGAGTAGCGGGCTCGTCCGGGGGCGTCGTACGTGTTGATGAAGTAGATGCCTGGTCGGGAGCCGTCGGTCGCCGGCGGGAAGTAGTAGGCGGGTGGCACGTCTTTCTCGAGGGCCTCTGGAACTTCCTTGACCTCGCAGTTGGCGCTCGGTCGGAGGTTGAACCAGTCCGGCGCCGCCGCCCAGGAGCGAGCGACGTAGGTTTCGGCATCGCTTGTGATCTCGGCCGCGTTCTCATAGCGAAGGGTGGGATCGTTGCGCAGTCGATCGAGCACCTCGGATAGATCTGAGGTCCCTAACGCGTTGTCGCCCAAAGCCCGGAACTCGTCTGCGAGGCGACCCTCCGCCTCTTCCCGTCCGATCTCATGCAGCTCTTGGGCGGTAAAGGGGAGATTGGTGAAGGTTCTGATCGCGCGGAGGTAATCCTCCTCGCCCCTCGGGATGTGACAGAGTCCCGGATGCTCGTCATCGCGACCCTGGACGAGCAATTGCTCCACACCGTCCCGGTACTTGGCCAAGGCCGGCCGAATGATCTCGGTCGCGATTTGTTCGAGCGTTCCTCGCCACTTGCCAAGGTCGTCCCAGTCATCCGGGCCTGGCGTCTGGGCGAAGGGATCATCGGTGGAATCGCCGCCCAAGTAGCCGTCGAGTTGGCTCAAAACTCGGGAGATGTTGCTGGCGGTGGCCATTCGCCCGGCGGCGAATTCGGTGATGTGGCGCTGCAGGGCTTGGTCGAAGAGACGCGGCACCTGTCGGTAGCGCTCCAGCAGAGCGGCGGCGTTCTCGGGGGATGTGGCCACGGTCTGGCCTGCGGCCTGGAGCAGCCCCACGAGTACTCCGGTGTTGGGATCGCAGGCACCGTAGAAAACACCGGTTTCGATCATGTCGATATCGGTTTGGGTCTCCGACAAGAGCATTGACCGAGTGATGCGACCCTGACGATCGAGTTCGCCTTCGTCCATGGTCTCGGCTTCGGACTGGATTCGGCGGTATTCCGAGAGGACTTTCTCCGTCGCCTCCGGAGAGATGTCGTCGAGAAGGTGATCGAAGCGGCGATCGCCAATGATGGTGGCGCTGGTGGGATTGGCTTCGAGGTTTCGGTCCCAGTATGCGGCGGCGAGGCGATCGATCTTCGGCATGGCTCGATTGTGCCATTGGGCCAAGTCAGGGGCGATCGGCACCAAACCGAGACCGACGCTCGCTCCGAACATCTGTTGACCATGTTCCCAACCGCTCTCGCCAGAGCTCTCGTCCCCGAGACGTCGGTAGCCTGGGTCGCTCCGTCAATGGATTCTTTCCTCCCGCAGTCGCGGGTCACCCCCGAGCTCGAAGACCTGATGCGGGCCGCAGCGTCGGGGGACGAGGCGGCTTTCGGGGTTCTCTATGACCGGACGGCGGCGATGGTCTTCGGCATCGTTCGGAGGATCGTCCGCTCACAGGAGCACGCTGAGGAAGTTGCCCAGGAGGTGTACCTCGAGGTTTGGCGGAAGGCTCGCAATTGGGATGAGAGCCGGGGCTCGGTCCTCACCTGGATCATGCTCATTGCCCGCGCTCGAGCTACGGACCGAGTCCGGAGCGAGCAGGCGGCTCGTGATCGCCAGGAGCGGGTGGCGCCGGGCTGGGTCGAGCTCCCCGCCGACCGGGTAGCGGAGGAAGTCTCAATCGCATTTGAGCAAGGCGAGGTGCGAAATTTGCTGGGCCAGCTGACCGACCTCCAGCGTCAGGTGATAGAGCTCGCCTATTTCGGCGGGCGCTCCTACCCCGAGGTGGCCCGGATGCTGGACCTTCCCCTCGGCACGGTGAAATCCCGGATGCGCGATGGTCTGCTGCGGCTCCGGCAAGCGCTGGGGGCGACTCGTGAATGAATTCGAAGAATTCGCCGCTCCCTACCTCCTGGGGGCCTTGGAGCCCGAAGAGCGAAGGCGATTCGAGGCCCATCTCCTCGAATGCTCCGAGTGCACCGCATTGGTGAACGACCTCGCCCAGGGAGTCATCGCTCTCGACCATGCCTTGGCGGTCGAGCCACCGGCGGGTCTGCGGACCCGGGTGCTCGATGGCATCAAATCGGTGTCGGAGACGTCGGTAGTCGAGCTGGCCCCAAGGCGACGGCCGCTTTGGCGCTTGGCTTGGATAGCAGCTGCGGTCCTGGTGGTCCTCTTGGGGGGGCTGACGCTCTTCAATCCCAACCCGCTCGATCAATTGATGGCAGCCGCCGACGCCCGCACGGTCGAGTTGGCGGTGCACGAAGCCTTCGCCGCCCCTCCGCCCCAGCAGGCTCAGGTGGTTTTCTCGGAGTCGGAGGAAGCGGCAGCGGTGGAGTTCAGGGGCCTGGCTTCACCAGAAGAAGGCAATACCTATCAGCTCTGGTTGATCGGGGAGGGAGATCCGGCCCCGGCCGGGGTCTTTGTCCCCGATGAGACGGGTGAGGCGACGGCGCTGCTCCAGGGCGAGGCTCGTTCCGGCCTGCTGGTGGCCATCACCCAGGAGCCCGCCGGCGGCCTGCCCGCTCCCTCGGGCGAGGTTCTCTTCAGCGCGGAGCTCTGACGGTGAGATGAAGAAGCCCACCGTCTTGTTCGCCTGCGTCCACAACGCCGGTCGGTCGCAAATGGCCGCGGCGTGGCTGCGTCATCTCGCCGGCGACCGGGTGCGGGTCCGATCCGGGGGATCCGAGCCTGCCGATCAGGTCAACCCAGCAGTGGTCGAGTCGATGGGAGAGGTCGGAATCGATGTCAGTGGCGAGCAGCCGCGGGCATGGTCGACAGAAGACATCCGTGCCGCCGACGTGGTGGTGACGATGGGCTGCGGCGACGCTTGCCCGGTATTCCCAGGCCGGCGTTACCTCGACTGGAAAATCGACGATCCATCCGGCCAGACCGTTGAAGGTGTCCGTCCGATTAGAGACGAGATTGAATCCCGGGTACGTCGCCTAATCGCAGATCTCGGTCTGGCTACGGCCGATTCGCCCGAATAAGGGCGTTGTACATCCCCTGGGCGGCTTCGGAGGTGAACTCCAAGTCGATGTCGGTAAATCCTGCTTCCGTCAGGCCTCGGCGGTATTCATTCTCGGAAAGAGCACCGGCGATGCACCCGGCCCAGTCACCACGCTCTGCTCTCTCCTCCGGGGTCAGGAAATCGTCGGCGACGATGTCGGCGATACCGATTCGGCCCCCAGGTGCCAAGACTCGGGCCATCTCGGCAAACACCCGGGGCTTTTCTGTTGACAGGTTGATCACGCAGTTAGAGATGATTACGTCTACTGACCCGGCGGGGAGCGGTAGATCCTCGATGTGTCCGAGCAAGAACTCGACGTTTGCGACGCCCGCAGCAGTCGCGTTCTTCCGAGCGAGCTCGAGCATCTCAGGCGTCATGTCGACTCCGATGGCTTTGCCACCGGGGGCCACTCTCCGGGCGGAGACGATCACGTCTAGGCCACCGCCTGAACCGAGATCCAATACGGTTTCCCCCGGATGAAGCTCGGCCACCGCGGTTGGGTTTCCACATCCGAGGCTGACCTCAGCCATCTCTCCCAGGTCGTCGTAACCCCCGTCACCGCAGGTCGACCCTCCGCAGCACCCGGCTTCTCCCTGCAGCATTTGCAGTGCCGCCGATCGGTAGCGGTCGGCCACTTTCTCTTTGATATCCATCAGCACGCCCTCCATTCGGCGGTTGTACGGGCTACTCCCATGACCAGTTCGGCCGCGGTAGGGAAGCACTCGAGACACAGGTCATTCACGCGATAAAAGTTCGAAGTTCCGCGCTCTTCGACGAGCACGAAACCCACCTCGGCCAGTTGTCTGAGATGATGGGAGATTGTCGACTGGCCGATGTCGAGCGCCTCGACGATCTCTCCTACCGACATCGGCTCGGACTTGGCGGCTAGCAGGTTCAGGACCAGGATCCGGGAGGGGTCGCCCAGTGCCCGAAACCAGGAAGCCCAAACTGCCGCTGTGTCACGATCAACGTTCATCGATCATCGACGATAATCGATGAAGTTCGGGCTGTCAAGGAAAGAGACCGAAGGCGAGCCCACAACATCGATCCGACTGCCCCGACGATCAGGACCGCCCCAAGTAATTGCAGGTTGCTAAGACGCTCCCCGAGCAGATATCCGGTGCTGATGCCGAAAATCGGAATCAGATTCAGAAACATGCCGGCAAAAGCAGCCGGTATTCGGCGCAGGCCGGTCAGGTAGAGCCAGAAGGCCACGGCGTAATAGAGCACTCCCGAAACAACGGCACTCGCCCATGCGCCTCCAGACCAGCCTGAGACCGCGAAAGACTCGCTACCCAGGATGAGCGTGCCGAGCAAAACTAAAGAGAAGATCAGAGCAGACATTTGTTGGGCGATAATGACCGCCAAGGTCGAGTCTTCACTCATCCACCTACGGGTGATCACCGTATAGATCGCGCACGCGGCGACCCCCGCCAACGTGAAGCTGATTCCCAGCAAGGTACCGCTGCTCGCGTCACCGGCCACGAGCAGGACCCCAACAGAGGTCAGACCAATCGCCAAGGCCAGCGATTTCGTGATCGTCTCGCGCAGCACCATCGCTGCCAAGACCAGGATCATGACTGGTTCGGTCGCCCATAGCACGACGGACAAACTGGCCGTGATCTGAGTGAGGCCGACGAGGCCCAGCGCATAGGAGAGGCCGGGGTTTAAGAATCCGAGCAATCCCAATCGGGTGGTCTCCCGGGTCCACGGCTGTAGGCCGCTCGCAATCATCATCGAGCCAAGGAAGAGCAGGCTGGTCGTGAGTTGGATAGGAAGCAGGACAAGCGGGGGAATCTCGGAAACCGCCTGTTTGCTGATCACGGTTGCCACTCCCCACGAAGCTGCGGCGGCCGTGAGGACCAAGTAATACTTGCCCTTTCTATCGGGGATCACTTCCATCGATTATCGACGATAATCGATAGAGAATCCTGGTGGAATCTGGCGGCTATGAGGAGAATCCACTGGCTGTGGGCCGTGGAATGCGCGGCCTATAGCATTAGGTTTCCCTAAGACATGCGCCCGTAGCTCAACGGATCAGAGCGTCTGACTTCGGATCAGAAGGCTGGGGGTTCGAATCCCTCCGGGCGTGCTTCGTCGGCCATTCTTTAGGATTGTGCCGACCGCAGGAGCAGCGCTATCGCCGGACTGAACAAGAAGAGCCTCAATGCGCCGGACGAGAGGTTTCGGTCGGAGGGCCTGGCGGCCGACATCGTGCAAGTCGGCGACGCCTCCATCGCTCTCAACGTCTTCGAGCCCGGAGCCCACTGTGCCCTCGGGGGTCGCAAATTGATCGGCAACCATCGAGCGGAGGAGAGCTGTCAGGCCCATCACCGGGGGGTGGTTTTGGAGGGGCTTTTGCACGTGGAAATGGACGATGGCTCCGCTCTCGATATCTCCCCCAACGACGTCTTCGAGATTCCACCCGGTCACGACGGCTGGGTCGTGAGCGAGCAGCCGATGCGCGCCATCAACTGGTCAGGTGTGCGTACCTGGTTGCCTGATCCGGAAGCTGGCGAGCGGGTGGTGGTTTCGATTCTCATATCTGACATTGTCGGATCCACCGAAACGGCCATTCGACTGGGCGACAAGGCGTGGCGAGAGTTGTTGGGTCAACACAATCGTGATGTGAGAGATCAAATCGACCGCTTTCGAGGGAGAGAGGTCAATACCACCGGTGATGGTTTCGTAGCCATATTTGATGGTGCCGCCCGAGCGATTAGGGCCGGAATGGGCATCCGTGCCAAGGCTAAGGAGTTGGGTCTGGAGGTCCGAGTCGGGGTCCACACCGGCGAAGTGGAAATCGAAGGAAGTGAGGTCGGCGGGGTTGCGGTTCACGAGGCGGCCCGCATCGCGGCGGCCGCTCCGGCCGGAGGGATTCTGGTCTCCTCCACTACCCAGCAGCTGGCTTCGGGGGCAGGATTTCAGTTCGAGTCGCTCGGAGACCGGGAGTTCAAGGGTCTCCCGGGTCCGAGAAGCGTGTATTCCGTGACAGACCCTGACAGAGTCTCCTAGCCGCCGACCACTGCGAATAGTTCCCAGGGTTCAGAGACCCCCTTCAGTGTGTGAGATCCCCGCGGGGCGAATTCCAGACCAGCGCCGGAGACGAGGTCGCGCACGGTCCTCGACACCAGTACTTCTCCGGGTCCGGCTAGGGCGGCGATGCGGGCTCCGATATGCACGGCCAACCCGCCCACACCGTCGGCCCGTATCTCGATTTCACCAGTGTGCAGGCCGCAACGGACCTCGAGGCCAAGTCGCTTGACATCGGCAGCGATAGTTCTTGCACATCTGATCGCCCGCGCCGGCCCATCAAATGTGGCAAGGAAGCCGTCGCCCGCGGTATTTTCTTCACGGCCGCGCCAGCGAGCTAGCTGGGCTCTGATGAGGCGGTGATGACGATCCAGCAATCCCAGCCAGGCCTGATCACCCTTGGCCGAAGCCATTTCCGTTGACCCGACGATGTCGGTGAATAAGACGGTGGCCAACACCCGATCCGATGGCGCCGGGGTGCGATGACCGGTCATGAACTCCTCGATCTCTTCGATCAACGGCTCCGTGTCTCCCGCCCAGAAGAAATGGTCACCACCGGCGAGTTCAACCAACCTGGCGTCTGGAACTTTGGAGGCGATGTAGCGCCCCTCCTCGACACTGACGTCGGGGTCATCAGCCCGATAGAGGAGCAGCGTGGGAACCCTCACCAGCGGAAGCACTGAAGTCACGTCTATTTCCGAGTTCATCCTGATGAGGGCGGCCGCCGCCTTAGGACTGGCCGACAATCTGGCATAGCGCGCCAGCCATTCAACGAAAGCAGGGTCATCGGCCCGGCTGGGGGCGTAGTACTCAACGTCAAGACCCCTATTCCCCCAAGTGCGTTCGACCTCCTCGATGTGCGTCTGGCGTTCCTCGCGGGTTGGTGCCCATGGATACTCATCTGAGCGGATCCGCTTCGCATAGCTGCCGGTCAAGATGAGCCCGTCGGTGCGCTCGGGGTAGGTGGTGGCAAAGAGAATGCACATGTTTCCACCTTCGGAGTGGCCGAACAGCGTGGCCCGCGCCGAGCCCACAGCGTCCATCACGGCTCGCAGGTCGTCCATCCTGGTCTCCAGCGTTGGCAGCTGGTCGGGGGGCACCGGGTCGGAGACACCCGTTCCCCTTTTGTCGAAGGTAATCAGCCGCGAAAACGAGGCCAGTCGCTCAAGAAATCCGACCAGCCCGGGATCGTCCCACATGACCTCGATGTTGGAGACAAAGCCTGGTACATAAACGAGATCGCGCGACCCGCCGCCCGTCACCTGATAGGCGATGCTGACGTCGCCGCTCTTGGCGTACTGGGTCTGGGGGGGCACGCGGTCGAAGTGTAAGGATGGCAAATCAACTCGGGCTTGTAGGTTCTTGTGTAAATCCGGTACCGAAAACGATTGCCGGATCTAAAGGAGGAAGAATCAGTCTCTGGCTGGGGGTACGGGCGGGGTGCCGTGGGTGTGGAACGATTCGATTGTCTGGAGGCCCCAGGCCTGTCCTTTGGCCCGGTCGGCCTCGGTCCAGGTGATAAGGCTCCAGTCGGGCGCCAACACCAGGCGGGCGCCGGCGTTCACCAATTCGATCCGGTTGCCGCCCGGCTCCCAGACATAGAGAAAGAACGTCTGCTGGATAGCGTGCTTGTGCGGGCCGGTTTCGATGAAGACACCGTCCTCGAGGAAGAGGTCGGCCCCCCGGAGAATGTCCTCGCGCTGATCGACGGCGAAGGCGATGTGGTGAAGCCTTCCCCGGGTCTTGGTCCAATCGTTGGTGTAGACGAGGTCGTAACCCTTGTTGGTGAACGTCATCCAGATCCCGGCGATGGCGCCGCTGTCGAGTTGGATCTGCTCGGTTGGTCGGGCACCGAGCACCGAGACGGCGAAGTCGCGGTTGGCCTCGACGTCCGCCCCGAGATAGTTGACGTGGTCGAGGCGGCGCACACCGATGCCATGGTTGGGTCGGCGCTGGCCCTGGTTCTTGAGGGCTGGAATGACCTCTTCGGAGGGGGAGAAGCGGGTGGAATCAAAGTAGAGATCCAATGAATGGCCGTCGGGATCGGAGAAGCTGTAGGTATCACCGCGGCCCGGCAGACCCTCTCCCCAGTTGCCGCTCGGTCCCTTGCCTTCAATTGCATTTACCCGTTCATGGAGGGCGGTCGGGCTTGCGGCTCGTAGTCCCACCCGTCCCACACCGGCCTTGTCGCGGGCGACGAGGCGTAGGCTGAAAAGCTCGTAGTCGTCCCAGGTGCGGAGGCAGGCGAAGTCGTCTCCGGCTTCAACCACGTCCATCGACAACAACTCGGTGAAGAAGCGCAAGCTCTGCTCGAAGGTGGGAGTGAAGAGCTCCACGTATCCGAGATGGGCGATATCTAGGTTGGAGCGAGTCAACGGGGTCGGTCCTTCCTGAGCAGCGCCCCCAGCGAGGGGATGATCCCGCGGGGCACCCAAAGGAAGAGCACCAGGATCAACGCCCCCAGCGCCACCAATCGCAGCTGGCCGAGCTCGACGAGAAGCTCATCGATGATGGTGAAGACGATGGCTCCCAGGATCGGTCCCAACAGGGTGCCGATTCCCCCGAAGGCCAGCATCACCAGGACCACTACATCCACCTGCGCAAAGGCAAACGTGCTGGGACTGATCCGACCTCGCGCGAAGGCGTAGACCGCACCAGCGAGGCCCAGCATCGCCCCACCCACCAAAGCAGCGATCACCCGATAACGAGCCACGTTGACCCCGGTCAGCTCGGCTGCCACCTCGTCGTCGCGGAGGGCGCGAAAACCCCAACCAAGGTGGGAGCGCCTCAGCAGCCCGTGGACGAGGAGGAAGAGAAGCACCAAGGCCAGCATCGTGTAGTAGGAGAGGGTGCGATCCCCGAGGAAGGTATCGCTCCCCGATTGGATGCGAAGACCGGATTCGCCCCCGGTCAAATCCCCACGACCCAAGAGAAGGTTGTGGAAAGCAAGCGCAAAGATGAGAGTGATGATCCCGGTGAAAATCACCCCTAGCGATCGTCGTACAGCGACCCAGCTCAACAGTCCCCCGACCGATCCGGCTGCCAACGTCGCCAGGAAGATGCTCAGCACCAAGGGCAAACCTCGTCGATCGGCGAGGAGGACGGCGCCGTAGCCACCGATTCCGGCCAGGGCTCCCACGCAGAGAAAGAGCTGACCGGTGCTCCCGAAGATGAGATTGAAACCGATGGTGTAACAGGCGAACGCCAGCCCCAAGAGGGCGACGCCCATCAGGACCCTGGAATCGCCGAGCAGGAAGGGAACCGGGGCGAGCACCACCGCCGCCGCCAGGAGGGGGAGGAGCAGAGCGCCGAGGGATCGGGCCGACCGGCGTTCGGCGCCGCCAATCAGCGTGGCCCCTTCGGTGGGCACGGCTTGCTCGCTCATTCCCTGATTCCCAAGAGTCCCGAGGGCCGGATGAGGATGGTCAGGCCGGCCGCCGCCAAGAGGATGATGAGCGAGAGGAAGGTTCCGATATAGGAGGCGGCGATGCTATTGACGATCCCCAGGATCACCCCCGCCAGAAGGGCCCCTGGGAAGCTTCCCAGGCCACCGACCACGGTGACGATGAGGGCGAAGACGGTGATTTCAAACCCGAGAGTGACCGTCACCGGGGTGACCATCGACCGGGTCACGGCCACGATGGCGGCCAGAAGTCCACTCAGTATCAGAATCAGCCGGAGCATCCGACGCGGATCGACGCCTACCAGGCGGGCTCCCTGTTCGTCTTCGATCACCGAGCGCACCGCCCGTCCCAAAGCGGTCGCCCGGAAAAAGGCGAAGAGAAGGGCGAAGGCGACGAGGGTTATGACCGACGCCAGCAAGCTCCCGCGTCGCATCGGAACACCGAGGACGTCGATGGGGCCACCGCTGATGTTGAGAGTGAGTCCCCGAAAGGGAATCCTCCAGGTGAGAAAGCCATCGACTATGAAGGCCAACCCCAGCGTCAGCAGAAGGCTGAGGAGGATCCGAGCTTCGCCCTGCCTTCGATAAACGGGGCGAAAGATTGTGAGATCGAGCAGCAATCCGAGGAGGGCGCCGGTCAGAAGACCCAGCCCCACGGCTGGGAGGACGGGAACACCTGCGTCCATGGCGAACAGAACCACCATCGCCGACATGACCGCCATTTGTCCGTATGCGAGGTTGAGGGCTCCACCCAGGCCATAGACCAGAGTGAGACCGGCCGCGAGCAGGCCGAACTGAAGTCCGAGGACGATCCCATCGAGGACGGTGGCGATCAGGTCACCCCTAGATAGGCGGTTCGGACTCGGGGGTCGGCGGCGAGTTCGGCCGAGGTTCCCTCGAGGCTGATCACCCCGTTTTCGAGGACATAGCCCCGGTCGGTATGAGCCATCGCCAGGGGCACCTGTTGTTCCGCCACCAGCAACGTGAGCCCCTGCTGGCGTAGCACCCCCAAGGCCTGATAGGCCTCGTGGGCCAACTTCGGGGCCAGACCGGTGGTCGGCTCGTCGAGCACCAAGAGACGAGGACGAGACATGAGGGCGCGACCCACGGCCAGCATTTGTTGCTCCCCACCGCTCATGGTCCCGGCGTGCTGACGCTTGCGCTCGAGCAGTCGGGGAAAGAGATCGAGGACGATTCCCATGGTCTCGGGATCGGGTCGCTCGGGGTAAGCCCCGAGAGCGAGGTGCTCTTGCACCGTCATTCGCGGGAAGAGGTGTCGCTCCGCCGGCACGAAGCCGATACCGAGCCGCACAATCCTTTGGGCGGGGACTCCGGTGACGTCGTGCGCGTTCAAGCGAACGACTCCCGACGAGGTTGGTGAGAGCCCGCAGATCGCTCGGAACAGAGTGGTTTTCCCGGCCCCGTTGGAACCGATAATCATCACCGCCTCTCCTTCATCGACGTGGAAGGAGACATCGCGGACAACATCGTTTCCCTGGTAACCGGCAGAAAACCCGGTGACGTCAAGCACTCTGGCCGGTTTCTCCCAGATAGGCCTCGACCACGGAACGATCTCGCATCACCGCTTGGGGGAGCCCTTGCGTCAGGACCTTGCCAAAGTTGAGCACCACCACCCGTTCCGCCAAGCTCATCACCGCCTTCATCACATGCTCCACCCAGATCACGGTGATACGGCGCTGATCACGGATGGCGCGGACAATTTCGATCGACGTCGCCAACTCGGCATCGTTGAGTCCGGCCATCACCTCATCGAGGAGCAGGACGCGGGGCTCCCCGGCCACTGCTCGGGCCAGCGCCAGAAATCGCTGCTGATGGAGGTTGAGATTGCCGACGTGGTCGAAACGGCGGCCCTGGAGGCCGACGAATTCGAGAACCTCAGTCGCTTTGGCAAGCGCCTTTTCCTCGTCGCGATGGGCATTGACGCGCCCGAAAAGGGCGGCAAGGGCCACGTTCTCCAAGACATTCATGCTCGGAAAGGCTCGAGGCGTTTGCTGAACGAGTGCTATCCCCCGCTGTCGAATGCGGTGAGGGGGATAGTTGGTCAGATCATCACCCTCGAAGACGATCGTCCCCCTTGTCACCCGCTCCAGGCCGACGATGAGCTTGAGAAGGGTGCTCTTACCGGCGCCGTTGGGGCCGACGATGGCAAGGATCTCGCCTTCGTCGGCCCCAATGCTCACCCCGTCGACGGCGGGGAGGCCGCCGTAGGACTTCCCGACCTCTCGGAGCTCGAGGGAGGGCACCCGGTGCTTATGGCTGGAACGGCTCGAGCGGTTCGGCGTGAACCAACAGGTCGAACCACCAATCACCGGCTTCGTTGAGCCCTTCGGGGGCCGGTCCCTCGTTGATGAGAGTGAAGATCGGCTGCGACTCTGCGAGCTCGCCCCATTCGGTCCAGCTCATGGGATGGGCATAGCCCTCCAAGTCGAAGGAGTTGGCGTGTAGGTACTCGGCAATCGCCACCGGGTCGTCTCCCACCTCGCCGACGGCCTGGGCCACCATCGTCACGATCCCGAAACCGGCCACGGCATCGTCGGACATGAACTGGTTTTCCGAGAAGACCAGATAACGGGTGGCCAGATCGGCATAGCCATCGCTGAAGTAGTCGGCGCAAGCGAAGTCGGCGTAACGGCCGATGGCGGTCTCTGCCAGGTTTCCTAGCACCAGGTTGGGGGGCGACCATGCCCCGGTGACCGGGACGTCGTGGAGGTCAGCCGACAGAGCCAGGATCGGCCCGCTCCCCGGTGGGTGGCCGGTGGCCACGATCATCTCGGCTCCGAAGTCGGCCATGGCTCGCACAAAGGGCGTGAAGTCGGTATCCGGGGGAACCGGAGCGGTCTCGATCTGGAACTCGATTCCGGAGTCGGCAAACGTGTTCTCCATCGCCGCGGCGAAGGAGTGACCCCAGGCGTAGTCGGCCACGATTGCTCCCACCCGGGTTAGACCCTGGGCCTGGGCATATTGGAGGACCGGACCCGCGTCCATGGGAGCAGCCGGAAGGCACGTGCGGAACATGTAGCGGCTATCGGCGGTAAGGGCTGCTTCCGTTCCCGACTTGATGAGGAACGTCGGGATCTGCAGCTCCTCGGCGATCGGCGAGACGGCGGCGCCGACCGTGCTGGAAATGATCCCGCCGATCGCGACCACGCCTTCCTCGGCCAGCCGCTCATATCCGGTGACGCCAGCGTCCTGATCGTTCTCCGAGTCCTGGACGACGATCTCGATCATCCGCCCGTCGATTCCTCCGGCATCGTTGATCTCCTGAGCCGCCAGCATGAACCCGTCCTGGGCCTGAACCGCCCACGGGGTGAACCCGGTCAGGTCGGTCAAGAGGCCGATCCGGACCGGCTCGGTCGAGGCGGGCTCGGTGGTCTCAGTTGGTGCCGCAGTCGTTTCGGGCGCAGCTTCAGTCGTCTCGGTGGGGGCGGCGGTAGTCGCCGGCCCAGCCGTTGTCTCAGCCGTCCCATCGCCGCCGCAGGCTCCTAACACGAGAGCAAGCACGGCGATTAACCCGAGGGGTTTCACCCTCCGGCGCGTTTTACTCATTGCATTCCTCCTCGTCGGCCACCTCGGAGAGTCCCCACCATCGGTGGTAAACCTGCGGCGGCATCGGCGCCTCACCCTATTCCAGACTCGGTCACTATGACCGTTTCCCGAGGCGAAACTTCTCAAGACCGCGGAAACACCAGACCGTCCATCAGCTTCCGGGCCGTGCGAATGATCCCGGCTCCCTCTACCCCCCGGGATCCGTTGAGCCGAACCCAGGCTTCGAAGGTCCCGCTGGGATGTTCGATCCGTACCACTTCGGCGCCGGGGGCGAGTTCGGACAGTTGCGCGGCCGGGGATTCGGGAAGGAGACAGGCGGTGGCGACGCTGACCGCCCCCAGCACTCCGATCGCCTGATGGCAGCGGTGAGGGATGAAGGTCCGGGTGGAGATCGCTCCCCCGAATCGGGGGGGCGAGATCAATGTCAGCTTGGGGACCGTGGTACCGCTCACCTCCCCGAGATTCATCAAGTTGCCGGCCTTGATCCTGATTTGCTCGAGTGTCTGCCTTAGGTCGAGGTTGGACTCGAGCTCCTCGCAGCTTTCATATCCGCTGACTCCGGCGTCGGATGCGCGCACCACCACCACCGGCATCCCGTTGTCAACCAGTGTGACTTCGATACCTTCCACCTTGTCGGTCGCTCGACCAGTGGGAAGCAGCGACCCGGTGCTGGAACCGGCGATGTTCTCGAATTCGATACTGATCTCGGCCGCCGTTCCCGGCACCCCACTGATCTCGGTCTGGCCGGCGTAGACCGGTCGCCCCGCTTCCACCGGGAAGCTCGCCGTCGCCAACCCGCCGGTATTCGCCATCAGGATGCGAACAGAATTCTGTCCCTCGGTAGCCCCGATCAAGCCTCGTTCCAGGGCGAAGGGTCCGACCGCGGCCAGCATGTTCCCGCAGTTCTGCTGTGCGCTGACCTCGGGGCGATCCACCGCCACTTGCAGGAACAAATACTCAATGTCGATGTCATCGCGTTCGGAGGGGGAAACGACTGCGACCTTGGTGGTGAGGGGGTGAGCACCGCCAACCCCGTCGATCTGGCGGGCGTCGGGCGAGCCCATGATCCGAAGCAAGAGCGAGTCGCGCTCGGCGGGATCCGGGGGTAGGTCGGAGGCCAGGAAGAACGCTCCCTTTGAGCTTCCGCCCCGCATCAGCATGCAGCGAATTCCTTCGGGATCGGAACCCAAATCGATACCTCCAGCTCCGGAAGATAGCGGTCTGCTGCATGATCAAACCTAAGGCTTCAGCATGCGGTTTCCGCATGTTTGAGCCCGCGGTTTGAGCGCCAGATAGGGTGTGCCCGTGCCCGGCGAGTCGCTACTGGTCATCAGCGCCCACGTCGGAGACTTCGTCTGGAGAGCGGGAGGCGCGATCGCGCTCTACGCCTCGCGGGGTCACAAAGTGACCGTCGTATGCCTCGCCTATGGCGAACGTGGGGAGTCGGCTCGCTATTGGCGCCAGGGTCTCGAGCTCGAGCAGATAAAGGAGAAGAGGCATGCCGAGGCGGTGGCGGCAGCAGAGGTGCTGGGAGCCGCTCTCGTTGCCTTCGACGCCGACGATTACCCCCTGGTGGAGACGGCCGAGCTTCTCGACCGGCTGGTCAAGCTCTATCGCCAGGTGCAGCCCACTCTGGTTCTCACCCACACCCAACGCGATCCGTGGAATCAAGATCACGAGGTGGCCCACACGATCGCCACCAAAGCCCGAGTCATCGCGCAGGCGGCCGGTTACGACCCCGGATCAGAGGCGATCGGGGCGCCGCCCGTCTTCCTCTTCGAGCCCCATCAAACCGAGTACTCGGGCTTCATGCCCGATGTGCTGCTCGATATCACCGAGGTCTGGGACCGAAAGCTCGAAGCGATGAAATGCATGGAAGGCCAGCAGCATCTCTGGGACTACTACACCGAGGTGGCGATCAGGCGGGGGATTCAGGCCGAGCGCAACTCGGGTCCCAACATGGGATCGCTCAAAGACAGCAAGGCGGAGGCTTATCAGCGAGTTTTTCCGCAGGTTGCGAACGAACTCAGCTGATGACCGACGGAACCGTTATCCGTCGGATTCCCCGTGCCGACCCCGACGTCATTGCCGGGCTCGCCGCCGCCGGCGTGGCGACGGTCCATGAGGCCGGCGCCGGTCGGCTCCTCCCCCCCGAAGTTAGACCGATCCAACAGGGAATCAGACTGGCGGGATCGGCCGTGACCGTGATGTGCTCTCCCAGTGACAACCTCATGATCCATGCCGCGGTGGAGGTCATCGAGTCCGGCGACATTCTGGTCGTCGCCACCAAGTCACCCTCGACTCACGGGATGTTTGGCGAGCTGCTGGCCGTTTCCGTGAGGAGCCGCGGCTGTGCAGGCTTGGTCATCGACGCCGCGGTACGGGACGTCGCCGACCTTAGAACAATGGGTTTTCCGGTCTGGGCCCGGGCGATTCATGCCGCCGGGACCACGAAGGCCGGTTTGGGATCAGTGAACCTCGGGATTGCTTTCGAGGGGATCACGGTCGAACCGGGTGATGTGGTGGTTGCCGACGACGACGGGGTGGCGATAGTGGAACGGGAGCGAGCCCGGGAGGTATTGACTGCAGCGCGCCAACGCCTGGAGAATGAGGAAGTAACCCGCCGCCGCCTCGCCTCCGGTGAGCTGGGTCTCGACATCTACGGCTTTCGGCAACGCCTCCAGGACCTTGGCTCCCGCTGGCTCGAATATCCCGAGTAGCGATGAAGGTGGCAGTCCTCGGCTTGGGAGAGGCGGGCTCGCTCCTTGCCTCCGATCTCGCCCTCTTCGGTGACGATGTGGCCGGCTACGACCCCGCCATTACCTCATCGATCGAAGGTGTGAACCGTTGCGAGAGCGCCAAGGCAGCGTCGGCCGGGCGCGACCTGGTGCTGGCCGTGACTCATGCGTCCCACGCGGCCCCGCTCCTCGATTCGGTGGTCGAGGACCTGTCTCCTGGGGCAATTTATGCCGATCTCTCCACGAGCTCGCCGGGCCTGAAAGAGAGTTTGGCGGCGGTGGCGGCGGGCCGGTCGGTTCGATTTGTCGATGTCGCCTTGATGGCGCCGGTCCCCGGACGTGGCCTCGGCGTCCCTGCCCTCGCCGCCGGTGAGGGCGCGGTCGGATTCGCCCAACTGATCAATGACCGCGGCGGCAGGGTCACAGTCGTCGGCGAGATCGCCGGGGCCGCGGCCGCTCGCAAGCTTCTCCGCAGTGTGGTGATGAAAGGACTTGCCGCCCTCCTCATCGAGAGCACCGAGGCGGCCGAGCGCTACGGTGTGGGAGATTGGTTCTGGCACCATCTCGTCGAGCAACTCGGTGCGATCGACGAACCCTTGCTAAGGCGCCTGCGCCTGGCCACGTCCACCCACGCCGTGAGGCGGGTAGAAGAGATGGAGGCGGCGAGGGAGTTGCTAACCGATCTGGGAGTACCGGCCAAGATGACCGAAGCCACCATCGCCTGGCTGCAAAGACTCACTGAGCATGGCGAGGTCGGGTGGGAAACATCCGATTCTGCCGACACCATCGGGGGCTGAATTACTACTTTTGCCCCGTCGGAACGAGGTTGGCCCAGCGTCGCGAGGAGGAGCAATGACGGCGACCAGAGAGCAACCCAAAGCCGTAGCGGGCGGAGGGCTCGACTCGTATTTCAGAATCGGTGAGAGGGGCTCGTCGGTAGGTACGGAAATTCGGGCTGGGGCCACGACTTTCCTAGTGATGGCCTACATCATCTTCGTCAACCCGGGCATCCTGGGGAACATGCCCGGGGCCGATCCCGCCGCCATCGGGGCGGCGACGGCGCTCGTTGCTGGGCTGCTCACCATCCTCATGGGCGTCGTAGCCAATGTCCCCATCGCCATGGCTGCTGGACTGGGGATCAATGCCGCCGTGGCCTTTGGTCTCGTGCTTGGTCAAGGACTGACGCCCGAAGGGGCCATGGGTGTGATCGTCCTCGAGGGACTGGTGGTGGCGCTCTTGGTGCTGGTGGGCCTGCGGCAGGCGATCATGGCCGCGGTACCGATGGCTCTGAAGAGGGCGATTGGAGTCGGGATCGGGTTGTTCATCCTGTTCATCGGGTTTGTGAACGGCGGCCTGATCGGCGTGCCCGAAGGTGCGGCGGTCCCGGTCGAGTTCATATATCCCAACACCGCCGGAGCCTGGGTGACCATCATTGGTTTGGCGATAACGGTGATCCTCTATGCCCTCAGGGTCCCGGGATCCCTGATCATCAGCATCCTGCTCACCACCCTGGTGGCACTGCTCTGGGACGTGGCGGCGATCCCCGATACGTTCAGCGTGACTCCGAGTTTCAGCACGCTTGGGGCATTTGACATTGGCAACGTCTTCACTCAGCTCGGACTGGTGGCGGCCTTGCTCACCATCTTCAGCTTCATGCTGACCGACTTCTTTGACACCATGGGGACTGCCACAGCTATCGCCGAGCAGGCCGACCTGGTAGACGAGCGGGGAAACATCGACAATATCGGCCGGGTGCTGTTCGTCGACTCCCTGGGCGCAGCGGCCGGCGGAGCGGCCGGGATTAGCTCGAACACGAGCTATATCGAGAGCTCGGCGGGCGTTGCGGAAGGGGGGCGGACCGGACTGACGTCAGTGGTGGTGGGAGTTCTGTTCCTGCTCGCCATCTTCGTCTCGCCGCTCGCCGGGATCATTCCCCCCCAGGCCACGGCTCCGGTTCTCATCCTGGTCGGGTTCCTGATGGCCGGTTTGATCAAGGGGATCG
This sequence comes from Acidimicrobiia bacterium, assembly GCA_035253825.1. Classification (GTDB taxonomy): domain Bacteria; phylum Actinomycetota; class Acidimicrobiia; order Spongiisociales; family ZC4RG35; genus JACCTH01. The sequence goes on along the minus strand of DATFBM010000041.1, from coordinate 5,101 downwards.
ATTTCACCGACATTGAGGAAGGCTTTCCGGCGCTACTGACCATGGTGCTCATGCCCTTGACCTTCAGCATCACGGTCGGCATCGGCACCGGGTTTGTGATGTACACCCTGATCAAGGTGGTGAAAGGCAAGGGCTCCGAGGTGCACCCGCTGATGTGGGTGGTGACGGTTGCCTTCCTGATCTTCTTTGGCCAGGCCGTGCTGGGACAGGCAATCTCGGCCTAAAGCTGCGAGAAAAACGCGACCCAGGGCCGTAACCGTTGTACAGCGACGGTTGCGGCCCACAGTCGCGAGGGAGGCCAGGTCCGCTCAATAGGCTGCCTCGTGTGACCGACGTCTATCCGTTCCTGGCGGTCCGAGACGTCGAGGCCGCCGTAGCGTTCTACACGCAGGGGTTTGGCGCCGTTGAGGAAGGCGATCGAGTGCGCACCCCTGACGGGCCTCAAGTGGCAATTCTCTCAATCGCCGGCCATCGCTTCGGTGTGGCGACCGAGGCGCCCGACCTCGGCACACCGAGCCCGGAGACGCTCGGGGCGACGACGGTGCGGATCTCCCTCGACGTCGACGATCCAGACGCGGTCGTCGCCCAGGCCATCGCTGCTGGCGGACGCGAGATGTTCGCCGTCGCCGACCAGCCATACGGTATGCGCCAGGGCCGCGTGGTAGACCCCTTCGGCCACCACTGGCTGATTGGCCGCCGACTCTAACAATCACAATCTGGAATCAGCCATGCCCCCTCCTGCCGAGGGCTAGAACCGAGGGACGTGACTACGGCGTCGACTACCATGCTGTTACGGCGCTCCGCAACCAGATGGGTGTTCAGGACCGGGCGGTCGGGTCGCCGAAAATCCCTTGTACCAACTCGACAATTTGCGCCCGTAGCTCAATTGGATAGAGCGTCTGACTACGGATCAGGAGGTTGGGGGTTCGAGTCCCTCCGGGCGTGCTGCCGCGTCCAGTCTTTGCTATTCCAGGTCGAGGTGGTCAAGTCGACCGCACAATTAGTTGCGCCGCACAGTTGCTGCCTGGCGAGGTTCGATGAGGTCGACTGGAGATTTCTTCTGCCTTCGGCGTCCGGACCACGTATGCGACGAACTACCGCGTGAACGCTCCTAACGCCACGGGGACCCTGGCGCGGTCATGCCATGAGCGGTAGGGTCTGGCTCGGCGAGGATTAGTTCGGGTCAATGGTGGAACAAGTCGAAACACCGACCATGGTGACCAAGCGAGCAACCGCACTTCACGGGGATGTCGTCGGCTACAGCAAGCTCATGGCCGACAACGAGATCGAGACCCACAACACGCTCCAGGCCTATCGCCGCATCATTGAAGACGAGGTGAAGGCCGCCCAGGGAGAGCTGGTCGAGTTCGTTGGTGACCAGCTCCTGGCAGTGCTCCCAGTCGAATCGGCGGCGATCAGCGCGGCGTTACAGGTTCAGCGTCGCATCGCCACCGAGAACGAGAGTCTGCCACCGGCTCGCAAGATGCGATTTCGACTCGGTGTCAACGCCGGTGACATTTCGACGGTCGCAGGTCAGTGGTTCGGCGATGCCATCAACGTGGCCGCGCGTCTTCAAGCCCTCGCTGACCCTGGGGGCATCAATATCTCGGGAGACACCCTTGACCAGGCTGGTGAGGGCGCCTTCGAGGTGGAGCCATTGGGGCGAAAGCGGCTCAAGAACATCCCCGAGCCCGTGACCGTGTTCAAGTTGATCGACAAGGAGGTCGCGCCTGATCCCCCCAGCCGATGGCGACGGCGCATCCCCCAACCGAAGCGCCCGTCACTGGCGGTGAGTCCCTTCGTGAACCTGGGCAAACCTGACGACAGCCATTTCGCTGATGGCCTGATGATGTCCTTGGTGATCTCGTTGATGCGTATCCCCGGGCTCGACCTGGTGAGCGACACTTCGACGATGACGTATCGCGATCATCCCTTCTCTGCCCAGCAACTCGGCCACGAGCTTGGGGTTCGCTACGTCCTAGAAGGAGCAGTGCAACGCCAGGGCGATCGGGTTCGGGTGATGACCCAACTCCTGGACGTTGACAACGGAACCACAGCCTGGGCGGACCGGTTCGAATCGACCTTCGACGAGGTCTTCTCGGCTCAGGATGACATTGTCTCGGCGATCGTTGCCGCTCTCGATATCGAAGTAATCGGCGGAGAAATGTCCAGGGTTTACCGGTCCGGGCTTACCCCCGAGACCGTGGAGGTGGTTTACCGCGGCCTCCAGTTCCTCAGCAGAGGGTTGCCGACCGACCTCCAACTGGCGGCAGACATATTTGAAGACGTCGCCGTGCGGATGCCCGACGATTCCACGGGGTACGCCTTTGGGGCGGCGACAAACCTACTGATTGCTTGGGAGGATATCGAGGCCGCTTCGACCCACTATGCGAAAGCGGAGGAATTGGCACTTCAGGCGGTCGAGCGCGGCGATCCGCACGGGCTGGGAAAGACCGTTCTCGCTTACGTGCGTCTGATCCGCCGTGATTGGGATGGAGCGATGGAAGCCACCCTCCAGGCAACCACGGCTCGGCCATCATGCGACATCACCTATGGGGTGGCGGCCAGCGTATGGCGCTACCTGGGTCGAATAGACGATGCCATTGAGTGCGCCAACCGGGCGATTCGCCTTAGCCCCCTTTTCGCCACCTGGTATGAGACCACCCTCGCCAACGCCCACCTGCTTGCCGGGGACTACGGCGAAGCAGCCGAACTTGCCGAAACCGTCGTGGCCGGTGATGACAATCAACTCGAGGCACTTTTGACCCTGGCCGCCGCCCAAGCAGCTCTGGGCAGGCAACGGCATGCCGCCGCCGCCCTCGAACAGGCAAGGCAGTCTCGGCCCGACTTGTCGACAGAACTGCTACGCCACGAACTCCCATATCGCGACGAGGCCATGTTCAGCCGCTTCATGTCACAGCTCGAGGCTTCGGGTTTACGTTCGGTACAAGGAACCTGACTACCCCAGAAACTCGGCCACGTCATGGACTTCAGGCTCATTACAGTGTCCCAGGTCCGCACGGCTGACGCGGATTCCGAGGAGGGAGCGGTGACGACAGAGTCCATCCGGCTTTCCATCGACCAGGCGATCGGGTTCCTCTCCGAACATCCGGAGAAGGCCCGCTACGTCGATCGACCTGCGATCGCTGTGGTCAACGGTCTCAGGGCGGAGGTGACGGGCGAGCACGGCGAGAAGCTCGTCTCCGACATGCCGAGGAGTGTGGGCGGTGGAGGATCGGCGCCCACCCCAGGCTGGTTCTTGCGGGCGGCGATGGCGAGTTGTGACGCCACCGTCATCGCCATGAGAGCCGCCCGCGAAGGAATCGAGCTATCGATGCTTCAGGTGACGGTCACCACCGAGTCGGACGACCGCGGGTTCCTAGGGATGGACGGCTCCCTGCCCGCCGGTCCACTCAACGCGAGGATCGAGGTCAAGATCGCCGCCGAAGGGGTGCCAGCTGAGAAGCTGAGAGAGATTGTTGAACGGGCCGACCACTACTCGCCGGTCACTGACGCCGTCAGGCGGGCAGTTACCACCGCGGTGGTGGTCGACGTCGTCTGAGCAATAGAAGGCGCCGAGGCCTACAGATTCGCGGCGACAGAAGCTGCGGCGCCGCGAACGCCCGGTAGGCCCGATGATGTCGCCGACCGGATCAGCTATCCGCAGCGCATCCCCCTCAGAGGCCTGATGTTTGCTATGGAGACGGTTAGCTGAGGGTTGCCTCAGAGACATGATGCGCCAGCGGCACCCGAGCAGGGCGGAACTGGTCACATCGGCTGCTCGCCAGCTCGACAATTACGCTTGCGGGAGAGGCGCATGGCGACCGGACTCGATCAGGAGAGAGCAGCAGAGCTGATCAGTTCGCTGTGTTTGGCCAGCGACCTGGGCATGGGGTTCCCGCTCGAGCACGGCCTCCAGTCGACATTGACCACGATGCGGCTCTGTGAGGCTCTTGGCGTCAAATAATGACACTGTTCCCCGTCCCTACTACGCATGTCTTCTGATGTACTCGGGCTGCACCGTTGACGGCTAAGAGAAGGCGGGAATCTTCGAGAGCGGCGTGACCAAGCACAACCAGCATCGTCAGCACGGATCGACCCTGGAGAATCTGGCTGGTCTCCTGGGGGCTGCCTTCCCCGGAGACTCCCTGGCCGCTACGGGCATTCCAGGCGACCATCCGGTTTCCCCAGGCTTTCCGATTCCTGCCCGGTCACTTCGCCGCCCTTTGCGAGGTGGGCTGGGATGCTCGCGGAGCGTACGGCTTGTCGGAGTCGATCTCGGGGATGTTCGCCTTTCTCCCGAGCGTTGGGACGGCTCGAGCCGCGACCTGATCGATGTTGCCGTTAGGCGCGCCCTGTTTGGGTGGGATCTACTTCGGCTCCGCCCTGGTGGATGGGATCGAGATCCTTAGGAAGACCGCGCACCACGTCCTTACCCACCCCTTCCACAGCTCGAACGACTAGAGAACGAGCAACCTCACCGAGATATGGAGAAGGTCAGGGTGCTGGCTCGATGTTGTGGTTGAGGTGGAAGCGGTTGGCGGGGTCGTAGCGCTTCTTGACTTGGGTCAGACGGTCAAGATTCGGCCCATACGCGTCTGAAACCGCGCTCGAGTCATCGTCACTCAAGTAGTTGACGTAACGGCCCCTGCTGAGCAGCGGCCGGAGCGCCTGGTAGGTCCCTTTGGTCCAGGCGATGTTCGCATCGTTGGCTTCTGAATCTGCCCAAACCCCGGCGATCAAGACGTTGTAACCGGGTTGGCGATGGGGAAAGGCAGTCGCGTCTACCGGAACGCGAGTTATAGCGCCATGGAGGTGCTCAATAGCGATCCCGCTCATCGGAGAAGGACACTCCGTGAATCGATCGATTACCACGTCGATCACCTCGTCGGTCAACGCTGAGACGAAGTTGGACTTCCAGTAGTACAAGGCTCCCGCCGGAAAGCCGTCGTCAAGCATGGTGTTGAGGTCGGGATATGAGATTGCGCCTACCTGGGAGAGGATCGGCGATCCGAACTGAAGCAAAGGTTGGAGGACCGCTTCGGCTTGCTCGGGCCTACCAAAGTAGGCCACTGCCGTCGCCGCCAGAGGGGTTCCGGAG
>DATFBM010000040.1:0-1404 GCA_035253825.1 Acidimicrobiia bacterium | reverse complement strand
AAGATCGGCGTATAGACGATGGCGATGGCGATCACGGTGTTGACCCATCCCCGCCCCAGCACGGCGACGATGGTCAGCGCCAACAAGATGGCGGGGAAGGCGAAGAGCATGTCGGTGACCCTGCCCGTCAGCCGGTCGACCCAGCCCCCGAAGAAGCCAGCGGTGATGCCGGCCATCGAACCGGCGAGGGCCGAGAGAGCAACGGCTATTAAGGCCACGCGAAGGGAGGCCAAAACGCCGGCCATCACCCGCGAGGTGACGTCGCGTCCGAATTGGTCGGTGCCCATCCAATGTTCTGCGCTGGGAGCAGCGAAACGAATCGACGGATTCTGCTGAATTGGGGGAAACGGCGTCACCCCCAGCGCGGCCAGGAGGGAAACCAGCACCAACGACCCGACGACTACCAGCCCCAAGACCCAGTTGGGATTTCTGCCCAACCGCCGCAGCCATCCCTTTCCGGCGGAAATGGCGACGGGATCGGCTTCGAGGGCGGTGCCGGTCATGGCCGCATCCGGGGATCGTGCTCAGCGGCAGACCCCGGCCTCACGTCAGCCTCACCCGCGGGTCGATGCGGGCATAGACCAGATCGACCAGGAGGTTGACGATCACGAACATGGCCGCGATCACGAGCACCGAACTCTGCACTACCGCGTATTCCCTTTGGGCGATGCCGGTAAGAACCAAACGGCCCATGCCGGGGAGGGCGAAGATGTCTTCGACGATGATCGTTCCCCCCAAGAGGTATCCAAATTGAATTCCGATGATCGTGACGATCGGAGTCAACGAGTTACCTAGCACATGACGCCACTTCACCCGTCCGGCGGAAAGGCCCTTGCCGCGGGCGGTGCGCACAAAGTCCTGGGAGGCGGCTTCGATAAACGCCGAACGGGTGGTGCGCATGGTGGCTGCGGCCAGGGCTACCCCCAAGGTCAGCGCCGGATAGAGGAGCTGCTGGAGGTTGATAAGGGGTGCTTCCCAGAAATTGACATAGCTGGCGGCGGCGGGGAAGTAGCCGAAGCGCTGGGCCAGGAAAGCGATGATGGCCGAGGCGATGACAAAGTTGGGGATACCGAGCCCGAGGAGCCCGAAGGTCTGTCCGACGCTGTCGCGCAATCCATTGGCATTGGAAGCCGCCATGACCCCGATAGCCACGCCCACGACCGAACCGATCAGGGTCGAGAGCACAGCTAGCTCGATTGTGACCGGAAGCGCCCTCGCGATCAGGCGGCCAACCGACGTTCCGCTGGTAACCGAGATCCCAAAGTTCCCGGACAAGACACTGCCGAGCCAGGTGAAGAACTGGACCAACAGGGGTTTGTCGAGCCCGTAGTAACGCTCCAGGGACTCTCTTTGCACCGGGGTCAGACTTCCGGATTCGATCCCAAAGCGGGCGGTGATCTCATC
>DATFBM010000039.1:0-40054 GCA_035253825.1 Acidimicrobiia bacterium | reverse complement strand
TCCTTCGACAAGCAATACGTCCGTGATTGGCTCGACCAGAGCGGGTGGAACCAGTCCCCGCCCGCTCCTCACCTGCCTCAGTCGGTGATCGCCGGAACCCGCGCTCGCTACATCGAGGCCTATGAGCGGATAACAGAGGAGTCGTTCGAGGACTACTTGCGAGGCGTTGCTTGAGGGTCAGGGTGGCCATAACCCGGCGCCCAGAGATCGCCGATCCCGAAGGCGCAACGGTGAAAAAGGCGTTGACCGATCTCGGCTACAACGAGGTGAGAACGGTTCGGTTTGACCGCTCGATCATCCTCGACCTGGAGGAAAACGACGCGACCCGCGCCCGGGATCGGGCTGTGGAGATGTGCAATCGCCTCCTGGTCAATCCGGTTTTGGAGGAGTACACGGTCGAAGTGGAGACATGACCAAGGTCGCCGTGGTCCTCTTCCCGGGAACCAATTGTGAGCTCGACACCGCAGAGGCGCTAAGCAGCCTCGGCGCCGATGCCCGAATCGTTTGGCACGCAGATTCCGATTTGGCCGAATTCGACGGCGTCGTCCTTCCCGGGGGCTTTGCCCACGGCGACTACCTCCGCACCGGTGCCATTGCCCGTTTCTCGCCGGTGATGAAAAGTGTTGCTGCCTTGGCCGAGGCGGGCCGACCCGTCCTCGGAATCTGTAACGGCTTCCAGATTCTTTGCGAGGCCGGGCTGCTCCCGGGAGCCTTTATCGCCAATCGCGGACTCTCCTTCCTGTGCAAGTGGGTAGACCTCGAGGTCGCCGACCAAGGTTCAATGCTCACCTCCGGCCTGCAACCAGGCACCCATCTGCGCTTGCCGCTCAACTCCTACGAAGGCAACTTCGTCGCCGGGTCGACCGCGGCGCGAGTCGTGCTGACCTACCGCGACAACATCAACGGGTCCGATCACGCCGCGGCCGCGGTTGCCAACGAGGCCGGCAACGTAGTCGGGGTGATGCCTCACCCCGAGCGGGCGTCCGCCGATTGGCTGGGATCCGCCGACGGCAACCTGCTGCTCGGCTCCTTTCTCCAGGCGGCGTCATGAGAACCGAGGAAGTCGACCTCGAGCCCGATGAGGGCGAGGTGTTAACGCTCCACGCCCGCCTAGGTCTTTCCGACGACGAATACCGACAGATCATCGACGGGCTGGGCCGGGAACCGAGTCGATCGGAGCTGGCGATGTACTCGGTCATGTGGTCGGAGCACTGCTCGTACAAGTCATCTCGGGTCCACCTGAGTCGGTTTCCTACCGAGGCGCCGTGGGTGGTGGTCGGTCCCGGGGAGAACGCCGGCGTCGTTGATGTCGGCGAGGGGTGGTTGGCGGCTCTCCGGATCGAAAGCCACAACCATCCGTCGTTCGTCGAGCCCCATCAGGGGGCGGCGACGGGAGTCGGGGGGATCATCCGTGACATATTCACGATGGGGGCCCGTCCGATCGCCTTGTGGGATTCGCTGCGCTTCGGCCCCCTCGATCAACCGCGCAATCGGTACCTCTTCGCCGGAGTGGTGGGGGGCATCGCCGCCTACGGCAACGCCGTCGGGGTGCCGACGGTCGGGGGGGAGCTGGCGTTTGCCGAGCACTACTCGGACAATCCCCTGGTCAACGTGATGTGCCTCGGTGTGTTGCGGGCCGAGGATTTGGTGCTCGCCACTTCCGGTCCCCCAGGGACGATTGCCGTTCTCCTTGGCGCCCCCACGGGGCGGGATGGGATCGGCGGCGCTTCGGTCCTCGCCTCCGCTTCCTTCGACGAAACCTCCCTGGAGAAGCGGCCCTCGGTTCAAGTAGGAGATCCGTTCGCAGAAAAGAAACTCATCGAGGCTTGCCTGGAGCTGTATCGACGCAAGCTCGTGGTCGGCGTCCAGGATCTCGGAGCGGCCGGTCTCTCATGTGCCGTCAGCGAGCCCGTCTCCCGATCAGGACACGGGATAACAGTCGACCTAGACCGGGTTCACACCCGCGAGCCCGATATGACCGCTCCCGAGCTGCTGATGTCGGAATCCCAGGAACGGATGATGGCATTCGTCCACCCCGACCGGGTCGACGAAGTGGTCGAGGTCGCCCGCCGATGGGAAACCGAGGCATCAGTGGTGGGCGAGATCACCAGTTCGGGAAACGTCGTGGTGTCCCACGGAGGCGAGGTGGTAGTCGACGTCCCGGCCCGATCCCTCACCGCGGAAGCCCCCCGCTATCAGCGGCCGCTCGGCGAACCCGGGTGGATGGAAGACCTGTGGTCCAACACGGTCAAGTTCGTCGCCCAGCCCGCCATTGCCACCGGGCTGCTGCAGCTACTCGCCGAACCCGAGCTCGGATCCAAGGCATGGATCTATGAGCAGTACGACTACATGTTGTTCCTCAACACGGTTGTAGGCCCAGGCCATGACGCCACCCTGCTCCGGCTGAAGGGAACCGACCGCGGCCTCGCTCTCACCACCGACGGCAACGGAAGGGTTTGTTATCTCGACCCCCGTCGGGGCGGAGCCCGCCTTGTCTGGGAGGCGGCACTCAATGTGGCGATGGTGGGAGCCGAGCCGCTGGCGGTGGTCGACAACCTCAACTTCGGCAATCCCGAAAAGCCCGAGGTGATGTGGCAGTTCCGGGAGACCGTCGAAGGGATCTCCGAAGCCTGCGAAGCGCTAGGGGTGCCCGTGGTGGGTGGCAACGTCTCTTTCTATAACGAGACCGACGGCCTCGATATCTATCCGTCGCCGGTGATCGGAATGCTGGGTTTGGTGGAGGAGCTCATTTGGCCCCCTCCCCGGCTCGACCGGGCCGATGCCGAGATGGCGATCTATCTGGTTGGAAACGAGTGGGCACCGAACCTGGCCGGGTCGGCCTTCGAGAAGGTCACTTTCGGTCACGTCGGAGGACGACCCACCGGCCCCGATCGCGCCGCGGGAAGGGCGGCGGTGATAGCCGCCCGAAGACTGGCCGAAGCCGGGACCCCGGTCCTCCACGACGTGTCGATGGGAGGTTTGGCCCTGGCGCTCGCCGAGATCTGCATCGCCTCGGGGGTAGGGGCGTCGGTTGCCTACAGCGACTGGCGCTTTCTCTTCAGCGAAGACCCTCACCGCTTCGTTGCGGTGGCGCCGGCGGCGGCGGACCACACGATCAGCGCGGTCTGCAGCGAGGTTGGGGTGCCGTTTCTCCGCATCGGGACGATGGGTGGCGACTCCATCGTCTTCGATCGCGGTGGAGTCCGGGCCGCGGTCGACCTCAGCGTGGCCGTTACTGCGTGGCGAACAGCATTGCCTGAGCATCTACGAAACTAGAGCTTCGTGACCGAACGCTCATCCCCGCTCCGCCGGCTCTGGCGTTACGCGGGCCCTCACCGCAAGAAGGTGGTGTGGGCCACAACGCTGTCGGTCCTCAACAAATTGGCGGACGTTCTCCCCGAATTGGTGATTGGTGCCGCGGTAGATGTGGTCGTCCGGGGCGCAGATTCGTTCGTGGGCCGGGCATTCGACATTTCCGGCCGCTTCGACCAGTTGCTGGTTTTGGCTCTGATCAACTTCATCATCTGGCTCATCGAGTCGGTGACCGAGTACATAGCCAATCTCGGCTGGAGGAACCTGGCTCAGACCATTGAGCACGAAGCACGGATGGACGCATATCGGCATGTCCAGGAGCTAGAGATCGCGTGGTTCGAGGATCGGTCGACCGGGGGACTGCTTTCGATTCTCAACGACGACGTCAACCAACTCGAGCGCTTCCTCGACGTGGGTGCTTCCGATCTCATCCGCACGTTCGTCAACGTCGTCTTCGTTGGTGTCGTCTTCTTCGCCGCCTCACCGATGGTGGGGGTCGTGGCATTTCTCCCCATCCCCCTGATCGTCTGGGGCTCGGTGGTCTACCAAAAGCGCCTGTCCCCTCGCTACCAGAAGGTGCGGGAGAGCGCGGGTGACCTTGGCGCCCTGCTTGCTAACAACCTGAGCGGGATCGCCACCATTCGTGCTTTCTCTGCCGAGGACCGGGAGTCTGAGCGCGTCGAAGGCATGTCAGATCAGTATCGGGTGGCCAATCGGAATGCGATTCGATTGTCCTCGGCGTTCGTTCCGATCATCCGACTAGCCATCCTTTGTGGCTTCACGCTGACCTTGATCCTCGGGGGACGGGCGACTTTGGACGGGACCATGGAGGTGGGGGTCTTTTCGGTGCTCGTCTACATGACCCAGCGCCTCTTGTGGCCGCTGACCCGACTGGGCGAGACCTTCGACCTCTATCAGCGGGCGATGGCTTCGACCCGGCGCATCCTCGACTTGCTAGCGGTAGCGCCGACTATCCGCCCGGGCGCGGGACGATTGCCACATCCCGTCCAAGGCGAGATCGAATTCCACTCAGTCGACTTCGCCTACGCCGACGGGCGCCTGGTCCTCGACAATCTCAGCCTTAGGGTCCCGGCCGGAGAGACCCATGCCATCGTCGGCGCCACCGGAGCGGGGAAATCGACTTTGGTGAAGCTCCTCCTGCGGTTGTACGACCCCACCTCGGGCCGCATCACATTCGACGGCAACGACCTGCGGGGACTGTCATTCGAATCGGTCCGCCACTCAATTGGCTATGTGGGCCAGGATGTTTTTCTTTTCCAGGGAACGGTGCGCGAGAACCTGAGTTATGGCCGCCCAGATGCCACCCAAGCCGAGATCGAAGAGGCCGCCGCCCTCGCCGAGGCGACCGAATTCATCGAGGAGCTGCCACTCGGTTACGACACCACTGTGGGTGAACGCGGCCAGAAGCTCTCCGGTGGCCAGCGCCAACGACTTTCGATCGCGCGGGCGATCCTCCGCGATCCTCCGGTCCTGGTGCTGGACGAGGCCACCTCCTCGGTTGACAACGAGACGGAAGCCGCCATCCAGCATTCGCTCGACATCGTCGGCAAAGACCGAACCGTGATCGTGATCGCCCATCGGCTCTCGACAGTTCGCTTCGCCGATCGCATCCACGTCCTTGACGACGGGCGCCTGATCGAGGCCGGCACCCACGACGAGCTGGTGGCGGGGGGAGGCCTCTACGCCGCCCTCTGGCGAGTGCAAACCGGCCTCCGCTAGCCCCCGAAACCTAAGGCTATAAGCCGTGGTTTCCGCGGCCCATAGCATTAGGTTCGCTTGGGTCGACCTTGAATACCATGACCCAAGTGACAACGGGCGAGGCGTGTGGAGTCTTCGGGGTCTACTCCCCGGGCCAACGAGCCGCAGAGCTCTGCTACTACGGCCTCTTCGCCCTGCAACACCGCGGGCAAGAATCAGCGGGCATCGCCACTTCCGATGGACGAACTGTCACCGTCTATAAGGACTTGGGCCTGGTGGCACAGGTGTTCTCTGACAACAACCTCGCTGCCCTCGAAGGCCACATCGGCATCGGCCACACCCGCTATTCGACCACCGGGTCCAACCGTTGGGAGAACTCCCAACCCGCACATGCACAGGTCGGCGTCACCTCGATCGCTCTCGGACATAACGGGAATCTCACCAATACCGCCGCCCTCGGCGAGCGCTATCCGCTAACGGCGACCCAAGGAACTTCGGACTCGGCGGTGATGGTGGCCGCAATCGCCGCCGCCACCGACGACGACCGCAGCGATGGTCGCGGCCTCGAACTCGCTCTCCTGGAGACGCTGCCCTCCTTTGAGGGAGCGTTCTCACTGGTGCTGATGGATCAAGGTCGTCTCTTCGGTGTTCGCGATCCTCACGGCTTCCGGCCGCTCTGCCTCGGTCGCCTGCCGGAGACCGTCACCGGAAAATCGGGGTGGGTGCTCGCATCGGAGACCGCCGCCCTCGACATCGTGGGTGCCTCATTCGTCCGCGAGGTGGCGCCCGGCGAGATGGTGATCATCGACGCCAGCGGCATGAGATCGACCTTCCCTTTCCCGCGCACCCAGCCCCAGCTGTGTGTCTTCGAATTCGTGTACTTCGCCCGCCCAGATTCGCGTCTCATGGGCAGAAACATCTATTCCTCGCGTTTCGAGATGGGAAAGCGATTGGCTACCGAGCATCCCCTTGAAGCCGACGTGGTCGTGCCGGTGCCAGAGTCGGGCCTACCCGCCGCCCAGGGTTTCGCATCCGAGTCCGGTATTCCCTACGCCGAAGGCCTGGTCAAGAATCGCTACGTGGGACGCACGTTCATCGAGCCCAACCAACTTCTCCGCGATCGCGGAGTAAAGCTCAAGCTCAATCCGATCGTCGACACCCTGGTCGGCAAGCGGGTCGTGCTGATCGATGATTCGATCGTTCGCGGCTCCACCACCCGCCAGCTCGTTTCCCTGGTCCGGGAGACCGGGGCGAAGGAAGTCCACCTCCGAATCTCCTCCCCGCCCTATCGCTGGCCCTGCTTCTACGGCATGGATACCTCGGATCGGAACTCGCTAATCGCCGCCCGGATGGACACTGACGAGATTCGCCTCCACGTGGGCGCTGACACCCTCGGCTATCTCTCGCTCGAGGGCTTGCTCGCCGCCACCGGAACCGACCCCCGCAGCTTCTGTCACGCCTGTCTCTCTGGTGAGTATCCGACCGACGTCGAAGGCGCCCAGGGCAAGTTCTGGCTGGAGGAAATGGGAGCAGACAACCTGGCTCGTCGTTGAGCACATATCGAACGGCCGGGGTCAGCCTCCAAGCCGCTGACCGCCACGTGGAAGCAATCGCCCCGCTGGTCACGTCGACCTGGAGTCCGCTGGTCGAAGGCAGCTTCGGAGGTTTTGCCGCAGGATTACGAATTCCGCCGGGCTATCGCGACCCCATCCTGATGATGACCACCGACGGCGTGGGCACCAAGCTGGAACTGGCCCGCCAGACCGGACGCTGGGACGGAGTGGGCTACGACCTGGTGGCGATGGTGAGCGACGACTTGGCGGCCGCCGGCGCCAGACCATTGGGCCTCGTCGATTACATGGCGGTGGGCGCTCTCGACCCCGAGCGCGATACGTGGGTGGTCGCTTCGATCGCGGCTGCGTGCCGACAGGCGGGGATGGCGCTGCTGGGAGGCGAGACAGCCGAGCATCCTGGCGTCATGGCACCAGACCAGATCGATCTCGCCGCCACCGCCCTCGGCGTGGTCGAAGCAGGGGCGGAGCTAGGGCCAGCGCGGGTCTCCGAAGGTGACCTGGTCATCGGCCTTCCCTCCCCCAACCTCCGATCGAACGGTTTTTCGCTGGTCCGCCAGATCGTTGCCGACCGCGACCTCGAGCGGCCCTTTCCTGGCGAGGCCGCCTCTCTGGGTGAGGTCCTTTTGCGCCCATCGCTCCTCTATTCGCCGATCGTTCAACCCTCGCTCGCCGACTGTCATGCCGCAGCACACATCACTGGCGGAGGACTTGTCGGCAATCTGCCCCGGGTGCTTCCGGACGGGCTCGGCGTCGAGATCGACCCGAGAAGCTGGGAAGTCCCATCCGTGTTTCAGGTCCTGGCCCGGTGGGGGCAAGTCCCCGAGCACGAGCTCTACTCGATCTTCAACATGGGGATCGGCTTCTGTCTGATCGTTTCTCCCGAGGCGGTTGAGCGAGTGACCTCCACGATCGGGGGACGGGTTGTGGGTCGAGTTTTGGCGGGCAAGGGCGTTTCCTTCACCTCACTGCCCTAGCTGCGCTGCGCACCGAGGGCGGGCCGAGTAGGCAGATCGACTGATATTCGCCGTATGCAACTGTTGGATACCTTCTTGCCGCTAGGGAGTTGGGCGGCCTCAAGGCGACGGGAGCCGTCGTCTACGACAACCAGATCGGTACTGGCGACGATGTGGATTTGACTGCTAGTGGCACCCTTGTCCAGGGCAGCATCGTTATCCACGTGCCAAAGAAGTAGAACCTTTGCCAAACACAGACGCGCGCACCACCGCCTAGCTAGTCCGGCCGACTCGGCGGTGCCAGCCTCTAGATTGAGCAGGGATGAGCGACCTCATTTCCCGCCACCAAAGGGTCATCGCCCCCGTCATCGCCTTCGACACCGAGGTCGTCGCGGAACGGGCTGCCGGCATCTGGGTCTATGACTCCGAGGGTCGACGCTTCGCCGACTTCGCCTGTGGGACCGCGGTCGTCAACCTCGGACACAACCATCCGGCGGTAGTCGAGGCTGCCCACCGCCAGATCGACCGTTTCATCCACTCGGGCTGCATCTTTCGATACGACAGCCTGGTGCAGGCGGCCGAGATGCTGGCCGAGCTCACCCCTCCGGCGATCGAGAAGTTTGGGTTCGCTAACTCGGGATCGGAGGCGGTCGAGGCAGCTGTGAAACTCGTCCGCAAGGTCACCGGACGACAAGGGCTGATCGTCTTCCGCGGCGGATTCCACGGCCGCACCATGGGCTCGGTGACTTATACCACCTCGAACGCCAAATACCGCGACGGTTACCACCCGGTGCTGGGCTCCGTCTTCGTGGCACCATTCCCCCACCCCTATCGATGGGGAATGACCGACGAGCAGGCGGTCGACTATTGCCTCTGGGACCTCGACATGATGTTTCGCCACGTTGTCAGTCCTCAGAACATCGCCGGGTTCTTGATCGAGCCGGTACAGGGCGAAGGCGGCTACTACCCCGCTCCCTCGACCTTCCTCGACGAATTGCGCGCACTCGCCGACGCCCACGGGATCAAGATCATCTACGACGAAGTGCAGACCGGCTTTGGGCGAACGGCCGAGTGGTTCGCCTCCGATCTTTATCGAGCCAAGCCCGACGTGATCGCGCTCGGCAAGGGCATCGCCAATGGCCTACCGCTTTCGGCCTATGGCGCTTCAGCCGAGATGATGGATGCCTGGCCCCGCGGCTCCCACGGCACCACCTTTGGCGGAAATCCGGTGGCGGCGGCGGCGGCAGTCGCCGTCATGAACACCTTGGGTGATCAGCTTCCCCACGCTCGCGATCTTTCCTCGCGCGCCTTTGAGCGGCTGGCGAAGCTGGCTGCCGACCACCCGACCATCGGGGATGTTCGCGGGCTCGGGCTTATGATCGGCATCGAACTCGTCTCCAACACCGAGACGCGGATGCAAGACGCCGCCGCCTTCGCCCACGTCCAGAAGTACTGTCTGAAGCGCGATCTCATCATCATCGACTGCGGACCGGATGGAAATGTGATCCGCTATATCCCGGCGCTCGTCACAACCGAAGAGCAGCTCGACTGGTCACTCGACCTCATCGATGAAGCGCTCACCGACTATGAAGGCAGGCCTCACTAGCTCCCCGGCTCAGCTTGGAACCAGGCCAGCCGAAGCGACGTCCTATATCGATGCATTTCCCTAGGTTCGTATCTTTGCTTGTCCTCATCGCCGTCCTTATGGCGTGCGGCAGTCCCTCGTCATCCCTGGCCGAGGAACTCAATCTCAACGACGACCCCGACTCAATGCTGCTTTCGGTAACCAGCGCCGGAGGATTCGTCCCGGTCGAGTTCATGGTCAACCAGGGACCTCATCTGGTTCTCACCCGGGGCGGTCGCCTGATCCACCAAGGGCCCCAGATCGAAATCTATCCAGGACCACTTCTCGCCAACTGGCAGGCAAGTCAGCTCGATGAGGAGTCGATGCTGTTCGTCCTCGAGGAGCTCGACGCCCTCAACTTCGATGAGATCGGTCAGGTCGAGAACAACGACGCCACCGGGGTGGCCGATGCCCCGATCACCACCGTCCGCTTCTACAACCAGGACGGCGAGCACTCCTTCGCCGTGTATGCGCTAGGTATCTCGGAGGACTCGACCGATAACCGGGTGCCGATCCTTGCCAACCTGGTGGACCGCCTGGGCGCGATGACGGGAACCTCGTCTGGCAGCTACGTGCCGGAGATGATTCAAGTCGTGGCGGGAGTCGGAGCCGACGAGATCGATGATGCCGTGGCCAACGTTCAAGAATGGCCCTTGCCGGTCTCCTATGACGACATGAGCGAGATCGGGTTCGATTGGCGCTGCGCCGCCTACGAAGGTGAAGAGGCCCAGAACCTGCTCGGCGTTTTCGCCGAGGCCAATCAGGCCACGAGATGGACGCTGGGCGAGGCCGAGTATCAGATCTTGGTCAGACCGCTCTTCCCCGAAGAAACACCCTGCGAACCCTTGAACTAGGAAGGGCGCGAAAGCGCGGATTTCTCAACGAAAAATCCGCGCTATGAAAGAACTAGGCGCGGCTCTTGACCTGTCTCCAGATAAGGAGGGCGACGATGGCGCCAATGATCGACCCGATCAGGCCGGTGGTCGAGAACTCGTTGAATGTCCGGCTGGTGAAAAGCACCGCCAGCAGTCCACCCACAAAACTCCCGACGATCCCCAGTAACAGGGTGGGAAGGAATCCCATCGCATCCCGACCTGGTACGAGTGCTCGCGCCAAGAAACCAGCGACGAGACCGACGATCAGGAACCAAATGATTGCCATTTCTCTCCCTTTGTTTGCGGATGGCCAAATCCAAGATAAACGCTACCCATGAGGCGCGTCGGACAAACGCCGGTGGCGAAAGTCAGGCCTTTCTCCTGATCTGAAAGAGTTCGTCGTTCCACCAGACTTGTCCGTACCTCTCCATCACCGCCCGGGTCGCATCGAGATAAAGGCCCGTGCTCATCGCTTTGGCCAGGCGCGCTTCATCGATTTGCGCC
Organism: Acidimicrobiia bacterium; assembly: GCA_035253825.1. GTDB lineage: Bacteria > Actinomycetota > Acidimicrobiia > Spongiisociales > ZC4RG35 > JACCTH01. The sequence goes on along the minus strand of DATFBM010000039.1, from coordinate 29,493 downwards.
ACATAGGTGGCCGCGTTCCAGGCGGCAACCACCGACGATGTGCCGATGTGGGCCGCCTCCTCCGAAGGCATCGTGTGGAGAGAGAAGCGAAAGATCGACTCGTCATCACTCAGAACCGGAAAGGTCAGGTCAGACTCATCGGCTAACTGGCGCCCCGCCTCGGCCACGACATCGGACCCCGAGTGAGTGAAGGGCTGCTCATCAGGCCAGACCCCGCGGATGATCTCCATCCCGGGGTCGTCGCCGGCTGCCTGGACACCCAAGAGCAACCCACCCGGGGCCAGGGCTCGAGCCAGAGGAGCCACCACCAGCCCGACTTTGCGCTCGAGGGGGGTGCGAGCGCGATAAGCCTGGGAGGCGATCGCCAGGTCGTATCTAATCGTTCCCCCGCGGCGAGGGATGAGAGGGTCGAGGAGGAACCGATGATCCTTGCGATAAAGAACCAGGGCGGCAGGATGGACGTTGATCGGATTGCCCGTTTTCTCGCTGGTGGTGATCTGCCAATCGGCCGCAATTTGACCGAAGAGCTCGGAGATCTGTTCCCCAAACTCGGCGCTGGTGGTCCCGGCCAGGGCCACCTCTCGCCATCGACCAGAAGGGCCGACGTTCAGATCGGGAGCGTCGGCGAAACGAAGGTTGGTGACCACCACCACCATCTCGGGATGCTCGAGAAAGCGATCCGGGAGGCGGGCTAATCCCTGGCGGACGTCCTCGATCGAGATCTCCTTGGCCACCGCCAGCCAGGGGACGTAGGTCCAGCGCCGGTGGAGCCGACGCATGAGGTTCGTGAGAAGCGCCCCGTCCCCCATGCCGGCGTCGAAGATCCGGAGACCGGGCTGTGACAACGTCAGCCTCTCGGCTTCCTGAGCGATGCGATCGGCCACCACCACCTTCTCGTCGGTGGCGTTGACGAACATGGTGTACGCCGCTCGAGTATCGAAGAAGCGCGCCATGTTCGTTCAGGCGATCGGAAGCACCTGAAAACCGGATCCGTCGACGGTCACCATCGCTGCAGGAGAATCGAGGCGGGAGAGGGCGGCGACGATCTCGTCGGCGCGGGCCTGGTCAACCACCCCGATTCCATCGACCCGGCGCAGAAACCGCATCTTCTCGATCATTTGCGGCAGGGGCCCGGGGTCGCTTGCCACCAGGGTTACTGTCCGGTTCCCGGAAGCTTTGGCCGGTGCCACGGCGGGGGCGGTCGCCGCGGTGACCGGAGAAGCGGAGGGAGCCCTGTCGCGACGCAATTTGGCGGCGTGCCAGGTGAGGGCGCCGGATACCAGCATGGTGGGTATGCCCCATGCCAGCGGCTCACCCAGGTCGGAGGTGTCGCTCGCCAAAGCGGCTCGGAGAAGGACGAACAACACCGTGATCAGAGCGATGCCCGCGGTGACTGCGGAACTGAAGAAGAGGAACAAGAGCGCCGCGCGGCGGGAAGGGGAACGAGGTTCGTCCAGGGTGAGCACCTTTCCCCAGTAGCGCACCGTCAGAGCACCGGTCACCACCAAGCTCACAATGGCGGCGATGAACGATCGCCCTTCATCATCGATCAGGGTTGTCGAACCCAGTGTCGAGAAGACCAGTCCGGCTAGAAAGATGAGAGAGCCAGCGAAGCCCAGCAGCGAGCTCGCCCCGAACAGGTACTCCACCGCCCGCACCGGTTCGGTCCGTTCTTTGCCGAGCAGTGGCCGATGATGCCAGTAGGCGGCGAGGCCGACGAGAAGGCTGGTCAGCAGACCCGGAGCGGCGTCGCCGGTATCGAAGTCCGCCAAATTGAGAAGTAGGACCGCCCCCAGATAGACCAGGGCGATGAAAGCCGTGGCCGCGGTGAACCAGGCAATGACCGCCACCGCGCCGGCATAGACGTCACGCAAGATTCCGGACCGCCGCGCCATCCGCCGCAACCAGAAGAAGATGAACAGGGGGAGGCCGACGACGAGCAGAACCGCCCCCCACTTCAGATCGACATAGAGCGGATTTTCTCCGAGGAGAACGACTTCACTTTCGAACAGGGTGGAGAGGCTGCCGTATAGAACAAAGCTGGCTCCAGCGATCGCGAGCCCGAGTCCGACTAAGGATCCCCATACGAGGCGAATCTCGTCGAGTTCATCGCCGCCTTGCCCGCGCCATCGTTCGAGTAGCCACCAGAGGGCCCCGAATGTCAGTAACTGAGCCACCGCCGATGATTGGTATTCGGCCAGGTCGAGGGTGAAAGCCAGGAGTCGGATGACCGCCACGACCACCACCGAAAGTGCGATGGCGATCGACACCGCCAGATAGAGGCCGCGCCCGGGACTCGTCGCGTTGCCCCGCCGCCGCTCAAAGGCGATCCACACCGAGGCCCATACCGCCCCGGAGACGATCAAGTTCGAGAGGGTGAGAGCAACGTCGCCTGGATCGTTGAAGAGGACGCCGTCACCAGGGAGGATCGACTCGACCAGCGACGAGAAAGAAGTTGTGGCAAGAACCGTGGCGACGACCAGGATCAGGTAAGAGACGATTTCGGCCACCGAGCTGCCAGATCCCGTCCGCGGCCGGCGCGCGACCGACACCAGGGGCAGAGCGATGACCGCGGCGACGACGATGAGAAGAAGAAAAATGAGAGTCATGTCTCAGACCCCCGAGCAGAAGATGTAGTACGGCAGTTCGTCGATGAAGAGCGAGCCCCCCTCCCGAATCAGCGTGAAGCTCATTTGAGTCTCGTAACGGTAAGGCTCAAACCCGTCGCTCGCCTCGGTCACCATCACGTCGAGATCGACAATGACGGTCTGGCCCGCTTCGGTGACATCGTCGACGACGATTCGAGTCGCCTCGGTGCGATCGCGAGCGAGGTCGGCGGGAGTGCACTCCTCCCTCGATTCTTCGGACAGCAAGGCATGAGCGCCGTCGTAGTCCTCATCGTTGAGGGCGACGAGAAATGCCTGGACGGTGCCTTCGGGCGTGTCGCGAGAGAATTGCTCGGGGGGACGCACAGCGTTGACGACTGCGGCCGCCACCACCAAGGCCACCACGACCAATCCGATGATGACTCCCAGGCGGGGAGCGTTGCTGGTCATGAGATCAGGTTGGCCGGGCACTGAGCACGGTGCAATCCGGTAACACCCTGATTGCCAGCAAACCGCGGGCTACTTTCGGCGGAAAGCGCGGTCTCAAACATTAGGTTCGTTTGCGCCCAGGCCGGTGGTGCAGAATCGGAGGATCTCCCGAGCCAGTTGGAGGCGATCGAGGCGGCCCCCAGGGCGATACCAGCGCTCAACAGCGTTCAAGATCGAGAGAATCATGATGGCGCCAACGGCGGGATCGAGATCGAGCCGGAACGAACCATCTTTGCTCCCGTCAAGTAGTACCTGTCGGAAGACCTTCTCGTACTTGTCGCGAGCGGCGAGCACCCGTTGGCGGTGGGTTTCGTCGAGAGCGTCTGCTTCATACAAAAAGGTGCGGGCCTCGTCGATGTGATCCAAGACGACGTCGACGTGGCCCTGGACCAGAGCGGCCAGTTGCTCAGCTCCCGAACCCCCTTCGTTTTGCACCCGATCGGCTGACGCCTGGAAGAGGGCACCACCCTGCTCGACGACTTCAACCAGCAGATCCGCCTTCGAGTCGATGTGGCTGTAGAGAGATGAGCCGAGCAGGCCCACTTCCCGGGCCAAGTCGCGCATCGACGTTCCGTGATAACCCCGGGAGGCAAACAACCGGCCGGCTGCGGCTACCACGTCCTGGCGGGTGCGGGATCGGGTGACGGTCATACGTCGTAATCCACCGAAACAGAATCGGTCAGCGGATGCGACTGGCAGGTGAGGACGTACCCGGCATCGACCTCGGAGTCGATCAGGGCCCAATTCCTCTCCATCGCCACCTTCCCCTCCACCATCCGGGCCTTGCAACTGGCGCACATCCCGCCCTTGCACGAATACGGGAGCTCGGGACGAACCCGTAAGGCGGCATCGAGAATCGAGGTCTCGGGCCGCATGCGAGTCATGCTGCGGCGGCCGTCGAGGGTGAGCTCGAGAGCAACGGTCCCCTCAACAGCCTCCGGCTCGGCAGGGAGAGAATTGAGATCGAGCGGCCCGGCGAAGAAGAGTTCATCGTGGACCAGATGGGCTGGGATGCCTCGATCCTCGAGAAGCTCACGGGCAGCCATCACCATCTCGAACGGCCCGCAAAGAAACCACTCTTCGGGCTGAAGGGGATCGACGACCCGGTCGAGGATTTCCTCCAACCGAGTGCGGTCGAGCCGGCCGGTGAAGAGCGAAGTGACCCCGCTTTCTCGGCTGAGAACATGGATGAGATGAAGCCGGGTCGGGAACCGATCCTTAAGGCCCTCGAGCTCGTCGAGGAACATCACGCTTTCGGCGCCGCGATTGCCGAATATGACGGTGAACCGGCATCCGGGCTCGGATTCCAGAAACGTTGAGATCAGCGAGAGAACGGGTGTGATACCGCTTCCCACTGCGACTGCTCCATAGTGGATCGGTCGCGGTTCGGTGGTGAACTCACCGACCGGAGACATCACCTCCAGCTCGATCCCGGGAAGAAGCCGCGAGTTGGCCCAAGTCGAGAAAGCTCCGCCGGGGAGCTGCTTGACGCCGATCCGAAGCTCGCCCCGGTTGGCGTTGGAGCAGATCGAGTAGCTCCGACGAATGTCGGCGCCCTCAATGTCAGCTTTCACGGTTACGTGTTGGCCCGGCAAGTAGGCGAACGCGTGCACCAACTCCGGGGGCACGGCGAAGGTGATGGCGACCGCGTCGTCGGTGAGGCGCTCGACATCCGCCACCTTCAGTCGGTGGAAACCAGCTCCGGTCATCGCAGTTGCTTGAAGAAATCGAAGGGCTCACCGCACGAGCTACAAACCATCAATGCCTTGCAGGCCGTCGAACCGAACTCACTAACCGTGCGCGGGAAGCCGGAGGCGCAACGCGGACAGGTAACAGCTCCGGGCAACTGTGGTGGAGCGATGCCATTGTCAGCCAGAAGCTCACGACCTCGATCCGAGATGTCGTCGGTGGTCCAGGGAGGGTCAAATGCGGTCACCACCACAGCCTCGAACCCTTCCGCCTCGATGGCTTCGATGATGTTCGACTTGATGACCTCCATCGCCGGGCACCCGGAGTAGGTGGGAGTAATCGTCACCGTCACCCGAGTTCCGTCTGCCTCAATCGAGCGGACGATGCCAAGATCGACGATCGACAGGTAGGGAATCTCCGGGTCGCACACCCCGGCGACGATCGCCACCGGGTCGGTCTTGATGCCGATCACCATTTCGCACCCGGATAGGAGCGAGCCATCCACTGCATGTCGGCCAGCAGGTGCCCCAAATGCTCGGAATGAAGCCCGTGCCGCCCTCCCCGACGTGGGAAGGGAGAGTTAGCCAGCTCGAGACCGGCACCAGCAAGGACCGGAGCAAGTCGACTATCGAAACTGGGACGAAGGTCTGGAAAGTCATCGAACATCTCGTCGACGAAGCGGGTCATGGCGTCAAGCCCGAGTTGCATGCGGCGATGGCTTTCCTCGGTGCCGGCACCGAGTCGCTTGGCCCAGGTGGAGGAGTGTCGCCAGTGGTAACGGGCCTCGAGCAAAGCCTTGGCAGCGACTCCGGCGACCACCGGGTCAGAGTGGGCGCTGAGACGCTCCCAGAGATCCACCTGATAGCAATCGACTAGGAGTTGACGAGCAATGGTCTGGCCGAAGTCGCCGTTTGGCTGCTCGCAGATCAGGAGGTTTCGAAACTCGCGCTCGCTGCGGGTCATCGCCAGGTCGTCTTCGGTCCGTCCCTTTCCCTCCAATTCGCCATAGCGGGCCAACAAAGCGCGGGCGACACCGAGGTGATCGAGAGCGATGTTGCCGAGAGCCAGGTCGAGCTCGAGATCGGGAGCAGCGGCAATCCAGCCCGAAAGTTGCTGGGCCAGGATCAGGTTGTCGTCGGCGTGCGCAAGGATGGCGTCAAGGGAGGCGTCCCCCTCCCCGCCTGCGGCGGGAGACACGGTTTCGAGAGGAATGCTCACATCTGGCCGACTTCGTCGGGGATGTCGTAGTGGGTGGCGTGGCGGTAGGGCTTTTCGATCGAGCCGAAAAAGGCAGGTGCGTCGTCGGGATCGGAGGCGACGATCTCCGCCGACGAGACCACCCAGATGCTCACGCCCTCCACGCGGCGGGTGTAGACATCGCGGGCCGCGAGCAGGGCTGCTTCGGCGTCGGAGGCATGAAGGCTGCCGGCGTGTACATGGCTCAGCCCTCGCTTTTGGCGGATGAAGACCTCCCACAAAGGCCAGACGGAGTCCGCCTCACGTCCAACCTCGGCTTCGGCCTCGCCGGCGACCTTGGGCACCGAATAAGTCATGCGGCTCCCCGATTGCGCTCACGCTCGCCAAAGGCGGCGGCTGCTTCCCGAACCCAGGCCCCCTCATCCCATGCCCGGCGCTTGTGCTCGATCCGTTCCTGATTCATGGGTCCGTGGCCCTTGACCACCGCCCAGAACTCATCCCAGTCGATCGGTCCAAAGTCGTAGTGCTGGCGATCTTCGTTCCATGCCAAGTCCGGATCGGGGATGACGAGACCGAGGTAATCCGCCTGGGGAACGGTCATGTCGACAAACTGCTGGCGAAGGTCGTCGTTCGAGACTCGTTTGATCTTCCACTCGGTCGATTGCTCGGAATGAGTCGAGTCGGAGTCGTGGGGTCCAAACATCATGAGCGAAGGCCACCACCAGCGATTCAGCGCGTCCTGGGCCATCGCCTTCTGCTCCTCGGTGCCCCGACAGAGCGCGAGCATGATCTCGTACCCCTGGCGCTGATGGAAGGACTCCTCGAGGCAAATCTTCACCATCGCCCGCGCGTAGGGCCCATAGGAGCAACGTTTGAGCATTACCTGGTTAGTGATGGCCGCCCCGTCGACCAACCAACCAATGGCGCCCATATCTGCCCATGACAGGGTGGGGTAATTGAAGATCGAGGAGTACTTCTGACGACCGGTGTGGAGCAGATTCATCAACTGGTCGCGGGTCACACCCAGGGTTTCGGCGGCGGAGTAGAGATAAAGACCGTGGCCGGCTTCATCCTGGACCTTGGCCATGAGAATCGCCTTCCGGCGCAAGGTCGGCGCCCGGCTGATCCAGTTTCCCTCCGGTTGCATGCCGATGATCTCGGAATGGGCATGCTGGGCGATTTGGCGGATAAGGGTCTGGCGGTAGCCCTCGGGCATCCAGTCGGTGGGCTCGATCTTCTCCTCGGCCTCGAGCAGGGCTTGAAACTTGCCTTCGCCGGTGTCCATCCCTTGAGACTAACGAACGATCGTTCGTTAGTCAATCCGCTGGTCGACGACCTGGGCCTGGCTGATCCTCCCCAGGGGTCCGGCGATGTCAAAGACCAGCGTGTCGGCCATACCGATCCCTGAGCGATGCTGACGGGCTTCGGACTGCATCCCAACCCATTCCCCCACCGGCAGCCGATGCGAATAGAGGGTGATGTCCGGATTGATGTAGATCCACTCTCGGGGATCGAGGCTCTGAGAATTGCCGTTCGACATGTCGGCGATGGTGGCCAGGCGCACGAAGGGAGACATCTCCTCCCCCGCCACGACGGGGTACTTGAGCCGAAACCATGACGTCCCCGGGCCGTAGGACAGGAAGCTGTCGTCGATGGTCCGCACCTCGATGGCGTCGTAATGAAATCGAGGCAGACCCTTGCGCGATCCGAAGCGGTCGGACCATTGCATCGGCTGCAACGACTCTGGCGCCGGTGGTGGATCCCATTCCAACACCAAAGGTTCCAAATCAAGCTCCGCCAGGCGAATCTTGAGGGCGGACACACGGCCCACTTCGAGGTCACCGGCGAGAAGGAGGGCATCGACGACCTGGATTCGCTTGCCGTCTCGGCGGACGACGGTTTCGACTCGGAGGGGTGCCATCGGCACCGGCCGGAATAGGTCGACAGTGAACCGGACCACCTGCATCGGCACGGAAGTGGCGACGAGGTCCACCGCCCTGGCTAGCAAGCCCGCAGGCGGGCTGCCGTGCTGGGTCTTGTCGTCCCAACCACCCCGGACCAATTCGGTGGGGACGAACAGTTCCCCGCTTTTTTCGAACAGAGCCTGAGCCATGGGCCGAACACCGTAACCGGCCCGGTCGCTGACCGGCCTATCGTCCAGAATCGTGATCCGTCGAGACAGGTTGGAAAAGTCGCGTCTTCAATGAGAGCGGACTGACCATGCTGCACATTCACGACCTTCACAAGTCATATGGAGCCGTCAAGGCGCTCGATGGCTGCACCTTCGTGGCGAACCGAGGCCGGATGCTGGGCTTCCTTGGACCCAACGGCGCCGGCAAGACGACTGCCATGCGAACAATTTTTGGCCTGGTGACCCCCGATCAGGGAACCGTGACCTGGGATGGGGTGACGGTCAGTCACGAGGAACGAATGCGTTTTGGGTATATGCCCGAGAGCCGCGGCCTCTACCCGAAGATGAAAGTCTTTGACCAGCTGACCTATTTCGGTCGTCTCCACGGGATGAGCGGAAACGAGGCGGGCAAAGCAGCGAGCGAACTGCTGGAGCGACTTGGTCTCGCCGATCGCGCTCACGATCAAACCGAGAAACTCTCACACGGAAACCAGCAACGCGTCCAGCTAGCGGCCGCTCTCGTAAACGAACCGGAGCTCCTCGTCCTAGACGAACCCTTCAGCGGACTTGATCCCATCGGTGTTGCAACGCTGGCCGAGGTGCTCGCCGAGCGGGCCGAGGGAGGAGCGGCAGTCGTCTTCTCGTCGCATCAGCTCGATCTCGTCGAGGACTTGTGCGAGGACGTCGTCATCATCCGTCAGGGACGGGTGGTCCAAACCGGCACCGTCGAGGAAATCAAGGACGCTTCTCCCGTTCGGCATCTCGAGATCGAGTTGGCCGATGGTTTGGCTCCAGGCCTCGACGGGCTCGAGGAGTTCGTCAGCGCCCGCGAAGGCAATCGGATCTACCTGCAAGTTCCGGCCGAAATCGACGTGCGACCCCTTATGAGCGGCGCCTTGGCAACAGGCTCTGTCCGACGTTTCGTGTACACCACTCCCTCGCTTTCTGAAATCTTTCTGCAGGCGGTGAAGTGACGAACCTCTGGCTGGTGACAAGACGCGAGCTGCGAGAGCGGGGACGGAGCAAGGGCTTCATCATTTCCTCGGTCCTCACCGTGGCGATACTCCTCGGGATCATCCTCATCCCTCAGGCGTTGGGCGGAGACGCCGCCACTTTCGAGATCGGAGCGGTGGGAGAGGGCAACGAGCAGATAGTCGAGGCGGCTCGTCAGTTCGAGGCCGGCTTGGCCGCCGATGAGGAGACGGAACCGGACGTCTTCGAAGTGACCGAGTTTTCCACCGCCGAGGAGGGCGAGGCCTCTCTCCGCCGCGGTGACGTTGAGGTCCTACTTATCGACGGAACATCCGCGGTCGTCGCGCAGCAGGGCTTCGGTGGAAACGAGGTAGTGGACCGGCTGCAGCAAGCCGCGGGCGCCTCCCGCTTGCAAGAGCTCATGGCAGAGAACGAGCAAGTTGCCTCCGAGGTTGTGGAGGTCTTGTCGAACGACCCCCTCGAGGTGAGAAGCCTCAGTGGCCCCGGGTCCGACAACGCCGACAGCAGCGTGATCGCCTATGCCGGGTTGGTGCTGCTCTACATCGCCATCCTCACCTACGGCAACACGGTCCTGACCGGGGTTACCGAGGAGAAGAACAACCGAGTCGTTGAGGTCCTATTGGCCACGCTCCAGCCCTGGCAGATGCTGGGGGGCAAGGTCCTCGGTATCGGCATCCTCGGTCTCGCTCAATTCGCTTTGACGATGGCAGCCGCCTTCGCAGCGATCAGAATCACTGGGGTGGTCTCGCTCCCCGCCTTCGACCTCCAGACAGTCGGAGTGCTGGTGCTCTGGTTCCTGATTGGATTCGGCATCTATGCCGCCCTTTACGCAGCCGCCGGCTCCCTGACGAGTCGGACCGAGGATGCCCAGTCGGCAGCGCTACCGATGACGATGCTGGCCGTGGTGGGATTCTTCGTCAGCTTCAGCGTGCTCGACGATCCCTCATCGCTCGTCGCTCGCATCACGACGTTCATCCCCTTTACCGCCGGGTTCGTGGTCCCCATCCGCAATTCGTTGGGTGCGATCTCTTGGGCCGAGCATGCACTCGCCGTCGTGGTGGCGCTCGGTGCCATAGTGCTTCTGGTCGTGCTGGCGGCGCGAATCTATGCCGGCGGCCTTCTGCGCTTCGGGAGCAGAGTGCGAATCAAGGACGCCTGGAGAGCCGGTGACTGACAACATTTCGGTCGAACGAGTCGATCATGTCGCCATCGTTTGGCTCGACCGGCCGCAGAAGCTGAATGCCATGTCTCCCGAGATGTGGTCCGGCCTTCCCCAGGTGGTCGAGGCGCTGGGGGAAGACGACCAGGTCCGGGTCCTGGTGGTACGAGGTCGCGGGCCCGCCTTCACGGTGGGGATCGACCTTCAGATGCTGGGGGCGATCATTCCCGAGGGACGATCAGAGGCCGAGCGCCGGCGGACGCTGATGTCGGAGATCAAAAGGCTCCAGCACACGTTCACGGCCTTGGCCGACTGCCCCAAGCCAGTCATTGCCGCCATCCACGGCTATTGCCTCGGAGCTGGCATGGATCTCATCACGGCCTGTGACATTCGCTGGTCCGCGGCCGATGCCATCTTCTCGGTGCGAGAGACCCGGATGGGTTTGGTGGCAGACGTGGGGACGATCCAACGCTTGCCTCGCATCGTCGGCCCCGGCCATGTCGCCGAACTCGTCTATACCGGAGCCGATATCGGAGCAGACCGAGCCCTCGAGATGGGACTCGTCTCCCGGGTGCTGGCCGATGAGGAGAGCCTTCACAAGGAAGTCATGACCCTGGCGGCGGAGATCGCTTCAAATTCGCCGCTAGTGGTTGAGGGAGCGAAGGCGGTGCTCCGAGCGGGCGAGGGTCGATCAATCGACCAGGCCCTCGACTACATGGCGCTTTGGAACGCAGCGTTTCTGATCTCGGACGATCTTGACGAGGCGATCACCGCTCATGTCGAGAAGCGCCCTCCCCGCTTTACGGGTTCCTGATCGAGCTTCTCTGTGGCGATATCCGCGCTGGACGCGGTCCACAACCCTGGGTTCGCTGATTATCCGGAGAGGGCGGAGCGGAGAAGCGGTGGGAGGCGAGAGAGTTTCGGGTCGGCAATGAAGCGGGTGAGGAGCCGGCTGGTTTCGGCACCGTGGCGGCTGGTCAGCGACCAGGGCGGGGGCGGAGAGGCGTGAAATTCACCATGCCGCCAGCCGTGTGGCACCGGAGAGAACGGGCCCCGAGAAACGGTCTTTTCGGGTCGGTCGAAAAGCAAGGCATTGTGAACCACACCCACCCCGCTCCCCACCGACTCGACAGTGTTTCCGGGATATGAGCCCCACGATGCCCTTGGCATGAGGAAGTTGAGCGCGGTCCAAGTGTTGACGGCGATGGCGCCGTACTTCAGGTTGGAGACCGCCTGGTCGAAGTGGGGCTGGTACTCACGAATCGTCTGTGGGTGGATGATGAGATTGGCCCCGAGCGATCCGTCGAGTTCGTTATTGGCAAATGCCACCGCCGCCTGCAGGAAGTAGGCGGGGTCGGAGAAGTCGATCTTGACCACTCCGAGCACCGGCCCGAAGTATTCGATTTGGAAGGCCTCCTCGCGCGCTCCCGGTGTGAGGTCGGGGAGGATCGTGGTGGGAAAGCCCCCTACGGTCACCGCTCCCGGGCGCCGGGCGACGCCGGCACGGCGCTCTTCGCCGCCTGGGTAATAGGGATGGCGAGCCTCGAGTGAATCGATCATCTCGCCGATCGCTTCGATCAGCCGGCTCGATCCCTCCCAGTTGGCAGGAAGAACGAGGATCTGGGGGGCGATGCAGTTGTAGCCAACGTTGATCAGCTTGGCAGTGGCGATCTGAGCAGCCTGATATTTGAAATCGGCATCGCTCCATGTACCCGGGACCACGATGACCGGACTGACACCGCCGAGCTCACTGGTCACGGGTTTTTCCAGGCCAGGAGCGAGGGCATCGTGGGTGGCCCGGCTCCCGGTGATGTGGACCGATGTCACGGCGGGGTGGTGCACGAGCTCACGTCCGACGTCATTTCCTCCGGAGATGATCCTTACGTACCCCCCGTCGATGAGCTCGGCGAAGACGTCTTCGAGGAGTGCTCTCAGATAGTCGTTAACCGGGCTCATCTTGAGGATGACGACCTGGTTGTCGGCCATCAGCTTGTAGAGGACATCGAGCGGTGCGATCGAGCCCACGTTGCCGGCCCCCAGGACCGCGCACACGCCCGGTCGCGCGGTCTGGCGGTAGGCAGAGGCGGTGTTCTCGGCCAGGGTGGCCGGGGTCACCGACGGATCCATCCGGACTTCGATGGTGTACCCGCTCAGCAGCAGGTAGTCGTACCAATCGAAGGGGAGCACGTTGACGATCGCCCTGCCGTCGGAGCCAACCTTGACTGCCCGGGAGGGGTACGGGTTCAGCCCTTCGCCCACCCGTCGGAGAGTCTCGGCGAGGGCCCGGCAGTAGGCGACAATGGCGAAGGGTCCACTCAGCCACTCCTCGGCCGCGGCCGGGGTGTCGAGCGAGAAACGCTTGGCGGCCGCCGCCAACTCCACCCAGCGCTCGGCCACGAAATCCATTCTCCTGGCAACCGATAGCAGGAGCGCGACCCGATCAGCAATCGAGGTCTTGATCCAGGTTCCTTGTGACCGATCCAGGTCGTCCAAAGGCGCCACTAAATCGGATGTCACGGGGGCGGCGGCGGTCATCGAGCCAATCGTACGTCGGAGTCTTCGACCGGAAGAGCCGCGTAGGCCCGCACCGGGAATGTGCCCATCCGTTTCACTTTCACCGGGACGGCGGTAAAGCGGGCACCTTCTGTCGGGAGCTGATCGAGTCCGCGCAGGTGCTCCACGATCGGAATGCCAGCGGCGAGCAAGGCGGTGTGGGCCGGGCGCTCGCCGGTGGCGGTCGAGTCGATGTTGTAGGAATCGATTCCAACCAGCGCCGCTCCCTTCTCGACCAGCAAAGCTGCCGACGGCCCTGTGATGTGAGGATGATCCTTGAAGTACTGCGGGGTTCGCCACCACGAAGCCCAACCGGTGTGGATCAAAACTGCCTTGCCCCTCAGGTCAGGGGTGAGGAAGGGATCGACATCGATGGCGCGATCAACGGCGCCGGTCACACGGACGACGACGGTCGGGAGATCGGCTAGCGACTCCAGGGGGAGCTCGGCCAGGTCGACGCCATGAGCATATCGATGGAACGGGCTGTCGACATAGGTTCCAGTGTTGGCGACCAGGTCGATGCGTCCAATATGGAACTCGGTCCCCGGGGCATAGCGCTGGCGCGACTCCTCGCGGGTCAGAAAATCCGATACCACCGGCGACGGCAGTCCCTGATAGGTGACCATGCCGTCCTCAACAACATGGCTGAGATCAACCAGACGGGCGGGCATCACAACCGAGGCTAACTGTGGAGGCCCTCCGGCTCATCTTTGGTCGCTTCGTACCATCAGCTCGGTGTCCCCGCGCATCTTTCGCCTCACCGAACTCGATGACCAAGCCATCGCCGCTTCGTTGGCCGACCTACGAAGAGCCCTTGATGTCGAGCTGGGATTCCCCGAGGAGGTCCTCGCCGAGGCCGACCAAGCGGCTGCCAACCCCCGCCTCCCTGACGTCGACCTGACAGGAATTCCATTCGTCACCATCGATCCACCACTATCGATGGACCTCGACCAGGCGCTGTTCATCGAGCGGCGCCCGGAGGGATACCTGGTTCATTACGCCATCGCCGATGTCGCGGCCTTTGTCAAGCCCGGGGGCGAGGTCGATGCCGAAGCTCACAGGCGAGGTCAAACCTTTTATGCGCCCGATGGCAACGCCCGGTTGCATCCTCCAGCCATCTCCGAAGGGGCCGCCAGCCTGCTCCCCAACCAGGTACGGCCGGCGCTGGTGTGGCACATGTATCTCGAAGCGGATAGTGAGGGCACCCGGCTGGAGGTGCGCCGGGCATTGGTTCGGAGCCGGGCCAAGCTCTCCTATCAGGAAGTCCAAGACCGAATCGACCATGGGGTGGCCGATGGCTCCCTCTCTCTATTGAAAGAGGTCGGCCTCCTTCGCCAGGAGCGGGAGGCACGCCTGGGAGGCATCAACCTGCCGCTGCCCGAGCAGGTCGTCCGCCACGACGAGGATGGCTATGACCTCGAACTCCGCTCGCCGTTGCCGGTTGAGGGTTGGAACGCTCAAATCTCGCTGATGGCGGGCCAGGCCGCCGCCACGGTCATGCTCGAAGCCGAGGTGGGCGTGTTGCGGACCTTGCCCCGAGCCGGTCCGGTAAGGATCAATCGGCTCCGTCACACCGCCCGCGCCCTAGGGGTGACCTGGGAGAAGGAGAAACCCTTCGCGGCCATGATCCGCGAGCTCGATCCCAGCCTTCCCAGCCATGCCGCCCTGCTCAACGAGGCGGCCAGCCTCCTGCGGGGTTCGGGCTATGCGGCTTTCGACGACGAAGTCCCGACCAATGCCCGGCATGCGGGCGTGGGGGCCGAGTATGCCCACACCACCGCTCCCCTCCGGCGGCTCGTCGACCGCTACGTGGGCGAAGTCTGTGTCTCCGTTTCCTCGGGGAACGCGATCCCGGACTGGGTTCATGAGGGCCTCCCAGAGCTTCCGGCGATCATGGAACGATCAACCCGCCGGGCTCAGCAATACGAGGCCGGAATCGTTTCCACGCTCGAGGCGGCGGTCTTGCGAGAAAATATCGGCGATATCTTCCCGGCTGTGGTCGTTGAGGTCGACAAGGAGGGCGGTGTCATCCAGCTCACGGCACCGCCTGTCACCGGCCGCTGCCGGGGGACCAACCTTCCTCTGGGAGCACGGATATCGGCTCGGTTGATCCTCGCCGATGTCGCCGCCCGACAAATTGCTTTCGAGATGGCGAGTGATGGAACCGGGGAGTGAGAATCTCCGTCGAAGCAGCATGAAATCCAGAACGTTTTTCCTGATCGTCCTCATCATCTCCACCCTCGCCTGTGGTCAGGCGGGACCGCCCGAGGAGGACGATGGTCTGGGGATGTGCGCTCCGGGAGTTACCGATTGCGTCGATGTCGTGATCGAAGACGGAGAAACGGGCGAGGCGGCCGAGCCCACCGGCAATGCCCAGGACCCTACCCCCATCACCGAAGGTGAGTTCCTGGGAGCGGAAGGCAACGAGGTGCGGGTGCGAGTTTGGACCGGGGTCGAGCCCTGCGACACGCTGCACAGCGTCGAGGTGACCGAGACCGCTGACTCCGTCGACCTGGAGGTGCTCCACGGCGCCATCGACCCAGCTGCAATCTGCCCGGCCATCGCCATGGAGCGGATCATCGTGGCTCAGCTTCAGGCGCCGCTCGGCGACCGCACAATCACCCTCTCAGGGGTCGAACTCGCCTGATCCTTCAAAGAGGTCATTCGGGGTTTCGGCCCGACCGCGGCGTCCGAGATATCCATGCCACAGGAGACGCGCCGCGGTTGAGCGGTGAGGCCGCCAACGCTCGCCGATGAGCTCCAGCTCCTGCGGGGAGGGGACCGCGGCAAGCGACAGGGCCTCGGCGGTTGCCACCTGGAGGGCACGATCGGTCACCGGCCAAAGGTCGGGCCGGCCGAGACACGCCAACAGGTATACGTCGGCGGTCCAACGACCGATGCCCCGGATACGAGTCAGGTGAGCTCGCACATCGTCGTCGCTCAAGCTGGCGAGCATCGGCAGATCGAGTTCTCCGCTCGCCACTGACCTGGCGAGCTCTCGGATATAGCGGTCTTTCTGTCGTGACACTCCGTCGGCCCTCAACTCCTCGGGTGTGGTGGCCAGAAGTGATTCAGGCAGCATGGAGCCGACACGGGCGTTGACCCGGCGATAGGCGGCCGCCGCCGACGCGAGCGAGACCTGCTGTTCGAGAATGAAGAGGACCAGGCTGGGAAAACCCGGCGGGCGTTGCCAAAAGGGCGGGACCCCGAACTCGTTCACCAGCCGGGAGAGATCGTGATCGGCCCCAATCAGGCGAGCCACAGTTGCCGAGAAGGGGGTGCGGGTCACGATTCCAAAATAGGTGGCTGCACTTAGGATCGAGGCATGCCGGAAGGCGACACCGTCCTCGTCGCCGCCCGCCGCCTCCACGAAGCCCTGGCCGATGAAAGGCTGACGCGAACCGAGTTCCGGGTTCCCAGATTCGCCACTGTGGACCTGGCAGGCCAGGTTGTCTCTTCCGTTGTCGCCCGTGGAAAACACCTGCTGCTGCGAACCGATGCCGGCCTCACGGTCCACAGCCACTTCAAGATGGAAGGGGCGTGGCACCTCTACCGACCGGGGGAACGTTGGCGGGGACCGGGGTTTCAGGTACGGGCGGTGTTGGAAACGCGGCCCTGGGTCGCAGTGGGTTTTCGGCTGGGGAAGCTCGATGTGATCAAGGCATCCAAAGAAGAGGTGCTACTGGGATATCTCGGTCCCGACGTCCTCGGTCCGGATTGGGACCCCGCCGAGGTCGTACGCCGGCTCCGCGCCCAACCCGAGCGTCAGATTGGCACTGCCCTGATCGATCAACGGATCGTGGCCGGGCCGGGAAACATCTACAAGTCGGAGGTCTGCTTCCTCCATGGAGTGGATCCCTTCACTGCGGTCGGTGAGGTCGAGGGACTCGAAGGACTGGTCGACCTACTGAAGAGCCTCATGGAGTCCAACCGGGCGACCGGCCAACAGGTGACTACAGGCGACCGCCGACCAGGTCGGTCGAGATGGGTAGCCGGGCGGGCGGGTCTCCCCTGTCGCCGATGTGGCGCCATCATTCGCGCCGCCGACCAGGAGAGCTATGGCTCGGACCGGATCACCTATTGGTGTCCGAGGTGCCAGGCCGGGAAATCGTTCTAACTGCACGTGCGCTTGTCTTTCCGTGGCGGATGGGCGGTGGCTACCGTCCTCAGTCCGATGTGCCACGAATACGACGCTCACCCGCCCATCCGACCTGTGGTCGGCGCCGCCGTCGATCACCGCGACCTGGTTCTCACTGCCGATGACGGCAACATGTTCTTGGCTTACGAGGCTTATGCCGAGAGAGGCGGAAACACCGGTGTTGTCGTCCTCCCCGACGTCCGCGGTATCTATCCCTTCTACAAGGAGTTAGCGGTTCGGCTCGCCGAATCCGGCCACGATGCAGTGACTATCGACTACTTCGGTCGGACCGCCGGCCGTCACGCCCGCTCCGAAAATTTTTCCTTTCGGGAGCACGTCGACCAGGCGACCTTCGAAGGAGTCCGTCTCGATGTTGCTGCTGCCGTCGAGCTCCTGCACGAGGATCGACCCGATCGCAAAGTATTCACTCTGGGCTTTTGTTTTGGTGGCTCCAGCTCATGGCAGCAGGCGGCCAACGGTCACGGGCTGGCCGGCGCCATCGGGTTTTATGGAGTCCCTGGTCGCGAGAATCGACCCCTAGGCGCCCCGTCCTCGATCGCCCTGGCTAGTCAGATGGAATGTCCGATACTTGCCCTTATCGGGGGCGACGACGCTTCGATTCCGCCGGAGATGGTGGAGGAGTTCGACCAGGCCCTGACCAAGGCCGGGGTCGAGCACGAGATCCATGTCTATCCGAACGCCCCGCACTCCTTCTTCGACCGGGCCCAGGAGCAGTATGCCGAGGAATCGGCCGACGCCTGGAGAAGAGTACTGGCGTTCATCGAACGATATAGCTGACGCCAAGGAGTGAGCGCCTGGTCCAACTGGGTCGGCAATCAGAGCTTTACGCCCCAGGCGGTAGTTCCGGTCGCAGATGAGGCGCAGGTGCAAGCCCAGGTTGCCAAAGCGGTGGGAGCTGGCTTCCGGGTCCGCACCTTCGGCACGGGTCATTCCTTTACACCGATCGTCGAAACCGACGTCCTGCTCGATGCATCGTCCATGCGGGGGATAACCCACATCGACGTTGATTGCCAACAGGTTTCGGCCGGGCCCAAGACCACGATTCGTGACTTCGGGGAACCGCTCTGGGAGCACGGTCTGGCTCTCGCCAACCAAGGTGACATCGACACCCAAGCCATCGCCGGCGTCGTCGCCACCGCTACTCACGGATCCGGTCGCCGGTTGGGCAGCTTCTCATCGGTTCTGACGGGGGCGAGGCTCGTTGATGGCCAAGCGAACGTGATCGATATCTCGGCAACTTCCCATTCGGACTTGCTGCCCGCACTCCAGACATCGGTCGGTCTACTGGGCATCATGACCGAACTGACGATCTCGGTCGTTCCCGCATATGAGCTTCATGCCCGGACCGACGTCATGCCTTTCGACGAGATGATCGAGAGCTTCTCCTCGGATGTGTCCGAGTTCCGACACTACGGGTTCTTCTGGATGCCGACCGAGGACTCCGCGCGGCTGTACAACTTGGAAGGGGCGGGAGCCGACGACTGTGTTGTCAAGCGTTATCACGAGGTTCCGGTGGGGACATCGCGGGAAGGTTTGGGACCGCACGAGAGAGTGGGGCGCTCCTACCAGATCTATCCCATGGTCTATGACCCCAACTTCCACGAGGTCGAATACTTCCTTCCGATCGAAGACGCGGAGGAAATCCTCCGATCGATGCGCCAACTGATGTTGAGGTGGTTGCCGCTCAGTCTCTATCCGCTTGAAATCAGGGTGGTGGGAAGCGAGCAAGCCTGGATGAGTCCCAACTATCAGCGCGACAATCTGGTCGTCTCCATCTCGGGAGAACCCGGAAAGGACTACTGGCCCTACCTAAGCGCCTGCGACGACCTCTTCGCCGAGTTCGGAGGCCGTCCCCACTGGGGCAAACTTCACTTCATGACCAGGGAGCGAGTGGCCTCCCTTTTCCCCCGCTTCAATGACTTCGTCTCGGTCCGGCGCCGACTCGATCCGGCGGGAACCTTCCTAAACGATCACCTTGGGGCGCTTTTCGCCTGAGCGATGTCTAGCCAGGAAAGAGGCAGAACGGGTGGCCGTCGGGATCGAGCATGACCCGGTTCTCGGGTTCGGGCTGATGATCGGCCAGCACTGCCCCGAGCTCTTCGGCGCGAGCCACATCCCCGTCGAGGTCTGAGCTGGCGATGTCGAGATGCATCATCATCTGCTGTTCGCCCGGGGCCGCCGGCCAGGTGGGGCGGAGGTAGATCGACTCGGGCTGGAACGATAAGCCGGTGCCCCCTCCGGGCGGTTCGATCTTCACCCAGTCGGGTTCATCCGCCACTCGGGTCCAACCCAAGAGCTTTTCGTAGAAGGTGGCGAGCGCATGGGGGTCGGGGGAATTGAGCACGGTGGCCGAGATCCGCATTCATCCATTCTTGCGTAGAAATGGCCCCAAAACACAGCCCAAACTACGCAGGAATGAGTGAGCCGGGAGCGAGGCCGATCTCGCTCTCGGCGTAACTCCTGATCCATGAGGAGACGGTCTCGCGGGCGAGGGTCGTTTGGTGGGCAACGACCTGCAACGAGAGGCCGTCGAGGAGAGAAATGATTCGCCAAGAGGTGGCATCGGGGTCCTCGCAGTCGAATCCCCCCTCTTTGATGGTGATTGCCAGCAGCTGTTGCCAGGCGACGTTGAGTCGCTCGGAGGTTGCCCGAAGGGCGGGCCGGCGGCTCGCCTCCGCCCAGGCGTCTAGCCACAGCTGAAAGGCCCATTCGTTGTCGGAGATCGAGTAGTTGGCAAAGAAGGCTCGCAACTTTCCCACCGCGCTGCTTTCTGAGTCCATGGCGTTCTCGACCTGAGCGAGGTCGTGGCTCGCGGCCTGGTCAAAGGCGGCGGCCAAAACTTCGTCCATCGAGTCGAAGTAGTGATGAATCAGTCCCGACGAGGATCCCATCTCCGCGGCAACGTCGCGGACAGTCGTAGCTCCTAGCCCCTTGCGGCGAGCGACCGCCAAGCTGGCGGCGACGATCGCCTCACGCCGCTCCTCCGGAGCCATTCTCACGGTCATCGAGCTTGTTGGCGGTCCTTGAGGATCTGCTGGCTGGCGAGCTTGCCCGGCGCCCCCATCACACAGCCGCCGGGGTGGGTGCCCGAGCCGCACTGGTAGTAGCCCTCGATCGGTGTGCGGTACTGATTCCATCCGGGGGCAGGGCGGAAGAAGAACATCTGAGGAGCGAGGAACTCGCCGGCAAAAATGTTGCCTTCGGTGAGGCCAACGACCCGCTCGATGTCAAGAGGGGTCACCACTTCCCGGTGGAGAATCAAGCTCGAGAAGCCAGGGCAGAATGATTCAAGGGTGCGCTGCACGGTGTCGCCCAGGTTGTCCCGCTCCCGGTCCCAATCCGAGCCCTTCAGGTGATAAGGGGCGTATTGGATAAAACAGCTCATTACGTGCTTTCCGGGTGGTGCCATGTCGGGGTCAATGGTCGATTGGATCGCCCCGTCTACGTATGGCTCACTCGAATACCACCCGTATTTGGCCTCGTCGTAGGCCTTTTCCAGATAGTCCATCGAGGGTCCGATGTTGGTGAAGCCCCGATAGAGGTCGGGTCGGTCACCCAAACCGGGAAAGGTGGGCAAGCCGTTCAAGGCGAAGTTGACCTTGGCGGATGTTCCTTGAAAGCGGAAGCGCTCGATGTTTTCCACCAAGTCGGCAGGCAGCTCGCGAGGGTTAACCAGCTCCAGAAAGGTACGACGGGGGTCGAGGGCGCTCACCACCACGTCGCCTCCGATCTCTGTCCCATCGTCGAGCACTACCCCCGTCGCCCGACCGTTGGATGTCATTACTGTCGAGACCGGAGCTTCGAGCAGGATCTCGGCGCCAAAGGCCTGGGCGGCGCGAGCGAGAACCTGAGTGAACCCGCCGTTGCCCCCCTTGTGGAAGGCCCAGGAGCCGAACACTCCATCGTGTTCGCCGATGTTGTGATAGAGCAACACCAAGCCTGATCCCTGCGAACGGGGACCGACCTTGGTCCCAATGATCGACGAGGACGCGAGATAACCCTTCAACAGATCTGATTCGAAATAGTCGTCGAGGAAATCAGCGGCACTGCCGGTGAGGAGGCGGACTGCGTTGTGCAAAACCCGGGGCTCGAGATCGCGCAGATGTTGAGCGAGGGCGGCCATGGCGACTAGTTCTTCGGGATCCTTGGAAAAGAGGTTGGGGGGGACGTTGTCGAGCAGAGGCTTCAGTGCCTGACACACGCGACTGATGTCGTGTTGGTACTGGTCATAGGCATCGGCATCCTTCGGTGAGTGACGGCTCACCTCCTTAAGGTTCCGGTCGTGGTCTTGACCAAAGAGCAGGTAATCGCCATCCCTCCCCGGGGCGAAGGTCGACGACATCAGAAGCGGCAGGAAACCGTGTTTGGTCAGCTCGAGTTCATGAATGATGTCGGGCCGAAGCAGGCTCAAGGCATATGAAAAAGTGGTGAACCAGAACCCAGGCAGGAGCTCCTCCGTAATCGCCGCTCCGCCCACCAGGTGGCGACGCTCGATGATCAGCGTCTTTAGCCCGGCCCTGGCCAGGTAGGCGCCGTTGACCAGGCCGTTGTGACCGCCGCCGATCACGATGGCGTCGTAATGCCGCTCTTGGGGATGGGCCATCAGGTGTCTCTCCTCATGCTGTTTTTCTCGGTGGGTTGAACAGCGGCAGCCGGGCGACGTGCGCCGGCACTCGTTGGTAGCGATGATTGACCGTCACTTCCAGCTCGACGGTCTGTCCGACCCTGACGAGGTCGGGTCGGACCCGGGCGAGGGCAATGTGTCTCTGCAGCATTGGCGAGTACATGAAGCTGGTCGCGTATCCGACCCGCTGATACTCGGTGTCGTAGAGCATGAAGTCCTCAGTTATGGGGAGGTGGTCCTTGGGAGGGATGAGACCCGCCTGCTGGTACATCTCGTCGTAGGCCTTCCAATCGACCACGAGGCCGACCATTTTCCAGCGGGCGGATTTCTCGTCGATCGCTCTTTCGATGGCACGTTGTCCGATAAATGCGCGATCACGATCCAGATCTCGCAACATCCAGCCGAACCCCAGCTCTAAGGGCGTGGAGCGGTGCTCGTCGTTCCAGGCGTAACGACTCGATTCGAAGTCCTTGTCGATGAGAAGCAGGCCAGCCTCGATGCGGGCCATGAGAAGAGCGACCTGCCCGAAGGGAAGAAGTCCGTGACCAGCTCCCTCTTCGACTACGGCGTCCCAGACGGCGATCGCATCGTCTGCCGAGACCCAGACTTCGTAGCCGAGGTCGCCGGTATAGCCGGTTCGGGAAACGGTCACCTCAGAGCTGGCGAGCTTGGTGTCGGTGAGGTGAAAGTAGTCAAGGCTCCTGACCTCGGGAGCCAAGGCGGCCAGCACCTGGCGCGACCGCGGACCCTGAACCGCTAGCGCCGCCAGTTGTTCTGTCACGTCCTCGATCTCTGCTCGGTCATGGCCGATCAGGCTGGAGAAGTAGGCCAGGTTGGGCCGTGCCGTGGTGAGGAGGAAACGATCAGTCGCCTGGCGCAGAACGACACCGTCTTCGATGACGAAGCCGCGATCGTCACACCAGAACGTGTAGTGGGCTTGCCCGAGGCGGCATTTGCGAATGTCGCGAGCCAGCACCCCGGAGAGAAACTTCTCCGCCTCGGTGCCGGTGATTTGGTACTTGTAGAGGGGGCTCGTGTCGAAGATGCCGACGGCGTTGCGGATGGCGAAGTACTCGAATTTCTCCGAGAGCTGGTACTTCTCGGCCACCAGGTAACCCGACCAATGGCTCCAGAGCCCGGTCTCGTTGCGCGCTTCCACTCGGGGATGGAAGGGAGTGGTGAGATACATTCGATCGCAGGCTATCCCGTGTTGGACAGGCGCGCAACAACAGGTCGACCTTCTGGGGGCTGCCAGGGCCGTCCAGCGACCCTATCAGGGTCGCCTTAAGGGAGGCGGGAAGAGGCCGGCATCGGCGGCGGGGAAACTCGCTCTCCCAGGTAGGCCTGGGCGAGCATGTGGAGGAACTGGTAGATCGTGCTCTCCCAGGGGCTGAGGGGCCCCGGACGGTGCCCTCGATTGCGAGTCCCGCGTTGCACGTTCTCACAGGCCGTCCAGTCCTCGCGATTGGTGATGTCCCAAAAGTCGACCGCATAGGCGGGGCTGAAATCGGGTCGCTCAAGTGCCTCTGGGGGGAACAGCCAATCACACTCGATGAGGGTGCGTCCCGGTGCGAGCGGGATCATGCGGTGAGTCAGCACATAGTCGGGGTGAGGACTGATCAGCAGGTTGGGGAAGAGTCCGATATAAAGGACCTGTCGTTCCTGGCCGGCCTGGAGCCGACGGAAGTTGACCCCTTCCGAGGCACCGGTTAGCGAC
Organism: Acidimicrobiia bacterium; assembly: GCA_035253825.1. Classification (GTDB taxonomy): domain Bacteria; phylum Actinomycetota; class Acidimicrobiia; order Spongiisociales; family ZC4RG35; genus JACCTH01. Next base: position 6,176 of record DATFBM010000039.1, on the reverse strand, counting down.
ATGGTGACGGCGTGATCTTTCAGGATCATGGTCCCGCCACACCAGAGGCCCGTGGGAGCGATGTCCTCTCCCGAATCGGGAGGCGTCACTTGACATAGCTCCGGATGGATCGAGGTGCAGTGATAGCACTCGTGGTAGTTCTCGACCACCAGCTTCCAGTTGGCGGCGATTTCATACGAATGCCTTTCCGCCCTGACCAACCGCTCGGGTTCATAGGCGGCCAGGTAGTGCTCGAGGTTGCCAAAGACCTCGGTCAGAGGTGCGGCTTGCCCTGACATGTCGAGGAACAACCACCCGAGCCATTCCTCGACCCGAAGCGAGTGAAGGGGCCAAACGGTGGCGTCGAAGTCCGGGGATCGAGTAAGTGTCGGCGCCGCCCGCAGTCCTCCGTCGAAGCGATATGACCATGAGTGATATGGGCAGCGAATCTGGCGAGCAGCGACCGCTTCGCCCACCTCCAACAGGGGGTGGCCTCGGTGCCGGCACACGTTGGAGAATCCGCGAACAATGCCATCGCGATCACGGGCGATGAGCACGGATTCCTCGCCATGATCGAGTGCCCGGAGTTGTCCCGCCTGGACCAGGTCCTCGGTACGGCCCAAGCAAACCCAGTGGCGATTGAAAAGTTCTGCCTGCTCCCACCCGAAAAGCTCGGTGGAGTGATAGGCCAGACCGGGAAGCGTTCGGCTTTTCCCAAAGGGCGCCAGAACGTCGGCCAGGGCCGCACGATCGATCGGAGCCGGTGCCACGGGGGCGTCTGACACGTCCCTCCTTATCCTAAAATTGCGTGAACCACGACCAGTTTGGCACCGTGGTTTTCACCTGCTCGGATCCGGGTAGAAAACCAAGCCCCATGCCCATGAACCAGCGCGTCATCGTCGTCGCCAACCGTTTGCCTATTCGCCGCATCGAAGACAGCACCTGGGCCCCCAGCCCCGGCGGCCTGGTCACCGCGCTGACCCCGATCCTCCAGCAGGGTGGTACCTGGATCGGCTGGGCGGGCGTAGGCAGCGGACCCCCCAAGAGCTTTCGATTCAACGACATCGATCATGTCGCGGTCTCCGTGAGTGACGCCGAGATCGACGATTACTACTTAGGATTTTGCAACGGCACTCTCTGGCCACTCTTCCACGACGCGATTCGCACACCGGAATATCACCGCCGATGGTGGAACGCCTATCGGCGGGTCAACCAGCGATACGCCGAGGCCGTCCTCGAGCATTCGCGCTCGGGCGACCTCATCTGGGTCCACGACTATCACCTTCTCCTCCTGCCACAGATGCTGCGGGACCTATCGCCGGAGAGGGAGATCCGCTTTTTCCTCCACATTCCATTTCCGCCGGTGGAGCTCTACGCCCGCCTGCCCTGGCGGCGGCAGTTGCTAGACGGAATCCTCGCCGCGGACGTCGTTGGATTTCAGACCGAACGTAGCACCGCCAATTTCCGGGAAGCGGCGACCACATTTGCTGGGGCCGAGGCCGCCGATCACTCGTTGGTCGATGGTGGGCGACGGATCAGGACCCAGACCGCTCCGATCTCGGTCGACTTTGGTGCCTACGACGAAATCGCTCACTCGGCCGATACCGACAAGAGAGTTGCGAGGATCAAACGCGAGCTCGGCAACCCCGAGCACATCTTGCTCGGAGCGGATCGCCTCGACTACACGAAGGGGATCGACGTCAGGCTCCGGGCCTTCGAAACATTGCTGCGCCAGCACCCCGACCACGCCAACCGCATCAAGCTGGTGCAGATCGTCGTCCCCTCCCGACAAAGCATTGGCGATTACTCAGACATGCGGGAGGAGATCGAGCGACTGGCAGGTCGAATCAACAGTGTTCACGGTGAGCGCCACCGGATGCCTGTGCATTACACGTACGAGTCCTTGGACCGAGAAGAACTCGTCGCCTATTACCGGGCGGCAGACGTGATGGTTGTCACCCCTCTGGTCGACGGAATGAACCTGGTGGCAAAGGAGTACGTCGCCTCGCGAATCGATGCCGATGGGGTCCTGCTCTTGAGCGAGTTCGCCGGGGCAGCACACGAACTCTCGTCGGCGGTCCTTGTTAACCCCTACGACATCGACGGAGTCGCTCAGGCCATGAGACGCGCGATCGACATGGATCGAGAGGAGAGGAGGCGACGCATGCACGAGATGCGACATGTCGTGGGCGAAAACGACCTCGAGGCCTGGACCCGTCTCACCCTCGACCCGAGCCTTTCCCCCGTCGCCGTTTGAGGAGTGCCTCCCGAGAGATTGCCGTCGGCCCTGGCCGAGATCCACGAGATCGCCGCCAGACTTGGCCAGGCGCCGGCGATATTCCTCGATTACGACGGAACCCTTACCCCTCTCGTTCCCGATCCGAAGGCGGCCCGAATCGGATCCGAGGAAAGGTCGGTATTGAGATCGCTGTCGCGGAAGATGCCAGTGGCGATCGTCAGCGGTCGCGACCTCGGCGAGCTTGCGCGGCTGGTTTCGGTGGAGGGGCTCATCTACTCGGGAAACCATGGCTGGGAAATCGAAGGTCCCGGGATCAAGCGGTTTCGACAGCGCCTCGACGAAAGGACGCAGCGTTCGCTCGAGCAAGCGTTTGCCGCACTCGAACGCGCGATGCCCGATTTCCCGGGCGTCTTTCTCGAACGCAAGCGCTTCTCGATTGCGGTGCACACTCGCAGCGCGTGCTCGGACGCGGTGCGGGAAGCCGCCGTCGCCGAGGCGGCGAAGGCTGGGGCGCTCGATGGTCTCCGATTGACCAGTGGAAAAGAGATCGCAGAATTGCGACCAACGGTGCTGTGGGACAAAGGGCGAGCGGTCGAATACGTACTCGATTCACTGGCTCCAAAGCCGATCCCGCTCTATATCGGCGACGACCGCACCGACGAAGATGCCTTCGGAGTGGTGGCCCATCGCTGGGGAGTGGGAGTGGTCGTGGGGTGTCCGGCTAATACCGGAGCTGCCTTCTCAGTGGCCGATCCTCGAGAAGTCTTCGCGCTTCTTCGCGGACTCGACTCAGGTGGGACACGCCGATTGCGATGACGACTCGTCCTCGCAACGCCCGGGCCGAGGCCACGGCACTCCTGCCTCCCGGCTACGAAGCCAGAGTATTGGAGCCATCCCCGCCAGCCAACAACGATCCTGAATGGTTCGCCGACGACCCAACTGCTCCGGGCGTCACCTCCGACTCGCTGGTCACTCCCATTGCCGGAGAGGGCACCACCTGGGAGGAGATGGCGACCACTTATCCGGGGCTAGCGGGCTACGTGTCTTTGCATTGGCTCGGCCTCTACAGGCGTTTGGAGCCGGTCCCTCCCGCGCTGCCAATCACCCGACGATCGCTCCACCAACTGGCGTTCTTCGCTCTCGCTCCTGCCCGTCATGCCGTAACCGGCAAGATCGGCCTGCGCTATACGCATGGCGGGTTTGGCAGCCCTTTCTTCGGAGCCAATGAACAGGTCCGATTCGAGAATGGCAACCTCGTCCGCCAGAGTGAGTTTGTCGAGAGCTACCCGATCACCACCCTGGCGAATGCGGTCGAGGTGCTCAACATCCCCTATCGCCGGGTGTGGCTCGACGAAATCGATGACCCACCGGATCCAGTCGAAGTCAACGAGCGTCTCGAGCTCGACGAAGCATCGTCTGTGGCCATCGGGGAGTGGTTTGGCTTCGGGACCTCGGTCCTCGAGCAATTGCGACGGATTCCCGGAGGGGTCGATGTGAGCCGGGTGCAGCTTTGGCCGGAACACTTCGACCTCGCCATCGAGATCGGACCGGCGGAGACAAGAGCCTCCTATGGAGCATCGCCCGGTGATGACCACCATCCCGAGCCGTACTTGTATGTGTCGACGGAGAATTCGATCGATCGTTCCAACCCTTTCTGGAACGACCGCGCTTTCAACGGGGCTTCACTGCCATACCAGACTCTGCTCGACGCAGAGGATCAGCACGTTGCCGCCCTCACGTTCTACAACGAGGGTTACCGAGTACTTAACGACTAACCCCGTTGGCTGAGCGGCCGAGCCGCGTCAATCGAGGGCTTCGTGTTTGCCGGCTTCGGCCTCGAGGGCTGCCCGCAGTCGGGGTCGGTCGCCCAGCATGTCACGCACATCCCAGCCCATGGCGACTGCCACCCGCACCGGAGTGGTGGCGATGACCGAAGCATTGCGAGGCTTGAGAGCGAGGACCCCACGTTCACCGAAGACATCCCCTGGGCCGAGGTCGGCTACGTGGCGGCCTGAGCGATGGACGGTGGCATGTCCGTCGACCAAAACGAAAAACTTATCGGGAATGTCCCCTTCCGCGACCAGAACGTGTCCTTGAGGTCGTTCCTCAACTCGCATGATGGCGGCGAGAGCACCCCGATCGTCGTCGGGAACCTCCGAGAGCACACCGGTGGGGGCTAGCTGGGAGAGGTCCATGCGCTTGAGGCTACCGGCGGCGCCTGTGAGGCGTCGGGGACCGATTCGATCACGAGATAGGTCTCCATCGTCCCATGGCCTCGCAGCTCGATAAATCCCCGGGGCTCGAATCTATAGCCGTCACCCGCCAGGGACATCGTTTCGCCGCTGACGTGGATGCGCCCCGTTACCCCGGTCTCCTGCAGGCGAGAGGCCAGGTTGACGGTGTCGCCCCAGACGTCGTATGCGAACCTGCGGGTACCGATGACTCCCCCAGCCACCGGGCCAGAATGAATTCCAATCCGCAACTGCAGGTGGGAGAACGGACCACCTGGCTTGGTGCAATCAAGCATTGCAAAGCCCAAGTCGATCATCCGCTCGGCGTGTTGGGCCAGCGGTTCGGGGAGACCGCCCACCGCCATGTAGGCGTCGCCGATTGTTTTGATCTTCTCCAGCTGACGCTCGCTGACCAGGTCGTCGAAATGCGTGAATACCGCGCTCAGCATGGAGATCACCTCGGTGGCCTCCATGGCCGAGGCCATGGGAGTAAACCCCACCAGGTCTGCGAAGAGAACGGTGACCGAGGGAAAGGTGTCGGCGATTGGATTCTCGCCGTGCCTGAGCCGGGCCGAAACCGAGGCCGGCAAGACATTGAGTAGGAGTCGCTCCGATTGTGCTTGCTCCGACCCCAAGGCCACCATCTGCTCGGCGATGACGAGATGCTGAAGCCAGACCTGGCGACGGTTGCGTTCCAGAACCCGGAGGCCGAGAAGGCTGCCGGCAGCTGCGGCCAGGAAAATGAATGCATCGATCAGGAGGCTGCCGGAGCCGTCGTAGAGGACGACGGCGACGGCAAGGCCGATGGCGATAACAAAGGTGCGGATCGCGGCGTAGATGAACCTCGTGCGAGAGACGAAGCCGAAGAGGAAAAGGAGCATGATCGCTCCCACCGCATAGCCTTCGAGGACGTTTCCGGCCTCGGAGAGAAGGAGGATCACCAAGCCGTTGGCCGTCGTCAAAAGCGAGGCCAGGAGATGCTGGCGATTCATGGTCGTAGCCCATCGGGAGGCGGCGAGACAGACGCCACCCAGCAGTGCCATCAGGCCGCCGACCGTGTAACTCAGAGAAGGGCGTATGTCAGTGCCCAGGGGCAAGAGCACAGCCGCGACCGCCCATAGGACGAGAGTGGCGCCCGTAATGATCCGATAGCCGGCGAGGCCGGCGTTTCCTTCCTCCCGCTGGTAGGCGCGCTCGAGCTCAGCATCGAGAAAAGAGAGACTGCGGGGATCGAGCCCTCCCCGATTGATTAGCCGAGCCATCGAGGCTGCAGCCTAAGAGTTCGCCGCCCCGCGCCTTACGAGAAACAGAAGCTTCGCATTCAAGGACAAGTTCCCCGCCGATAGCCTGCCGTCATGAAGCTCTTCGGCCGTGAGCTGGAGACAGCGTCGCTCGAGGCATTCTTCGCGGACAACCCGCTGGAGCATCGACTCGTGCTCCTCCGTGGCGACCCCGGCAGCGGAAAGAGTGCCCTTCTCGAGGCGGCGTTTCGCATGAACCCAGCCGGCCTGGTCCTGAAGATGGGCGGATTGGAGGCGCTGCGGAACGTCGACCTCGCCGCTTCGATGAGCATGCTCAATCATCTCGCGGCGCGGGCTGGGGACGAAAGCCTATTGACCCGCATACTCGACGACGACTCCGAAACCCGGGTAGCACCGGTGCAGCTGTTCGAAGCCACTCGGCGCCTCCTCGAAGGTCGGCGAGCATCCCTTTTGATCGATGATCTG
>DATFBM010000038.1:0-12928 GCA_035253825.1 Acidimicrobiia bacterium | reverse complement strand
CACGCCGACCCCGATCAAACCCGCGCGTCGTCAAACGCAAAGTCCTCAAATGGCCCGCCAAACGCGCACACCACCAACACCATCCACAACCCACCCAGCCACCGCAATGCACCATCCTTGTTCACTAACTGAACGGTATTACGTTTAGAGCAGTCGGTGGGTGGACATGTTGTGAAAACGACAGTCTGGGTTCCGCTCGCGTGGAACGGCCGCTTCTTCGGACTTGGCGGTCAGGGTAACCGGGCCTCGGCCCCCTGGATCTATCCCGACGTCGTCCGGATCGCGTCTCTACCCCGTGTTCTCCGTAACGGATTCGCAGGCGCCGAAACCGACGCGGGAAACCGGGATCCGCGGTTTGCTGACTGGGGATTGGACGTCGAGACTCACGAGCTCGACTGGGAACTCATCCGCAACTGGGCCCACCGCAGCACTCACGACATGACTCTTATCGGCAAGGCCGTGACGACCGCCCTCCACGGTAAGTCTCCGATCTATTCCTATTTCCAGGGAACATCGGGGGGTGGCCGTCAGGGGATGATGGAAGTGCAGCGCTATCCACAGGATTACGACGGAGTATGGGTGTCGGACGGCGGTATCAACTGGACCAGGGTGATACCCGGGACGATGTGGCCAGCCGTAGTGATGAAGGACTACGGCAACCCGTTGCCTCCGGCAAAGCTCCGAGCATTCCGAGAGGCCGTTGTGGAACGGTGCAGCACCGATTCCCAGCGCGACGGTTTCATATCTGATCTAGAAGTGCCCTATTGGGATGCCGAGGAACTAGTCGGAACCTCCACGGAGACGGGCCCGATTACGGCCACCGATGCGGTGGTGATGCAGAAAATCTGGGAAGGCCCCCGGACTGCTGACGGAGAGTTCCTGTGGTACGGCATCCGCCCTGGCTCGGAGAGCTGGGGCGACAACATCTACGGTGCTGGGCTCGCCCTCACGGCGGAGGTGGATGGAGCCTTGGCTCCCGTACCGTTCGAGATCGGTCGATCCTACGCCTGCTGGATCGCAAGGGACCCGGACTGGGACTGGACAACCTTGACGATGGAGAACTTCCACGAGTTCATGGAAACAAGTGTGAGGGAGTTCGCCGAAATCGACACGTCGGATCCCGACCTTACGGGGCTGCGCGATAGCGGAGGAAAGCTGCTCCTTACCCACGCCCTGGACGATGAAGTGATTGCCGCAGCGGGAACGCTTCACTACTACCTCCGCGTTCTCGAGAGAATGGGGGGAATTGAATCCACATCACCTTTCGCTCGTCTCTTCATGTCGCCCGGGGAAGGGCATTCGCACGTAACCGCTGCCGGCCCGGGCCTTACCCTGTCCAACGGCATGATCGCCCTCATGAACTGGGTGGAAAAAGGAATGGCACCAGATTCGATCAGGACCGAGAGGTACGATCTCGCCACGGGTGAACGCACGATGTCCCGACTTGTCTGCGCATACCCCCGGGTCGGCAACTATGTGGGGAGCTGAGACTTCCGATCAGCTGACAACTCCACCTGCGTCGATCCCCGCGTGCCCGGGTGAGTCTTGGCTCCTTTCCCAGACCAGCGTGGACAGTTCCTTGCGGAGCAGGGCGCGGCCGGCGATCTTCGCCTGCCCATAGGACGCTCTCTGTTTCTGGTGCCCGTAGACCGGGCACAGCAGCGAGTCGACGTCGAGGAAGGCCCGGTCCTCGATGCCCGGCAGCAGGGGGTGCGGGCGGACAGGCCGATCAGGTGCTGGCGCAGCACCGGCCCATGCTGCAGGCTGTGCCCGTAGGTGGACTCGCGCAGGAAGATCCCTAAAGTCGAGGGGCGTCCGCCTGGTCGAAGAGGATCGGGGTGCCGCCGGCGCGGATCGTGTCGACGTCGTCGATGCTGTCGGCTCCGGTGAGCATCCCGCCGATGATCGAGGTGAGCTTCCCTGCCGGGTTGGCCGCACCCGAGGGCATACGCGTGGAGGCGAGGTCGACATGGGTGTCGATCAGGTCCGACAGGCCGGCCTGTTCGGCGAGTGCCAGCACCGGATCCAGCCCGGCCGCCGAAACGAGATTGCGTTCGTCGAACACCGCGGACCCAGCCGTGAACGTGTGCGATGATTGCACTGGAAGTGCCTTTCCGTAAGGGAACAATCGTGACGCGAGAATCTTGATTGTCCCACTATGGGAGGCGCTTTCGCTGTTCGTCAATCCCGCGGCGAATCCACCGACTCAGGTTTGGGGCGCTCCGACCTCGACACCGCGGCCCGTCGTGCACGAACCGCTCTCCGAAACCGGCACTGTTTCCACCCGAAACGTCATACGCAACGCACGACCGCAGTGTCGGCAGGTCGACGAATCAACCGAACCGAGGGCGGACTCCCTGCACCTTGGCGGGTCGGTAGTACAGGAGGGTGAGGTCCGTATCCGCGTCATCCATAAAGACCGGCTCCATCTGCATACCGACGGACAGCGCCGGGGGGTCGGCATCAACGATGGATGACGTGAACCGGGGTCCTTCTGTCCACTCCAAGACCGCCAGTATCTGTGGTGTCGAGTCTTGCCATGGTGGCGCCGTGGGTCGCTGAGCGATGGCATAGGTGATGAGTGTCGCTGCACCCGAGATCTCTCGCCACTCAAGGTCGTTGGCCAAAGTGCCCGGGGTGACGGCACGAGGATAGAACACGTATCGATCGGCCGACGGCGAGTACTGAATCCGAATCCGGTGGCCGCGTAATCCCTCCCAGAAGGGCATGGTGAGAGGGGTCGGGTCTGGCAGTGGGGTGTTCATCGTTCTCCCTGGAGAATGAGGGCGATCTGCTCGCTCATGATTCCTCCGTTACCGCTGACGAATGCGGTCGCGCATTGCTTGAGTTGGGCGTCGCCGGCTCTTCCCATGATTTGGCGTACGGCATCGCAGACATGGTGCATCCCTCCGGCCGCTCCGGCCTGGCCGAAGGACAGCTGGCCTCCAGCCGTGTTGAGTGGAAAATCGCCGCGGAATGTGAGGTCATGATCGCGGACGAACCGTGCGCCTTCGCCACGAGGGCAGAAGCCGGCGTCTTCGAGGGTCATCAGCACGGTGATCGTGTAGCAGTCGTACAGTGACACGAGGTCCACTTCGCCGGGACCGATGTTGGCCATCGCGAAGGCACGCTGTGCGGCCGCCTCCATTGGCGTCACGAGAAGGTCCTTGGCGTAGGCGAGACTCTTGTTGGTGACTCGTTCGCCGAAGCCCGTCACCCAAGCAGGCCGATGCTTCGACTGTGCTGCCAGTTCGCGGTTCACCACCAGTACCCCTGCGCCGCCTTGGCAGGGCATTACGACCTCCAGCATGTGGATGGGGTCGGCGATGATCGGACTTGCGAGAACGTCCTCCACAGTGATCTTCTTGCCGAAGAATACGGCGTCAGGCGTCGCACAAGCATTGGTTCGCTGGTCGGCGGCGATCTTTGCGAGTGCGTAGCTGTCGTATCCATAGGCGTCGCCGTACCGGCGAGCAATCTGCGCGTATGGGACATTCTGGCCAATTAGCCCGTATGGGATCTCGAACTCTGCCTGGGGAGAGCCGAATTCGGCGCTGGAGGCGCCGAAGTACGACGTGGGCGCAGCAGGCCGTCGGGTCGGGGTTGGGAGGCTCTCTGCCGCGCCCGGGATCACGACCAGCACCGCCGAGCAGAGGCCCAGCTCGATGGCTGCTGCGGCCCGCCAGACTCCTGCGGTGGCGTTCGCTCCGCCGAGGTCTACGAATTCTGCGTAGTTCACAGGCAGGCCGAGGTACTCCACGATTGTTGAGGGCACGAACTTGGTGCTCTCTGCGATGCGCGTGGTGATGATTCCATCGACGGCGGTGGGCTCGATTCCGGCATCCTCGATGACTCTTGATGCGAGCAACGCGATCTGCTCCAATGTCATGGGCGAGGGCGCGGAAGGGCGCCTCACCGGTGCCAACTCGACGAGGCCGACGATAGCTGCGTCACCCTTCAGGCCGGTCAACTGAACCCCCTTGCGATCGCTGGCTGGTGGTGGTCAGGCCCATTCGATGAGTCCGTCGAGTGCCGCCACCCTGCTCGACGCCAGTCTGAGTGGATTGATCTCTGCTGATACGAGGGGGGTCCCGGCTCTCGAGGCGAACCTGGCGAAAGCAGAGATGGCGTCGACGACCTGGCTCATGGTCGGTGGCTCGGTGGCACGGAGCCCGGACAGCAGGGAAGGGACGGAAAGCTGCTCGAGCATTGTCACGACGTCCTGCCTGGTGGCCGGTAGCAGCCTGGTGGCCTGAACCTTCATGGCCTCGGCGTGTACGCCCCCCAATCCGATGAGAATGAGTAGTCCCCACTGGGGGTCGCGAAGCGCTCCGACGATGAGGTCGAGTCCTTCGGGCTGCATCGGCGCGATGAGGACGCCGTCGACCGTGGCCTCGGCGTGCAGCTCGCCGGCTTGAATGAGCTTGTCGAAGGCTGCGGCGACCTCTTCTCGGCTTCGCAGATCCAACTGGACGCCGCCGATGTCGGTCTTGTGACTGATCTGTGCCGAGGCGATCTTTGCGACGACCGGGTAGCCGAGCCGCTCTGCGGCCTGCACCGCTTCTTCGCCGGAGGCTGCGATCTCGAAGGGCAACGTGGGGACTCCCAAGGAGCTAAACAGATTCAGGGACTCAGCCTCAGACCAGATGCCCTGACTCGGCTCTACCGGCGTTGTCTCATCCGACTCGACAGTGGCGCTGGAGCGGTCCCGCAGCCACGATGACCAAGTCATGGCATGCGCTACGGCCGCCACGCCGTGGTCGATCCCCGCAAGAATGTGCGGCACCTTCAGGTCGGCAAGTGCTGCAACCTGATGCCCGCTGAAGTCCTGGACCGCGTTCAAAAGCACGACCGCGCGATCAGATGCTCCCTCGTTGTTGACGGCCTGGGTGATCCATCCGAGACGTTCCTCATCGATCCGCTCTCCCTCGATGTCATCAGGTAGCGACAGTTGTTCGAAGCCTCCGATGGCGACCAGGCCGTAGCCGGGATCGTTGAGCATGGCGGTGATCGCGCTGTCCCACGCCTGTGGGTTTCGGGCGGCGCCACCGGTGATGTCGTAAGGGTTCTGGACGACGGCTCCTGCGGGCTTTTCTCGCTCGATGCGTGCCGCTGCCTCCTCGCCGAGCGGAGTCAACGGGACGTTGACCTGCTCGGCGCGGTCTGCCAGAAGGTCGTTGGTGCCGCCGCTCACCGACACCATACCGAGCCCACCGGCCCGAAGTGGTCCGGTGCGAGCCATCAGCCCGGCGGTTGTAATCAACTGCTCCAGGGAGTCGACCCGGATCACGCCGCTCGAGCGAAAGGCCGCATCGATGATGGACTCATTCCCCGCCATTGCGCCTGTGTGGGTCTGTGCCAGGCGCCGGCCAAGATCGCTGCGGCCGGCCTTGATTATCACGATGGGTTTCGCGAGCTCCGCTGCCCGGTTTGCGACCTGTAGGAAAAGTTTGGGATCAGCGATTGCCTCCGCGAACACCCCTATCGCGCGAACGGTATCGAGCTCGACGATGTATTCCATCACGTCGACAAGATTGACTACCGCTTCGTTGCCGGTGGCGATCACATGGCTGATGCCGATGCCCAGGCGCGCTGCCACACCGCACAGACTGGTGGCTACGTTGCCGCTCTGCGACACGATGGCAACCGAACCCGGTCGGCAGCGTGGCGGCAGGTGCCCGAGCCACCCCACTCTGCGATCGACGAGGCTGGCGAAGCCAAGTCCGTTGGGACCGAGAAACGGCAGATCCAATTCCGCGCTCAGACGCTGTAGATCGGCTTGCGCGACCTGGCCCTCAGCGCCCGCTTCTGCGTATCCGGATGCCAGCACGACCGCGCTCTTCGCGTTCGCGGCGGCGGCGTCACGAAGCGCCGCTTCGACGGCGTGCGGTGGAACCAGCAGGAGCGCAACGTCGATGGGCCCTTCGACCTCACGACAACTGGTGACCACCGCATGGCCAAATGCCTCACCTCCGCGGGGGTTGACCAGGCTCAAGCGCCCGTCGAAGCCGTACCGGTTCAAGTTGGCCATGAGCATTTGGGACCAGCGCGATTTTGCGCTGGCACCGACCACCGCAATGGACTGCGGGCTCAGCATGGTCCGAAGTCTCCCAGGGTCGACTGACATCGGCACGCCTTTCTCATCGATTACACGAAGAGCTGTTCGCGGACCTGGTTGCGCGAGTCGCACTACTGCGGTCATCACAGGGCACCGTCTCGGGCTGACGTAAAGCAGAAACCCGCATGAACGGCCAGAGACTGAGCGAACGCTCGGCAATCAAGCTATTGCCTTCTGGTGGGAGCCGTCAAGGGCCGATTTTACAGGCAAGAAGCCATTCTCGCCAGAATCGACAACCGTCTCACTTAGCGATCACTAGCTATTGACAGCCTTCGGTAGTGTGATTAGCGTTACTTCTCGCGGTGACCCTGGAGGGTCATGGGTCAGGAATGGCGGTGGGTTGGGGAGTCCAGGGCTCGCGGGCCCTCCGTCCATTGATGAACAGCGCACCTTTCACGACTGAGTCGACGGGACATAGAACATCGCCACCGCTCAGTCTCGGGGCGGCGTTTCGCAAGCCTGACTGTTCGCGGCTTGCGCGTCGAGCTCGATGGTGCCCGGGCACCGGCCACCTGTCGGCATGCCAACCGGCTGGCAGTCGCGATCGCTCGAGTGGAGCGGGGTTCGCCGTCTGCTCTTCCGATCGAGAGGCGCGACCGTGAACCAATCACCCTCAACAACGACACAGCCACGGAGACAGTGAAGATGAGCGTTGACCAGAGTGAACTGTCCGAAGTAGCTCCCGTCGCCGATCGGGGCCTTCCGGATATCCGCTTATACGTCATCCGGTGCGGTGAGCTCATGATTTACCCGAAGAGCCCGCAGGAGTGCTCGATCCCCGTTCAGTGGTACGTCCTGACGCACCCTTTGGGCAACATCGTCATCGATGGTGGCAACGCGCCCGAGGTGGCACGTGACCCCCGGAAGCGGTGGGGCCCGATCGTCGACGTGGTGTGGCCGACGATGAAGGCAGAAGACGCTTGCGCCCTGCAGTTGCGAGACCTAGGAATTGCCCCCGAGTCGGTGAAGTGGATACTGCAGACGCATCTTCACCACGACCACACCGGGGCAATGTCGGACATCGGGAGTTTCCCGAACGCGTCTGTGCTCGCGAGGCGAGAAGAGTACGACTATGCACGTAGCCCCGATTGGTTCTACCGCCCGTCCTACATCGAGGAGGACTTCAACTCTCCGGACATTCCATGGACATTTCTGGGAGATGACGAGGATGGCTTCGACCTGTATGGCGACGGGGTGGTCCGGGTGTGGAAGACCTACGGACATACGCCAGGGCATCAGTCGTTCGAGATCACGCTTCCGCAGTCGGGACGGACATTCCTCGTCACCGGCGATGCTGTTTCGGACAAAGACGTTTGGGAGAAGAAGTCGCTGCCGCCGATGACTGTGTCGAATCGCGAGGCCGCTGCATCGGTGGAGAAGCTCCACAACATTGCGCGGAAGACCGGCGCAACGGTCATTTTCAGCCACGATCCAGTCCAATGGCTCGAGCACTCGCCGCTACCTGCCTACTACGCGTAAGTTAACCTCGACAGGCCCGCGAAATCTGAGCACTACTGCGTAGTTCCTCGCGGTGCGCACCTGGCATCTATCCAGAGGTTTCGCTGCGGAATAACTTTTGCTCCAAGCCTATTCACTGGCCGACATCAATGACGGCATTCAAGCAGCCGTGAACAGCGACGCGATCCGCGGCGTCGGGGAGTTCAACTAACAGAACTAGGAGAGCGATCATGAAGGTCAACATTCATACCGCGCTGAAGGTCCCCGCGACCAACGAGGAGCGCGTTCGGTTGCGCCCCATCGCGCGCAACACCGAAAAGTATCAGCAGATGCTGCGCGAGTTGGAAGAGATGGTCGTTTTTGCTGACGAACTCGGCTACGACAGCTTCTCGGTGCCTGAGCATCATTTGCACAACGAGGGCTTGGTGATGTCTCCGAACTCGATGCTGCTCTACAGCAAGCTGGCGGCGATGACCAAGCAAATCGCATTTATGCCGCACTCGATGGTCCTCCCCGCGCGTAACCCAATCCACGTCGCCGAGGACATCGCCATCTTCGACAACCTCTACCCGGGACGGGTCAAGATCGGGTTTGCGCGGGGCTACCAGAAGCGATGGATGCAGACCCTCATGCAGACCGAGTTGGCTGCATCAAGCGTGACCGATCGTGAATCGGATGTAGCGAACCGCGAGATCTTCAACGAGCACCTCGACATCGTGATGAAAGCCCTTACCGAGGATGCCTTCCGCTACGAAGGCAAGCACTTTAAAATTCCATACCCGCTCGAGGGAATCGGAGGTTGGGCCGGCCATGAGATCACTCGTGCGTGGGGTGCTGAGGGTGAGGTCGACGAAGATGGCGTCGTGCAGAAGGTAGGCGTTATTCCGGCGCCGCTTACCAAGCCCCATCCGGAGATGTTCATCCCGGTCTCCGGTAGCCCTGCGACGATGATCGAGGCGGCTCGCCGAGGTTTCACCGCCGTCATGCTCGAGAGCAAGCCTGAGAAGTTTGCCGAGCTCTGCCGCAATTACCAGCGGTACCTCCAGGAGGCTGGTCACGAGGCTGGCCTTGGCGACAAGGTCGGCGCAGTTAGACTCGTCGCGCTCGGCAACTCCTTCGAGGAAGCTATGGAACACGCTGCGAACACCGCTGGATGGGACTTCTGGAACTACTTCGGAAAATTCGGCTTCATGGAGCCGTTTCGGATGGAGAGTGACCCGCCGGGCCAGTTCGTGCAGCTCAAGGACAAATACGCAACCGCGCAGCGTCTCTTGGATGCGGGCCATCTTCTCGCCGGGACTCCCGACGACGTGCGTCGGCAGGTGGAGGACCTGCACGGAATTCACGGCAACGACGGCGAGCTCGACTGGTTCTCGTGGACCTTCTACGCCCAGGGCAACGTAGGCGTCGACGAACAGAAGCGTCAGCTGGAGCTGTTTGCCGATAAGGTTCTTCCCGACTTCCGGTAGTGCTTTGGCGAGGGCAATTGGTTGCCCTGCCGCGGAGGATGATTCGTCGTGGCCAGGAGTTCCGCAGGACGACCGGAATTTGCTGATTGGCCCCTCGGTATCCGTGTGCCGGTTCCAGCGGCGTGGTCGTGAGGCCGCGCTCGGGCGCGGTCGGGCACTCGCGTCGGAGAATCGGCATCGAGCGCCTCCCGCAATTGACGAGTTAGCGATCGCTAGGAAGGCTGCCACAACAATGAGGATTGACGGGAGCGTCGAAGTGCCTGACTCGATTGTAAAGAGCCCTACTAGGGGTATCGACGAGCGTCACTTCCGCGACGTCCTAGGCCAATTGCCGACGGGAGTGGCCATCATCGCCTCTCGTGGGTCTGACGATGTCATGTTGGGTATGGCGGTCGGCTCGCTGGCGTCCGTGTCATTGAACCCGCCACTGGTGTCCTTCATGGCAGCAAGAACCTCGACCACCTTCCCCCGCATCTTGGAGACGGGGCGGTTCGTGGCGAGCGTGCTGTCCGCCAACCAGGACCACATCTGTCGCCGGTTCGCGATTCCCGGAGGGGACAAGTTCGAGGGGTTGGCGTGGGATTCTGCCCCCAGTGGTCTTCCTCTGATTCCGGGCGCGCTGGCGTGGATCGACTGCGGGATCGAGGCCGTTCTCGAGGCCGGGGACCACCTCATTGCCGTTGGGTCGGTGACCTGTCTGGACTCGTCCCGCAGTGGCTCGCCGTTGGTGTTCTTTCGTGGCGGGTACGGAGGATTTGCGACGAAGTCACTGATGGCGGCACCGCAGGATGCCCTTACCAAGCACTTGCGGCTTGCCGGTCGGGCGCGGTCGACATTGGAAACCTTGGCGAAGGCGCTGGATTTGGAAGCACACGCCTCTGTTGCGGTGCAGGGCCACTACGTGGTTGCCGCACTTTCTGACGCACCGTCGAGGTCGTACTCGCACTCGCGGCTTGGATATCGTGCGCCCCTGGCGTTTCCGGTGGGTGCCGGACTAGTGGCATGGGAGGCCGAGGATGACCCTGATTTGACTGGGTGGATGCCGGCGGATGAGGCTCGGTCTTCCTCGGCAGTGCACCAGCTCACCCGGGTGCGCCGGCGGCGCTGGTCCGTGTCGCTCGGGCATTCGGCCTACGACCAGCTCGAGCGCGTTTTGGGGGAGGTGGCCCGCGGAGGCGGGACTGACGAAGAGGCTCGGGAGCTGGAACTGATCGCAGCCCTTCCGTCCGAGCTGTTCGATCCCGAGCTCGAAGTGGATGGGATCTATAACGTGAGGCTGCTGAGTTCGCCGGTCTTCGGCGCAGAGGGCGAGGTTGTGTTGGCTTTGGGTCTGCGTGGTTTCGACGACAATCTCAGCGGCCGCGAGATCGAGGCTATCGCCAGACAGCTAGTGATTGCCGCCGATCGCCTCACCGAAAAGTTGGGCGGCCGAGTGCCCGCTATCGAGGAGCAGCAAAGCCTCTGAGCGTCGCGGTGACTGGGGTGATACTGGCACGCCAATTCGCAATCTCGTGTTGCGCCACCTACGGAGTTGGCCCGAGCGGGCAAAACCCCGGGATTGATCCCTTCCAGGGCACGCACTTCCGTGCCCAATGCACCGCAATCAACCCTGTGCACTCGAAATTCTGAGGTGCGTGCGACGGAGGGCGAACGAGGTCATATTGCAGGCTCGCATTGCCGGTGCTGTGGAGGCCAGGGGTGAAGGCGTGGTCGATCATCGCACAGGCGATCTTCGTGCTGTCGAATGTCCCCGGCAGGTACTGCTTGGACAGGGCGATGCACGTGATGCCGCTCCGCCAACGCCTCGAAGTGACAACCGCTCGATCCGAGATTCGTGTCGGATCCGAGCGAACAAATACACCTTCGACTCCGCTCCAGACCTCGTCTGCATTGTCATGGCAACGACCTTGCAGTGTAGCCAATTCAAGCCTGTCAGAACACGCCCGGCGCGTCGCAGGCGTGGCAGCACCATTTGAACCTGACACCCTCACCGGGCGAGCGTAGAATTCGCCGCCTTCTCGGGAAGTTTCGACTCAGGACGGCTCGACCGCCACCAGGGCGTCCGGATCGATGCCGCAGCCGCACGATATCCGCGGAACTTCCCTGGGCTTCTGCGCTCCCTGTTGGTTGGCGGGGCACCCCCTGAAGTGCTATCGGCGACCTGTTTTCGGCGAAAACTTGTGGTCATCCACAGGACGCGGAATCCACCCCATGACGTGGCGCGCGCGAGGGCGTTGCCTGATGGCAGTGGCCGGCTTGGCCAACACCGCAAGCGGGTCGACATTCCAACGCGCGTACCGTTTTCTCCTGGACGAACTCTCAATCAATCGCCGACGGATATCGATCCTCCTATGAGACCGATTCCGTTCTCGGCCGCAGTGACAGTGGGTCACCGCGACCAAGGGGCATGTTCAGATCACGACGGGGTCCGGGTCGCGGAGATCGACGTCATCGGTGCGGGGAAGTCGCAGGATGGACAATCCAGCCAGCAGGCAGAAGACCACCAGCATGGCGATCACAGCGCCCAGTCCGAGGCCGTTGGCCACCAAGAGCGAGGCGGCCAGGGGGCCGAGGCCGCCGGCGACGAGCGAGGCGATCTGGTAGCTCATCGAGACGCCGGTGTATCGAACCTCGGTCGGGAACAGCTCCGAGTAGAGCGCCCCGATGGGGGAGATGCACAACGAGTGGAACGCATACACCAGGACAAATGCCGCGATGACGGCTGTATGGCTACCGCTGGTGAACAGCGGCAACAGCAGGAACAGGTTCGCGGTGGCAAGCGTGACCCCGACGGCAAGGACGCGGCGACGTCCGTACTTGTCGGCGATGACACCACCAATCGGGATGCCAATGAAGACCGTCAGGACACCGATCAGCGACGCGTTCAACAGGAACTGGCGGCTCATTCCGAGCTCGCTGACACCGTATGAGATGAAGAATGTTGCTACGCATGACTGCACCATGAACGGGCCGGTGAATACTCCGGCGGCAAGGGCGACAGCCTTGCTGTGCTTGCCGAACACGACCTTGATCGGCAGGGCGGCGCGGCGATCGCGGTTCTGGCTAGCTTCCACCATCACCGGACTTTCGGTGATGCGCAGGCGCATGTACACCGCGAGCGCAAAGAGCGCGATGGTCGCGAGGAACGGTATGCGCCATCCCCAAGTGGCGAAATCGTCGCCGGATAAGGGAATCATGACGGCGAATGCGCCGAATCCCAGGAGCCCGCCGAAGGACGATCCCATTGTCGTGGCGCTCCCCATGAACGATCGCCGCTTGGTCGAGGAATGCTCAGTCGTCATCACCACCGCGCCGCCCCATTCACCGCCCACTGAGATGCCCTGCACGATGCGCAGCAGAACCAACAGCAGCGGTGCAAGAACACCTACCTGGTCGTAGGTGGGTAGCACTCCGATCAGGGCGGTCGCGATACCCATCAACAGCACCGTGGTAATCAGGGTGGTCTTCCGTCCGATTCGGTCCCCGAAATGTCCGAAGATGGCCGCACCGAGCGGCCGCGCGACAAAGCCGGCGGCGAGTGTGGCGAAGGACAGAACCATACCGATGGAGGCCTGGGCCGGGCTGAAGAACAACGGCGCAAACACCACCGCAGAGGCGGTGGCATAGATGCTGAAGTCGTAGAACTCGATCGAGGCGCCGATGAAGCTGGAGAACCACACCCGCTTGGGTTGTGTAGTGGGTGGCGACAATTGCTGATCGAGTTCGGTCTCGGTCTCGGACATGGCAGTCCCTTTCGGATGTTCACGCGGAACCGTGCCGTGATCGCTTGCTACTAACACGTCCGGCGCGAAGGTCTGAGATAGCGGATGGGCCGGATAGCAAGAGGCGCCTGGGTGCACACTTTGCGACGCGATGAGCAGTG
>DATFBM010000037.1:0-68733 GCA_035253825.1 Acidimicrobiia bacterium | reverse complement strand
TGGTTGATCGCCCCAGAAACGGTGCCGGAGGGAGTAACAGTCTCGGCGCTGGCAGGCAACCTGGCTGTTACTTACCAGCGCCCCGGCGAGCCGATTCTCGATTCCGTCGACCTGTCGACGATGGTGGTGGGGGAGGCTCAGGTGGTGGAAGCCCCTCGCTGGCTCACCCTGGTTCGATCGGGTGACGTTCCTCTGATACTGCTCGGAGAAGTGAACGGGCATCGAGTGGCGTACTTCACATTCGACCTCACTCGTTCCAACCTGCCGGTGCAGGTCGGCTTTCCCATTCTTGGCGTTCGCCTCCTCGAGTGGCTCGCCGGCTCTGCGACCGGCTCGGTGTCAACCGATCAGGCGGGCACACCGATTCCGGTTGCTGCCCCCCCAGGGTCCACGGCCCGAGTGATATTGCCCGACGGTGGGATCCGCCAACTCACGGAGGGCGCAGTCGAATTTGGGGACACCGCCCAGCCCGGCGTATATCGGGTGGAATACTTCGGTGCCGACGGCCAGATGGTGTCCGGGATCACCGCCATCCGCACCTTTGTCGCTGATGAATCGGCGGGGGGCTCGAGGCCAATAACCACTACCGGACAGGCCACCGAGGCGGAGGAGGCTTCGACACGGTTGCGGGAGTGGGCGCCGTGGGTTATCGCCGCCGTCCTCCTGCTGATGGCCACCGAATGGTGGGTGGGCCATCAGAGACCGTTTCTACGGAGGGCAACCGCATGACCTTCGTTCATCCGTGGTGGCTCGTGGCGCTGATCCCCGGCCTGGGCATCGTCTGGGCGGTGGCTCGCAAGGGCGGGCGGGCGGTCCCCCGCCGCCAACACCGAGTGGCAGTGATTGTGCGATTGCTGGCCGTCTCGGCGCTGATCCTGGCCGCCGCGCAACCGATCTTGACCAGGGCGGTCGACGAGAGGTCAATTCTCTTCCTTCTCGATCGGTCGGCTTCGATCTCGGCCGGCGGCCTCGTAGCCCAAGCCGAGTTCCTGGCTACGGCCCTCCGAGAGGCTCGGGTGGACAGCAGGACGGCGATCGCTGTTTTCGGGCGCAACACCCAGCTGGACTCTGCGTTTTCAGCCGGGCGCCAGCCCGGACCGATCCGAACCAGCCCCGATCCCAGCGCCACCGACCTCCAGACCGCTCTCGACGCAGTGGGCTCGCTCCTGCCCACCGAAGGGTCGCGTCGGGTGGTTGTGCTGACGGACCTGGTGCCCACCAGCGGAGATCCCCGAGCGGCGGCCAGGCGTCTCGCCTCCCAAGGCGTGGCGATCGATGTCCTCGAGTTGGACTCGGCGCGTAGTCCCGATGCCTTGATCGAAAGCGTCCAACTTCCGGCGGCGGTCAGAGAGGGCGACACCGTTCCAGTCCGGATTGTGATCCGAACCAACCAGGCAGGGCCGGCGAATCTGGTGGTCGTCACTGGCGATCAAACGGAGACCATCTCCATTGACCTGGTCTCGGGACGCAACGAGATCGAAACTGAAGTCGCTGCCGAGGGAGCGGGCTTCCTTGCGGTCGAGGCCGAAGTGGAGGCGAGTTTTGACACCCGGGCAGAAAACGACGCCGCCCAGGGGATCACCCGCATCCTGGGGCCGGCCAAGGTGGCCGTGGTCGAAGGGGTGGATGGGGAGGCGGATGCTCTCATCCGAGCCCTGGAGGCAGGTGGGATCGAAGTCGAGCAGAGGCAGTCGATCCCAACTGCGGAACAGTTGCTGGGCTTTGACGCAGTGGTGCTGGTCAACGTTGCCCGGCCACAACACTCCGAGCCGCTGGCCGCCTATGTCGAAGACCTCGGTCGGGGACTGGTGGTGATCGGGGGCGATCAGGCCTACGGACTGGGCGACTACCACCTAACCCCTCTCGAATCGGTTTTGCCGGTGTCGTCTAACCCTGACGATTTGATTCGTCGCCAGCCCGTGGCGGAAGTGCTGGTGATCGACTCTTCTGGCTCGATGGGTGCCTGCCACTGCAACATGGGGGCGGCCACCGAAGGCGGCGTGGTTAAAACCGACATCGCCAAGGCCGGAGCCGAACTTGCCATCGAAGCGCTGGCCGACACCGATCGGGTAGGCGTTCTGGCCTTTTCCTCGGGCACCGACTGGGTTATACCGCTGTCGCCCGCCTCGACGGTCGGAGATCCGAGCGAGGCTCTCGGAGTCATAACGCCCGCAGGAGATACCGAGATCTCCCGGGCACTGGAAGTGGCACTCGAAGAACTCGAAGGCGCTCCCGAGCAGCTTCGCCACATCGTGCTCTTCACCGACGGGTGGGATCCGAGCGATGCCGATCTGTTGCCAATGGCCCGGCGCATTGCAGACGCCGGCGTGACGTTGTCGGTCCTCGGCACTGGGGAAGGCCCTGGTACCACGCTCGAGCGCATGGCGGACCTGGGCGGGGGTCGTTATTACGCCGGGAGCGATCTCGAGGCCGTTCCTGAGATCTTCGTCGAAGAGACGTTGACCGTGGCGCGCAACCTGGCAACCGAAGGCACTTTCTATCCGGTGCTCGGGGCCACGTCACCGGTAACGGCCGACCTGACCGCCTCACCACCATTGCTCGGATACGTACTCACCAAGTCCAAAGGCACAGCCTCGGTAGTGATGGAAATTGGCCAGGCCGACCCATTGCTGGCCACCTGGCAGCGAGGTCTGGGCCGGGCCACTGCTTGGACGTCCGACGCCACCGCTCGATGGTCGAGTCAGTGGGTTGACTGGGAGTCTTATGCGGAATTTTGGGGACGGGTGGTCCGCGACGTCCTTCCTGCCGGACGTGACAACCCCCCGCTTACCTTCGCGGAGGAAGGGCAATTGCAGATCCAGTACAGCCCAGTCGGGGCGGATATCGATGCCACCGCCGTAGCTCGGGTCCGGGCCCCCGACGGCGAGACCACCCTGGTCCCGCTCTCGCGCACTTCGTCCACCGATTTCAGGGGATCGGTTCCCCTCGGCCCAGCCGGGGCCTACTGGGTGGCAGTGATTCAGTCCAATCCCGATGGAACTCAGGTGACTTCCGCCTCGGGTGCGGTATCGGCCTATGAAGAGGAGTTTGCCTTCCTCGAACCCGACCCCACCCTGGGCAACGATCTCACCGCCCTCTCGGGCGGGCGTCTCAATCCCGCTCCCGCAGAGGTCTTCGATCCCGCTCCGATCCGAGGCCGGGCCGAGGTCTCAATCTGGCCATGGCTGGCGGCTTTGGGCCTGGCCTTTTTCCTCACCGACGTCGCCTTGCGGCGGCTGGTCCTTACCGCCGGCGATGCCGATTTGTGGCGAGAAGGGATGCAGGGCCGGCGGACGCGAGAAAGGCGGCGGATCGAAGCCGCCTTGGAAGAGGCAGAGGTCACCGGTCGGCGTCCGGACGCGCTGTCGGAGTCGGAGACTTTGCAGCGTTTGATGCGGCGCAAGCGCAACTAGCTCCCCGGTGTCCTTGTCGTTTTTCGCGACCCACCGGCTGTAGCCTTCGCGCGTGGTCGACCTTCCCAACCGCAGACGGCCGCCGGAATGGCTCCCGCGAGGGGTAGCGGTCACCTTGGCGGTGGTCCTTGGAGCCATCGCCATCCTCTGGATCCTCTACCAGCTGCGCTCGATCCTCTACATCCTGTTTCTGTCGGTTTTCGTCGCCATCGCCCTCGAACCGGCGGTGCAAGCACTGGTCAAGCGGGGCTGGAAACGACGAACCGCCACGTTGGTTGTGTTTCTGCTTTCGCTGATTCTCTTCGCGGGCTTTATCGGCTCGCTGGTTCCGGTGCTCGTCACGCAGGCGTCGAATCTGATCGAGCGCGTCCCCGAATACCTGGCGTCGCTAAGCAATTTCACAGAGCGCTTCGGCATCGACCTCAACACGCCAGACCTGGGTGAAGGCTTCGAGGACCTCGGCGGCCTTATCGAGGAGTACGGGTCACAGGTGGCAGGCGGCGTGCTGGCAGTAGGCAACACCGTCGTCGGCATCATCTTCCAACTGGCCACCGTGGCTCTCTTCTCGTACTACCTATTGGCCGAAGGACCGGCGTGGCGCCGTCTGCTCCTCTCGACCCTTCCCCCCAAACGCCAGCAGTACGTCCTCGACACCTGGGAGACGGCGGTGGAGCGCACCGGGCGCTATGCCTATTCCCGGGCGCTGCTCGCGGTCGCGGCCACGATTTTCACCTGGATCGTTTTGGCCGCCCTGCAAGTGCCCTCGGCTTTTCCCCTCGCGATCTGGATGGGCGTCCTCTCCCAGTTCATTCCGGTGATCGGAACCTATATCGGCATGGTCCTCCCCGCTCTCGCCGCCCTCTCGGTAAGCCCGCTCACTGCCCTCTGGGTGGTAATCGCCATGATCGTCTATCAGCAGCTCGAGAACTACGTCATCGCCCCCCGGGTAACCAGCAGGACGATGGACATACACCCCGCCGTCTCCATCGGGGCCGTCATCGCCGGGGCGAGCCTCCTCGGCGGCGTCGGCGCCATCCTCGCCTTGCCCGTCACGGCCATCATCCAGGCCCTGGTATCCAGCGCCGTGGCCCGCCACGAGGTGATCGAGGCGTTCGAGGACGAGGCAAAAATCGTTTGATATCTGGCCGCAGAAGGTCGAAGTCTTACCATGCCGTCGCTTAGGTCCGAAGTTGCAATGACCACTCTCTCCGAGGATGCGCGCCCCGGGAATAACCCGTCGTTACTGATCAATTCGGCCCTCTGCTCGGCCATCGGCATCGTCATTGCGGTGCTGGCCGATTCACTCGGACGTCTGCTCGTGGGATTTCTGCTCGATCGCGGCCCCGTGCTCTATCACGACCGGGTTGAGTTCACGGCGGGCGACAACCCCTTGGCCCTGGCCGGCGGAGCCCTGGCGGCGCTGATCGCCGGAGGTGCATTCCTGGCGGTGTACCCCGGAAGCCGTCGGCACGATCCGTCCCGCCTTTGCGTTCTCTGGCTGATCCTGCACAGCTTCCGACAGGGATTCGTACCCATGGCCCAGGCGGGGATCGACGCCGATTCCGATCTCGCGCTGGCGTTGGCTCACTTCGACCTGCCGGCGGGAATCAATGTCGTGGTCGGCGTCGCCGGGGCGATTGGTCTGCTCCTCGTATCTTTGGCGGCGGCGCCCGCCTTCTTGGCCTTCGCCACCAGCCGACGCGAGATCTCTACCCCGTCAAGACGGGTGGCGTTTGTCGCCAAGATCGCGGTGATCGCGGGCTTGGCGGGCGCATTGCTGGCCGTGGTCTATTTGCTGCCCGATTCGGGCGGGGGCCTCATCTCGGCTTTGCCCCTGTACGGACTCTTCACCGTGGCCACGCTCCTCGCCGCCCCGGGCAGCAAGTCGGTCGATCCCGACCAGGGCGCCACCGCCCAGCGCTTTAGCTGGGGACTATTGGCGGCGGCGGTGATCCTGTTCGTCCTCTTCCGCTTTGCCCTCAGCCGTGGGATACCGATCCCGCCCGATCCGCAAACCTTCTTCGTCACCTGAGATACTTGCGCCCGTGAAAGCCGCGGTGGTGACCGTCTCCGATGGGGTCGCCGCCGGGACGAGGGTTGACGAGTCAGGAGACATCCTTGCTTCCGCCTTGGAGGCAGCCGGCTACGAGATCATCGCTCGCAAAGTCGTCCCCGACGAACAGGACGTGATCTCCGCGGTGCTGGTAGAGCTCGCACAGGAAGCACGGCTTGTGATCACCACGGGGGGCACCGGATTCGGTCCCCGGGACGTGACCCCGGAAGCAACCAGCGCCGTCATCGATCGCGTCGCCCCGGGCCTGGTGCATCTGTTGTTCGCCCGCGGCCTGGAGTCAACTCCGATGGCGGTGTTGTCACGGGCGGTGGTGGGAAGCAGGGGCGACACTCTGATCGTGAATTTGCCAGGCAGCCCCCGGGGGGTCGAGGAGGGGTTGGCATCGCTGGTGCCAGTGCTGCCCCATGCGCTCGAGCTTCTGGCAGGAAACACCAGCCACTAACTTGGGCCCGTGGCCGACCAGGTGCTGGAATCGGTTCCGGAATGGCGACGCCGCCAGATCGATTTCGTGCTGGCGACGGTTGTCGGGGTAAAAGGCTCGACCTATCGCGGTTTGGGAGCCCGCCAGCTCATTTCGAGGGACGGTTCGATGGTGGGGACAGTTTCCGGAGGCTGTCTCGACAACGAACTGATCGACATCGCCGCAGCGATGGGTGAAGACGATCCTGCCCGCATAGTCGAGTTCGATCTCACTGCGGATGACGAGGCGGTCTGGGGTTGGGGAATCGGCTGCAACGGGGTGACCCAACTACTCATGGAGTCGGCACGAGCCGCGCAAGCGCTGAGCGAGCTGATCGACTCGGGACCGGGTGGGGTATTGCACGTCCTGAGCGGGCCTGAGGTCGGGACCCATATGGGGGTTGAGGTGAGCGATGAGATTTGGGGCGCGGAACTGGCCAACGCCCGCCGTGAAGGGCGGCATCGCCGCCTCCACCGGGCCGGGGTCGATTATCTGCTCGAGGTCGTCTCTGGACGGAGTCGACTGATCGTCTGTGGGGCCGGTCACGATGCAGTGCCCCTCGTCCGCCTCGGCAAGGAACTCGGGTTCGAAACCACGGTGGTCGACGACCGCCGGGCCTTTCTCACCCACGAGAGATTTCCCGAGGCCGATCGTCTGGTCCAGTGCGCTCCCGCCGACCTCACCAGCCATGTCGACACGGACGATGGGGCCTACTTCGTCATCATGTCGCACAACTATCTCCGCGACGTCGAAAATCTCGGATCCCTGATCGGGACCGGCGCCGCATATATCGGCTGTCTCGGGCCAGGCGAACGGCTGGAGCGAATGTTGAAAGACCTCTCCGCCAGAGGGATCGAGCCCGCCCCGACCGAGCGCATCTTTGGGCCTGCCGGTCTCGACCTCGGGGCAGATGGGCCAATTGAAATTGCCTGGGCGATACTTTCGGAGATCCTCACCGTGCGCCGTCAGCGCCGCGGTGGATTTCTGGTCGACAAGAAGGGACCGCAGAACTGGCGACCCCAGAAGTGGTCAAATTAGGTTGAGTCGATGCAGATAACCCACACCTTCGAGGTGGCTCGACCGCTGCCAGCAGTGTGGGAGCAGTTTCAGGATGTGGCCGCGGTTGCGCAATGCCTTCCGGGGGCGAGTCTGGAGGCAAGCAAGGGCGATGGGGTCTACGAGGGAAAGATCTCTGTCAAGCTCGGTCCGATTTCTGCCACCTTTGAGGGTGAAGCCAAGATCTCGGCAAACGCGTCCAGCCACACGGCGTTGATCGACGGCAAGGGGGTCGACCGGAGGGGTGGGAGCCGTGGCCAGGTGAAGGTCAACTACGCCTTGACCGAGAAGGAGGGTGCGGCGACAGAGGTGACGATCGACGCGGACATAAGTCTCGCCGGACCCGCCGCTCAGTTCGGCCGCACGGGCCTCATCAACGAGATGAGTCGCCGCCTGATCTCCGACTTCGTCGGATGCCTGGAACAGAAGATGGGGGCACCGAGCGAGGAAGCGGCGGCTTCCATCGAGGCGGGTGAGGTGAAGCCCTTTCGGCTCTTCTGGTCGAGCCTCATCACCTGGCTGAGGAGCCTATTCCGCAAGAAACCGAGCTGACACCCGATGGCGAGATGGCCGCTGGCAGGCTTGGGTGCCGCCCTGCTACTCCTGGGGTGTGGCGGAGTTCGGGAGGCACCCGATCCCCGCCATGTCACGGTCGAGATGCGCGACAACACCTTCTCGATCTCTGAGATCCGGATCCCGGTGGGCGGCGAAGTGACATTTGTCGGCGCCGGCCGCAATCCCCACAACGCCGTGGCGGTCGACGGTTCGTGGTCTACGGAATCGAGCTTTGGCTCCCTCCAACAGATGGAAGGTGACGCCGCCACGGTTCGCTTCGACCAGCCGGGCGAGTACGCCTTCTTCTGCACGCTTCATGGCAACGCCGAGGGGTCGGGGATGGCCGGCCGGCTCGTCGTGGGCGATCCCGGTGCATCGGATGCCGCCCAGGGAATCGCCAAGTCGGCCGCGCCCGGTGAATGGTCGGGCATCACCATCCAGGTCCCCGAGGATGCACCGACGGTGCAAGAGGCGGTTGACCTCGCCCAGCCGGGCGACATGGTTCTCATCGCCCCCGGCCGCTACCAGGAGGCGGTCGAGGTGAGCACGCCCGGACTCGTCATCCGCGGCACCGACCGGAATCAGGTCGTGCTCGATGCTCAATTCCGGGCCGAGAACGTCATCGAGGTCTATGTCGACGGGGTAGCGGTGGAGAACCTTACAGTCATGAACGGGACCGCCAATGGTGTCTATTGGTCAGGGGTACGCGGGTTCCGCGCTTCCTACGTCACCGCGATCGACAACGGCGACTACGGCATCTACGCCTTTGATTCCTCCGACGGCCTCTTCGAGCACTCCTATGCCTCGGGCTCGCCCGACTCCGGTTTCTATATAGGGCAATGCGATCCCTGCCAAGCGGTGATAGATCATGTGGTGGCGGAATGGAACGGCCTCGGTTACTCCGGCACCAACGCCTCGGGAGAGCTCTACCTGCTCAACTCGGTCTGGCGGTTCAATGCCGCCGGCATCGTCCCCAACACCCTGGATTCCGAACTCCTGCCGCCCTTCCACGACGTGACCATCGCCGGCAACGTCGTCCACGACAACAACAATCGCCGGGCGCCGGCCAAGGACGCCCAATGGTCCGCTCTGGGCAACGGCATCCTCCTGGCCGGTGGCAAAAACTCTCTGGTCCTGCGCAACCGGGTGTTCAACCAGGAAGTCAACGGAATCGCCATCACCCCCAATCTCGACCGCAACTTCTGGACCAGCTCCGGCAACCGGGTGGAAGGAAATGTGGTCGAGGGCTCAGGCCGGGCTGACCTTGCCCTGGCAGGTCCGGCCGGTTCTGATAACTGCTTCGTTGGTAACGACCTGACTACGACTCTTCCGGTGGGATTGGAGTCCTTCGCCACCTGCGACGGACTGCGCCTGCCCATGCTCTACGACTTGGCCGGCTCGACCGAACAACTGGGGAGGATCACCGAGAACGGCCTTGGGATTCGACCAACGAATGAGGTGGGCTCGGCCCCCAAGCCGGGACCGCAGGAAAACATGCCGGCAGATGCTGCAGCCTCGCCTGCGGTCGATGTGTTCGCCACCTACCCATTGGATCTCGACTCGATCGCGGTCCCCGATGTCCCCACCGGAGTGGCAGTCATCCCACAGAAAGGAGCCACCGTGTTCGGAGTGCTAATCGGTTCGGTCACATCCGTGTTCTTCGGCCTCTATGCCTATTTTCTGCCCTTCGTCCTCTACGCCGCCTGGGTGACAATCGCCCTCTGGGATCTGGCCCGGAGCGGACGTGGCAAAGGAGCGGTGATCGGCTGGTCGGCGGTGATCCTCCTGGTCCCGTTCCTCGGTGTGATCCTCTATTACGTGATCGGGCGGTCAGCCATTCCCGCCTGGCAACGGTGGACGCTGGTCGCCGGCGGAATCTTCGCCTATCTGGCGATCCTCGCCGCCGGAGCGCTTATCGGCGGGGTGGTCTAGACCCATTTTGGCGAAGGGCGGGGTGGGGGAGAGGTTGTGGCGCTTCCAGGTGTTCAACCAGGAGCCCATAGATTTTTTGTCCGATCATCTCGACGATCTCTGCTCGCAGAGACCGATAGACGGGTTCGCCGCCAATGAAGGCGAGGGGGCTGTCGGTGCACCACCAAGCGAACTCGTCGCCTCCATCGCCCCAATCCCGTCGCTTCCATTCGCGCAATACCGAGGTGACCTGACCGCTGTCGTCGGTGTCCTCCTCCAGGCGAAGAGGCAGCTGCCAGCAAACGTTCGGCTTCCAGTCGAGTGGCCGTTCGCCGGCCTGCAGGGCGCCGAGATGGAGGGCACAGCCCGCTCCGGCGGCGAAGTCTGGTCGGTTTAGGAAAATGCAGGCGTCTTGCACGAGCCGGCTGGTCTTGTCGGCACCACGCTGGCGCCAGATCTTCTCTCCGGCCTTCTTGCGAAACTGCCAGTTTTCGTCGTTCAGGCGGGCGGCATGGGCTTCGACCTTTGCCAGATCCTCCTCGTCCGTGAACCACGCTCCCATCGAACAGCACCCCTGAGACATCTCGGGGGTGGGGGTGGTGTAGATCCCGAGGCATCCGCGGCCGAAGATGCACGTCCACGAGGACCGGAGGAAGGTGGCGTCGAAGAACCAGATTCGATCCTCGTCCGGATCGCGGAACGAGATGAAATCGTGCGCATCGAGGGATCGGGTCATGTTCGGGCTAGTGAACTAGGCGAGGGTCGACCGCATCGGGATTGATGCCGTAGCGGGCTACCGCATCAGCGATCACGGAGGGCTCGAGCTCTCCCGCCCGGACCAGTTCCGACAGCACCGCCAGCGCGACGTGCCCGCTGTCTGTCTCAAAGTGGCGGCGCAACGCTGCCCTCCCGTCGGAGCGACCAAAGCCGTCGGTGCCGAGCGTCACGTAGGGGCGAGGCACGAAACGCCCGATTTGATCGGGCACCAATTTCATGAAATCGGTGACAGCCAGGATGGGCCCTTCCGTGGTCCTGAGGACGGAGGTGATATGGGGCTCACGCGGGCTTTCGGTCGGATGGAGGCGATTCCAGCGCTCGACTCCAATCGCCTCCCCCCGGAGCTTTTGATACGACGTCACCGACCAAAGCTCGGCCCCCACGCCGTAGTTGTCCGCCAGGTCCACCTGGGCCTTGCGGGCGGCGAGGTTCGAGGTGCCGGAGAAGAGGATGGTCGCTCGATGGTGGTTGCCCGCCGGGGCCTGGCTGAAGCGGTAGATACCGCGGAGGATGTCCTCGCCGATCCCCTCGGGGCGGGGCGGCTGGGGATAGTTCTCGTTGTAGAGGGTGAGATAGAAGAAGACGTCCTCGTTCTCTCCGTACATGCGGTGCAAACCGCCTTCGATGATCGTTCCGACCTCGTAGGCGAAGGCGGGGTCGTAGCTCTCGCAGGCGGGGTTCGTGACCGAGAGCACCAAGCTGTGCCCATCCTGATGTTGGAGCCCCTCGCCGGCCAGGGTGGTGCGTCCGGCTGTGGCCCCGAGTAGAAAGCCGCGAGCCCGGGCATCGCCCGCCGACCAGATCAGGTCTCCCACTCGCTGGAATCCGAACATCGAGTAGAAGATGAAGAAAGGCACCATGGCGATCCCCCGCACTGCGTAGCTGGTGGCGGCAGCGATCCAGGAGGCCATCGAGCCCGCTTCCGTGATCCCCTCTTCGAGGATTTGACCGGCCTTCGATTCGGCGTAGGTCAACAGCATCTTGGCGTCGACCGGTTCGTAGAGCTGGCCGGTGCTGGCGTAGATCTTGAGTTCCCGAAAGAGCGAGTCCATGCCAAAGGTCCTCGCCTCATCGGGGACGATGGGCACCACCCGGGGCCCGAACTCCTCGGTTCGCGCCAGATTTCGTATCAACCTGGTGAAGGCCGTGGTGGTCGAGGCTTCGACCTTCCCCGATCCGGAGTAGATCTCGGCGAAGGCCTCCGGTCCGGGCAAGGTGAGCGGAGTCCGGACTTCGGTCGTCCGCGCCGGGAGATAGCCGGAGAGCACCTTGCGGCGCTGATGCAGGTACTGAGCCTCGGGAGAGCCATCGGCGAAGCGGAGGTACATCGGCACCTTGTCGCCTTCTAGGGACTCCTCCGGAACGTCGTCCTCGAGTGAGAGCCGGGTTCGCAGCTCGCGCAGTTGGGCGTTGGTCAGTTCCTTGATCTGATGGGTGGCGTTGCGGCCCTCGACGTCAGGTCCGAGAGTCCACCCCTTGATCGTCTTGGCCAGGATCACGGTCGGGGCACCTTCCAGCTCGGTAGCGAGCTTGTAGGCGGCATAGATCTTGCGGAAGTCGAGGCCGCCGCGTCGAAGAGCCCAAATCTCGTCATCGCTCCAGTTCTCAACCAGGGCCAGCGCTCGACGGTCCTTGCCAAAAAAGTGCTCGCGAACGAAAGCCCCGTTCTCGGCTTTGTATCGCTGGTACTCGCCGTCGACGGTGTCGTTCATCACTCCGACCAGAGCGCCCTCGTGATCTGCATCGAGCAGGCTGTCCCAGCCGCTACCCCAGATGACCTTGATCACGTTCCACCCGGCGCCGCGAAACACTGACTCGAGTTCCTGGATGATCTTCCCGTTCCCGCGCACCGGGCCGTCGAGCCGCTGCAAATTGCAATTGACTACCCAAACCAGGTTGTCAAGCTTCTCGCGGCTGGCGAGGGAGATGGAACCGAGAGTCTCGGGCTCGTCGCACTCGCCGTCACCAAGGAAACACCAGACCCTGGATTGGGAGGTGTCGTCGATACCGCGGTTGTGGAGGTAGCGATTGAAGCGGGCGTGGTAGATGGAATTGATCGGACCCAGTCCCATCGAAACGGTTGGGTACTCCCAGAAGTCGGGCATCAGCCGCGGATGCGGATAGGAGGAGAGCCCCTTTCCTCCAATCTCGAATCGGAAGTTGTCGAGGTGCTCCTCGTCGAGGCGGCCCTCGAGAAAGGCGCGGGCATAGATGCCGGGAACGGCGTGCCCCTGGAGGTAGATGTGGTCTCCCGGATCGCCGGCGGCCTTTCCCCGGAAGAAATGGTTGAAGCCGACTTCGTAAAGGGTGGCGGAGGAGGCGAACGTCGAGAGGTGGCCCCCAATCCCTTTTTCCCGATGGTTCGCCTTGATCACCATCACCGCCGCGTTCCACCGGATAAACCTTCGAATGCGCCGTTCGAGATACTCATCTCCCGGATACTCAGGTTCATCCTCGGGGGGGATCGAGTTCACGTATGGGGTCGTGATGACCGGGGGGACCCCGATATTGAGGGAGTGAGCCCGCTCGATCAGCTTGGCGAGGAGAAAACGGGCCCGCACCGGACCATCGGTGGCGTTTACGGCGTCGAGTGAATCAAGCCACTCCTGGGTCTCTTCGGGATCGTCATCCCAGAGCTGGTGGATGAAATCGTCGGGCAGCGTCCGGGCGACTTCGCCGGGATCGATCATGCCGACGAGGTTACTCGCCTCCGGTTTTGCGACCTCCACCAGCTCTCGACCAACTCGACGAAATGAGATGGTGCTTCGAGTTGAGGGCAGTGCCCGGCATCTGGCATCACTACATGGGTCCAATCGGGGCGAAGGCCAGCGATCCGCTCCGGACCGGAACCGGCCACGACTCGATCATGGGCTCCCTGGATGACCATGGTCGGCGACTGCACCTGCCTAACGGCTTGATCGAATTCACGCTTTCGGGCCAGGACGGCGGCAGTCGATCGCCCTGATCGGACCAGGGCTTCGATCGCCCACGGTTGCCGCCGCCGGGCCTCGGCGAGGGCCAGGGCTTCTGGCCAAACTTCGGTCGGGATGGTTTCGGGGTGGTGACAAACGATGGACAGTGTGTCCCGAATTTGTTGGGCGCTGCTGGTTGCCCTCCAGTACCGATTGACCACTGCTTCTCCTACGAGCGGGACCCCCTGCAGGAGGAGGCGCTTGGCCACTGCCCGGTCGATTCGAGGGTCGTCGAGCCGGGGAGGAGAAGCTGGTGCCAGGAGGACGAGGCCCGCGAGCAGGTCGCTGCGTTCGGCCGCCAGCAAGAGTGCGATCAAGCCACCCATCGAGTTGCCGATTAGCAACGCTTCTTCCCCCAGGGTCTCGAGAAATTGAGCGGTGACTTTCTTGTGATTGGCGATCGAGTACGACCCGTGGGGTGGGGTGTAGCCGAAGCCGGGCAGGTCGAATGCGTAGAAGTGTCCAAGCGTCTTGAGATAGCGGGCGGCCGGAACCCAATTGAGAACGGACCCGCCAAGGCCGTGGACGGCAACGATCGGCGGGCCCTCGCCCCCGAAGTCGCGTACCAGTAGCGGCCCGCTCGGGATGGTGACAAATCTGCCTTCCACCACTCCGACGGTAGCCTCGCCTGGTGCGGACTCTCCTCGTGTCCACTTATGAGTTGGGCCACCAACCCCTGCATTTGGCTTCGCCTGCCTCTCGCCTTTTGAAGGCAGGGCATGAGGTCAGGACTCATGACCTGGCGGTTGAGGAATGGGATCACGCCAGGTTCGCCTGGGCCGAGGCCATTGCGTTCTCGGTTCCGATGCACACCGCCATGCGTCTGGCCGCGACCGCCGCCGAGAAAGTGGAGCGTGTCTGGCCCGGCAAGCCGATTGCCTTCTACGGGCTCTACGCCGGTCTGGCTGACGACCGCTACACCCGTCTCGTGGGGGAATACGAGGACGGCTTGGTGGCGTGGGCGGGGGGAAGTCGCCAGAGCAAAGTTGACATCGGCCGTCATCGCTTCGGGCTCCCGAACCGGGACGGGTTGCCCAAACTCGACCGCTACGGGCACTTGGCCACGGCGGAGAGCCAGAAGTTGGCGGGCTACGTCGAGGCCAGTCACGGCTGCCGGCATCGATGCCGTCATTGTCCGATCCCAGCGGTCTATGACGGGCGCTATCGCGTGACCGGCGCCGACATCGTTCTCTCCGACATCGAATCCCAAGTCGCGGCCGGCGCCCGCCACATCACGTTCGGTGACCCTGACTTCCTCAACGCTCCCCGCTATTCCCTCGACTTGTTGAGGGCTGCGCACGAGCACTTCCCGGCGGTCACCTTTGATCTCACGGTCAAGGTCTCACACATTCTCGAGCACGAGAAGGTGTGGCCCGAGGTCGCAGATCTAGGTGTGGCGTTCGTGGTTTCGGCATTCGAGACGACCAACGAAGGAGTCCTCCGGATCCTCGACAAAGGTCACACCGCCGCTGACATGGACCAGGCGGTGAGGATCATCGGAGAGGCCGGCATCGACCTTCGCCCTTCTTGGCTGCCATTCACGCCTTGGACCGAGGTCTCCGATGTGGGTTCGATTCTCCGGTTCCTCCACCGGCACGATTTGGCAGATACCGTCGATCCAGTCCAGCTTTCCATCCGCCTCTTGGTCCCGCGGGGGAGCCTCCTGGCCGACCGTCCTGAGATGGGAGAGTACGACCCGGTCTCGTTAACCCACGTCTGGTCGGCTTCCGAGGCGGTCGAAGCACAGCAGCGGGCCCTGGCCACGATTGCAGAGTCGGGGGCGGGACAGCCCGCTCTCCAGACCCTCGCCCGCATGTGGGAGTTCGTGTTCTCCGAGCCGATGCCTGCCATCACCGATCGAGGCCGGCCCCACCTCACCGAGTCTTGGTTCTGCTGCGCCGAGCCCACGAGAACTCAGCTTCTCAGCGTTAGCGGCTCGCCTGCTTGACGGCAAGACATTTGGTGTTGTCGTCGGAGTTGCTACCAGCAATGACGCAACTCATTAATCGAGTCGGACAGAAGGAGAGATCGAAATGACCGCTGTCATGGTGGCCAAGGGCCTGGCCAAGAGCTTCGGTGATCTGCTGGCCGTCGACGGCGTCGGCTTCAGCATCTACCAGGGCGAGACCTACGGCCTACTCGGTCCGAACGGGGCCGGTAAGACCACCACCATCTCGATGATCGCCGGCTTGCTCGAGGCCGACGAGGGCGAAGTGCGAGTGGGTGGGGACCTGATCAACCCGCGAGCCGTGACGCCCAAGCGCCGAATGGGGCTGGTACCCCAGGAGCTGGCGATTTACCCCGATCTCACCGCCCGCGAGAACCTCGAGTTCTTTGGACGACTCTATGGGATGGGCGGAGAAGAGCTCGCCCAACGGGCCGATCGAGTTCTTGAGGTGGTCGGCCTCGCTGAGCGCCAGAAAGACCTGACCAAGGAGTTTTCCGGCGGAATGAAGCGCCGGCTCAATATCGGAATTGGCCTTCTGCACAATCCTGAATTGCTCATCCTCGATGAACCGACGGTGGGGGTCGACCCCCAGTCCCGCAACGCCATCCTCGAAGCCGTCGAGGAGCTGTCCACCGCCGGCATCGCGGTGCTCTACACCACCCACTACATGGAAGAGGCCGAGCGACTTTGTGACCGGGTCGGAATCATCGACCAGGGAAAGATCATTGCCGAGGGGACCCGGCGGGAGCTGGTGGAGATGGTGGGGGAGAAAGATCGAGTCTCGATCATCGGCACCGGCCCTTTGGCCGAGGTGGTGCGAAAACTCTCTTCGACCGTGGGGGTGGCGGAAGCGGGCGAGAGCGAATCGGGCGTGACCCTCCTGGTCGAAGATTCGAGCTCTCATCTGGCGACGATCCTGGCGACCGCGGCCCAGAGCGGCATGGTCGTCTCCGGCGTCGAGATCGAACAACCCGATCTCGAGGCCGTGTTTCTCCATCTCACCGGCAAAGCGCTTCGAGACGTATGAGAAACGTCATCCACATCGCCGCCAAAGACCTGAGGCTGAGGATCCGGGACAAATCTGTGTTCATCATCGGGTTGATTGCTCCCCTGGCCCTGGCCTTCATCTTCAACACCGTTTTTGGCGGGGCTTTCGGCGACGAGGGAACCTTCTCTCCCGATCTCGGAATCGTCGAGTCCGAAGCGGACCAGACCAACTCGACCCTCGAACGGATCGCCTCCCAGCTGGGCGGACCATGGAAAACCTTCGCCGACCCAGCTGCCGCCGAAGCCGCCCTTGACGATGGCGAGGTCGAGGCGGTCTTCGTCGTTCCCGACGAGTTCGACTCCAATCTCGCCAGTGGACAGATCGGGGCGATCGAAGTATTGGGAGCGATCGACGCCTCTACCTCCACCCAGATCGCAGCCGGAATCGCTCGCAACTATGCCAACTCGCTTCGGACCACTCAGGTTGCGATCGCCTCCGCCATCAGCGCCGGCGGCAATCCCACCGAGATCATCCCGGCGGCGATCGAGGCCACCGATCGCTCACTGATCTCCCTCGGTGAGATCGACGCCGACGTCCGCCAACTGGATACCAATACCTCGACTGTTGCCGGGATGGCAATGTTCTTCCTTCTCTTCACGGCCCAGACCGGGCTCCTGAGCTTGTTGGAAGAGAGACGGGACGGAACTCTGCAGCGAATCCTCGCCACCCCGACCCGTCCCGCCTCGGTACTGGCCGCCAAATCGATCGTCTCGATCGTCCTCGGGGTGTTCTCATTGCTGGTGTTGATCGTGGCCGGGATCGTGCTCATGGATGCCAACTGGGGCAATCCCCTCGGAGTCGCTCTACTGGTCATCGGCGGTGTGCTGGCGGCGGTCGGTATCTCGGCAGTGACAACCGGCATGGCCAAGACGCCAGAGCAAGCCGGAAACATTCAGGGCATCGTCGCCACTGTCCTCGGCCTGCTCGGAGGCGCCTTCTTTCCGATCGGTCAGGACGGAGGCATCCTGGCTCAGATCACCGCCCTCACTCCCCATTACTGGTTCAGCCGGGGTCTGGCCAACCTGGCCGGCGGTCAGCCCGCCTCGGAAGCGTTCGGGGCGGTGGCGTGGCTGCTGGTGATCGCCGGGGTGACGTCTGCGATGGCGGCCGTTCTCACCCGAAGGCAGGTTTCTGTGTGAAGGTGCTCGCTATTGCCCGAAACAACATCGTGCGCCTCTTTCGAGATCGTTCGGCGATCTTCTTCGTATTCGTCTTTCCCCTGGCACTGATTCTCCTCATCGGTCTCCAATTCGGAGGAAGCTTCGCCCCCCGCCTTGGGGTGCTGGCGCCCTTTCCCGGCACGGTGGGCGCCGAGATCCTCGAAAACCTCGAATCGGCCGATGGTGTCGAGGTTGTGGCGCTGAATGACGAGGCGTCTTTGAAGGAAGGCGTCGAACGAGGTTCGCTTAGTGCCGCCATTTCGCTGCCAGCAGACTTCGACCAAAGGGTGGCGGCAGGTGAGACGAGCGAGGTGGGCTTCATCGCTCGACCCGGAGGGGTGGGATCAGCCTTGCAGCCGGTGGTGGCCGAGGTGGTGGCCCGCAGCGTGGTGGCAGCCAATGCGGCCAGCTTCGTAGCCGCCCAGGATCTGGCGACGTTCGAGGAGGCGCTGGTCACGGCGCGAACCGTCGAGGCGCAATTGCCCGCACCCGAAGTGCGGGTGAGCACCGTTGGTGAAGCCTTATTCCCCGCCAGTCTGGGACGCTTCGACATCGGCGCCTCCAGTCAGCTGGTGCTATTCATGTTCGTCACCGCCCTCTCGGGCGCCGCCGTCCTGATTCAGACTCGGGAGCTGGGTCTCTCGCGAAGGATGCTCGCCACGCCCACCTCGGTGCCCACCATCATCACGGGTGAGGCCACCGGCCGATTCCTGGTCGTGGCTGTACAGGGCCTCTACATCATGGCCGGAGCACTCGTGATCTTCGGGGTCGACTGGGGGGATCCTCTTTCAGCCCTGGTGATCGTCATCGTCTTCTCTGCCGTCGGAGCAGGAGCGGCGATGCTCCTGGGGACTCTATTTCGCAACGCCGAGCAGGCCGCTGGCGTGGGCGTCATAGTCGGCCTCGGCATGGCGGCCCTGGGAGGGGCCATGCTTCCGATTCAACTTTTCTCGCCGACCCTGCAACGGATCGCTCATCTGACACCGCATGCCTGGGCGCTCGATGCGTTTGCCAAGATCCGCGCCGACGGCGGAATCAGAGACATCGGCTTGGAGCTGGGGGCTCTCGCCGCCTACGCCCTGGTGCTCCTTCTTGTCGCCTCGTGGCGACTAAGGCGAGCGATCACCCGCCCCTAGGGCTAAACGCACTTCGGCGGCGAAGTCGGCCCTTCCCGCCGGAGTTTCGACGAGATCACGGTTGTGAGCTAGCGCCATCGCCTGCTTGAAGACGACCGCCGAGACCCCATCGGCTCCGATGATCCCCTGCAAGCGGTATTGCTCGCCGCGTTTGAGACAGGAGTTGATGAAGGCCTTTTCGTCGTCGATCGCATTCGGGCGAGCGAGCAGTTCGTCGGCCACGACGAGATACGACTGCAGGAACGGGCGGATCACCCAGGATGCGGTCGGAGGATGGAGCTTGGCGAGCACAGTTGCTGGCTTCGAGCTCTGCCACCTCGGTGCGCTCGTGCGCAAGTCGGCGGTAATCGAATCCGCGAAGGCTTCCCTCTCGGGAAAGAAGTATTCGAACTTGAGCAAATCCCTCAAGGCGGTGATCCGGGAAAAGAGCTCGGTTTCATTGACCTGTCTGCTCGGATCCAGGCCCTGTAGTGCAAGCTCTAAGACCGCCCGGCCGAGGAAGTGATGGGCGATCAAGTTGCGGTAATAGGAAGCCCTCAGCGACTGTTGGGGATTGAGGTAGTACACCGGTTCTGGACCTTCGTATGCGCTGACGTTGTGATGCTCAGCGAGAAGCCTGAGCACCTTGCCGACTTCGGCTTCTTCCTCGAGCCTCAGAGATTCGGTGGTGGGCAGGCCGAGCTGTTCGATTAGAACGTCGAGTTCCTTACAGAAAAAAGCAAGCTCAGACTCTGTGCGGGCCTCCCCCCCGGCCGCCAACAGAGCGATGGCGAGCACGGAAGCGGGGGTGATCGGGGTCACGGTGCCGATTCGGTGCATGACCTCCAGGGCCAGTTTGGCGAGGTCGGTCGAGCCCTCTTCGACCTCGGCTCCTGCCATCGCCTTCGCCAGCGAGATGGGCTCGGAGAATCGAATGTGGATGTTGCCGTAGCGACGCCGGAGCGAGCGCACGTACCGCAGCGCCCAGCCCATCGACTCGGCTTCCTTGGCGCCGCCTTGGGCTTCGCTGGTGTACGAGCTCAGATCCTGGATTTGGTCATAGACAATGGACACCGGGACCAGCATCAGGTCCTCGCTCTTCCCGCGGCGCCAGGAATCGACTACATAGGCCAAGAGCCCATAGCGAGGCGGCAATAGCTTGCCGGTCCTCGAACGCCCTCCCTCCATGTACCACTCGAGCGGAAAGCGGTGCTCGATCAGATAGTCGAGGTACGTGCGGAGGACGAACTTGTACAGTTCGTTGTCGCGGAAGCTGCGCCGGATGAAGAAGACCCCGGTGCGCCGTACCCACGGACCGACCGGGAAGAAATTCATGTTGATGCCGCCGGCCGTGTGATTGGGGGGGAGGTCGTTCTCCCACTTGACCAACTGAAGAACCAATCGATCGAGATTCGATCGGTGGGAGGGGAGGAATGCCAGCGGCCATTCCCTCCCAAGAGAATTGATCTCAGCCACTTGCTTTCTGTCGTATGCCGTCTCGCCGTATCCCTGTCGGATGATCCAGCTGATCACGTTGGCCGAGAGGTCGATGAAGAAAGCACTGGGTGAGGCCGCGATCTCCTTCAGGTAATACTTCGCCCGGGCGACAGCGATCTTTTCCGGGAGCTTGCGAAGAGCTCCGAGTTCTACTGACTCTCGACGAAACGAAGGCTGAGAGGTGATCTCCTCGTGCAGAAAGCGCGGGACCTTGTAGCGGTCGCCCCGAAGCGCTCGCTCGGCTATGTCAAGCGCTCGCCAGGCCCGTCTGGTTGTCCACTCGACCAGGGATAGCTCGCTTCCCTCATGCTCAACCCCCAGCGCACCTACCTCGGAGCCCTTCCCTGCCACCACTGTGACCCGATCCGGCCAGCGGGCCAGGATTACCCGCTGACGGAGTGCATCAGGGTCGCGAGGATCGCCCAGCTTGAGGACGTCCCACCAGGAGACCTTTCGCTCGCCTGACCTCGCGGCCGGCGACCAAACCACGCGCAGGGGAAGGAGGAAATCATCTCCTTGCAGCCACTGGGCGAAACCGACTTCGGTGCGCTGGCCGGGTTTGCGCCGACGGGAGGGAGCGAGACGAATTATTTCTGTCGTGACCTCCGGCGGTCGATTGGCAGCCAACCACTCATCGATCAGGCTCATTTCGACCTGGCTCGAGGCATCGGCGAGCACCACCACCGAGCCTCTAGTGGGGGCGTCCTGTGGCCACACGCCTTCGATGTTATGGCCCCAATGTCAGACTGGGATGGTGCGAGCGGTGGTGCAGAGGGTCAAGCGCGCCCGAGTCCTGGTTGAAGGAGCCGCGGTGGGATCCATTACCCAGGGCTTGTTGGTACTGGTGGCAGCAAGCCCCGATGACACCGAGAAGGATGCCCGAGCGTTAGCCCAAAAGATTGCCGGCCTGCGGATCTTCGGTGATGAAAACGACCATATGAACCGCTCGGTGACAGACGTTTCCGGTGAAGTGATGGTGGTCAGTCAATTCACCCTCTATGGGGATGTGGCCCGGGGACGCCGTCCATCGTTCACGGGTTCCGCGGCACCAGAGCAAGCTCAGCCTCTGATCGAGCTCTTCGCCAGCTGCCTTGAGGAGCGCAGCTTGCCGGTGGCCAGGGGCAGCTTCGGGGCCAAGATGGAGGTGGAGTTGGTCAACCAGGGCCCGGTGACGATCTTGATCGAGACTCGCGGGGGACGCTTCGTTTGAGGTCAGCCCTCATTGGCAACAAAGCTGCGGCCGGCCGGGCAAAAGCGCAAGAAGTCACAGGAATGACACGCCATCGATGGCGTGGGTGTCCAATCCTTCGCCTCGATGCCGCCGGCCAGAGACTGCAGTCGGTCGTCGGCTGTTTTTTCCCAACCAGCGTCAACGGAGTAGGTGCTTTCGGTGGGACGCGAGCCGAAATAGGCGAAAGTGACCTGCAGTCGTTCCGGAGCCGATCTTCCTAGATGGCCATTGCGCGCCGCGCTGGCGTAGGCCTGGAGTTGAACGAGACGCGCCTCGTTGGTGGCGTCGTCCTCTGCGGGTGACCCGGTCTTGAAGTCCACGATCTCCCAGCCGCCTCCGTCGTAGACGGCATCGATCCGCCCTTTGACTTCGATTGCCCCCACTCTCATCAGGAACTGGTGCTCGATCATGAGCGGACGGACCTGGGCGAAGCGACTGTTCTGGAACCGCGACCAACTGGACTCGGGGCGCTCGCCGCTGTCTTCGAAGGGATCAGAAGAGCTCCAGTCGACGTCTTCGAGCGGGACATGCCCACGGTTGTGGAGCTCAATCGCTCGATGAACCAAGGTGCCGGCGCGCGCCGCCTGGGAGGACATCCGCGGCAGTCGCTCGATCTCTGACCAGAAGAAGCGCTGGGGACACGACGCGTACGTGACGAGACCGGTGACCGACGTGGACAGGGCGTGGGCGGCGGGGGCGACCAGCGGAGCCGGGAGATCGAGGATCATTTGCTCGAATTGGTTTCGCTTTAGGTCGAGAGAGGTGGCATCGGCGGCGAGCGTTCGTGCCCAGCCGGAATTCGTCAGCTCGTTGCGGAGCCCTTGCTCCCAACCGTCGGGGAATAGAGGGTCGGGAGCCGCCGCTTCCGGCTCGAAACGCAGCAGGGAGGGCTGGGGCGGTGCCTTGGTTGGGCGTGAATCGACCCGCGTCCCGGGTTGGGCGGCTATGAGGCTCCACACCTCGCTCGGCTCCACCGCCTTGGCGTTGGTCTCGGAGACGCCATACCAGTAAGCGCCGCTGACAAAAAGACGTTGGCGAGGCCTGGTCGTGGCGACATATGCGATCCTCCACTCCTGCTGCTCGTGCGCGGCCCGCAACAGATCTTTGTTCTCGGCATCGGAGCGGTCGCGGCTGATTGCAGGCAGCCACCGTTGGTCAAGTCGGTATTCGTAGGGGAGATAGCGACCATTGGTGAGCGGATTGTCAAAGCCCTGTGACCGGGTGGGAAAGTTGCCCTGATAGCAAGCGGGGAGGAAGACCACATCCCACTCGAGTCCCTTGGCGCGGTGAACCGTGACCAAGGTCACGGCGTTCTCACCGGAGAGCCGGGCGGTATCGAGCTCTTCGGAGCGTTCCTCGGCCATCGCCTCGAGATGACGCAGGAAGGCTCCGAGGGAAGGTGCCCCTTCGAGAGGACTCCAGTCCTCGGTGAGGTCAAGGAACCGGTAGAGGTTGAGTCGGGCGGAAAGCTGAGCGCTGGCCGGCATGGCCGCCAGATCGTTCCAGGCACCGGTCCGGTCGAGGATCTGGCGGCAGAGCTCTACGAGCGAGACGCCCTGGGCCGAGGCGAGAAGCGATCGGTACTCCTCACGAAATCCCTGGAGGGCGACACGCGCCGTTGGCCGCAGTTTGTCGAGCTCGTCGAGGTGATCGATCGCTTCGAGCAATGTGTGCTGGGGAACAGTCGCTTCTTCGTCTCGGTTGAGACCCCGGGCCCAGTTGGAGAGGTTGGCCAGATCACCGAGCCCGAGGCGGAAACGCGACCCGAGCAGGATCCGGTAAAAGGCCGGCGAGTCCTCCGGAACCTGCAAAAGCCGCAACCAGGCATGGAGGTCTGTGACCTCGGGTACGGCCAGAAGCCCACCGAGGTTGGCGACTTCTACGGGGATTTCCGCCGCTCGCAGGGCGTCGTGGACCAGCGTCATGTCCTTGTTCTTCCGAAACAGCACCGCCATGTCGCGCCATTCACAAGTTGCGGAGAGCTCTTGGATCCGGCGGGCGATGTCTTCGGCTTCGGCCACCGCGTCGGCATGCCAGGAGACCGCAACCTCGCCACCGATGGAGCCGTCGAGAGGACGCAGGAGCTTTTGCCCAGACCCCGTCCTTTCCCGGACGGCATTGGCGATCGCAAGAATCGCTGGTAGGGAACGACGGTTGAGAGTCAGCGATCGGGTGGGGGCCGGGTGGCCATCCGGGCGGGGAAAGTGGGAGGGAAACTGAGCGAAGTTGTGTGGGGAGGCACCGCGCCACTCGTAGATCGTCTGATCAATGTCGCCCACGGCCATGACCGGGAATCCATCCCCAAACAGGAGACGGAGCAGCTCGCGCTGGGCGGGGTTCGTGTCCTGGTACTCGTCCAGCATCACCGCCCCATAACGAGCGCGGAATTCGCTGCTGACCTCGGGATATCTGCTCACCAGCTGCTGCGCGCGGAGTATCAGGTCGGAGTAGTCGACCACTCCGCGGCGGCGCTTCTCTTGCTGGTAGGCCGCGAGGCCTTTGAGGAGCGAAGCCCGCGTCGACCATGCCTGATCGAGGGAGGGCGGAATCTCAATCTGATTCGGCTCCAGGAGGTTGTCCCCGAGTGCCGAACCGAGGCGGCGGATGTCGTCGACATTCCCCCGGTTGGCTGGATTGAGGGCCGGCAACTCGACGTTGGCCATCACCACCTCGATTAGCTGGCGGGAGAAGGTGGGGGTGATGACCTCGGTGGTTCGCTCCACCTCGACGAGCGCTCCATACTCCCGCAGGAGCTGGTGGGCGAAGCCGTGGTAGGTATGGACTTCGACTTCCCGACCCGGATCGAGGTTCGAGGTTCTCGCTAGTGCGGCTCTGATCCGGTCGGCCAATTCGGCTGCGGCCTTGTTGGTGAAGGTGATGCCCAGAATCGACTCGGGCTCAAGACCAACCTCGTTA
The DNA here is from genome assembly GCA_035253825.1 of Acidimicrobiia bacterium. Classification (GTDB taxonomy): domain Bacteria; phylum Actinomycetota; class Acidimicrobiia; order Spongiisociales; family ZC4RG35; genus JACCTH01. The sequence continues at coordinate 44,600 of DATFBM010000037.1, read as the reverse complement.
ACAAGGTGAACCACCCGCATGGCAATCGTGGCCGTCTTGCCGGTCCCAGCACCGGCTTCGACACGAAGCGGTTCGAGTGGATGCTCGACGACAGCGCGCTGCTCAGCCGTTGGGACGATCAAAGGCGGAATCCCTCCCGTCCTTCCGGCCAGGCAGGACAAACCAGTCGCACGCCACATCGCTCGCACTGCTTGCCAGGCTTGGGATCCCATTGCTCGTTGAGGATCCCGCCGGTGAGAGCTCCTAGTCGATCGATGACCGCTTTCAGGTTGGCGTAATCGAACTTGCGGCGCGGCTGCTGGCATTCGGGATACCAAAGTTCGGCCTCCGTGGCGTCACCGAGAAGAGAAAGCTCGGGGTCGGTCTTGACGGCCAGCAGGTAAAAGCCGAGTTGGAGCGAGGCGGCGGCATCGGAGATCGTCGGCTGCTGGGTACCGGTCTTGTAATCCACGATGCGAAGCTGCCCGGGGGCCGTTTGCTCGATACGGTCGATCCTCCCCCGCCAAACCACGTTGCCGATGTCGGCGGTCACCTTCTTCTCGGTTTTGATCCCGATGGCGCCGTTTCCGGGCCAGTTCTCGTACAGATTCGTGATCAGTTTCCTGCCCTTTGCCTTCCAGGCGTCGTTGAGAATCGGGGATCCAAAGTCGGCCAGTTCAGCCCATACGCGTTCCAATTCGGCCAGGGCCTCGTCAACCTGAGCGCGCGGACGCCCAGAATCGATGGCTGCGCTCTCGGCCCGTTCAAGCACGAGATGGATGAGACTTCCGTAATGGGCGTAGGGACTTGCCACGTCAGTGGCTTCGAGATGTCTCTCGAATACGTAGCGGCGGGGGCAATCCTCATAACTCTGAGCACTCGTCGGGGCCATCCGCAGCGGCAGAGTGATGACCCCGGTATCGGGACCCTTCTCGGCTGTTCCGGCAAAACGACGGGCGTCCCACAGTGTCTGACCTGGATCTGCGAGTAGCGAAAGCGCCGCCAACCGATCAGCCGGAGGAGCAGTGGGGTCCGAAACTGTGAGACGAAGTAGGGCCTGCAATTCAGCCGCCGTTACAGGCGTGGGGTCGGGACCCGGGGGGCCGAGATCAGCGAAGGATTGGGCGCCGCTGGCGGCGAGGAGAAACCGCGAGGGTCGCCTTTCTCCCTCATCGATGGCGGCGGCGGTCGCCGTCCAAATCACCTGGCTGCGAGCGCGGGTCATCGCCGTATAGGCCAATCTCATTTCTTCCTGAAGTCGAAAGCGGACTGCCTCTTCGGGGCTTTCCCCCGGGTTGAGGCGATCGGGGCGCAGGAGGGCGCTTCGCCGCTGCAGGCTGGGGAAGACTCCCTCAGCGGCGTCGGCGATGATGACGACGTCGAATTCGAGACCCTTGGCTTGATGCAATGTCGTCAAGGTGAGCTGGTCGCCTGGACCGGGCTCGATCGAGAGCAGCGGAACCGCCTCGAAGTCATCCTGGCTGGAAAGGCGCTCGTACTCGATCAGATCAACGGACGGGTCGCGCTCACGTTGCTGATCGAGGGCCTGGGAAAGCTCGGTCCACGCACGTCGGAAGTCGCCCAACTCGGGATCTTCGACGAGAGCGACGAGTTCGGGAAGCGTCGTCCAGACGTGCCAGAAGCCATTGGCAGCGGAGCTTCCACGACACCACTGGGGATCGATAAGGAGCCGGCGGAGCTCAGGCGAACCAATTTCACTGGTCATGAGGATGTCGCTCCAGGACCTTCGGGTCCGCCGTCGTTCCCGTAGCAATTCCCTCTCGCGACCGAGCGATATGGAGAGCAGTGGTCCCAGGAGAAGGCGTCGCATTGCCTGATCGGATTCCTCGGCCCAGCCCGGCCCGGGTTCCTGAGATTGTGCGAATGAGGCAATGGCGAGATCGAAGATGATCCGAACCGCGGGGTGGTCGCTCAAACGGCGATCGGGACGCAGGTGGTCGATCTGGCGGCGCTCCAAAGCGCGGGAGAGCTCTGGCAACAAGTGGCGGCTGGATCGGACCAGCACCGCCATGCGGGAGTACGGAATCCGGCCCTCGAGATGAATCCGCTCGACCTTGCCGGCGATCCAGTCGGCTTCGCCACTCGCCTGGTCGAAGACATATGCCTCGACCCGCCCTCGGTGTGGAGCCGGCGTCACCTTTCCCGCCCCGCCTGGCAGGTCACCGCCGGAAACGAGGCGCAAGGCGCTATCGAGGACCTGGGCCGGCACCCGGAAGCTGGTGGTGAGGATCAGCCGCTGGGCCGGGCTGCCGTCCAGTGCCCGAAATCGGTCGGGAAAAAGGGCGACGTTTTCGAGGTCGGCGCCGCGGAAGGAGTAGATCGATTGGTAGGGGTCACCGGTGACGGTGATGTTGCGATGTTGGGCCGAGAGGAGGTCGAGCAAGTGCGCTTGAGCGGCTGACGTGTCCTGATATTCGTCAACAAGCAGGTACCGAAATTGCGCGCTGACGGCTTCCCTGACGGTTTCTGCTTCGAGCAGGCTCATGGCCTGGGCAAGGATGCTGCCGTAGTCGAGGCGGTTTCGGGCCTTGAGCTCAGCGAGGTATCGCTCCATGAATTGTGGCAACGCTCGCCATCGGTCCCAGCCGGCCGCGAGTGCGGCCAGCGACTCGGGACTGACGATTCGCTCCTGACACCGGAGCAGGAAGTCGGCGATCTCAGCGGAGAGCGTGACAGACGAAAGCAACGCGCTGAGTGGTACTGGCCAGTCGGCGGGATCTTCCTTGGCCAACAGCTCGCGCACCAATGCCGTTTGCTCGGGAGTGGTGAGAAGCGTCGGGACAGTTCCTGGAAGCCCACCCGTGGTGGCGTGGGCTTCCAGGAGACGTCGAGCAAACGCGTGGTAGGTGGCAACGCCCGGGATCGGAACTCCTCCCTTTGATGACCGCGAGGAGATGTCGGCGGCCGTCCGACGGGAGAAGGTGAGGACGAGGATTTCAGCCGGGTCGGCAATCCCCGCTTGAATCAGAAACCGCGCCCGACGAACCAGGAACTCGGTCTTTCCGGTTCCGGGACCGGCGACGATTATCTGTGGGCCTTCCGTGTCGGCGAGGGCTTCCTCCCAATCGGAGGGTCCGATGCGCCGGTCGGCCTTCTCCAATGTCACTCACTCAAAGTACAGCGCTTGAGTGACAGATACTCCGGTCTAGCCGGCGAACACGTGGGCAGTCCATAACTTGCCCGAGGCGTCGATGAAGACGCCGACCCCGACGGCGGTGAAGCGAGCCTCGACCATGTTGTTGTAGTGCCCGGGGCTGTTAACCAACGCCCCGAAGATCCCGGCGACATTGCCACCGGCGCCGATGTTCTCTCCGACGATGGTCCAGGGGTCTAACAGGGTTCCGATGTCGGAATGGGCGAAGCTGTTGTGCTCTGCCATGTACTTGGCCCACCAGCGGGCGTAGTTCTGGAGCTCGGCGTTCCCCGAGAGGGCGGGTCTTCCAACCGAGGCCCGCAGGCCATTGATTCTGGAGGCGAAATCCGACTCGGCGGCGGCGTTGAAACTCCCCGCCGGGGCGGCGGTGGTTGGCGGGGCAGTGACGGGCGGGGTTGCGGCGGGTGGGGCCGTCGTCGGCGGGGCTGTGGTAGCCGGAGGGGCGGTCGTTGCTGGCGTGGTAGCGGGAGGCGATGTGGTGGCCACTGGGCGGGAGGTGGTGGTTGGGGCCGTCGTCGAGGTGGTCGTGGTGCTGGCGCTGGTCGTGGTGGTGCTGGAGGTGGCGGCTGAAGTGGCCGGGACTGCGAAGGAGCTGAAGGTCGAGGCCGGTGATTTCCCAGTGCGGCGGAAGAATTGATCGAGGCTCGGGAATCTGACACCAATGTTGCTGTCGAGGGCGAACATCAGGTTGGTGGGACGGGGTTCGGGCTCGGAGGTGAAGCTGAGGTCGGTGAGATCGACTTCCCGGGGTGGCTCGATGGCGCCGCTTATGAACTGCAAGGCGACGACCCACAAAACGGTGGCCGTTCCCAAGAAAATTGCTCGCCTCAATTTTGCTCCCCGGTTCACCCAGCCAGCGCTGGGTCATCCCATTGCCAGGAGCAGGTATCGGCCTCGAACCGGAGGGCTTTAGGGTCTTTAGGCCTACGCTGGGCTAGCCGGCGAGTTGTTCCAGGTTCTCCCAGGCTGGGCAGATGGAGCGAAAGGAGCACCAGTTGCAGAGAGGCCCGGTCCGGGGAGGAAAGTGGTTGCGTTCGATTGCCCTGTTGATGGCCAGCCAGAGGGCGGCGAGTTGTTTCTCCATCGCATCGAGCTGGCGATCGTCGACCGGGAACCGATACATCGTTGGGCCGTTCAGGTACAGGAGCCTTACCTCGGCGGGGGTCTCGGCCAGATGGCGCCGTATCAACAAGGCATAGATCTTGAGGGCGAAGAAGGCGGGGATCGAATAGGTCTCGGGCGGTGCCGCGCCGGTTTTGTAGTCGGTGATGACGATGCGCCCGTCGGCACGGCGATCAACCCGATCGAGGATGCCGCGGATCATCATGCCCTCGCCCACCGGCTCCAGAAGGTCGAGTTCCCTCTCCAGCGGATCGAAGGTTTCGGGATTCTCGAGCTGGAAGTAATTGGCCAGGAGGGTCATGGAGTCGACGCCCCAGGCACGCTCTTCGTCGAGGGAGGCAAAAAGCCCGGCGAATTCCTCTTCGTTTCGCAATTCGCTCCAGGCCTGACGGAAGAGATCGAAGAGGCGCTCGGGCGATCGTTCTGTGCGGGTCAACTCGTAGAACCGTTGCAGGGCGAGGTGAGCGGTGGTGCCGCGCGCCTGCTGGGGCGAGGTCGGTTCCGGAAGATGATCGATTGCCCGGAACCGAAAGAGCTGGGGACAGGCCTTGAAATCTCCAGCCCGACTCGGCGAAAGCGTCTCCAACGTCACAGTGGGGACTATACGAGGAGGGAATGACACGAATGAGATTTGTTGACAAGACATCAGACCTAAGACATCAGACATCAGATATGAGACGGCCGAACAATGAGAAAACCCCGAGAGAGCTGCGACCGGAGTCGTACCCTCTCGGGGTCCTCTGCGATCGAGACTCCGAACCGAAATTCGTTCCCTCTCTCGCTTCCCTCGAAGCCTCTCGGCTTCTCGGGGTCTGGCTGGAGTCACCTCCTGCCTGACGGAGGGCAACGTATTCGACCGACCCACCGCTCGTCAAATTCAGAGGACGCCTATTTTTCGCGGTTCCCGGTTGCTTTTCGCGGAGCACTGTGAGCAAAGAAGAAAACCCCGAGGGAGCTTCGACGAATCTCCACCCTCTCGGGGTTCCTCTGGTCTTTCCTTGTGGACTCGACGACCCGAAGGTCCCCTGTCCAGGAAGGACTTCTGCGACAGCCCGAGGGCTCTCGCACATCCGATCTACAGAAACTGTCTATCGGACGGCGGCAACATAACGCAGCCAACGACGTTGCGTCAAGACGAACCGGCTGGTTGGTTTTCGCGATGACTGCTTTGTTTTCGCGAGGCAACCGTAGAGCCCTCGGAGCTAGCCTCCGGCTTCGTGGCCTATCCCAAAAAACTTCTCAGTCCTGGCGAGGAAGTCGTCGCCGAATTCAAACCGCATTGGACCGCGATCATGGGACCGCTGGGCATCTCGCTCCTGGCCCTGTTGCTGATTGTCTTCCTCGCATTCTTCACCAGCGGAGCGCTGGCCGCATGGGGCCCGTTGGTGGTCGGCATCCTCTGGGTGATCCTCACCATCCGCGGGGTGATCAACTGGTGGACGACAGAGCACGTCATCACCAACGAAAGGGTGATTCATCGCGCGGGTTTCATTTCCAAGTCCGGCAAGGAGATTCCGCTCGAAATGATCAACACCGTTTCTTTCCATCAGACTGCCTTCGAGAGGATGGTTCGCAGCGGCGACGTGATGATCGAGTCGGCCGGTGAACAGGGACAGACGATCTATCGGGACATTCCCCGGGCCGAGGACATGAAGAACTTGATCTACAAGGCCCGTGAGGATCGAATGTTCAGCCTCGAGCGGGGTGGCACGGGGGTGTCGAAAGCGGAGCAGCTCCAGATCCTTTCCCGGCTCCATGATGAGGGCAAGCTTTCCGACGACGAGTACAACCGTGAAAAGCAGACGTTGCTCGGCGGGACGGGAGGATAAACGTCCATGCCTCACTCGATGGACTTCCCGCTTCTCTTGTCAACCCTCTACAACCGCACGGTTCGCATTTTTCCCGACCAGGAGATCGTCTCGGTCGAATCTGATCGCAGCCAGGTCCGCACCACCTACGGAGAAGTGGACCACCGGGTTCGGCGCCTGGCGACGGCCCTCCGCGATCGATTGGGAATCGACCAGGGGGAAGCGATCGCCACTTTCGCCTGGAACAACCGTCGTCATCACGAGCTCTATTGGGCGACAGCCAACACCGGTCGCATCTGTCACACGGTCAATCTTCGCCTGTTCCCCGAGCAGATCACCTACATCATCAATCACGCCGAGGACAAGGCTCTCTTCGTTGACCCGGATCTAGTGCCCTTGATCGAGAAGGTGGCTCCCACCCTCGAGACGGTGAGGACCTACGTCGTCATGGGTGAGGGCGTCGGGGAGGGAAATCTCCCGAACGCGGTCGCCTACGAAGACCTGATCGATGGAGTCGCCGAATGGGGGGAGTGGCCAGTCCTCGATGAGAGATCGCCGATGATGCTTTGCTACACCTCGGGGACCACTGGCAACCCGAAAGGCGTCGCCTACACCCAACGCTCGACGTATATCCACGCCATCTCCAACCTGGCCGCGGTTTCCCTCACTCCAGAGGACAACATCCTCCCGGTGGTGCCGATGTTTCATGCCTCCGCCTGGGGTTATCCCTTCATGGCCACCGCGGTTGGTGCCAAGCTGACGTATCCCGGCCCCGACCTCAGCCCAGCCGGGCTGGTGAAGCTGTTCGAAGAGGAGCGTGTGACCTTCTCGGCGGGCGTTCCAACGGTTTGGCTCGGGATCATGCAATACCTGGCCGAACACCCAGAGGTCGACATGAGCTCGATGAAAGGATTTCTCTGCGGCGGCTCGGCCGTTCCCCGCTCGATGATCGATTGGTTCTGGAAGGAGCGGGGCATCCTCATCAAACAGGGATGGGGAATGACGGAGACCAACCCGGTGGCTTCGATCGCGCTCCTCAAACCGGGCATGGCCGCCTGGGACTTCGAACGACAGCTCGACGTGCTCGAGACCGCGGGCCTGCCATCGCCAGGGCTCCAGGTCAAGATTGTCGACGAGGAAGGCAATGAACTTCCTGAGGACGGGGTGGCCTTCGGTGAGCTTCTGATCCGAGGCCCATGGATTGCGGGTGAGTACTACAAAGACTCGCGTTCGTCCCAAACTTTTCAGGACGGCTGGATGCGGACAGGCGACGTCTGCAAGATCACTCCCGAGGGATATATCAAGATCACCGACCGGGCGAAGGATGTCATCAAGTCGGGTGGGGAATGGATCTCCTCACTCGACCTCGAAAACACGCTGATGGCTCACCCGGCGGTGGCTGAGGCCACGGTGGTGGGGTTGAAGCACCACAAGTGGCAAGAGCGGCCGGCGGCTTTCGTCGTGTTGGCACCCAACGCCAGTGTCACCGAAGCAGAGTTGCTCGAGTTCTTGAGTGACAAGGTCGCCAAATGGTGGCTTCCCGACAGAGTGGTCTTCATAGACGCAATACCCAAGACCGGCACCGGCAAGTTCGACAAGAAAGTGGTTCGCGACCAGTACGCAGACTTGTTGCTGGATCAATAGAGATTCGGCAAACGGCCTTTTGGGCAGCTTTCATTCGATTTGGGGATGGGTGGCAGTTGGCGTGACCGGCTTGATTGGGCTGGGAGGCATCGCCTGGCACTTCACGCGGCGGAAGGTGGGACCACCCTTTTGGGTACTTATCGCCCTCGGAATTGGGGTGATGGCTGTGCAGGTGCTCCTGGGGCTCTTGGCCATGAACTTGGAAGGCATCGACCCCGGGAACCAGCACGTGTTTTACGGGGTAGTGATCTCCTTCTCCCTGGCCTTCGCCTATATCTATCGATCACAGTTCCGCAAGAAGCCGGCCCTCTACTACGGCCTGCTGATGCTTTTCCTCATGGGGCTCGGTTTGCGAGGCATCATGGCCTTTGGCGGCAACTTCTAGGCGGGAGACGGAAATGTTGTTAGAGGGCAAGAGACTTCTCATCACCGGCATCACCACCGACGATTCGATCGCCTTCTCCGCCGCCAAGGTTGCCCAAGAACAAGGGGCCGAAATCGTGGTCACCAATTTCGGCCGGGCATTGCGGTTGACGGAACGAGCTGTGCAAAGGCTCCCGAGCCTCCCCCCGGTCTTGGAGATGGACATCACCAACGATGAGCATGTCGCTTCGGTCATGGCCCAACTCGACGGCATGTGGGGGAAGCTTGACGGAGCACTGCATGCGATCGCATTCGCCCCGAGCGACGCCCTCGGCGGAAACTTTCTCAATACTCCTCAGGAGTCGGCGGCGACGGCCTTTGTCACCTCGGCGTTCTCGCTCAAGACCCTGGCAGTGGGGGCGCTGCCGTTGATGCAGAAGGCGGGAGGGGGATCGGTGGTAGGCCTCGACTTCGACAACACCACCGCCTGGCCGGCGTACGACTGGATGGGCGTCGCCAAATCAGCACTGCAATCGGTGAGCCGCTATCTGGCTCGTGACCTGGGGCGTTACCAGGTCCGGGTCAACCTGGTTTCGGCGGGACCCCTGCGAACCGTGGCGGCTCGATCAATCCCGGGCTTCGACCACTTGCACGACACTTGGGCCGAGCGGGCGCCGCTGCGCTGGGACTCGAGCAACCCTCTCGCCGTGGCGAAGATGATCTGTGTCCTGCTCTCCGATTGGGCGCCTCTGACGACCGGCGAGGTCATCCATGTCGATGGCGGGTTCCACGCCATCTCCGCTCCCGCCCAGGAGGAGCCTCAACCCACCGAGTAGCGAGGGTATGCCAGGGCCGGGGCGGGCTCCGTAAGGGGAAGGCTGACGACGAAGGTCGCACCCCCTCCGGGGGTGTCGATCAATTCGACGCTTCCATGCATCGCCTCGGCGAGTCCCTTTACGATGTTGAGCCCGAGGCCGGTGCCACCACGGGTGCGCGTCGCCGAGCCCTCGAGCTGGGTGAAGCGGTGGAAGATCCTTTCCCGCATGTCGGCGGGAATCCCGGCTCCATGATCGCTCACTGCCACTTCCACCCGGTTTCCCTTGGCGGCCGCCCTCACCTCTACCGGGCTGCTGGGGGCGTACTTGATGGCGTTTTCCAACAGGTTCAAGAAGATCCGGTTTAGGTGATCGGGGTCGGAGAGGACGGTGAGATCGGCTGGCATCACCTCGATGCTGAGGTCGGGAATCTGCAGCGTGGCGGCCAGCTCGGAGAGGAACTTCTCGAGGACGACTTTCTCGAGCTGGATTGGGACGGCGTTTCTCTCCAGCCGGCTGACGATCAGGAGATCCTCGATCAGACGTTGCAAACGACCTGCCTGCCGGCGGGCGGTATTGAGCAAGTTGCGGGCGGTTTCCGCCTGGGGAGCGAGCTCGGGGCGGGCGACGGTGTCGAGCGACCCGATAATGGACGTGAGTGGAGTCCGCAGCTCGTGACTGACCACAGAGACGAAGTCGGTTTTCATCTGAGCGACTTCCTCCAACCTCCTCGTCATCTCAGCGACGGCCTCATAGCGACCAAGCTGGGAGAGCACGAGGGCGGCGGGAGCGCCGAGAGAGGAGAGGGCTTCAAGCTGGTCCCGTCCAAAGGAACCGTCCACGGGATCGCCGACCGCGATGACTCCCACTTTGAACTGCTCGACGCGGAGGGGGGCAACCATCGCCTCTTTCAGCCCGAGCTCGCCGAGGATCCCGTAGCTCTCGGAGCGCTCGGCGATCTGATCCAGGAGCACTGGCTTTCCTGATTTGAACACCTGGGCCAGGACACCACCTGCGCTCACCGAAACGGAGACGTCGCCCGCCTCGAGGGGATAACCGGTGACCCAGATCGGATCCATCAGTCTGAGCTCGTGAGAGTCCGGGACGTAGAGCATCACCACTCCCACCTGGGCATTGAGATAGGTGCAAATTCGTCCGACCAACTCGGGCAGGACCTCGGAGAGGGACTCCGCTCCGGCCAGGGTGGCGGACACGGCGTACAGGCGCTCGAAGTCGGCCCGTTGTCGTTGAAGATCGGTGAGGCGGCGAGCGCTGCGGGTCGACTCCTGTTCAAATTCATAGCCCATCAGGGCGGTGGCGGTAGCAACCACGATGACGGAGAAAATCTGGACCAGTAGCGAGGCAAGGTTGAGGGGCTGATCTGAGGTGAAGGCGAGAAATGCCAGGGAGGCGACCGAGAGGATCGTGATCAGAACGTGTTTGAACCGATCGAGGACGAGACCGGACAGGGCAACGACCCCGAAGAACATCGGAGGGGTGAGTGTTTCCATGCCGGGCTGGGTGCCGACGACCACCAGGCAGAGGCTGATGCTGGCGGTCCAGGCGAGAGTGGCCCAGGGACCGCGATGGGTGGGCATGACCCGATACCAATCGATCAGGGAAGAAGCGAGAAGCACCAGGGCCATGACCACCACGGCGACGGCGAACCCGACCTCGTCGAAGTTCTCCTCCCATTGCCTGACCGCCTGAGCGGCGAGGATGGCCAGTACAACCCAGGTCAGCGCCACCGCCCGACGCATGGCAGCAGCACGAAAACGCCACAGCGGCGCAATGTCAGCTGTCAGTGTTGGCACCAGGCCATCCCGGGGTTGAGGAAGTGATCACAATTATTCTCGACTGCTGTGCGCCCGGCATTGAGTATCTCCGCATGGCGCTAAGGGCCTATGCCGGCGGGGCCGTCTTCGCCGAGTGCACTGGCCCGGCGCCGAGAGTTCTAGCGCTCCACGGTTGGGGGCGGCGTGCCTCCGACTTCCGATCCGCACTCGGGGAACTCCCTTATCTCGCCCCGGATCTTCCCGGCTTCGGGGCCTCGGCGCCGCCGGCGGAGGCCATCGGCTCCCGAGAGTACGCAGCCATCCTGGCCCCTTTGCTCGAGGAGTTGGGTGATAGGCCGGTCCTGGTGGGGCACTCCTTCGGTGGGAGGGTGGCCCTGCACCTGGCGACCATGCACCCCGACCGCTTCGGTGGCCTGGTCCTGACCGGGGCACCGTTGTTTCGTCTCACTCCCCAGGGCAAACCAGCTCTCTTATTCCGGGTGAGCCGCTGGGCGCGAAGGCTGGGGCTGATCTCTGAGGCCAGGATGGAGCGCATCCGTCAGCGGTACGGGTCGAGGGACTATTCGACGGCTTCCGGCGTGATGAGAGACATCCTGGTGCGAATTCTCAACGAGACGTATCAGGATGAGCTTGCCGCCCTCGACCTCCCGGTTCTCCTGCTCTGGGGAGCGGAAGACCAGGAGGCGTCCGTGGCGGTTGCCGAGCGCTTGGCGGAGTTGATTCCGGGCGCCGAGCTCCAGATCCTCGACGGAGTCGGCCACTCGGTTCCGCTCGAGGCGCCGCGGGCTTTAGAAGACGGGGTCGAAAAGATGCTCACCCGTTGAAGATGTGGCTCCTGGTGGCGGCTTCGATGATCGGAGCCGGGATCGCGGCTTTGCGCTGGTTGCGGGTGTCCCAGCGCGAGCACTACCTGCCGCCGGCAGCGACACGGTTCGCCTGGCGCTGGTGGAACGTATCGCTCGTCAATCGAGTCCTGGGTCTGGTGGCCGTGGCGGGTGTGGTTGGCTCCTTCTTCATTGAACCCTCCCTCGGCTGGTTGGGTTTGACAGGCGCGATCGGGCCGGTGGGACTGGGGCTGCGGGGACGGACCTCCCCACTCGATTGGACTCCCCGGCTGCGGAGGCTGGCACTGGCTACCGGCGCGTTGGTGATCCTGTTCGGTGCTTGGTCGGTGATCATCGCCCACCCGGGGCCGGCCGCGGCGGCGATCATCGTCGTGCCCCGTCTGGTTGACGCGGCGGCGGCGATTCTCGACCGAACCGAGCGCCGCGCCGGAAATGAGTGGGTGGAGAAAGCCCGGGCGCGATTGGCCGGATCGGGAGCGCGGGTGGTGGCGATCACGGGGAGCTATGGAAAGACCACCACCAAGAACTATCTGGCTCACCTCATCGGGGGTACGCGATCGGTGGTGGCGAGCCCGGCCTCGTTCAACAACCGCATGGGTCTGGCCCGGGCCATCAACGAGCAACTTATCCCGGGCACATCGATCTTCATCGCCGAGATGGGCACATACGGACAAGGCGAGATTCGTGAGCTCTGCGACTTCGTTCCCCCCGACGTTGCGGTGATCACAGCCATCGGCCCGGTCCATCTCGAGCGATTCGGATCAGAGGAGGCGATCGTCGAAGCGAAGGCCGAGATCCTGGAGCGGGCTTCGGTGGCAGTCCTCAATCAGGATCATCCCCGACTGGCGGAACTTGCAGGGAAGCAAACAAGTCGGGTACTGACGACATCGACGATTGCTCGCACAGCCAATGTGGCGGTGGTCGATGGACTTCTGTCGGTTGAGGGCGAACTAGTCGGCGAGGTGGGTGAAGGGGTCTTCCCCGGCAACGTCGCATCGGCGATGGCGGCGGCAATCGGCTTGGGTATCGAACCCCTGGCACTCTCGGGCCGCTTGCGCGATCTTCCCGTCGCTCAACATCGCAGGGAGATCTCTCGCACGGATCGCGGCGTGACCGTCATCGACGACACCTACAACTCCAACCCCGTCGGAGCGCGGGCGGCCCTCGACTCATTGGTCGAGCTCGACGGCGGCGGCAGGCGGGTGGTGGTGACACCCGGAATGGTGGAGTTGGGGCCTGAGCAGGAGCGGGCGAATCGGGAGTGGGCCCAGGCGGCGGCCGAGCAGGCAACCGATCTCGTGGTTGTCGGCCACACCAACCGCCGGTCGTTGACAGAAGGTGCGAACGGGAGGCGCGCCCTCGTTACCGTGGTCGATTCACGATCGCAGGCCGTCGAGTGGGTGCGAGCGAACCTCGAGGCAGGCGATGCGGTCTTATACGAGAACGACCTACCCGACCATTACCCATAACCGAACTGGCCATAACCGATGAGCCGACCCGCGGTTGTCTTCGGAGGACCCTCCGACGAACACGACATCTCGATCCTGACCGGACTCCAGGCCTGTCACGCATTGGCGGACGTTGAGGCTTTCTACTGGAGCAAGAGCGGGGAATGGTTTCAGGTCTCTCCCGACGCCGAAGCAGTCGATTTCGTTGCCGGGCCGCCACGCAAGTCACGCCCGGTGCAGCTGATTCCTTCCCTCGGGCAAGGCTTTGTTTCCCGCCGTCCGATCCCGGTTTCGGCAGTGCTCAATTGCTGTCATGGGGGACCGGGTGAGGATGGGACCCTGCAAGGCATCTTCGACCTCGCCGGTCTGCGCTACACCGGTCCTGGCCAGGCGGCCTCCGCCCTGGGGATGGACAAGCTCGCCTTCGGGGCGGCGATGGCCGCCTCCGGTCTGCCCACGCTGGAGCGCTCGTTGGTCATCGAGGGCGGCGGGCGCGTCGACGGGCCGTACATCGTCAAGCCCCGTTTTGGAGGGTCGTCGATCGGGATCGAGGTGGTGGAGGATTGGGCATCAGCTCTGGCGCTGGTGCGGACTTCTCCTTTCTATGTAAATGGGGGAGTGGCGGAGCCCTTCTTGAGCGAAAGTCGCGATCTCCAGCTCGCAGTCCGAACTTGGCCCCGGGTGGAGCTGTCTGCGATCGAGGCACCGATCCGGAGCGGCTCGGGGATCTATAGCTACAGCCAGAAGTATCTGGCGTGGGGGGGCGAGGTCGGTTCGGGTCGCGAGTTGCCGGCTCGTATTTCCGCTGAGCTGAGCTCCGAGATCGCCGAGCTGTCCCGCCGGGTGACGGTGGCTGCCGGGTTGCGCGGCGTCTGTCGAATCGATTTTCTCGAGCGCGATGGCGAGCTCTGGGTCAACGAGGTCAACACCATTCCCGGCTCGATGGCGGCCTACCTCTGGATCGACCCGCCAATTTCGCGTCGCCAACTGTTCACTGACATGCTCGATGAGGCTTTGTCTGGCCCAGTGCGAACTTTCTCGGTGTCCGGCGCCGATGGCACCGCATTGCGAAATGCCGGGGCGATCGCGAGCAAGCTCGGGTGAACTGTGAGGATTTACGCGGTCTGAGGCCGCGTAAATCCTCACAGTTCGAGGCGTTGGGCTCCGACCCCTTCCCAAGTAGCTAGCGCTTTCGATCTCCTTTGAACGGGTCGCTGCAATTTCTGCGCGGGTAGGGCTCTTTTCCGGTCAGAATGCCCACTGGAGTGGAGAACCGTCCGGCGTTCTTGGAGTCAGAGGTGAGAAACCGGATGGAACTCGCCCTCTACGAGATCAAGCGGGTCATCGCCGGACAGGACGCGATGCTGGAGCGAGTCCTCGTGTCACTGCTGGCCGGCGGTCATTTGTTGATCGAAGGTGTGCCCGGCCTGGCTAAGACCCTGACCATCAAGACCGTGGCCCGAGTCCTGGGCGGCACTTTCCGCCGGATCCAATTCACCCCCGATCTTGTTCCTTCCGATCTGATCGGCACGCGGATTTACAAGCCCGGTGCGGAGAGATTCGACACCGAGCTGGGGCCAGTGTTCTGCAACTTTCTCCTCGCCGATGAGATCAATCGGGCACCGGCCAAGGTGCAGTCGGCGCTGCTCGAGGTGATGCAAGAAAAGCAGGTGACCATCGGCGAAGAGACCCATGTGGTTCCGGCTCCTTTCCTGGTGATGGCTACCCAGAACCCGATCGAATCCGATGGGACCTATCCCCTTCCGGAAGCACAAGTCGATCGTTTCATGCTGAAAGTGGTCGTGGGTTATCCGCAGGTCAGCGAAGAGGTCACCGTTGTCGAGCGTGCCCTCAAGCCGGAGCCGGATGTTCGTCAGGTCCTCACCCCGGGCGAGCTCTTCGAGCTTCAGCGGCTCACCGCCGAGGTCTATGTCGATCCGGCGATTGCTCGATTCGCGGTTGACCTGGCGACGGCAACGCGAAATCTCACCGAGGTAGGACTTGATCGTCTCGCCCCATATGTTGCGTATGGGTCGAGTCCCCGGGGACCGATCAATTTGGTCCACGCTGCCCGAGCCCTCGCCCTGTTGCGAGGACGGGGCTACGCCCTTCCCCAGGACGTAAAGGACCTGGCTCAGGATGTCTTGCGGCATCGCCTCGTTCTTACCTATCAGGCACTGGCAGAGCAGATCACCCCCGACTCGATCATCGATGCCGTCGTTGCAGCCGTGCCGGCGCCGGATATAGAGCTAGCCCGAGACACCGCGTGACCGTCGTCGCCTTCGGGCGCCGCCGGACCCGCAGTCGTCCGGGTCCCGGACCGGTTCCGGAGGCGGTCCTGCAGGCACTCGAGATCAAAGTGGCTCGCAAAATTGAAGGTCTCCTGCCGGGCGAGCAGAGATCGAATTCCCAGGGCATCGGCACCGAGTTGACGGCCGTCCGCCCCTATCAGCCCGGCGATGACGTCAGGCGAATCGAATGGAAGGTCACTGCTCGCACCAATCAACCGCATGTGCGGGTCGACATTGCCGAGAAGAGCCTTCAGACCTGGCTCGTCCTCGACACCTCCCCTTCGATGGGATTCGGAACCGGCGAGCGACGGAAGTGGGATGTGGCCGAGGGAGTCGCCGTTGCGATGGGCCATCTCGCCTCGCGCCGAGGAGGGCGTCTGGCCGTTATGACCTACGGATCGGCCCACCTGATGACAATTCCACCCCGATCGGGCCGCTCGGGCCTACGTAGTGTCCTCGCTGCCACTGAGACCGAACCGAAGCTTGAACCAGCAGGTCCAACTTCACTTGGCTCGGCGCTCGCCCGGCTCGCTCCGATCGCCCGTCAGCGAGGCCTGGTGGTCGTCGTTGGCGACTTCCGTGGGCAAGACGATTGGCATCGACCGCTCGCCACGCTGGCGTACAAGCATGACGTCTTAGCAATCGAGATCTCCGATCCCCGCGAAATCGAGCTCCCCGATGTCGGTGAGATCGTCTTGGTTGATCCCGAAACCGGTCGACAGCTGCGGGTTGACACGTCCTCCGAAATAATCAGGCGCCGCTTTGTGAGCGCCGCCGAGAAAGAGCGTCAGTCGGTGGCCGATGCGTTCACCTCGATTGGGGTTCGTCATCTTGTCCTGTCTACCTCGGGCGATTGGTTGCGAGCCCTGGTGACGTTCCTGCGGCGGGAACGGAGGGGGTGGTGAGCTTCCAGTGGCCAGCGGCACTATTCGGTTTGACGCTCCTTCCGCTTCTGATCGTTGCCTACTACTTCCTGCAACGCCGCCGGCATCGCTATGCCGTCCGTTTCACCAACGTCGATCTGCTTGCGAATCTGGTCGAGGCAACGCCTGGATGGAGAAGGCACATCCCTCCCGCCCTCACCCTCCTGGCGCTGGCGACGTCGATCGTTGCACTGGCTCGTCCCGAGGCAACCGTGACGACTGCTCGCAATCAAGCGACAGTTGTCCTGGCAACAGACACCTCAGGGTCGATGGGGGCGTTTGACGTCCACCCGTCCCGGCTGTTTGCAGCTCAGAAGTCAGCGCTCCTTCTGATCGACCAACTGCCTGACGAGATCCAGGTGGCATTGGTTCAGTTCTCGACGGAGGCGAGAGTGCTCTCTCCGGCCACGACTGACCGCGAACTTCTACGGCAGGCCATTGCGACCCTGCGAGCCGACGGACGGACTGCTCTCGGCGATGCCATCGCTTTTTCAGTGGAAACGGGGCTGAGTGCTGTTGACTCGGCACCCGATGGGCAAAGGCCGCCCCTGTCGATTCTCCTTCTCTCCGATGGCGCTAATACGGATGGCACTTACGAACCGCTCGAGGCGGCCGCGCTCGCCAGCGATTTCGGGATTCCGATCTACGCCGTCGCCCTGGGCACGGATGGCGGGACCGTTCTCAACGTCGATTTGATGGGGAATGTCCAGACCGTCCCCGTCCCTCCCGACCGGGAGACTCTCCACCTCATAGCCGAGCAAACTGGAGGCCGATATTTCGACGCACCCACGGCCGAGGACCTGGCCGAGGTCTACCGGGAAATCGGATCGCAAGTCGGTTTCGTGACCGAAGTCCGCGAGCTCAGCCATCTTTTTGCGGCCGGGGCCGGCGTCTTGATGCTGACCGGGGCCGCGCTGTCGGCCTTCTGGTTCAACCGGTTCCCCTAGTCACCACGAAAGGGGGAAGCCTTCTATCCTGCGAACACATGTTCGATAGGGAGCAGACACACATCCTCCATGCCGACCTCGACTCGTTCTTCGCCTCGGTCGAACAAAGGGACAACCCTGCCCTGAGGGGCAAACCGGTAGTAGTTGGCGGCGGAGTGGTCCTCGCCGCCAGTTATGAGGCCAAGGCCTACGGGGTCTACACCCCGATGGGCGGTCGGCAGGCGCGAGAGGTCTGTCCGCAGGCGATTGTGGTCGAGCCTCGCTTCTCTGCCTACGTCGAGGCCAGCAAGGCCGTTTTCGAAGTGTTCGAGAACACCACCCCGATGGTCGAGGGGCTGTCGATCGACGAGGCGTTTCTCGATGTCGGCGGGCTTCGCCGCGTTTCCGGAACGCCGACCGAGATCGCCATGCGCTTGCGCGACCAGGTGCGGCAGGAAGTCGGCCTGCCCATCACGGTCGGTGTCGCCCGGACCAAGTTTCTGGCCAAGGTGGCAAGCGCCGTAGCCAAACCCGATGGCTTGCTGGTGGTGCCGCCCGAGGAGGAGATTGCCTTCCTTCATCCCCTGCCCGTGGAGCGCCTGTGGGGAGTGGGCCCGGTGACGGCGGCCAAGCTCCACAACGCCGGCGTCGTTTCCGTTGGTGAAGTGGCGTCATTGCCGGCGAAATGGCTCGTCACTCTGCTCGGCCCCGCCGCCGGTCACCATCTACATGCGCTCGCTCACAACCGGGACCCGCGGCGGGTCCATGTTGGCCGCCGTCGACGGAGTGTTGGTTCGCAGCGCGCCTTCGGTCGAACTCCAAAGACGGCGGAGGATTTGGAAGCCATTCTGGTTGGCCTGGTTGATCGAATCAGCCGTCGTTTACGTGCCGGCGATCGGGTGGGACGTACGGTGGTGCTGAGGCTCCGCTTCGAGGATTTCTCGCGAGGCACCCGATCCCAAACACTCACCATGCCCACCTCCAACACTGAGACGATTTTGCGGGCTGCTCGCGAATTGCTGGCCGAGGCGACGCCAGTGATCGAGAAGCGTGGGATAACACTCCTAGGGGTGGCCATCGCCAATCTCGATGACGACGACGCGGTTCAACTGGCGCTGCCATTTGACAAGCATTACCGGACCGAACTCGATCTCGCGATCGACGAGTTGCGATCGCGCTTCGGCAACAAGGCCATCACTAGAGCTGTGTTGCTCAGCTCGGACGAGAGTTGGGAGTTTCCGCTCTTGCCTGATCCGGGCCCAACCGGGCCGTAGTCTCGCCGCATGGTCGATATCAGGGCGGGCGAAGGCCGCATGGTCGCGTGGATGGCCGGTCTCTTCGCTGTCACTCAGGCCGGCCACGGGTTGGGTGCAAACACCGCCGACACGCTTTTCTTTCTGCGGTTTGGAGTTAATCACCTTCCCCTGATGATCCTCGCGGCAGGGCCGGTGCTGATGCTCGCCACCCTGGGCTATACCGTCGGCCTCGGACGCCGGGGAGCCGCCCGCTGGCTGGGTCCCCTCCTGGCAGGGCTTTCGGGAATGGTGCTGCTCGAACGCGTTGGAGTTGCCACGGGTTCGCGAGGGGTTTACGTCGCTATCTGGCTCGGAGCCCAAATCGCGATTCTTCTCTCGTACACGGCCATGTGGAATGCGGCGGGCGAGATTTGCACAACCCGTCAGGCCAAGCGGCTCTTTCCCCTGTTTGCCACTGCCGGGATTGGTGGCGGGATCGTCGGCAATCTTGTCACGGGGCCTTTGGCCAGCGCCATCGGCACTGAGAACCTGCTTTTGGTCCACGCCGGTTTGCTAATGGCCAGCGCGTTGATCGTGACCACCCGCATAACCCGGTTCTACTGGCGTTCAGACTCGGCGCCCCCGACGGGAGTCCTGGATGACCTGCGATCGGGCTGGGCCTTCACCCGGACGACTCCTCTCCTCAAGCTGATGTCTTGGACCGCCGGTGCTTTCTCCGTGCTCTTCTTTCTCGTTTCCTTTCCGTTCAGCGCCGTCGTCGCCGATTCGTTTTCGAGCGAGGCCGAGGTGGCCGGCTTTCTCGGTCTCTTCTCAGCCGCGGCCACCGCTTTGACGTTCTTGGCCTCGTTTTTCCTAGTCAATCGATCGTTCGCCCACATTGGCGTCGTTGCCACGCTCCTCGTGGTTCCGTTGGTCTACGTATTCGGGTTCGGGTCGTGGCTGATTTCCTTCGGGCTCCTGTCGGCGAGCATCGTTCGGGCGGTGCAGTGGGTGGCCGTCAATGCGGTCGGAGGGACCGCGTGGAGTGCCCTATTCAATGTGATCCCGGGGCGCCGCCGAAGCCAGGTCATGGCATTCATCAATGGTGTTCCAACTCAGCTGGGGACCATGGCGTCCGGTGGGCTCTTGATCGCCGCCAGCACCCTGTCGCCAGATGCGAGCAGCGCCATCGGCTTCATGCTGGCGCTGGTGACATTGCTGCTGGTGGTGCGAATGCGACCGACCTACACCAATGCGCTGGCGATGGCGGTGAAGCAGGGGATGGTCGATGTGTTCGCGGCCCCGCTACCAAGCGCGCAGAAACCCACTCTGGACGCCGAGGGAGTCGCCGCGCTGGTCAAGACCCTCGGGGATCCCGAGCCCGGCGCCAGGCTTCTGGCTCTCCGAACCTTGAGTCGCCTGCAGGGCGACTCCGCTCGCGAGCAATTGTCTTCTCGATTGGTCGACCCGGACCCGGGTGTGCGGGCAGCCGCGCTGGAGACACTTGCCTCAGTCGACGTGGCCAGGTCAATGCTCTCCGATCCGTCGAGCCGCGTGCGCAAGTCTGCGCTCACCTGGCTCAGCCAACACGGAGAGGGCCTCGGAAAAGACGCCGATTCGGTGCTGGCGGATCCGGACCCCGTTGTTCGATCAAAGGCGGCGACCATGGTCGAAAGCGAGGGAGCTCGAAGCGTCATCGAGGCCATGCTGGCCTCGGGTGACGCATCACAGCTGACCGCCGCCTTGCAGGCGCTGGCTCACAAGCCTTCGCTCTCCACGAGCCCGCTCGGTGAATTCGCCATTCACCCCGACCGGGGGGTGCGGGCCGCGGCCGCGCAAGCAATGGCCATGAGATCCGACAGCGCTCGAACCCTTGCCGATCTGCTCGACGATTCATCGATCAGGGTGCGGGCGGCGGCAGCTTCAAGCCTGGCATCGACGTCGGTGGAAACGCTGATCGACGTGCTCGGGCAAGGGTCCGTAAGAGCGTCGGAGGCAGCGTTGGTGGCCGTGACCGATGCCGGCCTGGGGACGGAGCGACTCGAAGGCTGGATCGCCGGTGAGGTTGAACGAGCGCGGTTTCTGCGCCGCCACCAACTCGCCCTTGCCGGCCTCACCTCAACGCCGGCCCTCGATTACCTCCGCCGTGTCCTGGTCATGCGGCAGCGACGCCTGGAGCGCTGGGCGCTTCTCGCCTTCCGGGATCCCCGGCTTCTCGAGATGCCCTGGGTGCGGCGCGGGGTCTGGTCGCAGGATCCCGACATCCGCGCTTATTCCTTGGAGGCTTTGGACTCGTTCCACGGCAATATCGCGGTGCGGGGATTGATCGCGTTGCTCGAGGAGTCCGAACCATTCGAGGTGCCGGATCCGGAAGCAAGTCTGCAGGAACTGACCAACGACTTCGATGGATGGATTCGGAATCTGGCGATTCGGGTCCTCGCAGACATCAGCGCAAGCAAGGATGACTCGAGGGTTTCCGCGCCCGTAGCAAGATGGACCGCCGACATGCACGAGACCCACCTTCTCACTCCGCTCGACCAGGTGCTTGCCCTGCAACGGGTAGCGATGTTCTCAGACGTCGACCCCGAGGACCTCGAGAAGATTGCACAGGTGGCGGTCGAGCGCTGCTATGAGGCCAACGAATTCATCTATCACGAAGGTGATGTCGGCAACGAAGTTCTCGTCATCGCCTCAGGCGAGGTCGAGATCAGACACGGTCGGAACCAGATTCGATGCTATGGAGCAGGCGAGCTCGTTGGTGAGCTTGCCTTTCTGCGACGTGCAACACGCTCGGCCGATGTGGTTGCTGGCGACGATGGAGTGCGGGGCCTCGTCCTCGGGGCGTCCGAGCTCCAAGGAATTCTCGAGGAGCGGCCAGAAGTGGCCATGGCGATGCTGGCTACCTTGGCCGAGCGACTAGGCACGATGGGGGTCGTGGCAGAGTGATGCGGTTGGTACTGGTGGTCCTGACGTCGGTTTTCGCTGTTCCGGCGGCGCTGTTGTTGTTCGCCGGCCATTCGTCGCCCGGCGCCTGGGGGGCGCCGGGAGCGCCGCTCGCCTGGGGAGCCGGATTCGCCATCATCGGCTACGTCGTCGATCGCTCACGACCTGAGAACCCGATCGGAAGGCTGCTCCAGGTAGCAGGGATCGGGTCGGCCGCCCTGGAAGTGTTTTATCGGGTGGGGGTAATGCTGAGTGGGAGGTCGACGACTCCTCTGGGCATCATCGGCTCCTTGGCTCCATCGTGGATGTGGATGATTCCCATCGCGGCGCTATTTCATGCCCTGGCAATCTTTCCCGACGGTCATCTGCTCTCGCCGCGGTGGCGTGTGGCGGTGATCGGGCTCTGGACTGGAGCGGTGCTTTCGTTCCTGGGCTTCTTCTTCGGCCCTTCCGACGTGACCGGCTTTTCGAACCCGCTCGAGATCGCGACGCTTGATGCGCTGACCACCGCTCTCCAGTTTGCCAGCTACCTGTTTTTGCAAGTTTCTGCCTTGCTGGTGGTGATCTCGATCATCATCCGCTTCCATAAGGCCACAGGCGAAAGCCGGCTGCAGTTGAAGTGGGTGGTCTACGCCAGCGCTCTCAACGGATTAGTCATCGTCATCATTGAGGTCGTATTCCGTTTGTTCGTGCCCCGCCTCTACCAGCCGGGGACCTGGGTCGTAAGCCTTTTCATCTTGTTCATTCCAATTGCCATCGGAGTGGCCATCCTTCGCTACCGCCTTTATGCCATCGACCGTCTTGTCTCGCGGACGGTGAGTTATGGCCTGGTGATTGGATTGTCGGCAATGGTCTATTCGGGAGCCGTGTTCCTTCTCAGAGCGGTACTCCCCGGAGAGAGCGATTTGGCGGTGGCGGGCTCGACCCTCGCAGTAGCGGCGATGTTCAATCCCGCCCGGCGACGGTTACAGGACACGGTGGACCGTCGCTTCAACCGCGCTCGATACGACGCCGAGCAAGTGGTGGCGTCTTTTGCCGCCCGGCTGCGTAATCAGGTCGAGCTGCGATCGCTTACTGGGGGATTGACCGGCGTCGTAACCCGAACCGTCCAGCCGGCGTCAGCGTCGGTTTGGATCAGGCAGGACTAGAGATGAACCACCGGGCTGGTAAGAGTCCGGGTGATGCCTTCGATTGATTGGATCCGGGCCACCACCAGCTTGCCGAGAGCGTCGACGTCGGGGGCCGAAGCCTTGACGATGACGTCGTAGGGGCCGGTCACGTCGTCGGCGGATTCTACGCCCTGGATGGCGCGTACTTGCTCGGCGACGTGAGCGGCCTTGCCCACCTCGGTCTGGATGAGCACGAATGCCTGAATCACGAATGCTCCTAACGGTTGGGGCTGTGTTGGTAGGCGACTATACCGACAGGGGCCGGTGCGCGCCCGAGGAGGAATCAGTAGCCGTCGGAGCCGATTCGGACCGACTTGTCTTACCAACTGTCGCCCGCCGGTCGAGGAATCAGTAGCCGTCGGAGCCGATCCGGACCGACTTGGCAAACGGCCGCCCATCTTGATCGTCGACTTCGAAGACGATGCGTTGGCCCTGGCGCAGGGTCCGGAAGATGGAGCCGTCCAGGGCTCCTGGCCGGAGATAGACCTCGGAGCGGTCGTCGTCGCGGACGATGACGCCGGCTCCGGTGACGGGGTCGTATACCTTGACGACTCCCTGCACGGACTAAACCTTCTCCACCTTTCCGGCCCGAATGCAGGATGTGCAGATCCGAGCGCGGCGGGTGTTGGACCCGTGCTTGACGCGGATCACCTGGATGTTCGGGAGCCAGCGCCGGTTATTGCGCTTGTGCGAGAAGCTGACGGTGCGTCCGTAGCTTGGCTCCTTACCGCACACTTCACAGCGGTAGGACATAGAGGCTCAGAGATTAGCTGGGCAGGGACATTGACCAGTAATCGTCGGCGCCCGAGACCCGTCTACCTTGACGGGGTGGCGTCCCTGGCCCGACTGGCGGAGATCAAAATCGAAGAGGTGAGCGGAGTCGGCAATGGTCGCGGGAGCTCGTTGCGCCGAGCGGGAATCAAGACCGTGGCCGACCTGGTGGGCTGGTTTCCGCGCCGTTACATCGACCGCACTCGACATGAGGAGCTTGCTCTGCTGCCGGTAGATGAGGAGGTCACGGCGGTCGGCAAGGTCCAGAAGACCAGCATCCGACGGCCCCGCCGAGGACTCGTGATAGTCGAATCGACCATCACCGACGGGACGGGCTCGGTGTCGTTGGTCTTTTTCAACCAGGACTTTCGATACCGCCAGCTAAGCGAGGGAGCCGAGATCGCCGCCTCGGGAAAGATTCAGCGCTTCAAAGGAAAGCTGCGGATGTCGAGCCCGACGGTGGACGTTCTCGACCGTCCTATCGAAGGACTCGCCACCGGTCGCCTGGTTCCGATCTATCCCGGTGTGAAGGGTGTGAAAGCGGGCTACCTCCGTCGTTGGATTCATAACTCCCTGCGCCGCTCTTCTCCGATGAGCGATCCGATTCCGGACGCGATCCGTGTCGAGCTCGGGCTTGTGGACCGAGAGGAGGCCTTCAACCACATCCACTTTCCCGGGGAGCCAGACGACGTTGACCACGCCCGCCGTCGGTTGATCTTCGACGAGCTCTTTCGACTCGAGCTCTCCCTCGCCTTACAGAAGCGTCGCCAGATCGCCGAGTCGCGGGGCAGGGCTCACGGCGTCGGTGGGGCCTTGGCTGAGCGCTTTCTGGCCGGCTTGCCCTACGCCCTCACGGAGGCGCAGTGGCGGGTGCTAGCCGAGATCCGCTCCGATCTCCAAGCACCGCATGCCATGCACCGTTTGCTGCAGGGCGAAGTCGGCTCAGGTAAAACAGTGGTGGCGGTGGCGGCAATGCTCGAAGCGGTCTCGGGTGGTTCACAAGCCGCGGTCATGGCTCCGACGGAGGTACTCGCCGGACAGCACTTCCTCGGGATTCGGAGCCTGCTCGAGCGAGCCGGCCTCTCCCCTGGCGAGGAATCCGAGACTCGTTTGGGAATGGGGAGCCTCTTTGCCGAACCGTCATCGGACCTGCCTGTCCGGATTGCATTGTTGACCTCGGCCCAGGTCCGAACCAACTACGACCCGGGGTCCACTCGTCCCCAGACCCTGAAAGCGATCGCGTCCGGCAAGGTCGATTTGGTGATCGGGACCCATGCCCTGATTCAAGAAGGCGTCGCATTCAGGGATCTGGCTGTGGCTGTCGTAGACGAGCAACACCGCTTCGGGGTAGGGCAACGTGTTCTGTTGAAAGACAAGGCCACTGAGGCCGACCCCGACCTGCTCATCATGACGGCTACTCCAATCCCGCGGACCCTCTCGATCACCCTCTATGGCGACCTCGACGTCTCCCATCTGGATGAGATGCCGCCGGGTCGATCGGCCGTCTTCACCACCGTCCTGAACAAGACTCGGCAAGCCGAGGCCTGGCAGGTGGTGCGCGAGGAGGTGGCGGCGGGCCGGCAGGCATTCGTCGTCTGCCCGCTGGTCGAGGAAAGCGAGAAGATGGAGTTGGCTTCCGCCACTGCCGAGTTCAGCCGTCTTTCGAAGGTCTTCTCCGACTTGCGGGTAGGGCTGATCCACGGCCAGCTGCCCTCGGTCGACAAGGAGGCGGTGATGTCTGCGTTTCGGCGGGGTCACATCCATGTCCTCGTATCGACCACCGTGATCGAGGTAGGGATCGACGTTCCCAATGCCACCGTGATGGTGATCGAGGACGCCGACCGCTTTGGCCTCTCCCAGCTTCACCAATTGCGGGGACGGGTTGGCCGGGGTGAGCACCCCGGTCGCTGCATTTTGATCTCCGACCCGACGACGCCCGAGGGCAAGGCGCGGATCGCGGCCATGGCGGACACCAACGACGGGTTTCGCCTGGCCGAGATCGATCTCACGCTCAGAGGCCAGGGCACCGTCTTCGGGGCGCGCCAATCGGGAATGGTCGACCTCAAGCTGGCCGACATCATCCGCGATCACCGCGAGCTGCTCGTCGCCCGGCGGGAAGCCTTCGGCCTGGTCGACCGCGACCCCGACCTCTCCCACCACGAGGAGATGAGAGAGGAGATTCGAGCCCTCCTCGGCGAGAAGGCGGAATGGCTTCTCAAGTCGTAGCAGAGCAATGCGGGTGATCGCCGGTTCCGCCAAGGGGAGGGCGTTGATCGGCCCCGACACGCGTGACACCAGGCCGCTGACCGATCGGGCCAAGGAGGGGATCTTTTCGGCTCTCGGCGAAGCAGTGGAGGATGCCGAAGTGCTCGACCTCTATGCCGGCTCCGGATCGATCGGGATCGAGGCTCTGTCCCGGGGGGCAAGACGCGCCACTTTCGTCGAGCATGGCCGCAAGGCTCTCGTAGCTCTCCGGCAGAACCTCGTGACACTTGGCTTCGCCAATCGAGCCGTGGTGAGCAACAGAGGGGTAGCGAACTTTCTCGCCTCGGCGGATGGGTCCTTCGATCTGGTATTCCTCGATCCTCCCTGGTCGCTTCCCGACGAGCAGGTGGTAAGAGAGATCGGGGCGGCGACCGATTTGGTAACGGGGGAACTGGTAGTTCATCGTCGGCGGACGAGCCCGGTGCCGCCGGCTCCGGTCGGATGGCGACTTCGGTCCGTCTACAGGTACGGTGACAGCCATCTCCTGCGCTATGCGCAACAATATGGGGACGAAACGGAGCGACCTTGACGACCGCCCTTTGCCCCGGAAGCTTTGACCCACCGACCAACGGTCACCTGGATGTGATCAATCGCGCCATCGCCGCCTTCGACCGGGTCGTGGTCGGGGTCGTGGAAAATCCATCCAAGCAGCCATTCATGCCGGCTGCCGATCGAGTCGATTTGCTCAACGAACTCCTCGAGGGGCGGGCGGAAGTCGAAGCCTTCGAAGGGCTGCTGGTCGACTTTGCCCGTGAAAAGAACGTTGACCTTGTGGTCAAGGGCTTGCGGGCGGTGAGCGACTTCGACTACGAGCTGCAGATGGCGCAGATGAACCGGACGCTCTCCGGGGTGGAGACCTTCTTCATTCCCACGAATCCCCAGTGGAGCTATCTATCGAGCTCGCTCGTTCGCGAGGTGGCCCGACTGGGAGGAGAGGTTGGCACCCTCGTTCCAGAGGCGGTCGTCAGGATCCTGAAGGAGCGGTTGTGACCGACGAAACCGACCTGCGCGAGACCGAGAGCATCGATGTCTTCGAGCTGATCGAGACGCTCATAGCCGAGGTCCAGGAAGCCAAGTCGGTGCCTCTTTCCGGCAACATCCTCATCGATCGTGACTGGATCACGGAACGGCTCCAGAAGCTGCAGGCAGATCTCCCCAACGAGTTGCGGGCCGCTCGCTGGATGGTGCGGGAACGGGAAGCCTTTATTGCCCGGACGAACGAGCGAGCCAAGGAAATCATGGATCGCGCCCAATCGGAGTCGCGCCGGATGGTCTCTGAGAATCACATTCTCTCCGAGGCGGTCGAAGAAGCGAACATCCTGGTCAGGAGAGCCGAAGGAGACGCCCGCCGCCTCCGGCTCGAATCTGAGGACGAGATCGACGGCCACCTCTCGAGGATCGAGACACTCCTGACCGAGCTCTTGGGGCGGGTTCACTTCGCCCGCGACGAGTTCCACAAAGCTCGGCCGAAGTCGCCACCACCACCGCTTGACTGATGGGCGACCTTCGATTTCCGGTGTCCGACCTCCTCGGCCATCCCGGCCAGCGCCGCGATGTCTACGGGGAGGTCAAGCTCTTCCTCAAGGTCGGGGAAACCTCTACACGCTCGAGTTCAGCCACCTTCGCTCACCTCACCGCCGTTGGAGAAGGGATTTTGGCCGAGGGTTGGTCGGGCATCATGGCCGATCACGTCTGTGTCCGCTGCCTCAGGGAGTGGGAGGGACCGGTCGAAACGGAGTGGTCGGAGCTTTTCGTCCGCCATCCCGACGGAGACCAGAGCGCGATTGCACCCGACGGAATCATCGACCTCGAAGGGGTGGTTCGTGACGAGCTTTCCCTGGCCCTCCCCCCTGACCCGCTCTGTCGTCCACATTGCGCGGGAATTTGCCCAGAATGTGGAGCCGACTTGAATGATGCTCCCTGCGAAGGTCACGGAGACCTCTCCGAGGGACCCTTTGCGGCTCTCAAGCAACTGTTCGGATCCTAAAAGGAAGACACCATGGCGGTGCCAAAGAAGAAAATGTCGCGCATGCGGACGCGTTCGCGCCGGTCGGCGTGGAAGATCGCCCGGCCCTCTACCTCGCTCTGTCCGCGTTGTAACACGGTCAAATTGCCACACCGGGCGTGCCCCAACTGTGGGACCTACCGAGGTCGCGAGGTTCTCGAGACCGAATGACTTGAATAAGGGCGAATGACTGCCCAGATCCGCCCGAATCGCCACCGATCCCGGGAGATCGGGTGAATCGAATGACAGTCATCGCCCTCGACGCCATGGGAGGGGATCGCGCTCCCGCTGAAATCGTGGCCGGGGCGAAACTGGCTGCAGAAGCCGGCGTCGAACCTTTGCTGGTGGGAGCCGAGTCGGTGCTGCGAGCGGAGTTGGGCGACTCTGAGTTGACGATTGTCAACGCCTCAGAGGCGATCGGAATGGGAGAGGATCCGGCCCGGGCTCTACGAGAGAAACCCGATGCCTCGATAAATGTCGCCGCCCGCCTGGTCCGCGATCGGGCGGCGGGTGCTTTTGTCTCGGCGGGATCGACCGGGGCTGCTATGGCAGCGGCGGCCATCGTCGTCGGTCGGGCGCATGGGGTTCTCCGTCCCGCCCTGGCCTCGGTGATCCCGACTCCGGAGAGCCCAACCCTGATCCTCGACTGCGGCGCCAACACTGAGGTGAAAGCCGAGCACCTGATTCAGTTCGGGGTGATGGGATCGGTGGCCGCCGAGATCTTTTTCGGGATGAATACGCCCCGGATCGGGCTCCTCAATATCGGCGAGGAGCCGGGCAAGGGGCGGGCATTGGAGAAGGAGGCGTTTCAGTTGATGGCTGAAGCCCCTTTCAACTTCATCGGCAACGTCGAGGGACGCGATCTCGGGGGAGGTAAGGCCGATGTGATCGTCACCGACGGCTTCGTGGGCAACGTCGCCCTGAAAACGACCGAGGGCATCGCCCATATGGTCTCGCGTCTTGTGGGCGATGCCGCCAGTTCGCTCCCCGTTCCCATTCGTCAGCACCTATTGGAGGCTTTCTCGCCGGTGGGCGACCGGCTCGACTACGAGAACACCGGTGGCGCCTATCTCCTCGGTGTCAACGGGGTTGTCGTCATTGCCCATGGCTCCTCGGGTCGGACCGCGATCGCCAACGCCCTGCGCATGGCCCGGGACGGATTGGCCCGAGATCTGGTCGGCGAAATGAAGAGGCGCCTGGCACAGGCCTCGGCGAGGGAACGGCCACTAGTTGATGAGCGGCCCGCCGGTTCTTAGCGATCTCGAAGACGCACTCGGCTATCGCTTCCGCGATCCCGAGATTCTCGAGGCGGCCCTGGTCCACCGGTCATATCAGGCGGAGCACCCCGACGTCGCAGACAATGAGCGCTTCGAGTTTCTCGGTGACGCCGTCCTCGGCCTTGCCATCACCGCCTTCATATATGAGGAGTATCCCGCCATGAGTGAGGGTCAAATGGCCAAGGTGAGAGCTGCGGCCGTCAGTCGCGACGACCTCGCTGAAATCGCCATCGACATCGGCTTGGCTACCCATGTTCGCTTGGGTCGGGGAGAAGAGGTGACCGGGGGCAGGAACAAAGCTTCGATTCTCGCCGACACGTTGGAGGCGGTCATTGGAGCCGCCTATTTGGACGGCGGATACGAGGCGGCCTCGGCTTGTGTTGCCCGGCTCTGGGAAGGAGCCGTTCGCAAACGTGCTCGGCGCCCGGGCGGAGCCGACCACAAGACCCGTTTGCAGGAGGTCCTGGCGGCGACGGGCCTCCACCCGGTGTACAGGGTCGAGGCCAGCGGGCCCGATCACCGCAAGGTTTTTCATGCCGACGTGATCGTGGGAGGGAGCTTGCGGGGCCAGGGGAGTGGTGGTTCCAAGCGCGAAGCCGAACAGGAGGCGGCGCGCGCCGCGCTTTCGGTGCTTACCGCTGAACGGCTATCAAACTCAGACGGGGCTGTCGGCTAGGAAGAGCCGCTCGGCGATAAAGGGGCTGACCCCGACCCGGTCGCCATCGTGCACAGCAACTGTGAGGGTTCCGTCGGGAGTCCGGGCCACGAGCTCCACTCTTGCTCCCGGGCGCAAACCCGAATCATCGAGAAATCCCATGATCTCGTTGTCTAGCTCAAGCTCCTCGGAGACTCGATGGAGGAATCGCGCCTCCGGTCCCAACTCCGACATTTGTTGGAGCTGCGGCTGGCGGTAGCCGGCGCCCGGGATGGGGTTGCCATGGGGACACGTAGTGGGCTGGCCCAGCTTCTGGAGCATCGCCGCTTCGACGTCATCGGAGATGGCTAGCTCCCAGACCTCGGCTTCAGCGTGAACCTTGACCCAGGGAAGGCCCAGTACCTCGGTGAGAAAGCGCTCGGCGAGACGGTGTCTTCGGACCACCACCTCCGCCAGATGCCGACCCTTGGGGGTGAGGGCGATCTCGGTCCCCTTCTCCACCAGGCCGTCGGTTTGCATCTTCCGGATCATTTCCGAGACCGAGGCGCGGCTCACCCCGAGCCAATCGGCAATCCGGGCCCGGATCGGAGCCAATCCCTCCTCGCTGAGCTCGTAGATGGCGGCCACGTACTCCCGGTAGGTGGCGGTGTAGGGGTCTTCAGCCTCCATGGGCGCTTGGGTTCCCATGCTGTTAGGGAAGCCTAACCTTCCCCGTCAGGCTCATTTGCACTACCCGGACAGGGAAAATATGGTTGGAGGATGAAGTCACTGATCTTGCTCATCGTGGTCCTCCTCATGGCCTGCGGAGGCAGCGCCGCCACCACCGTCCCGGCAACCTCTGCCGCCGAAGACGGAACCGTAGTGCTCTATTCCGGCCGGACTGAAGAGCTGGTTGGGCCCTTGCTGTCCCGTTTTGAAGAAGCGACCGGAATTGATGCCGATGTCCGCTATGGCAGCTCGCCGGAGATGGCGGCGACGATCCTGACCGAGGGAGCCGATTCGCCCGCCGACCTCTTTTACTCCCAAGATCCGGCCTCACTCGGTTCGGTGGCAGACCTGATGGAACCGTTGCCCTCCTCGATTCTGGGCCTGGTCCCGGACCGCTTTTCCGATCCCGAGGGTCGCTGGGTGGGAGTCACGGCTCGCTCACGGGTCCTGGCCTTCAACCCCGAGCTGGTCGCCGAAGCCGACCTCCCTGCCAGCTACCGGGAACTCACAGAACCCGAATGGAGCGGCCGCTTTGGCATAGCTCCGACCAACGGTTCCTTTGTCACCTTCATTTCGGCCATGATCCTGCTCGAGGGCGAAGAGGCCACGGGCTCCTGGCTCGAAGGGATCGCCGCCAACGATCCGGTCACTTTCGACGGCAACTCCCCGATCGCCGCCGCAGTGGATGCCGGCGACCTCGAGCTCGGGCTCATCAACCATTACTACCTGCGAGAACTCGCTGCCGAACAGGGCTCGACAACAGCCCAAAACCACTTCTTCAGCGAGCCCGACGCCGGCTCGCTCGTCATGCCTTCGGGAATCGGAATTCTGAGCACCGCCTCCAATCCCGAAGGAGCGGAAGCTCTGATCGAATTCCTCCTCTCAGCGGAGTCGCAGGCCTATTTCGCCGAGACCAACTTCGAATACCCCGTCATCGCAGACGCTCCCGCCCCGGAAGGATTACCAGCCATAGACACGCTGGTCAGCCCCGTCCTTTCGAGCGCCGAGCTGGCGGGAGTGCTCGATCAAGCGACGGACCTGATCGCCGCCGCCGGCCTCGCCTGAGATAAGACTGTGAGCACGGCCGTCGCCGACAGGGCGGTGCTCTCGGGCCCGGGCCGGAGGCCCCCACTGGGTCTCGTCGCGGTAGCCACTTTGACCGTGGTCCCGCTGGTTTTCCCGTTCGGATTTTTGCTCTGGCAGTCGATGGCCGGAGGCTGGCAAGCAGTGCTGCCGCCGGGAAGGCTGGCTGAGCTTGCCCTCAACACCCTGCTCCTGACCGCCATCGTGGTTGTGGGCGCGGTCGTGATCGGCTTTGCAACCGCCTGGCTCACCACCCGCACCGCTCTCCCTGGCGGTCGTGTTTGGTCGACCGTGGTGGCTCTGCCCCTGGTGATTCCCTCCTATGTGCTCGCCCTTGTCCTCCTCGCCGGAACCGGCCGCCAGGGGATTCTGAGCGGGGTGATCGTGGCGATGGGGGGTAGCCATATCCCCATCCCCCGCGGGCTCCCCGGGGCGGTGTTGGCTCTCGTGGTCTCGACCTTTCCTTATGTTCATCTGAGCCTGGTACCCGCCTTGCGGAGGGTCGACCCGGCTCTCGATGAGCTCGCCCGGGCCCTGGGTGCGGGTCGCCTGAAGAGATTGCGCACGGTCTTGATGGCCCAGGTTGGCCCCGCATTGCGTTCGAGTGCGCTTCTTGTTGGCCTCTACACGCTGGCCGACTTTGGGGCCGTTTCTCTTCTTGGTTACGACACGTTCACCCGTGCCATCTTCTTGCAATATGCGGGCCGCATCGATCGGCGGCCGGCCACTCTGCTCGCAGCTGCGCTCGTATTGATGGCCCTGGCTGTGATCGGGCTCGAGCGATCCACCCGTCCGCCCCGAGGTGAGCGCAGGGGTCGAGTGGTTCGGCCACCGACACCCCACCAATTGTCGAGCAGCCAACGCTTGGCTGCGGTGACTTTTCTGGCCCTGTTGGTGACGATCTCGGTCGGAGTCCCGGTCGCGGTCCTCGGGGCCTGGTGGGTACGGGGAACAGCTGCCGGACGAGAGACTGTCGCGGTCTGGTCGGAGATGGGTCGATCGATTTGGGTCTCGATTGGAGCCGCTCTGTTGGTGGCGGCCATCGCTATTCCGATTGCGGTGCTGGTCATCCGCTACCGGAGCCGGCTCGGCACCATCTTGGAAGCGACGGCGTGGACCGTCAGCGCCCTGCCTCATCTGACCGTCGGTTTGGCCACGCTTCTGGTCGGAGTCACTTTTGCATTGCCCCTCTACCAGACGCTTCCTCTGCTATTCGTTGCTTATGTCACCATGTTCTTGCCCCAGGCCCTGGGCCCCACCGAGGCGGCCCTCCGGGAGGTGTCGCCCAACCTCGAAGAAGTCAGCCGCTCGCTAGGTCAATCGCCGTTCGAAACGTTCCGTCGCATCACCATGCCTTTGATCGGAAAGGGGGTGTTGATCGGGGCGGGTCTGGTCTTTTTGACGACCATGAAGGAGCTTCCGGCCACGCTGCTCTTGCGTCCGACCGAATTTGAGACCTTGGCGGTGAGGATTTGGTCGACGACGTCGGAGGGCTTTTACACGCGGGC
Organism: Acidimicrobiia bacterium; assembly: GCA_035253825.1. Taxonomy (GTDB): domain Bacteria; phylum Actinomycetota; class Acidimicrobiia; order Spongiisociales; family ZC4RG35; genus JACCTH01. Next base: position 11,846 of record DATFBM010000037.1, on the reverse strand, counting down.
GGCATTCGCCTCACTCGTACTGATAATGATCTCCGCAGTGCCGATGCACTTCCTGGTCAGCCGCGATCTCCGCAATGCCTGATCCTGCCATCACCTGCCGCGGCATCGCCAAGCGCTTCGGGCCCATCAGCGCTCTGAGTGACTTTGACCTCGATGTCAACGAGGGCGACTTCCACACGATCCTCGGCCCCTCCGGCTGTGGGAAGACGACCGCTCTCCGAATCATCGCCGGATTCGATCAACCTGACTCCGGCACCGTGCGGGTGGGATCCCAGCTTGTCGCCGGTCCGTCGTTGGTGGTACCACCCGAAAGGCGCCGAGTCGGCATGGTGTTCCAGGACTTCGCCCTGTTTCCCCATCTCGATGTCGAGGCCAACGTTTCTTATGCACGCAACATCCGGCCCGGCCAAGTGACGAAGCTTCTCGACCTCGTCGGTCTCTCCGGCCTGGAGCGGAGACTGCCCCACCAGCTTTCCGGCGGCCAGCAACAACGAGTTGCGTTGGCCCGGGCCCTGGCGCCGGAGCCGCGCGTCGTGCTCCTCGACGAGCCCTTCTCCAACCTCGATGCAGCATTGAGGAGCCGCGTCCGTGACGAGGTGAAAGAAATCCTTATCGAAGCGGGTACGACGGCGCTTTTCGTCACTCATGATCAGGAGGAGGCACTCTCCCTTTCGGACCGGCTCTCGGTTATGGCCGAGGGAATGATCGTGCAATCGGATCGACCCGTCGATCTCTACCGCCAACCGAAAAGCCCGTGGGTGGCGTCCTTCCTCGGGGAGGCCGACTTCGTCAGGGCCCACGCCGATGGGGGAATGGCAGAGTCATCCCTGGGTCGCTTTCCCACATCACTGCGGGGGGCCTGTCAGCTCATGATCCGGCCCGAGAACGTATACCTCGTCGCCGACTCCGAAGGGCCCGGTCAGGTCATCTCGCGCCAGTTCTTCGGTCACGATCAACTGGTCTCGATTGCCATGGCTGGTGGGGAGACGTTGCGGGCTCGGCTCGGACCGGCCCCCGATTTCGAGGCTGGGGAGAGGGTTGCAGTCAAGGTGGACGAGGCGGTCGTCTTCCCGCTCTAGCCGGCGCCGCTTCTATTTTGAACGTGTGCCCGAGCTTCCCGAGGTGGAAACAACCCGTCAGTTCATGGTCCCTCATGTCGAGGGCCGCCGGATCGTCGCGTCCGAGTTGCGGCATCCCCGCACCGGCAGACGCAACGAGAACCCAGCCGACATCATCGACCGACTCGTAGGTCAGCGCGTGGATCGGCTGGAGCGCCAGGGCAAGTTCATCCTCGGACGGCTGGGGTCCGGGCTCACCTGGGTGACCCACCTGGGTATGTCGGGCCGGGTGCTCATCGCCAGTCGCGGCGATCCAGAGATGCCTCATACCCATTTCTGGGCCAGGACCGATTTGGGGACCGAGATACGTTTCATCGATCCCCGTACTTTTGGCTTCGTGGCCGTTTTCACCCCAGAGGAGCTAGCCAGGGAGATCAAGCTCGGGCGCGATGCTCTCGCCGATTTGCCGCGCTCGCCAGAGCTTGCAGGGCGACTCTCGGGTCGGCGGGCGCCGATCAAGTCACTGCTGCTCGACCAGCGCATCGTCTCGGGGCTTGGAAACATTTATGCCGACGAGGTTCTCTTCCGGGCGCGAGTTCGACCCACCCGTCCTGGCGGGGAGCTCACCGGAGATGAGCTGAAGAAGTTGCGGGCCGCCATCGCTCCGGTTCTGAGAGCAGGCATCGCCGCCGGGGGAACCTCATTGAACGATATGGCCTACTTGCTTCCCGACGGCCAGGCGGGCGGTTTCCGGGACCGTCTTTTCGCCTACGGCCGCGAGAACGAGGCCTGCCGGCGGTGCGGGACGGCTATCGAGCGCGTTGTCATCGGAGGCCGTTCTTCGTATTACTGCCCAAATTGCCAGAAGTGAAAGCAGTCAAAGCCGTCGTTAGCGGGAGCGTCCACGGAGTGGGTTTCCGTCAGGCCACTCGCAGCGAAGCGAGGGGAGCGGGCCTTCTCGGATGGGTTCGCAACGAGTACCGGAACGGGACCGTCGAAGTCTGGCTCCAGGGCGACGACGAGGCTGTGAATCGCATGGTCGACTGGCTCTGGCACGGCCCGCAGGGGGCGCTCGTGAGCGGAGTCGAGTCCGAAACCGTCGCTCCCGATCGGTTGATCCAAGACTTCGTCATCCGCCAATAATTGTGAACAGAGGGCTAGCCTCAAATTCCCGAATAACACAGGTGTAACTCTTGTATTTGAAGACCCTCAAACTGGTTGGTTTCAAGTCGTTTGCCGACCGCACGCGCCTCGAATATCGGCCTGGGATTTCGGTCGTGGTAGGCCCCAACGGCTCGGGCAAATCGAACCTGGTGGACGCCGTGCATTGGGTCCTGGGGACGCAGGCTCCCTCGTCGTTGCGCACCTCGAAAATGGAGGATGTCATCTTCGCCGGGACGCTTACCCGCCCGGCGCTGAATCGGGCCGAGGTCACCGTCATCCTCGATAACAGGGGACGGGACCTCGACCTCGACCTCGACGAGGTCGCAATCACCCGCCGGTTATTTCGCGACGGTTCCTCAGAATACGAGATCAATGGCATCGAGTGCCGATTACTTGACGTCACCGAGCTGCTCAGCGACTCCGGAGTCGGACGGCACCAGCACATCATCGTCAACCAGGGACAGGTGGACTCGGTCCTCGCCGCCGATGGCTCAGAGCACCGGGCGATCATCGAAGAAGCCGCCGGCATCCTCAAGCACAAGCTCCGGAAGGAGCGGGCCGTGCGAAGGCTCGAGAGGACCGGCGAGGATTGCCAACGCCTGACCGACATCCTTTCCGAAGTCGCCCGCCAGATGCGGCCGCTGAAGCGGCAAGCCGAGGCTGCTCATCGTCATGAAGAAGCGGCCGCCGAAGTTCGGGCCCTGACTCTGTTCCTGGGCGCTGAGGAGCTTCGCCGCCTCGATGGGGTCATCAGCCGATCGGTTGCAGAGAAAGAGGCCCTGGAAAAGGCGATAGGCGCGGCGGAAATGGAGATCGGGATTCTCGAGTCCGAGGCGGCCGGGCTCGCTCGACGGTCGCAATCGCTGGCGGCCTCCACGGAAGCGGACAGCCTGGCCGCGGCGCGTCTCGAGACGTCACTGGAGAGCCTGCGCCGGATTGCTCAGGTCGCCCACGAACGACATCGCAGCGGACTCTCCCGGCGTGAGGACATCGACGAACGGCGACGCGACCTGGAGACCGAACTGGCCGATATCGACACCGAGATCTCCGAGCTCGCCTCCGCGGAGGAAGACGCTCGCCGCCAGGTCGGGCATTGTGAAGCGACTTTGCGATTGATCGAGGCCCACGAAAGATCGCTCGCCGATCAGATGGGGCTCTCAGCGGAAGGTGCCTTGGCCGTTTCACAGGGTGAGCATCGGGCGATGGTGGCTGCCGACGAGCGCGACCGGCATGAGCTCGACGAGGTCCGCAAGCGGCTCTTGGTGCTGACCGAACAAGTCGAAGCTGAAAACGAGGCTGCTGAGCGGTATCTGAACGAGACGCGAGCGCTCGACACCGAGGTCGGAGTCGTCGGCAGATCGTATGAGGACGCCGCCGCCAGGAGCCGCCAAGACCAGATGAGTTGGGAGCAGGCTCAGGTCGATCAGCAAGAGGCGCGCTTCGCCGTGGCTGCTGCCAGGGCGCGCAAGGAGGCGATCAGCGTGACTGGCGACCCCGAGTGGAAGCGCCTCGTCGCTCAAGCGCAGGGTGCCCGGGGGATGATCATCGATCTGCTGTCGGTGCCGGTGGAATGGCTTGCGGCGACCGAGGCTGCGCTTGGTCCCTGGTCGCAAGCGATCGCTTTCGAGTCGGGGGCGGATTTGGAAGATGCGGTGCGGCAACTGAAGGCCCAAGGAGGTGGGGGGGTCTCCGTGGTGGGGGACTGGAAGGGGCCGGGGGACGACGCCTCCGCCCTGGCGGATCAGGTAGGTCTCGAGGCGTTGATCGACTTGATCGGAGTCACCGGGCAATCGTCCCTGGCCCGCGCGTTGCTCGGCGATGTGGCCGTGGCCGAAGGATGGGCGACCGCCTGGGCGGCAGTCCAGCGCCATCCCGGCCTTCGCGTGGTCACGCCCGAGGGCGACTTGATCACCATCGATGGGATCCGGACGGCTCATCCCGAGAACCGCTCATTGATCGAGGCCGAAGCCGAAGAAGAGGCGGCCGAGCTCGAGCTGGCCCGGGCGACGAGCCGGGTCAACACCGCCCATCGCCAGTTCGAGGGAAGTCGAAATGCGGAGCGAGCCGCCCTGGAGACACTTGAGGCTTTGGAGGTCAAGCTGGCCGGTGCCACCGAGTTGCTGGCTCGATCCCGCCGCCAAAGCGCCGAGCTGGACGCCGAGCGGGGAAGACTCCAATCCCGCGAGTCGCTCTTGGAGGCGACAATTGGCGAACGGCAGGCCGCGCTCGCAGAACTCGAGGCGACGATGGAGGCCCTGGAAGGCGACGAGGGCCGGCGGCAGGCGTTGTTGGCCGAGCTAGACGATCGCCGGCGTCAGCTGGCCAAGGAGCAGGAGCAGACCAGGGAGCTGTGGAAGCAGGCTGCTCTGGCGTCATCGACGGCGGCGGAGCGGAGGTCAATGCTCGAGGCTCGGCAGAAGTCGATCACAGTCGAGCTGGCGGGAGGCAGAGAGCCGGGCCGCTCCGTGTCGATGCAAACTCTGTCCCGTCTCGAGAGGGTGGAAACTCTGGCCCGACGGGCAGTCGAGGTGGTGAACTCTCGGATCACGGAGTTGCGTGACCGACTCGGGGCCGGGCGTGCCGAGGGCCGGACAGTCAATCTCGACCTCGAAGAGCGCCGTCGGCGGCTCGATGATCTGGAGAGATCGCTTGACACTAACAAGGCAGCTCTGGCCGAGTTGGCCATCGTCGCCGCCGAATCCCGTGTGCGGCGGGAGGCGGTCGTCGAGTCTTTGGCCCGCGAGGCGGACGTCTCGCCGGAAGAGGCACTGGCAGCAACTCGGCCCGAGACCGACGCCGAGGATCTCACCGGGCTCCTAGCGACGCGTGCCGCCCAGCTGCGACGAATGGGACCGGTAAATCCCCTCGCTGCCGAGGAGTATCGCGAGCTATCCGAGCGGCATGAATTCCTGAGCGGTCAACTCGAAGACCTCGAGAGGTCGCGGGCCGAGCTCCGGAAGGTGATGAAGGCGCTCGACGAGGAGATCGAGAGCCGATTCATAGCTGCCTTCAGCGAGGTGGCGGCCAATTACGAGGAGTACTTCACGGTTCTCTTTCCGGGCGGACAAGGAAAGATGCGGCTCACCGAGCCCGATCAGCCACTCACCTCCGGAGTCGAGATCGAAGCACAGCCTCATGGCAAGAAGATCGCCAAGCTCAGTCTTCTGTCCGGTGGGGAGCGATCACTGGCTGCGTTGGCTTTCCTCTTTGCAGTCTTCGCGGCGCGGCCTTCACCGTTCTATATCCTCGACGAGGTGGAGGCGGCTCTCGACGACGCCAACCTCCGGCGCTTCCTTAGATTGCTCGAAGCATTCCGGGGTGAGAGCCAGCTCATCTTGATCACCCACCAGCAGCAGACGATGGAGGCGGCCGACGTTCTTTACGGAGTGACGATGGAACCGGGGGGCTCGTCGCAAGTCATTAGCCGCCAATTCGTTCTTGCGTAAATTCGGCGCAGTCTTCTGCGCCGAATTTACGCCAGAATGTCGGAATGGATTGGCTGCTCCCCACCCTGGCCATCGCGGTACTTCTGCTGCTGGTCGGGGCCTTCTTTTTCTACCGGAACCGGGAGGAGGCCGGACCTGGGACCACGGTCGTCAAGCCGACCATCGAGGGGCGGATCGCAAAATCGCGTACCGCCCTCGGCCAATCTCTGCGCAGTGTTTTCGGGCGCGGATCTCTCGACGATGAGTTCTGGCAGTCGATGGAGGAAGCTCTGATCGGAGCTGACGTCGGCCTCGCCACCGCTACGGGAGTAGTCGAACGCGTCCGCCGCCAGAAGCCGACCGACGCGACCACGGCTCGCACGCTTCTCGACACCGAATTGCGTTCGGTCTTTGAAAATGTCGATCGACGCGTCGACCTGGCGGGGGATCCGGCCGTGGTACTGGTGGTAGGGGTGAACGGCTCCGGGAAAACGACCTCGATCGCCAAGCTCGCCGGTCGCATGCTGGCCGACGGGCACCAGCCCCTACTTGCCGCCGCCGATACCTTTCGGGCCGCGGCCGATGCCCAGCTTCGAACCTGGGCCGACCGGGTGGGGGTGCCGGTGGTGGGGGGTCGAGAGGGCTCCGATCCGGCGGCGGTGGCCTTCGATGGATTGAGTGCGGCCAAAGCGCGGGGCCACGATGTCGTCATTGTCGATACGGCCGGGCGCCTGCATTCCAAGCAGAACCTGATGGAAGAGTTGCGCAAGATCCGGAGGGTCCTGGAGCGGGAAGGTGGTCGCATCACCGAGTCCCTCCTCGTTCTCGATGCCACCGGGGGCCAGAACGGAATCGCTCAGGTACGGGAGTTCGGGCACGCCATCGGGCTCACCGGCATCATCCTCACCAAGCTCGATGGCACCGCCCGGGGAGGGATCGTGGTCGCCGTCGAGAACGAATTGGGCGTGCCCGTCAAGTTCATCGGGGTCGGAGAGCAGGTGGAGGATCTGATGCCATTCGAGCCGGAGGCTTTTGTCGACGAATTGCTCGCCGACGCATGACCACCGACGACGAAACCCTGGCGGCGATGGCGCGAGAGGCAGCTCTCGGGGCCTACGCCCCTTATTCGAACTTCCGGGTGGGGGCGGCATTACTGGGTGCGGACGGTCGCATCTTCACGGGAGCCAACATCGAAAACGCCGCCTATCCCGCCTCCAATTGCGCCGAAGCCACGGCGGTCGGGACCGCTGTCTCGGCGGGAGTTCGCCAGGTGGAGAAGATCGCAGTGGCATGCATTGATGCCCCTTCGCTTGAAGCTGCCTATCCCTGTGGTCGCTGCCGTCAAATCCTCAGTGAGTTCGGTACCCAGAGGGTCTTGGTGACCACAGCCGAACCAGACACGAGAGAGCACAGCCTCTCTGAGCTCCTGCCCCACCAGTTCAAGCTCTAGCCGGGGATGAGTGTCGCCCGGGTTTTCTTTCTGATTCTCGACGCGTTCGATCCTGTGCGGTTGTCCCCGCACCTCACCCCCAATCTTTGGCGGTGGGCGAATGCCGACGGTGCTGCCACTGGCATAGGGCGTTCGGTGATGGCTTCCTCCACCTATCCGAACCACGCCAGCTTCGTCACCGGGGTTCGGCCTTCCGAGCACGGAATCTGGACCAACCATGTCATCCGTGATGGCCAGGTGTCGGGGGCCTGGGAGGCCGGTCCGTTGGTGCCAACCCTTTTCGATAGTTACGGGAGTGAAGCAAGTGTGGTTCTCGGCGATCACCACTTGGTGGGAGTGATGGGAGCCAGGAATGCGGCCTCGCACTGGCCGCCACACGGAGAGCTGACCCCCGAGATCGCCCTCGATCCGCTGGCCTACCCGGCCGACGAGGCGGTCCTGCCCCGCCTGGTGGATGCCCTCGGCACCGAGGCTCGCCTGGTGATCGGCTATCTCGGATCGATCGACACTTATTCACACATCTACGGGCCGGGCTCGGACGAAGCCATCAGCGCCTATCGGGGGGTCGACGAGCGGATCGGGCAGCTGGAGGAGGCGATCGATTGGTCCCGCTCCGCGATCATCGTCGTCAGTGATCATGTCCAGGACCCTGCCGCCGAGCGCCCTGGTATCGACCTCCGTTCCGTCGTCGGCGACGAGACGATCGTCATCGACGAAGGAAGCGCCGCCCTCATCGGCCCCATGGCCGACCCGGGAGTGCTCGATGGAGTCGAAGGTGTAGAGGGATGGGAGAAACTCGCCGATGGCAATGTCCTCGCCTGGTGCGAGCGGAACCGCTGCTTCGGAACGTTCGAGGTCCCGGTTTTCCGGGGAGTCCACGGCGGTGCTCACACCCTCACACAGCTCGCTTTGGTGAGCGGCGGCCATCCAGCACGATCCCTTTTGGCGGCGATGGTGAATGTCGGGGAGGTCCCGGCCGAATCGTGGGCCGGCGCTATCGCCGGCGTCCTTGGCTAGCGCTTTTCCAACGCCTCGATCAATTTGGGGAGGACCCTGTGGACGTCTCCGATGATGCCAAGGTCGGCGATTCCGAAGATGGGCGCGTCGGCATCCTTGTTGATGGCGATGATCAATTTCGAGTCCTTCATTCCCACCAGATGCTGCATCGCCCCCGAGATGCCGCAGGCGATGTAGACGTCGGGTTTCACCGTCTTGCCGGTTTGGCCCACCTGCTTTGCGTAGGGCACCCAGCCGGCGTCGACGATGGCGCGTGTGGCGCCCGTGGCCGCCCCGAGCAACTTTCCCAGTCGTTCGATCAACTCGTAGTTATCGGCCGAGCCCAGCCCCCGGCCCCCCGACACGATCACGGCCGCGTCTTCCAGCTTGGGCCCCTCTCGCTCTTCGACATGGGTCCCCGTCACCCTCGCTCCCGCTCGCCCCACCTCCGGAAGGTCGATCGCAGTCACCTGCGGTGCCTCGCCCCCCATGGGCTCGGCGGCAAATGACTTGGGACGGATCAGGACGAGCTTCGGTTTCCCCGCCGTGATCTCGGCCTCGGCAATCTGAGTGCCGCCGAAGATCTCGTGGCTGGTCGAACCATCGATGCCGACCTCGGTGGCATTGGAGAGGATCGAAGCCCCGATACGGGCCGCCAGCCGCCCGGCCACGTCTCGATCGTCGTAGGCCTGGCCGAAGAGGATGAGATCGGGCTTCTCCGTTTCGAGCCGTTCTGCCATGGCGCGGGCAACCGGAGCCGACACCAGGCTGTCACCCGGATCGAGGTGGAGAACTTTCCTGGCGCCATATTCACCCAGGCGGGCGAATGCTTTCTCGGATCCGGTTCCCACATATATCGCCGTCGTCTCTCCCATCTGACGGGCCTTGGTGAGCAATTCCAAGGCGAGTGGGGTGGGAGCACCATCGAATTCGCGGACGAAGACCCACACCTCGGCCATCAGATCACCTTCTTCTGGGCGAGTAGCTCGATGATCTTCTCGTGGGCGGCGCCATCGTCTTCGATCTTGGCTCCCCCGCTTCGGGCGGGAGCGTTGCTGATCGACGTCACCTTCTGATCGACGTCGGCTTTGACCGACAGGTCCTCCAAAGTGAGGGTGTCAACCGGCTTCTTCTTGGCCTCCATGATTCCCTTGAACGTCGGGTAGCGGGGTTCGACGACTCCGGCGGTAACAGTCACCAATGCCGGGAGCGACGCCTCCACCACTTCGTACCCCGTGGCGGTTTGGCGGTGGATGGTTACCTTTCCCTCGACCGCCTTGACCTCGGTGGCGTAGGTGAGAGCGGGCACGTCGAGGATCTCGGCCAACATCTGCGGCACCACCCCTGAATACCCGTCGGTCGATTCGGTTCCGGCGATGACCAGATCGAATCCCTCCTTGGCGATGGCTGCAGCGAGCACTTTGGCAGTGAGCAACGCATCCGATCCCCGCAGGGTGGGGTCGTCGATTACCACGGCTTTCTCCGCACCCATCGCCAGAGCCTGGCGCAATCCCTGCATCGATCCGGCGGGACCCATGGACACGATCGTCACCCCGCCATCCGAATTCTGAGCCAGCTGCAGCCCCATCTCCACCCCGTATCTGTCGGTGTCGTCAAGTACCTGCTCGGCGGGGCGCACCAGCCAATGACTGTCAGCTTCGAGTTTGTATGGCGTGGCGGGATCGGGGATCTGTTTGGCGCAGACGACTATGCGCATCGAGCCTCCTCGGCTATCGGATTTGTCCTCGGCCTTCGATCGTAACGAGAGTGGGCCGCTCTCATGTCTGCCCTCTTCGCGCTGCTCGCATCTCTGATCTACGGTGCCGCCGATTTCTACGGCGGCGTTGCCGGACGGCGGATGGCGACTATCGCCGTCGTGTTCTGGACCCAGCTCGTCGGGGGCGTGCTCGGGGTGGCGGCCTCCTTGCTTTTCCCTGCTACCTCAGTTCAGTCCTCGGACTTGATCTGGGGGGCGGTCGGCGGGACGGCGGGCACGGGAGGTATCTATGCCTTCTATCAGGGCTTAGCCAGGGCCCGGATGAGTGTGGTATCGCCGGTGGCGGCCTTGCTGTCCGCCCTGATCCCGCTCGCTTTTGGGCTTTCGATCGGAGAACGCCCGACTCCCCTGGAGTGGCTGGGCGTCTTCCTGGCTCTTCCCGCCATCTGGCTGGTCGCCTCGGCTGTGCACGAAAAAGAAGGGTCGAACGGCGGGCTGAAGTACGGGATCCAGGCCGGCCTCGGCTTCGGCTTCTTCTTCGTCGCCATCGCCCAGACCGGAGATGGTGCTGGGTTCTGGCCCCTAGTGAGCGCCCGCGCCGCTTCGGTGACGCTCATGGCCGTCGGGCTGTCGATTCTGAGGGTGAAACTCCCCCCGCGGGGGACGAAGCTGTTGCTGGTCATGGTGGGAGTGGGCGACATCGCCGCCAACGTGTTCCTCCTGCTGGCTTTCCGTTCCGGGCTGGTCACGTTGGTGGCGGTTCTCGCCTCCCTCTATCCCGCCATCACGGTTCTGCTCGCCGTTCTCGTACTGAAAGAGCCGATCGCCCGCCGTCAGAGAGTCGGCTTCGCCCTGGCGATGGCGGCCGTGGTCCTCATGGCTCTCTAGCTCTCGATCCGTTCCATGACCAAGGGCGATTGATCAGGCTTGTTGGCACCAATCTCGATTGCACCCTCCAACACCGAAAGCGCCTCGTCGAGCCGGGCGGGATGGCGATAGAAGAGGGTGAGGAGCGGCTCGTCCTTTTCGACTTTCTCTCCGACCTTGTGGTGGATGCGGATCCCTACCGAAGGGTCGATCGTGTCTTCCTTGCGCTCCCGACCGGCTCCCAGCCGCATTGCCGCGGTTCCTACCGCGAGGGCGTCGAGGCGGCCCAGGTACCCAGATTCTTCTGCCATGTACTCGACTCTTTGCGGGGCTTGGGGAAGCACTAAAGCGGGATCATCAATCACCCTGCTATCGCCGCCCTGGGCGGACACGACCCGGCCGAACAACTCGAGGGCAGCACCATCATCGATCGTCTTCTGCAAGAGATTCCGGGCTTTTTCTTCGTCGGTCTCCACCTCCGCCACTCGCAACATTTCCACTCCCAGAGACATCGTGACTTCGAGCAGGTCGGAGGGCCCTTCGCCCCGGAGGAGGGAAATTGACTCGGCGATCTCGTTGGCGTTGCCGACTTCGTTTCCCAGGGGTTGGTCCATGGCGGTCAGGAGGGCAACGGTCTTGACGTCGTAGGAGGCACCGATCTCGACCATCGTTCGGGCCAGCTCTCGAGCTTGTGCCACATCCTTCATGAATGCCCCGGCCCCTACCTTGACATCGAGCACTAATCCGTCGAGGTCCTCCGCCATTTTCTTCGACATGATCGAGGAGGCGATGAGCGGAATCGACTCGACGGTGCCGGTGGCATCACGCAACGCGTAGAGCTTGCGATCGGCAGGAACGAGGGTCTCGGATTGTCCGGCCAGGACCAACCCGCACTCGGAGAGGACCTTGCGAAAACCGGCTGGATCGAGGCTGGTCGTAAACCCCGGAATCGATTCCAGCTTGTCGAGTGTGCCCCCTGTATGCCCCAGGCCCCGCCCCGACATCATCGGGATCGCCACTCCACAAGTGGCCACCATCGGGGCCAGCGGGATAGAGACTTTGTCGCCGACGCCGCCGGTCGAATGCTTGTCGACCTTGGGCCCGGCGATGTCGGAGAAGTCGAGCACTTCCCCAGAGTGGAGCATCGCTCCGGTCCAGGCGGTGAGCTC
>DATFBM010000036.1:0-9379 GCA_035253825.1 Acidimicrobiia bacterium | reverse complement strand
GCACCGATCGCCCCCTTCGAAAGCTCGTGCCACATGAAGTGGAACCGATCCTGGCCCGGGGTGCCAAAGAGGTAGAGCACCAGGTTGCCTTTGAGGCTGATCCGACCGAAGTCCATGGCAACCGTGGTGGTGGTCTTGGTATTGCCCTCGAACAGCTCATCGATCCCGGCGCTTTCTTGGGTCATCACCGCTTCGCTGCGAAGGGGCTCGATCTCCGAGATGGCTCCGACAAATGTGGTCTTGCCTACGCCGAACCCGCCGGCGACGACGATCTTGACGGGCGTCAAACGGGGTCCGTTAGAGGCTCTTGATTCCATCGAGCACCTTCCGGAGGAGAGTTGTGTACTGGTAGCCGTCGAGGCCGGTGGTCATGCCGCTGGGCGGGTCCATGATCTGGATCGCTCCCCGCCGGGCGAGGTCAGCCGCCACTACCCGGACAACCCCAACCGGGACATCAAGGTGGGCCGCGAGCTCCACCAAGGCGAGCTGGTTCTGAGCCATGTCGATGATGCGGGCTGCCTCGAATCGATAAAGGTGCCGGTTCTCCAGCCCGGCGCGGGTCGAGACCACCTGGGCCTCGAGAGCGATCTGGGGCAGGTCGCGACCAGTGCGACCCCCGGTCATGGTGTAGGGGCGGACCAGCCTTCCGGCCTCGAGCGTCTCGGCTGACTCGCTCACTCGCTCGACACCAACTCCATTTTCAGCTCCTCACGCACTTCCGGCGTCAGCACCTGCCCAGCCCTTTCGGCGAAGAGGGCCATCTGGTAGGCGACCGATCCGATATCCACCGAGCGGGTGGTGAGGGCACAGAGCAGAGAGCCATCGCTGATGCCGGTGACGAAAAGCCAGCCATTGGTCATCTCGACGATGACATTGGAGACGGCGCCGGCCCCCATTCGCCCCGCCGAGCCGTAGGCCAGGCCGATCATGCCGGAGGCAACGGCGGCCAGGCGATCGGCCGACTCCCGATCGACATCGAGCGACACTGCCATCGCCAGACCGTCGGACGAAACGACCACGGCCTTGCGAACGGCCGGAACCGCATCTACGAACCGCCCGATAAGCCAGTTGAGATTGGAGGCTCCGGCGCTCATTCCGATCCCCCCTGCTCATTGGCGGGAGCGGGGTTGCTTCGGGGAGCGTCGCCCAGCTTTCCCGCCGAATCGCGACCGGTCTGAAAAGCGCTGAGCGCCGCCTTGATCCCGTCGGGACCACTCTCGGAGGCCTTGGAGGTCGGGACCGCTCCGTCGTCTTGGAAAGAAGTCCCCGGGACGCGGGTGGGCAGTTCCTGGTTGGGGTCGTAGCGCCTCGGAGCCGGATTTGGCCGGGGCGGCTGGGGGGCGGGGTTGGCGGTGGCTCGCTGGCCGTTGGTCGGCGTCGTTTCGACCACGCGACCGGGTAGATGGGACGGAGTGGGAACGGCCGGGTGCACGGCTGGCGTCAGGGGAGGGCGCAGTCGGGGCTCGGGAGTCGCCAGTCGCGACGGGACCGCGACTCGTGGCTCCCTCGTGGTGAGGCGAACGTCGGTAGAAGGCTCGTTGCGAAGGCGACCGTCATCGGGTCGGGTGGCGGTCGACGTCTCGAGCAGCGTGCGGGGAACCGTGATGCGCACGGTGGTCCCGGGAACGCCGGGGGCGAGACGCACCCGCATCCCATGTCGGGCGGCGAGCCGGGCCACGACATAGAGGCCGAGGGTGGGCTCAAGAGCCAGACCCAGAACCGGAGGATGGCCCAGGAGTTGGTTGAGCTCGGCGATCCGATCGTCGCTCATGCCGATCCCGTGATCGGAGATGGTGAGCAGGTACCCGGTTTCGTCGAACAGACCGGCCACCCGAACCCGCTCGGTGGGAGGAGAGAACTGGGTGGCGTTATCCAGAAGCTCGGACAGCAGATGGGCGATGTCGGAGACGACGTGCCCCGAGACCCTGACTGGCTCGAGAGCAAGTATGTCGATCCGCTGATACTCATCGACCTCACCGAGGGCGGCCCGGACGACGTCACCGACCTCAAGAGGCTTCTCCCACATGCGGGGGCTCTCGGCGCCGGCCAGCACGAGCAAACTCTCGGCGTTGCGCCGCATGCGGGTGCTGAGGTGGTCGAGTCGGTAATAGCCCGCCAAGGTCTCGGGATCCTCTTCCTTCGATTCGAGCTTGTCGATTAGGGCCAGCTGCCGGTCGACCAGGGAGCTGTTGCGTCGGGCCAAGGTGACGAAGATCTCCGAAACTCCCTTCCGCAGGATGTCCATCTGCTGAGCGGCGACGTCGATCAAGGTGCCATGGAGGGCGGAGAATGAACGAGCCAGGTCGCCTACCTCGTCTGCTCCCGCCTCTTTGATGCGAATTGCGCTCGAAGCCGCGTTGACGGCATTGGCATCGTCGGGGTTCCGCAGCGCCGACACCAGGTTGGGGAGTTCGACTTCGGCCACCCGACGGGCCGAGTCAGTCACAGCCCTCACCCGCCGAACAAGCGACCTCTCGATGCGGACGGTCCCGAATGCCGTGAGGAGCAGGATGAACGCGACGATGCCCGCCACCAGAAGGGCGCGGTCTCGGGCCTGGGCGGCGTCTATTTCCGCGGCGTCCGAGGTCTGGGCGGCGAGACGGTCGGCGGCCACGATCAGGACTTCGTTGCGATCGGCGGGAAACCCGTTGATGTCGACTGTCTCGGAAGCGGCACGTCCCGTGACCGCAACCTCCATCGCCGCTAGGGCAGCCAATTCCTGAGCGGCGGTCTCCGACGACGTTGCCGCACGCTCCTGCCAGCCCCGAACCTCCTGTTCCCGCAGGTTGAGAGCGGCTTCCACTAGCTGGCGCTGTGATTCCTCGCCCTGCGCGATATAGGTCCGGACGACTTGTTCCTGCTGGAAGGAAACGCTGGCGGCCTCGGCCAGGGCCTCGGCGGCGCCAACGTCTTGGGCCTTGAGGCGATCGGGGAGGTTCAGGGAGACCTGGGAGATGATGTCGAAGAGCAAGTCGGTGGCGGTGTTATAGCCAGAGGCTTCGGAGGCATTGAAGCGCTCGACCTGGCGGATCTCGTTGAGCCAGGCGTCAAGTTGGGCCATATCAGACTCGATGCGACCGGCGGTGTCCTCGGTCGAGGGCCGGGCAGAAGAGACATAACCTCTCACCGCACCCTCCAGGCTGGAAAGGGCCACTTCAGACTGGAGTCGGGCCGCTTCTAGGTTGCGAGGATCGACCTGGTCGGGGCGGAGGACCATGGTGTTGATGAGGTGGTGTTCTGACCACAACGTGCCGAGAGCGCCCATTGCTTCGCTCGCCACACTCGAGGCGCGGGATGTCTCTTCCTGAACCTCGGCACCCTCGAGAAACGTCCAGGCGATGTATCCGCCCGCCAGGAGCGCCACCAGCCCGATAGGAATGCTGGCCATTGCCAGCTTGCTGGCCAGACGAAACTTGAACACTCCGCTCCTCCTTGGGTGAAAGCCGAAAATGCTCTATCGACAAGGCGGGCCCCAAAATTGAGTCGGAAGAGCTAGGGACTGCCCGTGCTTACAGTGTTTTCCGCCCGGTCACGACCACGCCAAACGACCTACAGGCCGTCTCCGAGGTTGCCGATTTGTGGGAGTGGAGATACCCCGCCCGATCGCGCCCTGGATCGCCCTTGTCGGCACGTCGGTTCTCTATGCGCTGGCAGCATTCGCCGGGATCGGCCTTTCCGCTCAGGCGGTAGGAGTGACCATCTTCTGGCCGGCGGCTGGGGTAGCAGCCGCTCTCGCATCGGCTGCCTCGTCGCGCCTCCGGCCCTACGTGATCGCTGCCTTCGGTTTGGGGACTGTGCTTTCGGCCGCCCCGTTCGTCGATGTGAACTGGCTCCACACCGTTGGCGCCGCCGGGGCCAACATGGCTGAAGCGGTGGTGGCCGGCGCCATCCTTCGTGCCCGCCTCCCCCAATCCCACCGCATCGTCCGTTTTGTCGATATCGGAGCCTTGCTCGTGGCGGGCCTGCTCGGCCCGGCCGTAGGAGCGGTCATCGGCGGCAGCGCGACTGCGATCACGTTTGACAGCGACGTGCTTCCGGCGATGCTCTCCTGGCTCGCCGCCGACAGCCTGGGCATCGTTCTCATCGCACCCGGAGTCCTGGCGATCGTATCGGCGGTACGGGATCGAACCCCTCGAGGGATGTGGCTCAAGACGACGCTCGTGGGGCTGATCACAGTCCTGGTGCTGGTGATCGCGATCGAAGGAAAACAGGTGACCGGGCGAAGCTTTGCCTACTTCATCCTCCTTCCTCTGATCCTGGCGACGATCTTCGTGGGCCAGCGCGGTACTGCCATGCTCATGGCGGGTACGGCCTTCCTGGTTGTCTGGTCGACCGAAGAAGGCATCGGCCCCTTTGCCGAAGTCGATAGCGCCCTCCACCCCCTCACCGCGGCTCAGATCTTCCTGATGGTTATCCAGATAACTCTCTTGTTGGTCGCAACCGAAGCCAGCCGTCGGCGCGACCTTCTCGCCGAAATCGAGGGGGTCTTCGATGCGGCCCTCGATGCCGTGATGGTGGTGGACGAGAACGACACGATTCGACGGGCCAATGCGTCCAGCGAGGTCATGCTGGGCGATCGTGTCATGGGCAAAAAGTTCACCGACTTTCTGGTGCATCCCCTTGACGCCGATGTCATGGTCGCGCAAAGGGCGGTGATAACTCGGGGACGGCGCGCCGATGGCAGCCAGTTCTGGGCAGAAGTCTCCGAGGGAAGGGTGATTGAGCAGTCGCGACGGGTTAGGCGTGCAGTCGTGATTCGTGATGCCACTCAGCGAATCGAGGCGCAGGAGAAGTTGGAACAGATGCGGGATCAGTTCGTCTCCAATATGACCCACGAACTGCGAACGCCATTGACGGCGATCATCGGGTACACGGACTGGCTCCTGGAAGGAGCACAGGGAGAAACAAAGTCCGACCTGGAAACGATTCGCAAGAGCGCCGCCGAATTGTCCAACTTGGTCGACGACATCCTCGATTTCAAGCGCACGACCGAGGCCGAGACGAGCATTACCAACGTCGACCTTTCCGCCCTGGTCGAAAAGGTGACCGTCCACCTCACCCCCGCCGCAACCGGTCGCGATATCCACATCGCCACTCATTTCGACTCCGGGGTCGTCGTCAAAGGCGACCATGAACAACTCGAGCGCGTCGTCGCCAATCTGATATCGAACGCCATCAAGTACTCGAGGGGCGAGGGAGCTGTGACAATCAATCTGCGCGCTTTTGACGGCATCGCCCAGCTCGTGATCGCCGACCAAGGGATCGGCATTTCAGCCGCCGATCAGGCCCGTATCTTCGAGAGGTTCTTCCGAGCCAGCAGTGCGGTCTCCGCCGGCATTCCCGGTACGGGGCTTGGCCTCGCTATTGCCCGCGACGTCGCCCGGGCTCACAAAGGAGACCTCATACTGGAGAGTTCGCTGGGCGTCGGCACCACTATGACCTTGCGGCTCCCCCTCATGGAGACGGCGCCCGATTCCTCAGTCGGCGCCGCATCCGGCGACAGCCTCCGTCGCTGACAAGCCGCCGAACTGGAATCTCTCGAAGGAGGCCACCTCGGCGATCTCCGCCTCGCTGAGCACATTTTTGAAGCTCGGCATGATGGCGGTGATCTCTTTGTTAGTGGCGCCGTAGATGGGGCCGAACTGGTTCTCCCATTCCATCGATCCCAGTGTCACCCAGACCTGATGATCCTCACATTCAGGGAATGTCGCCACCACGTCCGTCAGGGCCGGTCCGCTCACACCCTCACCACTCGGACCGTGACAAGTTGAGCACAGCCTGCCATAGGTCTCTCGCCCCGCGTCGAGGGCGGGATCCCCCAAAGTGGCTGCGGGCTCGGCGCAAGAGTTAAGGGCAGCCACCAGCACCGCCGCCAACGCGGGTAGCAACCGACGCGTCAAGCGGGAGCAGATCGGCGCGACAGTGCCGGAACGGCAGTGAAGATCGCCCACAGCAGGGCCAACCCGAGAATGGGCGTGAAGATCTGCTTGAGCAGGCTCGAGTCAACCATCAGGCCGACGATGAACCCTGCCACACCGATGTTGATCGCCCATACCAAAATACGATTCGCGGCCCAGCCTGCGAATCCGGCGATCACCGCCAGCAAGGCGTTGGTCATTACTCCGATGAACATGGCGTGGTCGAAGGCGATCAGGACGCCTAGCGGACCGGTGCCGGTCTCGGGATCGAGGGTCCCCGAAATGACGAGCTGGACTACGTACACCAGCAGACCGATGCCAACTGCCAGGAAAACCACCGCCATGCGGGCAAACGGAGATCCTGTCGATCCCGGCCGGAGATGCCGCCACATGATTACCAGGTACGTGACGATGGCAATCACCTGCAAGAGCGAGAACACCTGGGTCAGAGCTTCGATATTGAAGAGGAACGAAGTGATGGCAATTAAGCCGGCAGCGAAAAGCATCCAGGCCACCACCCGGCCCGCCCGACTATTGGCACCGTTCAGTTGCCAGGCGGTGATGGCCACGCCGGCAAGGATCAAGTAGCCGATCAGCATCGAGACCGGATGAGCCGCCCCCAATGAGGCTGCTCTCTCGGTCGCGAGTCCGGGCAGGCTCCCATTGGCGATGAAAAGCCCGAGTAGTACCCCGAGAATCGCACCGATCACAAGTGAAACCACTGTGAGATAAATGGCCAGGTGGGCAGTGGACTTCTCGCTTGCTCGGTAGCGCCCTGCGGTCCACACCAACAGCCAAATCAGAACGATCAGGAGGAGGGTTCCGGCGATCGGGCGATATATGCCGGTCCCGGTGGCGAAGGCAATCACATAGAGAACGACAGTGACCACCAGGGACACCGCCAGCTGGCGACCGCTCCGGACTGCTCTGTCGTCCAAGGCTCGATCGAACATCAACAGGACGGATCCGCCGACGGACAACGTGATCCACCCCAACGTGCCGGAGTGGACGTGGGTTAGGAGCATGTTGTGTTCTGGCTCCCATACATCGAGTCCATTGAGGATTCCGATGACGATGGTCACCACAAATACCAAGAGGGCACCGCGAAACAGCAAACGCGCCGACTCCCGCAATTGATTCACTTTCTCTCCTCGATCATGTCTCAGCCGGTAACGGTGAGACGCCCTCCCATGTCTGCATGCACTTCGCAAAAGAAGACATAGTCGCCTGGGGCCAGTTGATCAGGGACCGTGAAGGTTGCCTCGGAATCGCCCGCCACATCGACCGACTCCCACGAATCATCACCGGAGGTGAAGGTATGACGAACCGAATCGAGATTGACGATTGTCATCGACTCGCCAGGAGCGAGGTCAGGAACTGATCCGAAGGATCGACCTTCAATCGTAAGAATCGGCCCGTCGCCAGCCGAAGTGGTCCCGGGCGATCCGGCGGAGGTAGTGCTTTGGGCATCGCCTCCGCAAGCTGTCACGATGAGGATGGCGCCGATAAGTCCCAGTGTCCGCATGCGCATTTGACCGAAGGTTAGGGTGCGAAGGTGGCCCGAGTATGTGTTACCGGCGGAGGCGGGTTCATCGGCTCACAGGTGGTTCGCGATCTCTTGGAGCACGGACATGAAGTGCGAACGACCGTTCGAGATCCGGCCCGGGCCCCCGACGGGCTGGTCGATCTAGGACCGGAGATCGTTGCCGCTGATCTCGAGAATCCCGATTCATTCCACCCCGCCTTCGCGGACCGCCAATTTGTGATCCACACCGCCAGCCCTTACGTGCTCCATGTCGGAGATCCCCAACGCGATCTGATCGACCCCGCAGTCAATGGGACGCTGGCGATCCTCAATGCGGCAATGTCCAGCCCTTCAGTGAAACGCGTGGTGATCACTTCCTCGTTCGCCGCAATCACCGACGAACCTGACGGCACCTTCGACGAGGGTATGTGGAACGACCGCTCTTCGGTCGATCGCAATCCCTACTACTTCTCGAAGACAGCCGCCGAACGAACCGCTTGGGGTTTTGTCAGGTCACAGACTCAATTCGACCTGGTGGTCATCAACCCGTCGGTGGTGTTCGGACCTTCGCTGATACCGGCGGTGAACACCAGCAACTCGCTGCTGGTGGGCCTGTTGCGCGGCCAGTATCCCGGCATTCTCGACCTCGACTATGCGATCGTCGATGTGCGAGACGTCGCCCGGGCTCACCGCCTGGCGATGGAGACGCCGAAGGCGAGCGGTCGCTACCTGTGCACGGCTGAGGTTTGGACGCAGCGTCGTCTGGTGGATTGGATTCGAGGGGCCAACCTCGGCCTCGGCAATCCGCCGCGGATTGGCCTCGACAACCCGCTGGGCAGGTTGGTTACTCGCTTGGCCGCCAGGTTCCAGCCCTCGGGCAATCGCGACTACCTGCTGACCCACCTTGGCCGCCATCCCCGCGTCATGACCGAGAAGATCCGCACCGAACTGGGCATGACCTTCCGCCCCGCCGGCGAAACCCTGATCGACACCTTCCTCGACCTCCACCGTTGGGGTCACCTTTAAGCGAACCCAGGGTTCGCAGCCGCGCTGGACGCGGATAACGGTCGTTAGAACGGGATCGACACCGACCTGATCGCCTACGGCCGGACGTCGAGCACGGCGATGATCTCGCGCACGGGATAGGCAACGCTGGTCGAGGTGTTTGGGATGGCTAGCGGCGCAAACGGTGCGGCATCGGCCCGCCACGACACCTCCCAGATGTAATCGACACTTAGCGGATATGAGCTCAGGCTCGGATGACAGCGAGGAGTGCTCCCGGGTGGTGAACAGGTCTTGACCTCGTAGACATGGCGAGCAAGTCCGTCTGGATATCCACTCAGCTGCGAGAACTGGCCCTCCGTGAAATTGGAGGTGGCGCCATCGCCCCAGTTGATGGTTACCCCGATCACCCGCCCATTCACCTCGAGCACCTGACCGAGAGGATCGACGATCGAATCGCTAAAGGGCGGAGGCGGGACCACCCGCAGATGGGTCTCGGCTCCGGTCAAGCCCCACGGCACTCGGGGATTGAGGTCGGGATCGGGCTCGACGTGGACATACTGGGAAGCCAGGTCCCAGGCGAGCAAGATGTCGGGTTCGACCGGTGTGGGCTCCGATGTACAGACGGGGTAGACGACATCGACAATGAGCGGCCCGCCGGGATCGGTGTCTGGGTCGAAGGCGAAAACGGCGGTGCCGTCGGCGTTGCGAGTGATAAAGACCCAACCGGTCGGGGCCGACCGCCAGTACCAGCAGGTTCCGTTCCCCGCACTGCCCACAGCCGGATACAGCCTCCCCGGCACCCGGCTCTCGTTGGCATAGTCGATTATCTCTCCTACCGATCTGCAGCGGGTAACAGACCTCGTTTTTCCCGCGGGATCAGTTGCACTATCTGCCCAGCAATAGCGCTCTTCGACTTGACCGAGAGCCGGTA
>DATFBM010000035.1:0-36927 GCA_035253825.1 Acidimicrobiia bacterium | reverse complement strand
CAACTTCAGGACAGAGCACAGTCGCTTCGACCAACGGGGCAGGGATGGCCGGCTTCACCTACACAGTCGCCCTCGACGGTCTGGCCGACGCGATCGACGCCAGGGTGGACCTGAATGGTGATGGAGACGTGACCGACCCCGGAGAGCTCAACTACGGTGACGTCGCCGACCTCATCCACTACTGGGTGGAGACGGCTCCAGCAATCGCTGGCTCAGCGCAGTTCGACCTCATTGCCGTCAACGGGGGGATGAACACCCTGGATGTGGTCCAAGTCGGGACGTCGAACTACTACCGACTGACCTACGACTCCACGGACGAGTTCAACGTCGATGGGGGTGGAATCGAGACCCTCGACCAGTTCGAGGATGCTTTGGAAGAATTATCGCTACCCGACTTAGACGGCATCGGCGGAATCCGCCTCGACACCAACCCCTACTCGAACGTTTCGGCGGTCCAGAGCGTCTTCGCCCTAAGTTCCTAACCGCCCAAGGAACGAAAGAGAAAGGCCGCCATCTGCTCGCGGGTGATCAGGGCCTCAGGGCAATAAGTCGTAGCCGCACAGCCCGTGGTCACTCCCGATTGACGAAGCGAGTTGATGTCGGCCTCGTGGATCGAGCCGTTGTCGTCAGTAAAGAAGTCGACGGATGAAGATGGGTAGACGAGGGCCCTGACCAGGAAGGCTGCCATTTGTGCACGGGTGGTGGGGTCTTGTGGACAGAAGCTGGCGACACCGCAGCCGTTGCTGATATTTGCGACTCGAACTGCGTTGATGGCTTCCTCATGCGGTGACCCGGCGTCGTCGTTGAAGAAATCGGGAGAACCCGCCGGCAAGTCCAAGGCTCGATAGAGAAAGCTGGCCATTTCCCCACGGGTGACGGGATCGTGGGGGCAGAAACGAGTGAGCTCACATCCGGTGGTTATACCGGCGGCTGCCAGCCACTCGATCTCGGCGACGAAAGGTGAATCGTCGTCGTCGGAGAAGGTCCCTTCAAAAGGGAGGAGATAGGTGTCGACGACGAGGGGACCGGAATCGAACCAGTCGGTGAGCGGCCATTGATAAGCCGTCGTCTCCAACGCCATCCCGTCCTTCCATCCCTGGTTGAGAATCGAGCCTTTATAGACCGCCCAGTCGTGTTCCTTCTCGATGTTGAAGTAAAGGAAGCCAACCGCGTTGGGGTCATGCGCGAGATAGGTGAACATTTCCCTGATCCAGGCGTCCTTGTCGCCTCCGTAGGGGGATGTGGCCGTCTGGGCGATGAGGAACGGTTTTTCGGCAGCAAACCCCCGGGCTTCGTCCAGGGGTCCTCGCAGGGTTTGCTCCACCGTGGTCCAGAACAGGCCGGGTTGACTAGATCCCCAGTTGTAGGCCGATATCCCCACTAGGTCGACCACATCGGGCCCTGGGTAGTAATCGGCCATCCGATGGGGAGGACTCGACCAGCCATTGGGAGCAAAGACCCAGCGGACATTCCAACCAGTGGAGCCGCTTTTGGATGCCAGCCAGACGAGGTGTCGGAAGGATGCCTTGAAGTTCAAGGGGTCGAGGCCGTAGGGGATCCAATCACCGTTCATCTCCGGCATAGGGGCCAACAAGACCGACCGATCGTTGCCCTTGGCCAGCCAGAGATTGATGGCGGCGGCAAGATTGGTGATGTGGTCGTCGAACTTGCCGCTCGCCACCTCGGCCGCGGTCCCCGGGAAATGAATATTGACGAAGGGAGTTGCTCCAACAGACCAAATCTCTTCCAACATGTAGGTCACGTTGCTAGGCCACTCATCGACTTCCACCCAGATGCCGCCGAGCGAGACTTTCTTTCCCGAGCCTTCGTTGACCGCTGCTATGTGATCGCGGGAGAACCATTGCTGGGGGGCGTATAACCCAGCCATTATCTGATCGGTGGCTACGGCTACTCCGGGCTCAGCGCCCGCGTCGCGGGTAAGCCCAACAACAACCAGAAGCGCGCCGACGACAGCAGTTAGTCGTTTTCCACTCATCGTCGAGCAATCTAACGGAGGGTGGTCGGCGGGCAGGGTTGCCAAAATGTTTGAGATTGGGATAGAGGGGTAATCGGGGGCGAACCGCTCGACTCGAAGGACCCGTATTGCTTCCGGTGAACGTTCGTCGCCTCGTGTGGGCGGCTGTCGTCCTGGTCGCCGGCTTTCTTTTGTCGCTGGTCCTCGCCGTCGCCTCGAAAGCAGACGTCGCTCCCAACGGTCAGATCGCGTTCTCCAACTCGCCAGTGTGCTGCCAGTTCGACATATTCGTCATCAACCCCGACGGCACCGGTCTCACCAACCTCACCAATACCCCGGAGGCCAGCGAGCACGACCCCACCTGGTCGCCCGACGCCACCAAGATTTCCTATTCCCGCGACGACGACATCTGGGTGATGAATCCCGATGGCACCGGCCAGACCAATCTCACCAATTCGGCCGAGATCGACTTCGGGGCGGACTGGTCTCCCGACGGTCTGCAACTTGTGTTCACCCGCCAACTCCCGGGCCAGGTCATCACTGCGCAGTTCGACATCATGATCATGAACCTCGACGGCTCCGGGCTGACCAATGTCACCAACTCCGACTTCGATGAGTTGGAGGCGGCCTGGTCTCCAATCGGGGATCGCCTGGCTTATGCCGCGGTCAGGATTCAGGATCCGGAACAAGGGGGCGACTGGGAGATCGTCACCGCCAACATCGATGGCACCGCCGAAGCCATTCTTACCCTGACCTCTCAGGAGGACCGGGGACCGGATTGGTCTCCGGACGGGACCAAGCTGGTCTGGATGAGCGCCTTCGATGCCCCTTGCTGCGGTGACTGGGAGATCTGGGCGGTGAATGCTGATGGTTCCGGCATGAGCAACCTGACTAACAATCCCGCCGGCGATGTCTCCCCG
This sequence comes from Acidimicrobiia bacterium, assembly GCA_035253825.1. Classification (GTDB taxonomy): domain Bacteria; phylum Actinomycetota; class Acidimicrobiia; order Spongiisociales; family ZC4RG35; genus JACCTH01. Next base: position 34,032 of record DATFBM010000035.1, on the reverse strand, counting down.
TCGTGGTCGCCGGATGGAACGCAGATCACCTTCCTCAGCAACCGGGTGAGCGGCTTCGAATTCGACGTCTTTGTGATGGATGCGCCCGTCAGTTTGCCTGCGAGCACCGCGCTCTCAGTGACTGCCCTTGCCACCCCGGTGCAGTTGACCTCGTTCGGTAACTCCGCCGACCCGGATTGGGGAACCCTGGCCGGAGGAGGCGGCGACGGCCCGTTTACGCTTTCGGTCGCCAAGGCTGGCACAGGCGCGGGGACGATGACCTCCAGCCCGGCAGGCATCCGCTGCGGTCGCGATTGCGACGAGAGCTATGTAGTCGGTACGGCCGTAACGCTCAGCGCCCGTGCCGGAAGGGGCTCTACCTTCTCCGGGTGGTCGGGAGCGTGTTCGGGAACCGCGTCGTGCGTCGTGACGATGGATGCCGACCAGTCGGTGACCGCAACGTTCAGTGCCGGGGGTGGCGGGGGGTCGACCTTCTCGCTTACCGTGTCGAAGTCTGGAAGCGGAGCCGGTGCGGTTGTTTCCAATCCGGCTGGAATCAGGTGCGGATCGGACTGCCAGGAGGAGTATGCCGCCGGCACCGTGGTCCTCCTTACTGCTCGGCCCGGCGCCGAGTCGACGTTTGTGGGATGGTCGGGGGCCTGTAGTGGCGTCGACCCTTGCACGGTGACGATGAGCAGTGCCCGAAGCGTCAACGCGCAGTTCGAAAGCGGATAACGAGGCGGGTTCGTCCGTCCCGGCGTATAAAGGTCAGGTCGACATTACCCCCAAAGAGGTTGGCCCTCACCCCTTCCGGGGTCCCTCTAGCCTCGTGCGGCCGTGCTGGGTGAACTACTTCTCGGGTTGCTTCTCGGCCTCGTCGGCTTGCCGGTCGCAGCCCTCATCCGGAGGGCTGATTGGGGGGCACTCTTCGTCGCCCTCGCCCTGGCAGGAGTCTGGCTATTCACTCCCAGGTGGATCGACTCTCCTCCTCCCTTTCCGCTGCCGTTGGTAGTGGCCGCGATCGTGGTGGCCACGGTCGCCGTTGCGCTTCTCTTCAGATCGGGAGGCCATGTCGCGCCGTGGCCATTTCTGATCGCCCTGGGTGGGGCCTGGGCCACCGTGCCCGATACCGAATCGATTTCCGTCCTCCTTGGCGCCGCGCTGCCATTGGCCTTTGCGGCAGTTCCTTTGGGATACACGCCCATTGGCCCCTTCGGTGGCGGTGCCGCTGGTTTGCTGTCCGCCGTGGTCGCCCTGAGCGAAGCCGGGTCCCGTTCGGCCGCGGCCGTTGGCGCGATCGGCGCGCTGACCATGACTGCCTTCTGGCGGAACGACCGCCTCTCGTGGCTGGCGCATCTGGCTCTGGTCGGGTTCTGGTCGCGGGTAGCTGGTCGGACCTCCTCAGGCCCACAGGCACTGGTTTGGGGCCTCGCCGGGACGGCGGTAATCCTCGGTGCCCGCGCCCTTTGGCGTTACTCGCTCAGGCGAAGGAATCCCGAACGATTTCGATGACCCTTTCCCGGCTTGCCACGTCGAGGGAAGAGCCGCTCGGTAAGCAGATACCGTTGTGAAAGAGGCCCTCGGCCACCGGTCCCCCGATCACCCGACAATCCCGGTAGAGCGGCTGCAGATGCATCGGCTTCCACACCGGTCGCGCCTCGATATCGTGGCCCGCGAGCAGTTCGATGATCCCCGCCGCCTCCTGCCCAGCCAGGGCCGGATCCACGGTGAGAGCCGTCAGCCAGAATGTCGACTGGCCTCCCTCGATCTCGGGCATGAACTCGACTCCCGGGAGGTCGCTGAGACCATCCCGATATGCGGAGCGATGCGCCCGCCGGAGGGCCACTCGCCGGTCGAGGTCGGCGAGCTGGGACCTCCCCAGCGCGGCGAGCAGGTTGCTCAGCCGGTAGTTGTAGCCGAGTTGTGAGTGCTCGTAGTGAGGGGCCGGATCGCGCGCCTGGGTGGCCAGGAACCGAACCTGATCGGCCCAATCGTCGCGGTCAGTTACCAGCGCACCGCCACCACTCGTTGTGATGATCTTGTTGCCGTTGAAAGAGAGAATGGCAGCCTCCCCGAAGCTGCCCGCCGGCATGTCGCCGAGGGCTGCGCCGAGCGCTTCGGCGGCATCGCTGAGGAGGACGACGCCGAGCGCTTCACAGGCGGGCGCGATGCGCCGATAGTCGGCGCATTGGCCGTAGAGATCGACCGTGATCACCGCCTTGTAGCGGGTGCCGCCGCGGAAGCCGGATTCGAGCTCGGTCGCGAGGAGACCGGGATCCATGTTCCACGTCTCGCGGTCACTGTCGACGAAAACGGGTTCGGCACCCACGTACCGGATGGCGTTGGCGGTGGCGGCGAAGGTCAGGGTCGAGACCAGCACCCGGTCTCCTCTCTCGACTCCGGCCACGATCAATGCCAGGTGCAGAGCGGCGGTCCCGCTTGAGAGGGCGACGCCGCGCCGCCGTCCCGTTGCCGCAGCCAGCTCATCCTCGAACGCGGTGATCTGGGGACCGACCGGGGCGATCCAGCCTTCGTCGAGCGCCCGCGCGATCTGCTCACGGTCATTCGCCGTCAACTCGGGGGGCGAGAGATAGATCCTGGCCAACCTCGCGCCAGCGTAGATGGCGACCTAGCAACGGCCAGAATCGGGCTTAACGGCCCTAATGAGCGCTGTTAGCGTGAGAGAGGGAGCCGAGCGGGTCGGGGCGTGCCTGACCATGCTGAATGGTTGGGAGCGACATGTGGCCAGGTGATCGGTGAATACCACCCATAGCTACCGGGGCAAGCTGCAGCTGGACGAGACGGAACTGCTCGAGGTCGACTTGCGGGTTGCCGGCGGAGAAGTGATATTGCTTGCTCGCTCTGGTTCACTCGGCGTATGGTCGATCGACGACGTCGGCGTCGTACGGGTTGGCGGCGACCAGTTCCGCCTCGATCTTGATGGGGAACAGGCGACCTTTTTTGCCGACGACGTCATCGCCTTCTCGTACGAGGGGCTGCCAGCACTGGCGAAGACCTCACGCTTTGCCGGCCTGCGACGATCGCTCCGCAGGCATCGCCGTGCGGAGGACCCGAGGACGCCGACCCGGGACGTACCGGTTCCGAAGATGGCTCAGGAAGTGTCCGTCGGCGAGGTGCCGGTCGGGAAAGCGCCGATTCGGCGGGTGGTCACCGAGACTGCGTGGATGAATCGGGTTCGGGAGAAGCGGGTGGCGCCGAAACCGGTTCGAAGGGAAGTGAACGGGCCGGCGCCGGCGACCGAGGTCGCTGTTCCTTCTTCTGCGCCTCAGTTGGGCGCCGCCTTGGCCGCGGTGAGCCGGGTGGCCAGAGACGGTCTCCGCACGACGACGACAGCCGCGGCCGGCGGGATCCGACGCTCCAGGGAAGCCCTGGCCGCAGCGAGAGCCCGGAGACATCAAGCGAAGGACGATCGGCAACGAGAACCAATCGAGCCACCTCCGGCTGTGGAGGAGCGCCCACCGGTGGGCGTTGGACGGGATCGCCGCCAGCTAGCCGGCTCTTTGCCTGCTCTGGCGAGAACGTCGGGCAAGGCGATGTTCGCAGCCGCCGATCTGTTCTTGGGTCGGTGGCCGGGACCCCGGATCCTGATCTACCACCAAGTTGGGACCGAAACCGGGCGCCAGATGGAGGTCACGGAGGACGCCTTCCTGGCCCACGTTCGCTGGATGCAGGGGCATGGAACCATCGTGGCGTTGGAGGACGCCCTTCTCCGGCGGGGATCGGCGGACTCCGATCGCCTGTTCGTGATCACCTTCGATGATGGTTATGCCGACCTCTTCGAGGTCGCCTACCCCCGCCTGCTGGCGGCAGGAGTTCCCTTCACGCTCTACCTGACGACTGCGCACGTCGAGTCGGGCATGCCGCTGGCGGCCGGGCGACCTCCCCTCGCCTGGGAGCAGATCTCGAAGATGGTCGATGGTGGCCTGATGACCTTGGGTGCGCATACCCATCGGCATGCAGACTTGCGGACGGCGAGCCTCGATCAGGTCGAGGAAGAGCTGAGTGCCAGCGACGAGCTAATCGAGGAACGTACCGGTGTCACTCCGCTCCACTTTGCCTATCCGTGGGGACACTGGTCGCCGGTAGCAGATACGGTGGTCCGCCGTCGTTACGACAGCGCCGTCCTGGGGGCCGGCCACCCCATCACCGCCAGCACCGATCCCTACCTCATCCACCGGCTGCCCATCCAGCGCAGCGACGGCGTCGCTTATTTCAAACGCAAGGCGATCCGCGGGATGCGTCTTGAGGAGACAGCGCGCCGCCTGCTTCGCGGCTATCGAGGTCCGTAGGCCGGCTAGGCGTTGTCCCGGATCCAACGCTCGGTGGTCTCGACCGAGTCGAGCTGGGAGTTCCACAACTCTGCCCGCTCGGGGTGAAAGCGCGATCCAATCGGTATCGAGAAAAGGGTTTGGTCGTCGTAGGCGCGCTCGCGCTTCAATAGCTTGCGAAACGCCACCATCGCCTCGTCGCGATTCTTGTGGAGGTCCCCCTCGTAGATCCGACCGGAGAACACGTCGATCATCGGTTCGCGGTACAAGTTGTGCACCATCACCGCAAAGGCGAGGGGGTTCTCCCAGAAGGTGTCGATCATGTCCTCGAGGACGTCGATTCCCTTCTCGGCGCTGATCATGTAGTCCCGGAAGGGGTTGCCGTTCCCGTTGAGCCTGCCCTCGAGATAGTCGACGGTCGCTTGCACGGCCATCGCCGACTCTTGCAAGGCGACAAAAAGCCCGAAGGAGAAGATCGGATCGACGAAGCGATGGGCGTCGCCCACGCAGATGTACCCAGGGCCTGCGAACCCGGCGACCTGAAACGAGTAGTTGGGGATCACGTGAACGTCCTCCACCAGCTCCGCGTCCTCTGCCCGCCGGGTCAGCCCCGGATTTAGCTCGCGTAGCTCGCGGACGTAGAAGTCGTGCTTCGACTCCTTCTTGCTCCGGAAGTACTCGGCCGGCACGACTATCCCCACGCTGGTGACTTCGGCGTCGAGGGGAATTCCCCATGCCCAGTGGTACTTCTTGGTGTAGAAGATGTGCGTGTTGGTCGACTTCACCCGCGCTTCATCCGTGTCTGCGTCGCGGACGAAGTTCTTGACGTGAGAGAAGATCGCGATTTGCTTGTCGTAGGCGCCCAAATACTTCGGCCCGGTGACGTGGCGATTCGCGAAGAACGACGCTTGGCCCGAGCAGTCCAACGTGAGCTTGGCTTCGACGCGCAGGGCGTCGTCGTTCCCTAGATCAACCTCGGCCCCGGCCACCCGACCATTCTCTTGTATGGGATCGGTCGCCCTGCCATGGATCAACTCGGCACCTCCTTCGACCGCGGCATCGAGGAGCATCTTGTCGAAGGTGGAACGCCGGACCGACCAGGTGGGGTTGAAACTGGCACTGAGGTCGGGGTTGCGTCTCATCATCGGAATCCACCAATCGGGATTCCCCCGGGAGCCGGAGACGACCACACCGTGCTTGACCGGGTGCTGTTCGCGCACCATCACTTCGTTGAAGCCGAGATCGCGTACCAGGTTGCCGCATTCACCCGTCATCGACTCGCCGATGTGGAACCGGGGAAACCTCTCGCGCTCGACGATCACGGGGGTAATCCCCTGCTTGAGTAGCCGCAAGGAGACTCCTGCCCCGGCGGGACCTCCCCCGATCACTAAGACGTCGGTCTTCATGCTGTTAGCCATGCCACCCCTCCTCGAGTCGTTCGCCCTCTGGTTTCACCCGAACGCCACCGGTCATCGTCGTCCACGCTTCTTGTCCTTCGTGCCCATTCCGATCAGATTCGTTCGGCTTCCCGCCTCGGCTCGTGCTTCAGCAGACCTGGGTGGAAAGCCTTCTCGTGTGCTACCTCACACGTGGTGGATGAGAGCGATGGACGGTCGATAACCAGGTTCTTGAAGCTGGCGAACATCTTGGGATCGCGCAGCGACTCGATGAATGAGCTGTACTTGTTGGCTACCTCGAAGAAGTCTCCTCCAATCAGGAAGTGGTAGACGGCAATGGCGTTCTGATAGTGCTCGAAGTCGGGGAACGCCCCCTGAGCCGATCCGAGCTGGGCGAAGTTGATCGCCTCCGGCGTATAGAAGAGGCGGATCAGCTTGTCGATCACGTCGTAGGCACTCACCACGCGCTCGTAAGCCTCGACGAAGTCCGGCTCGGTCGCCTCCACTCCTTCGGTCAGCCGCCTGTGAACGACCTGGGAAACGATCCTTGAGCTGTTCATCGCCATGAACACCCCTGAGGAGAAGATGGGGTCGATGAAGGCCGAGGCGTCTCCGACCAGGCAGAAATTGTCCCCCCACTTCTGCTTGCAAAAATATGAGTAATCCCCATTGACCATCAGCTCGCGCTCCATGTGCGCCCCGTCAAGGATGTCCTTGGTGTAGGGAGCCGCCTCCAGCTCTTGGAGGTAGAGCGCCCTCTTCCAATCATCGAAGCCCTGGGCTTTCAAGATCGCGCGCTGGCTGCGGTAGTACGAAGAATTCATGACGACCCCGACACTCACCCGGTCGTTGCCCAACGGGATGCACCAGATCCAACCCTGCTTCTCCCCGCCCAGGTAAACGATCTGGATCAGTCCCTCTTCGAGGGTGTCCTTGAACTTGGCACCCTTCCAATAACTGCAGCTGAGAGCCGTCCGGTCGAGAGCCTTGTGGGCGACCTTGCTGCCGAGTCGGTTGGACATAAAGGTGTCCCGCCCGCTGGCGTCGATCACGAACCGCGCTCGCAGCTTGAACTGCTTCCCGTCCTGGCCTGCCGCGTAGACATCGCCACCGGTCTCGTCGAGGTCGACATTCATCACTCTGGTCTGGTAGTGAACCGTCGCCCCGAGCGACGCCGAATGCTCGAGGAGCACGTGGTCGAACTCGGATCGGATCACCTGGAAGGACAGCGCGCTCTCATCCTTGATGTGATGCCAGAAGCACCAGGCGGTGTTAGTCAATCCGTCGACGTCTATGAACCGAACTCCGGGCTTGCGCACCCAACGCTCCTTCATCGTCTCGAGCACCCCCAGCTCCTCGAAGACGCGGTAGCAGAAGGGCAGCATCGACTCCCCGACGTGCTCGCGCGGAAACCGCTCTCGTTCCAGGACCGTCACCGAGTGGCCCTTCATCGCCAGGAAGGAGGCCATCGTCGAGCCGGCGGGCCCGCCTCCGATTATCGCCACGTCCACGTCTGGTTGACTCATGACCATCCTTTCCATTCGCCCCAGGTGGGGGCGATCGGATCTCTCCCCTCAGCCCACTCCAGTGCGCCAGCCTATGCCAAGGTCCTGCCGGTCACCATGAGGTATCTCCCGCCTCGTATGGGGCATTTCCCTCAGGGGTGAGCCAGGCCCGATCGAGCACGGCGCGGTTGGATCGGCCTGCGAAACTGCCGAACCGATGGAAGAGGGAATTCCGCCCGGGAGAGCCGGCGAGAGCGAGGCATCCGACGCCGAGGCGATGGCCGAGGTGGCGCGCCGGGTAGTCATGGCCCAAGAGGAAGAGCGTCATCGCGTCTCGCGCGAGCTTCACGACGAGGCCGGGCAGGCTCTCGTGGCGCTCAAGCTCAGCCTGAGCCTGCTCGCCGCGGAGGCGGAAGACCCCGAGGCGATTCGTGCCGGCCTGGCGGAAGCCGTCGCCCTCATCGAATCGACCAGGGAGCAGATCCGATTGCTGGCTCATGCCCTGCGGCCGCCGACGCTCGATGAGCTCGGTCTCAGCGACACCTTGGAGGAGTTCTGCCGCGATTTCGCCCGGCGTACGGATCTTGAGATCAGGTACGCGGGCGCGCTGAAGCAAGAGCCGGAGGACGCGGTTCGCATCTCGCTCTATCGCTTCCTCCAGGAGGCTCTCGCCAACGTGGCGGCGCACGCGCACGCCCGGAAGGTCGACGTGGTGCTCCGTGGCGGCGACAGGTTGATCGCCCTCTGGGTCCGCGACGATGGAGTAGGGATGGACCCGGCGCTCATCACCAAGTCGCGGCGGGGACTGGGCATCGCAGGAATGCGCGAACGCATCGAGCTTCTCTCGGGAACGCTTTGGGTCTTGTCGACTCCCGGCAAGGGCGTCCATGTCATCGCTCGTCTTCCCTTGGGTTCGCAGTGATCAAGGTTCTGATCGCCGACGATCACCACCTGGTTCGCCAAGGCATCCGGCTCCTGCTCGAGCGAGCAGGGGACATCGAGGTCGTCGGCGAGGCGCGGGACGGGGATGAGGCCGTGGCGATGGTCGCCTCGTTCTCTCCGGACGTCGTGGTCATGGATGTGACGATGCCCGGCATGAGCGGCATCGATGCGACTCCCCGGCTGCTCGAGGCGCGGCCCGGAGTCGCGGTCGTCATCCTTTCGATGCACGAGGATGAGGCGCTGGTGCGGCGAGCACTGAGGAGCGGGGCAAGGGCGTACGTTCTCAAGGGGTCGCTCGCCGACGAGTTGTTGCTGGGGATTCGAGCCGCACATCGCGGAGCCACCTATCTGAGTCCGCAGGCGGGGTTGGGGTTCTCTCCCGCGGTGGGACCGGATCTCGACTCCCCCGAGGTGCCGGCCCTGACACGCCGGGAGAGGGAGGTCATCTCGCTCATCGGCGAAGGCCTGACCAATCGAGCGATTGCCGCCCGCCTGGGGATCAGCGTCAAGACGGTGGAGCGGCATCGCACCAGCCTCATGGCAAAGCTCGATGTGCATACCGTGGTCGAGCTCGTCCGCGAGGGGGTCCGGGCCGGCCTGATCGATCTCGGATGACCGGCGATGGCCGCGCGGCCAGCCACCCTTCCAGCCGCATAGGCCTGCTGTTAGCGTGTCGAAGGGAGAGTGGAAGGGGCTTACCGGGTGCGCCACCGCGACGTCGGAACCCATTCCCGTGTGTAAACGGAGGCTGGTGATGGATTTCGACTGGACAGAGGAGCAGGTCGCTTACCGCAACTCGGTCGTCGAGTTCGCCCGTCGCTACTTGAATGACGGCGTCATGACCGGCGACGCGTCGATGACATTTCCGGTCGAGGCCTGGAAACGATGCGCCGAGTTTGGGCTGCAGGGGTTGCCGGTGCCAATCGAGTACGGCGGGCAAGGAGCAGACCCGCTCACCATTGCGCTGGCCATGGAAGGCCTCGGCTACGGCTGCGGCGACAACGGCTTGATCTTTTCGCTCAATGCGCAGATGTGGTCCTGCGAGGCGCCCTTGATTCGCTTCGGCACCGAAGAGCAGAAGCAGCGCTATCTGCCGGGATTGTGCGACGGCAGTCTGATCGGAGTCCAGGGTATGACCGAGCCGGGGTCGGGCTCCGATGCGTTCAGCCTCACCACCACCGCGCGCCGGGAGGGAGAGAGCTACGTCCTCAACGGAGCCAAGACGTTCATCACCAACGCACCCGTCGCCGATATCTTCGTAGTGTTTGCGGCAACCGACCGGTCAAAGGGCGTTTTCGGGCTCTCGGCCTTCTTGGTAGATCGCGGTCGAGCGGGACTGGGCATCGGGGCACCGTTTCACAAGATGGGACTCCGTACCTCGCCGATGAGCGAGCTCACCTTCGACGAATGTTCCATTCCCGCCGACTCGATCCTGGGCCCGCTCGGTGCAGGGATGGCGATTTTCAACCATTCGATGAGCTGGGAGAGAGGGCTCATCCTGGCGAGCGCCGTTGGCACCATGCAGCGCCAGTTGGAAACCTCCCTTGAGTACGCGCGTCAGCGGCATCAGTTCGGCAAACCGATAGGCAAGAACCAGGCGGTGGCGAATCGGCTGGTCGACATGAAGGTACGACTCGAGGCCAGTCGGTTGCTGCTCTACAACCTGGCCTGGTCGATGGGCAAGGGTCGGCCGACCGTCATGGAGTCGGCCATCGTGAAGCTATTCCTCAGCGAGAGCTGGGTCCAATCGAGCCTCGACACGCTTACCACCCATGGGGGTTTGGGCTACATGAGCGAGGCGGAGGTGGAGCGCGGTTTACGCGATGCCCTGGGCAGCCGCATCTACTCCGGGACCTCGGACATCCAGCGCAATCTCATCGCTCGACACCTGGGCCTCTAGCCATGCGGTTCCTGCTCCAGCATCTACTGGAAGACTCCGCCTCCCGGTTCCCTGAGCGACCTGCGGTCACCGACGACCAAAGCGAAGCCACCTACGGCGAGCTCGAAGCCAGGTCGAATCAGCTTGCTCATCTCTTGATCGCCAATGGCGTCGAACCCGGCGATCGCGTTGGCCTTTATCTGGATAAGTCGCTTGACGCGGTCGTCGGCATCTACGGGGTCTTGAAGGCCGGCGCCGCCTACGTGCCACTCGATCCCCGAGCACCCGTCGCCCGCCTGGGTTACATCGCAGCCAATTGCGGGCTGGAATGGCTAATCAGCTCGGGACGCCAATCGGGGCAATGGGCGGGCCTCCTCGAGGCCGGAGCCCGCCTGACCGACATCGTCGCCATGAGCGGCGAGGACCCCGGGGGACAGAACGTGAAGTTGCATCTCGCCGGCGAGCTGTCGACCCTGCCAACGAGCCCTCCCGACGTGCGGCTGACCGATGACGACCTTGCCTACATCCTTTACACGTCGGGCTCCACCGGCCAGCCCAAGGGGGTCATGCTCTCGCATCGGAACGCCCTCGGGTTCGTCGAGTGGGCGATCGACGAGGTGTCACTCACACCCGAAGACCGGCTCTCCGGCCACGCGCCTTTTCACTTCGACCTCTCGATCTTCGACCTGTTCGCCGCGGCCGGCGCCGGCGCTTCGGTGTCCCTCGTGGCCGCCGCCGCTTCGGTCTTTCCCGTCGAGGTGGCCCGCTTCATCGGCTCACGCCAGATCTCGGTGTGGTACTCGGTGCCCTCGATCCTTTCGCTGCTCACTCAGCACGGAAATCTCCGGGTGGGGGACTTGCCCAGCTTGAGGGCGGTGATCTTCGCTGGCGAGGTATTCCCGAGCAAGTACCTCTCCCGTCTCATGCAGCTGCTACCCCATGCCTCTTTTCACAATTGGTATGGGCCAACCGAGACGAACGTCTGCACCGCCTACCCGGTCGCCGTCCGACCGGATCCCCTCGGCGCCGACATCCCCATCGGCAGGCCGATAGCCAACGTCGAGACCTTTGTTATCGACGATGCCGGCGGCCTGGCCCCGCCGGGGACGGAGGGTGAGCTGATGGTGAGAGGCGCCACCGTCATGCGCGGTTACTGGGGCGACGAGGAGAAGACCCGATCCCGGCTAGTTCCGCATCCGCTCGGCGGCGCCGGAACCGTATACCGGACCGGTGATCTGGTCGTCGAGCAGCCGGATGGGAACTACGTCTTTCGCGGCCGTCGGGATCACCAGATCAAGAGCCGCGGATACCGGATCGAGCTGGGCGAGATCGAGACGGCCCTCAACGCCCATCCTGACGTGCGGGAGTGCGTGGTGGTCGCGGTTCCGGATGAGGTGATCAGCAACAGAATCGAGGCGCACGTCGTGGTCAAGGGCGACCTCGACTCGGCGGCCCTGAGCAGATGGTGCGCCGGGCTGATACCGCGCTACATGCTCCCGGAGCGATTCCACTTTTCCGACGGTCTCCCCAAAACCAGCACCGGCAAGATCGATCGGCAGGCGGTAGCTCGCCGCCAACCCCATTCGTAGGAGGCATCAGGCGCCCAGCGCCCCGCGGCTAGAGGTCCGAGACCATCACCACGTTGGGCGACATGCTCTCGTAGTAGACGACGATCACAGGGTTTCCGTGGTCGTACGCAACGACGGTGACGCGGCTGGAATTAGAGCCAGTCTGCTGGAAAGTGATCCCCTCCCCAACCACGACCGGCTTGTAGTTGCGCACCTCAAGCGTTTGGCCCGACGTAGTTGAGTAAACGACGGTAGGTCGCTGATCGGGGCCCGTGTACGGTAGGTAGGCAACGTCGGGGTACGGGCAATCGCCGAGCTCGATGCTGATGCCGTCAGGTGCCAGGGTTCCGTCGTAATACCGCACACCTTCTTTCATGTTCTCGTCCTTGACGGAGGCGTACGTGCTGGCTCCCTCGACTCGCATAAACGTCACCCGGCCGACGATCTGGTCATCGAGAGCGAGAAAGGCGTAGAGGCACCGGTAACCGGCTCGATCGCCGTCGGTCCACCCAGTGTTGAGTCCGTATGACAATTGGCGGAGGTAGGGAGCGTTCCACCAGAAGATGTCCGGACCCGTTCCGGTGTTTCCCCGCAGCCAAACCTCGAAGCTGCCCGCATTGGGGATCGCTCGGGGAGGAACGGTAGTAGGTGGAGGTTGATGTGTTGTGGTCGGCGGGACACTGGTCGGCGGGGCGGTTGGCGGCGGGGCGGTGGTCGGTGGCGGGAGGGTGGTCTGGGTGCTTGGAGGAGCGATGGTCGTGGGGGGCTCGGGGGGCGCCTCAGTGTGCGGGCGAGGCCTGGTGGTCGCCACCGGTCGATCGGGCTGGTGCGCGGGCTCGGTCGGCCGTGATTGCGGCTGGCTGGTCCGGGCGGCCGCGACCGCGAGCTGCTCAGGGTCCCCGTCGGCCGACTCTCCGAACACTCCCCCGATAGTGGCCACTCCCAGCATCAATAGGACGACGACCACGAGTGCGCCAATCAAGCGCGCTTTTGGCATCTGCACTCCCTTCTCCTCCGTGCCCAGATTTGTCACCTCGGGCAGCAAATGCCTTCGGCAGCGCTGGAGATCAACTGAAGCCCCGTCTGCGACTTGGGAAAATCTGGATGACGACCTGCCTAGCCGTAGGCGCGATGGAGGAATGCGGCCATTTGCTCGCGGGTCACGTGCCCATTGGGGCAGAACAAGGCTCTCGGGGGCGGCTGGCAGCCCTGAGTGATGCCGGCGGTGGCGAGCTTGTCGATGTCTTCTTCGAAAGTCGAGCCGTCGTCGTCAACGAACAGATTGGCGCCTGCTCCGTCGCGCAGAGCCAATATTCGTGACAAGAAAGCGGCCATCTCGGCTCTGGTGAGAAGACCATTTGGGCAGTAGAGGGCGTTGGGCGGCGGCGAACAGCCGAGGGTGACCCCTGCCGTGGCAAGCTTGTCGATGTCGGCTTCGAAGATCGAGCCGTCGTCGTCGACGAAGAGGTCGGCGCCGGCGCCGGCGGTCAGGCCGGCAGCTCGAACCAGGAAGGCCGCCATCTCGCCGCGAGTCACCAGGCCGAGTGGGCAGAACAGGGCGCCCGGCGGTGGTTTGCAGCCCTTCGTGATGCCCGTTTGCGCGAGCCAGATGATGTCGGCCGCGAAGGGCGACGCCGCAATGTCTGCAAACGTGGTACCCGGCGGTGCCATGCTCCCGCATGCCACCCCCGCAGCCAGAAACCATGGGCAAGAGGTGGGAGCGGAGGTGAAGTGCGCGAGCAGCATCGCGGCGGCTTTGGCCCTACCGGCTGGCGAGGGATGAATGCCGTCGGTGGTGAAATCTGAGCATGCCCACTCGAGCCCGTCCGAACGTCCCGGTTGACCCCCAAGCACTTCGTCGGGACCCAGGCCATTGGCCCATGTGTAGGGGCCCCAAGCCAGCCACGGCGCTACCACCGCACCGGCCGCCGGGTTGGCGTTGAGGTCACCGACGCCTTCGAGCTGATCCTCGATCAGCCACTTGACCGCGAACCCCTGCTGATAGGCGATCGGTTCGAGGTTGGCGTGCTCATCTGCATACCCGGTGTAGGAGTGGCTGGACAGGTAGGCAAGGTCGAGATTGGGAAACCTCACCCGCAGTGCCCGGACCACAGTTGCCAGCTTTTCCTTGTATGCCTGCTGTTCCATAGGGAAAGCCAGCGGGAAAGGATTGCGATCGGGAAGCATCACCCATGCCACCTGAACTTGGGCATGGGCGACGCCGGCTGCCGCTAGCCGATCGTCGACCACTCCCCACGGGACGCCGGCGGGATCGAGCCACGTATCGATCGGGTGCCCGCTCACAGCTCCGTCAACCAGGCGAACGGTGGGCGATACGCGCGAGTCCGTTGTGACGAGATCGGAAAATGCCCCGAAGTCGTCACTGGTATTTGATACCCCGATGGCAATCAGACCAATGAGCCCGCTCGCAGAGGGCTGACCGCTTGCGTTCAAAGGTTCAATCGTGTTGGCCATATTGAGACCAACCGCTGCATGTGCAGACGGCACGGTGTTCGAACCACCCGGATAGAGGCCACCTTGCTGGTTCTGATAGGTGCCGGCGCCGAGGTCCGTCAACGCGGTCAGACCTGGAATGAACTTGTTGGCGCAGTTCGCCGCTTCTGCTGCAGTCGTCGGGGTCAACCAAACAGCGGTCGCGAACACGACTAAGACAACGGCTTTTATGCCTTGCTTGATCGGCACTCCCAGGTCGAAGGGGGCCGATGTTAGGCCCGCTCGGTTCATCCGCCTCGGTTGAAGGCGCGAGCGCGGGCATGTATGGCCTCCCGTCGGTGGTGAACGCTCGCGTGCGCTCCTGACAAGATCGCGGCAAAACGCTGCATGGGGGTGTCGGAGGCAACCCGTAGTCGAGACCAGCGAAACCGCGGCGCAGCGGTATTCGTCAGACGGTGATCGAATAGCAATCCCAGGCGGTAGCCCAGGTCTTGTGCAGCTGTTTCAGCCTCGAGGGTCCAGTTTCCGTTTGGGTATGCCAGGACTGGACGAAATTGCCTCTTGTCACGAAGGAAGGAGTGGGCCCGCCGGATTTGCGAAACTTGATCCGGAGGCTCGCAGGTGTTCAAAGTCGGATGATCCCAGGTGTGATTGCCAATCGTTGCCGAGGTTCCGGCGAGACGATCAAGCGAGTCTGAGGTAAGTTGCGGTTGAGTGGGCCGCGCGACGCCCCTCTCGATGGCTGTCTCTACCAGTCGACGGACGATCTCCCGGCGCTCTTTATCCGCCCGCGTCTTTAGATGCCGGATCAAATCCTCAGGGTCGCCCGCGGAGCGTTGCACCTGCATCACTGACTGCCACCAAAGCGGCTGGTCGGTGTCGATCACGGCAGGGCAAACGAAGAGCGTGATCGGAATGTCCAGTCGCTCGGTGACCGCCAGTCCCCGTTCGATAACACTGGAGTGGCCATCGTCGAAGGTGACCCACACCGCTAGTCGGGGCAGCGGCGCACCGCCCAGCGAATCCAGCACTTGGTCGACGGAGACAGGCACGTAGAATTCGCGCAGGTGCTCCATTTGGTCACGGAAACGACCTGGATCATCAACTCCGTGATACGCGAGAATTCGAAGATGGTCTCGCGATCGGTTGCGGCTCAAGGCGGCAACTACACCCTTGCCGGCGACGGTGTCGAACACTGTCTGTGCTATCCGACGGAGTGCCGGCTTGTTCAATTTTTTCGGTGCTGCGGGCACTAGGTGAGCCGTTCAGTGCGGAGCGGCTTTGCCTGTCCGTTCACGCATTGTCCGGTGGCGAGATCGAACTCGTAGTGGTGTCCGAGACAGCGAAGAATTCCGCCCGGCAAGATCTCGGCGGTGTCTCGCAGGTCCTGGCCAGCATGAGGACAGAACCGCTGAATCCGATATGTGTCATCTCCCACATGGATCTCGATCGTTTCCTCCCGATCGGGCGCGGTCTCGTACTCCTCGACGGCCGCGAGGGGCTCGCGCTGGGCGAACTTGAGCAAGCCCAAGAGGTGGTCGTTGTACACATCCGGGTGTCTCCAGGCGCGAAAGCGCAAGGAGAGAAAGAAGTCCTCCCATGGCACCCTGCCCTCCAGGATCGGCGGCAACCACCTGCTCTCGAATCGATACACGTATTGGCAATCGCCTAGAGAGGCGAAGACGCCCTCGCGGTCCGGGCGAAAGTCGACCGCCCACTGCCCGCCACCCGGTCCTTGAAGATCAAATCCAACCCGCATCGCGATTCGCTGATTGAAGTACTGGTTTATTCCGAGCACGGAGCCGAAGTAGTCCTCGAAAGCCGGCCACAGGTCGCCTATGGGCTCGGGGTGGCGGTTTCTTACCGCCTCGATCGTCTGGGCACGGCGAGTGGCATAGGCGCCGATGTAATCGGGATCGTCGAGGAAGGAGGCGTCCGTGCCATCTTGGTGCCGTTCCTTGGTCGCTGCGTCCCAGATGTCGCCCGGGAAGAAGAGCTCCGCCTCGAGGCCCTGCTCTCCGAGCCAGTCGACTACCTGACGTTGATCGGGAAAGATTCCCTCCGGGCCCAGCTGGCTGTTGTGTCGGTGGAGCTCGGCATCGAGAAAGCAGGGAGGTCCGGCGAACGGCAGGCAGGCCACAGGCTGGGCGGCTTGCAGCATGCGGGCCACGTAGCGGAGCTTGGCTAACCGTTTTTGGATGGCGAGCTCGGCCATCCTGTCCGGGGGGTACTCGTAACACATGGGGAACCATGACGCACCGGCCCCCTGGAGGGCGAGGACGTCGATCGTCCCGCCGACCTCGTTCTTAATTCCCCGGATTTGAGCCGCGGAGAGTCTGGCATCGTTCATATTGAGCAAGGACCTTCCCTCGGCGGTGATCACCATGACCGAGTCGTGGTTCATGGGCGATTCCTCGGAAACGAACATCAGCTTGATGCCGGGGACGACCTCACAGAACTCCCACTGGTCGAGCTGGATCAGCGGACGTTGGCCACCGCGGAGCACCTTGCGGGGAAGCACTTCCGACGCGTAGCGAGGGATATAGACCGGGACGTGTTCGGGCACCCGGGAGAGGAACCATGGGTCGACGTGGTCCAGGTGCTCATGAGAGATGAAGATCGCGTTGGGCGAAAAGAGCTCTTCTTCCAGCAGAAACGAGTTGTCGGGGTACTGGAACCACGACGCCTGGAATGCTCCCTCCGGCGAGAACCACGGATCGCAGAGGAAGCGCGAGCCGTTGGCCCGGATCTCGATGCCGGCATGGCCGAGCGACCTCACCCGCACTGCCTGCCCCACTCCCACATTCCCGGGCAAGCTACCAGGCCCTTGTCGACCCCTTCAAGCCACCCCTGGGCCTTCGCCGACGACCCTGAGCGGCGACCTCGCGGTAGAGCCCGGCCATCTGATCGGCGATTCGATCGAGCGAGAATTCCTGCCTTGCCCGCATCTGGGCGGCTGCCGCCATCGAGCGGGCCAACTCCGGATCGCTGAGCACGTGACGGATGGCTTGGGCGAGTGCAGGCGCCGATCGAGGGGCGACCAGGATCGCCGAATTCCCTAGCACTTCTCGCAAGGCGGGAAGATCCGTGGCCACGATTGGTGTTCCCATCTCCATGGCTTCGATCACTGCACCGCCCAGGCCCTCGTAGATCGAGGGAAAACAGAAGACGTCTGCGGCCGAAAGAAGGTCGCCGACATCGGCTCGATGACCGAGCAGCGAGACGTAGTCGGTCAGGGAAAGCCGGGCGATCGCGGCCTGGAGCTGGATGGTGGCATTCCCTTCCCGTCCGGCGATCAACAACCGCAGGTGCGGTTTCTCTGACCGAAGCTGGGAGATCGCCTCGATCAGGAAAACCTGTCCCTTCTGGAACTCTTGACGTCCCACGGCGAGCACGACCTCGTCCTGCGTGACCAGGCGCAAGCGGTCACGGGCCTCCTGGCGTCGACCCGGCGACCTTTCCCCCAACCGCTGGAGGTCGCGGCCCCGCCCTATCACCGCTATCTGGTCGGGCGGCAACCGCAGGTGTTCGATCGCAGCGTCCTTCACAGCCGATGTGATGGCATGAAAGCGGACGACGAGATGACGGGCCGTCAACCCGTCCAACCAGCGGGCCGCGAGCAGACGAGTTCGCCGGAGTTGGGGGTCGGCCAAGATCCGCGCTCGGTCGTAGCTGGTGTTGACAAGGCTCGACAGGACGGGGACGCCGCTGCCGATCGCCGCGATCCGCCCGATCACGTCGGATTCGAACAGGGTCGTGTGAAGCACATCGGGACGGAGGCTACGGAGATGGCGGCGTGCGTCGCGAATACGCCCCCACCAACTAGTGGCCTCGAGGAAGTGCACCTCGCTCGTGGCGAGGACTTCGGACTGCACGCCCATCGACCGCCTGAAGAGACAAACGATGACCAGCTCGACGCCCCTGGCTTGGAGCCTCGGAAGGAGGTCGGCGAGCGACCGCTCGGCTCCACCCGTGCCTAGCCCGTTGAGCAGATACATGACCTTGAGCGGGGCCGCCAGCCCGTTTGTCATAAGTAGCCGAGTTCGCGGGCTGAGGGGCAGTAACGCCTGATTAGATCTGCGGCGGCGGAGTCATCGGTGCCCTTGGCTGGGGGGCTGATATCGACCGACAGGTCGAGTGGAGGCGAGAGGCCGAGGAAGTCCGAGACCTCGCCAAGCAGTGTCGCCGGGTCTTGACCCCAGCGCTCGTATCGCACGGTCAGCACTTGCTCTCGACCTAAATGTGGAAGCAGGCGGGACGCGATGTATTCGTAGAGCATCGCCCGGCGTACCTCGGGGTTGTTCGTCGACGCCTCCAACTCCCGGTTCATCCGCCGGTGAAACGCGACGTCATACTCGAGTCCCAGCGACAGCCTGCCTCCCGTTTTGGCAAAGGAGCGGATGACCTCGACGGGATGGCGGACGCAAACCAAGAACCTCGTATTGGAGAGCAGGTCTAGGTACCGCCAGAAGCCGGGCCATTTGACGCCGAGGAGATAGCCAGCTTCGACCTCCAGGGGAATGACCACTTCGCCGTCTCGCTTCCACTCCACCGATCGGCCAGCCAGGGCCAGCGGTTCGAGCCGGCCCCGGCCGAGTGCTCCTGTCTGCTCGATTTCATCCCGCAGCGACCGGAAGAGGCGCGCAGGTGGGAGGCGCAGTCCGTCCCACGGTTCCATGCTCACGGCGATTCTCGGGGGCTGAAAGAGCAGCCCCGCCAATAGGGAGGTGCCGCTACGCGGCAAGCCGCAGATGATGAAGTCGGATGGACCAGGTTCGGCAATCGGTTTGGGGAGGGCATCTGGATCCAAGCGACAACTTCGCAAGAGCTGCCGCCAGCGAACTGCGTCTCGCACGCGCTCTATTTGCCGGGCTATCGGCATGTCCGGGCTGACATCAATCGAATCGTGAGAGTAGGGGTGAGTTAAGGTGGCGCCGGTGGCAGGGTTGGTGGTCGGGAGTCTCGCGGTATGAAGGCGCGGTCGAAGGCGTTAAGGAGATCCTTTTTCGCCGCCGTGTTGTTGACGACGCTTCTCGTGGCGATTCTGCTCCCAACAACGTTTCCTTCCGCGGGCGCGGCTCGGCGGGCGGATTGCGCGCAAGAATCGCTTGGTCTCACGCCTCTCATCGACATGGGTACCGACACCTATCAAGGCTTTCCCGGTGGTCTCTACCCGGACGGGCGCAACGAGATCCCGGTGGACCACCATGAGCTCGGTTTGAGCTTGGCTGCCCACGTGGGTCCTCTGGATGCAAGCGGAAACCCCGACCGAGGTGGCAGCATCGGATTCATTTCGATCGGTGTTTCGAACACCAACTACGACTGGGAGGGATTCTCGACGGTCGTATCAAATTCGTCGGAGGTCAACCCTCAAGTTGTGCTCGCCAACGGGGGCGTTAGCGGACAACCGCTGGCAGTCTGGCTCGACCCCGCCAGCGTTCCATGGGGATACCTTGAAGATCGCATCGCGGAAGCGGGCCTCAGCGAGGCGCAGGTGCAGGTCGCCTGGGTGATGTTGCCGGACCGACCTCCGTCTCGCCCTCCCTTTTCGGAGCGTCAAGTTGTTTATCGCGACCAACTCAAGCAGGTGTTGAACCTTCTCAAGACCGAGTTTCCAAACCTGACCTTGGCCTACATCTCCAGCCTGCAATGGGTCGGCTATGGAACGGAAAACATCGTCGAACCCAGTAGCGGATACGAAATGGGATTTGGCGTCAAGTGGACGATCGAGGACCAGATCGAAGGCGACCCGTCGATCAATGCCGACCCCGAGCTAGGTCCCCTCCGTTCCCCTTGGATTGCTTGGGGCCCTTATACGTGGGCGGATGGACTCAATCCTCGGTCAGATGGGCTCACCTGGGAGTGCAGCGACTACCGGGTCGACGGTTACCACTCCTCCGAGTCTGGGTCTCTCAAGGTAGGCGGCATGCTGCTCGACTTTCTAAGTTCCAATGAGACCGCCACCGGCTGGTTCCTTGGAGAGGGAGTCGAGCCAGCAACCCCGATCACGACAGCTGCCGTAGCGCCAACCACCGTCGTCACGTCCGTGACGACGACGTCGTCCGCGACCTCGACGACGGTCCCGGTGACGACCCGGTCGCCCCAGACACGCCCCACCATCGCCGCGGCTCCGGCGCCTTCCTCCGACGTCCCCTGGCCATGGATCGTGGTCGGAGGGATTGCGCTCCTGACTCTTGCCGGTTTTTGGGGCCGTCGTCGGTAGGCCGGTAGACCAGAGCCGGCTATCTGGCGGGTTCACGCCGACTAGGTTTACGCAGGGAGAGTCGACGGCGGGCTTGGCTTCACGAGTTGGACTTCCACGCCGGCTTCAAACACGAACCCGTCGCGAACTCGAGCGGATCTGACGAGGGCCTTCTGAAGTTAGCGATTGCCGCGGCAGGGCCGGTCCGTCGAGGGGCTGAGGCCCAAAGCCTATGGACACTCCGGAAGGGGGGCATTAGCCTGCGTCCCCGCCAGGTGCTCTGGTGGGTATCGGGGTGGAGTGGGTCAATGCGAATTTGGCGGTTTCGCCATTTCCTCGTCATGCCCATACGCCATTGGAGGGAGGAGAATTAGGTGTCAGTTTCGGAGCAGCTCAAAGAGCACATAGCGGCCGAGTTCATGTCAGGCGCGCCTGCGACTCAGCTCGAAGATCAAACGCGTTTGATTGACGAAGAGATCATCGACTCGCTCGGGATCTTTCTCCTGGTGAATTTCATCCAGGAGAAATTTGGCGTGGACATTGATCCCGAGGAAGTGACGATCGAGAATTTCGAAACGGTTGCAGCCATCACCGAATTGGTCTCCCCGAAACTCCCCGCCTGATGTCAGAGGTGAAGATGGGCGGAAAACCCATCCTGTCGATCCTTGCTGTCGGCGGCCAGGAGCTAATCGATGTGCTATTGGCCAAGAGCGATGGAGGAACGAAGCTCGATAAGGGGCTGCCGGAAAGAGCTACCGATCGCTTCGGTGATCGCTTCCGGATCGAGGTCAGCAACCAAACGGGAGTGACGCTAGGTGCCCTGGCAGATTGGACTCCGTCTGCGGAAGGCCCGGACGTCATCTTGATTTCGACGCTGCCAGACGTCATCGCTCCGGGACGTATCGATCTCTCCGCGTTGCATGAGGACGGGAAGGCCGCGATCAGGGCGCTCAAGGGGTCTGGGGGGCACCTCGTATTCATGAACGTATCGACGGTCGAGCCGAACGACTTTGTCTCGAGCTACCACGGCCTGACGAATGACACGCCAAGCCTGCGCGCCCACAAGGTCGCCCTGACTCTCATCGACTTGTCATACCAGCACGGCGTCTCGATCATCGACGCCGATCGGTTGCTGGCCGAGATGGGTGCAGAGCGCCATGTAGAAGCCATCGGCCGGTACTCGGCGGAAGCGAGCGAAGTGATCTGCGACGAGGTGCTCCGGGTGCTCGCGGACTATGGGTTTTTCGAGGAGCGGCCGCTGGTGGTGCAAGCCGGACGGGGTGGATCGTGATCCTGCGGCTCGAAGTTCCTTTTCTCGAGACTTTCTCCAACCAGGGCCTGGTAACCGAATGGCACGTCCGGGCCGGGGACAAGGTCGATTTCGGAGACCCGATATGTGACATCGCCCTCAGCGAATGGAGAGCGCTCCGCAAGACCAAACGGGCGATCAACATCGTCAAGCTCAGGGACGAGAAGAACAAGCTTCAGCACGAGTTCGAAAACCGTTCCGGAAGAGGAGTCCTCAACCTGCGCGTAGTGGCTTCCGAGCCGGCCATCGTTCGTCGAATCGAGATCCCGGTGGGGACAAAAGCCGGAGTGGGCGACCTCCTCGCCCTGGTGTCGACAGATCCCGACGAGCCGATAGTCGAAAACCCGGAGGCGCCGACGATGCGAGTTGTCGCCACCTCTCCCGAGGTGATGGAAGGAACCTTATGACAACGCCGGTGGTCAAAGCTCTTCAATTTGGCGCCAAGACGATCCGGAAAGTGGCGGGGCACAACAACGCCCTCGAGCGTTTCGTCCGCCACCGCTACCTGAAGTCGCTCCAGGACAAGACCAAAAAGGAGACCGGGCCCGGCTATGTCCAGTACAGCGGGGGCACCTTCGTCGTCCTTAAGTCGACCAAGAATCCCGAGCAAAGAGCTGGAATCATCCTTCGCGGCGGATGCGACTTGCCGTCGGTCTTCTTGTCTGCCACCTTCATCCGCGAGGACCTGAAAGGCACGGTTGCCATCTACAAGGACGTCTTCGGCGGCCAGGCGGGTGCCAGCACCACCTCCCAGATGCTGCAGACGCTCGACGGCATCCCCCGCGAACACCTCGAAGAGGGTCGCAGGGTGCTTCGACTGGGCCCGCGCACCTTCGAGCCACATCTGTTCGAGCCCGGCGAGTTCACCATCCAAGGATTTCCCGAGTACGGGACGTTCCCGAAGTCCGTCATCGTGCTCTCCACCGGCTCGGACCTCTCGCGGACGCTTCACCGGCACAAGGAGCATGGTTATCTGGTGGACATCGGGGGATGGTGGCTCAACGAGTCGCTCGAGAAGGCCATCCACAACAAGCAAGCCCTCGACTGGTTCAAGCGCAACTTCGAGAGCGTTGGCAAGATCAAAGTCGAGGACTACTACAAGAACATGGAGAAGATGGTCACGCGGCTTCGTGAGCGCACCGGCGCCCACGTGGTCGTGCTCAACTCTCTCGTCATCGATCCGCTGAAGCCCGTTCATAACTATCAGCTGCTCAACCAAGCCCACAGCCGCCGCCGGCGGGATTTCCATCTTGCCCTCGTGGAGCTGTCGGCGAAGCTCAACTTCCACATCGTGGACGTGGATCGGGGGTTGAAACGGCACGGGGTCCGAGAGCAGGTCGATTTCGCCCACTTCCCGATCGAGGGGATGATGCCGATCGCCAAGCAGGCCTACCGGATCTTCAAGGAGCTGGAAGTCGTCTGATGGCGCCGGCGCCGGTGGCTACCTGCGTCGTCATCCTCTCTGATAAATCCTCGGGGTCGAGCATTCTGCAGGCTGAGCTGCGCACCCATCCTTCGGTCAACGGCGTGATGGTGACGCCCCACCAGGAAGGGGAAACCCTGTACTGGAACAAGGCGGCGGCGTTGCTCGGCTTGAGTCAGGAGCGCATGCTCGACTCGACGGTCCTGCCTTTGACCTCGTCGAAGGCACGACGGGCGCTGGTCGGTCTCTGTGCCGACAATCTGGTCGCCTTCCAGCCGCCAACCGATGACCGCGAGCTCGTATTCGAAGGTTGGCGCGCCCTGGTCCTCGCCGGTCGACCGGTCTTCTTGGAGAAATCCCCCCATCACCTGCATTACCGGTCGGCGCTCGACCTGATCCAGGAGGCGGAGAGTACGAGTCCCGATATCGCCTATCGCTACCTGGGTCTGATAAGAGATCCCGTCGACACTCTTCACTCGATGTGGACCCGCTGGCGGGTGCCTCCGGATCGACGCCAGCACGAGTGGGTGAGGGCGTACCGGAACCTCGCCGACTTCGCCGCGGAGACTGGAGCAGGTTTCCGGCTGGTTCGCTATGAAGATCTGGCGGCCGATCCATGCGCAGTCCTGGCCGACCTTTGCCGTTTCATCGGGATCGAGCCTTGGCCGGGGCTCGGGGCGACGATCACGTCGGCATCCGTTGGGTCAGGTCATCGGGATCCGGACTTCGGGTTCCGGGCCTCACCTGAGTTGGTCGAGCTTGCCCGGCGGTGGGGCTACCCACCGCCGTTTCCGCGGCAGACGGAGGGGGCGGTCCAGCGACTATGGAGGAGTGCGGCCTTTTTCGTCCGGAAGTCGCGTCGACGGGTCGGAGGCCCGAGGAAGGTCTCGCCGACTCAGCCCGAGTTTCGATAGCCGGAGACTGCCGCTTCGTCCGCGAAGGGGTCGATCGTCGACACGTTCCCCCGCGAATCGATCGAGAAGGCATCGTTCCCGTCCTGTGATCGCAACAGGATGCCCAAGGCCGGCTGGCCAATGATCGAAACGTCGCTCTCGGAGAGGGCGCAGTCGATGAAGTCATAGGTAGCGGCGTTCTTGTTGGCGGGTCCTTCGGTGATGACCACTTTGGCGTCGGTGTGGCCCACGATCTGGCAGTTCAAGAAGACCGCGGGATCCTTGCCGGGGGCAGGATGGCGACCGGTTAGCACACCTGCTTTGGTCATGCCGTCGCCGTCGAGAAGCAGATTCTCGAACGTGGCGCCCAATGCAGTGAACTTCACAGAGGCCTCACCGTTGCCGAAGAGATGCCCGTCCCGGTATACGAACTCGTTGTTGTAGGCACCGTGAGAAATCCCGAAGTCCCCGTTGCGATAGGCGACGAAAGACTCGACCAAGGCGCCGCGTCCGTTCTGCCAGGCCCAGAGGCCGTTGCCTTTGTTGTTGTGCGCGACGTTGCCGTGAAAGACCCATTCGCCGCTGCGGACCCGGCTGGGCCAGGCGAAACCCGCCGTTTCGCTACCCCCGAGGATCCCGACAGCGACGCAATCGCGGACCTCGGTGCCAAGCCCCGCCCCGAGGAAGAAGCCGCTCAGCCGATGAGCCTTCGCGCCGGTCCGAGCGAGGGCGGCGACACAGGACTCCCAAACGAGGTCGTGGGTCTCGTCTCCCTCGTCCCACCAGAAGGGGTCTTCGGTGGTGTCGAAGGCAATGCAGTCAGAGAAGCTGATGCCGTGCGACATGTGGGGAACAAAGGCGTGACGGCCGCAATGCCTGGTCACGACCCCTTCGACAATCGATCCTCGGCTTCCGTCTTCGGAGTGGTGGAAATGGAGTGGATAACGGCCGAGAACCTCGGACAGGCCGAGGTGCGACAACGAAGCAAATCGAATCGTCTGCGGGGACGCCGAGCGAATGAAGACATGGGCCCGGCCCTCCGGGGCGCCCTCGATTCGCAGATTGCGGGTCAGGTTCAGGAACTCGGGAGTCCATCCCGGGCCCACGGCCGCCGGGACCGGCGCCGACGACGCCTCAGCGGCGGCGACGATTGGGAAGCCCTCGAAGTCGCCGACCTCGATCGGGGTGATCACGACCTCGTCGTCGGGGGCCCAAGAGGGCTGGTCGGGGTCGTACGACCAAGCGACCTTGGAGGCCCCAACGAGATCCAGGCGGCCGGATTCCATCACCCAGATCCCGACGTCGGTGTCGAGAGGATCCATTCCCCCGCCCACGAACCCCGACTCGTCGATGTCCACAAACCTCACCCGGTGGGTCACCTCGGGATCGGGGTGCGCCGAGAGCGTGCCCAGAACCAGTACGTTGCCGCTCGTCTCGAGGGTGACATCCCGGTCCTGAGCGAAGGTGAGCACGCCCCCGGGCTCGATCACCACCCCCGGGACGCGGATCGAGTGGTCGAGGACCTGCGCATCGGTTACCCGGAGGACGTCCGGCGATGACAGCACCTGACTGGCAGTCGTGCTCGGGGAGTGACCCAAGTGATCGACCGTTGTGGATGTGGAGCGGGGCCCGCTTCCCGCGCCCTTGGCGCAGGCGGCGAGAATGGCCAGCGCCAGACTCTTGAGAAAGCCCCGCCGATCCATTGGCCCTGCTCCCTTTCTGTGAGGCACCCAATATCCCCGCTCAGACATTCTAATTGAGCCTCCCTACCGGGCCCTGGGTCGGTAGATAGCCCTCCCCGCTAGGGCGTAAAGGGGCCCATACTGTGCTGGCCGGTGCCTTCACACGTGAGCGCTCTTGCACCGAACCACAAGACTTCGGTCTGCGACCCCGCAGTTGCCAGGGCAAGTCTCGCTTCGGCTAGAGGCGGCAAGTCCCTGACCCACCAGGTTGGGCCACTCATCGCGGGGTCCCCGACCGAGCGCCAGGAGCCCTCGACGCCTGTTTCGAAGCCATTGAAGACATGGCGGAGACCTACCCCAAGGCCCTTAACGTACGCTTCCTTCCGAGTCCACGCTTGGATAAGAACGTCGCCGCGCCGTTCAGGCACGACCTTCGCCAGGTCGGCCTGCTCTCGGAGTGTGAGGAGGTTTTTAGCCAACCCGGTGTGGTCTACCTCGGGCCGGTTGATTTCTATATCCACGCCAAGTCGGCCGCCGAGGCGTAAGGCGAAGACCGCGAGGCCGTCGACTTTGGACACGCTGAAGTCAAGGTCGGGTCCGTTCACGACCCGGGGCCGACTCCATCTCTCGCTACTGAGCTGGACCACCTCAGGTGGTGTGTTCAAGTAATACCCGATGATTTGGCGCAGCATCACCGTGCGGCTGATATAGCGGTTCCTGGTCGAGATGCTGAGATACTGACTCGCCCGGTCGAGTTCCTGTGGACTGAGTACGTTGGGGGCCCGCGGCTCTAGGCGGCCGAGCCAGATGTGGACTTGCGTGGAGGTGGGTAGACATCGAGGCAGGCTTGCGGCCTCATCGATGAGCAGGCGAACGTCCGCTTTCTCCGACTGTTCCCTCCCCACAGGCGAATCTCCCTCAGAGTTCACGCCAGGGAAATCATCAAAGGAATGCCATCAGGAGTCTGGCGTACTCTGAAGAGAGGCAAGGTTGGCTTCCAGACGGCGGTGATCGGTTACACGGCGGGCCTTCAGATCGAATCGGGGCAGGCTTCCAAAGGGCACCGAAGATACCCTCACGCGAAGGCCGAGGCCCAGGCGAAGCTCCTTCTCGACGGCCGCAGCGACCGCCTCTGGTTCACCTGCTACGACCTCGAGGCGGATTTCCAGCTCGTCGAGTTCGCCACGCCGAAATACATCGAGTGCGAATTCTCCTGTCTCGGGGAAGCGGCGCACAACATCTTCGATCGCAGTTGGAAAGACATTTACCCCTCGCACGATCAACGCATCGTCGATGCGGCCGATCACGCCCCCTTCCAGGCGGCGAAAACCGCGACCGCAAGGGCAACGCCCGTCAGCCAGCTTGACCCGGTCGCCTGTTCGGTATCTGATGACCGGCATTCCGATCCGCCCCAGATTGGTGATGACGAGCTCGCCCTCCTGAGCCTGGCCACCAGTCTCGGGGTCGATGACCTCGAATATGAACTCGCCCTCATTGAGATGTAGCCCAGCTTGTTCCTGGCATTCGTATCCCCAGGCCCCGACTTCGGTGGCTCCCGCATGGTCATAACAGCGGGCCGCCCAGGCTTTTTCGATTCGGGCCTTGGTCGAAGGCAAGCCGGCCCCGGGCTCACCGGCGTGGATGGTGATCCGGACGTTGGACGACGCGATGTCGATCTCTTCCTCCTGTGCAACTTCCGCCAGATGAAGTGCATAAGTCGGCGTGCACACCAAGACAGAGATGTCGTTCTCAACTACGGCTTTGGCTCGCTGATGGGAGGTCATCCCTCCGCCGGGAAAGGCCAAGGCCCCGATACGTTGCGCCGCTTCGTAGCCGGTCCAGAAGCCAATGAAGGGACCAAACGAGAACGCGAAAAACACTCGGTCACGCCGTGTCACACCAGCTGCCTCGTAAACAGAGGTCCAGCAACGTGTCCACCAATTCCAACTCTCAGGCGTATCAAGGCACCGCAACGGTCGGCCGGTCGTTCCCGAGGTCTGATGGATACGGGTGTAATTGCCGCGTGGGAAAGTGAGGTTTGTCCCATATGGGTGATGAGCGGTTTGGTCCTCCGACAATTCCTGTTTGGTGGTAAACGGCAGACGCCGGAACTGCTCCATGTCGCGGACTCGTTCGGGGGGAAAGTCCAGGTGGGCCAGCTTCTTGCGATAGAACGCATTGCTGGGGAGAACCTGTGACAGCATCAATTGGAACTTTCGAAGCTGGATCTCCTCCAGCGCGTTCCGTCCAAGGTCGACTATGAAACGATCAAGGCCTTCCAAGCTCAACCCGGGTACCGCGCGCTCAGTCATGCGCGGGAAAACCATCTTTGCCCAATGGGAACTTCTCGCTGATGAGCATGATCGGGAGACCGCCTGCGATTATGCGGTATGTTCGGCTCACGAACTCGTCACCGGTGTGGTGTCTGACAGCTTCCGGTAGATCCTCCAGCAGCTCTCGCCCGAACCAGAGCACCTCTCTTCGAGTTTCGAGTCGGTGCTCGAGGAGGATGCGTCCCAAGCTGGTGCCATCGACGTGGAGCTCACCGGTCAGCTGCTCGGGGAGACGTACCGGAACCAAGAGCGATATCGCGTAGGCATACACCGTGCGGCTGTAGCGTCCGGTCAGGACAACCTCGCGCACAATGACCGACTCGCCCGCTGCCGCCTCGAGCCGGGTGTCCTCAGAGGGGAGCACGCTCGTGCGCTGAGACAGCCTCGTCACATCCACCGGCTCCATCTGGTAGGCCTCGATGAATTTCGTCACCGTCCCGTCGATCACGAGCAACGCCCTCTGGAACGGACTCAGCGCTCGGAGGTTCACGGGAGAGACCCGTTCCGGACCCATGGTCGGGTCGACCAGCAGCTCCCGCAACGGATCGAAATCCAGTTCCACTCGGTGCGACGCTGTCACTGCCATCCGCCCGTCGACTGCTCCAACGGTTGTAGCGCACCTTCCTCGTACATGGCTCGAAAATGGTTGTGCCTGCGCTTCCCGCTCGACGTCTTAGCAAGCGATCCGCTGGAAACCAGGAGCACCTCACCGACGTTGACGCCGATGTCGAGAAATACCTTCCGGCGTATCTCTCTCCGGACATCCTCGAGGCTGCGCGATAGTGGCTCTATCACCTCGGCGACAATCACCAGCCGTTCCGTGCCTTCCCGCTCGTCGTCAACTCCAAAGGCAGCGAAACGTCCGGGCCGCAACGAGGGGACTGTCAGGAGGGTGGCTTCGAAATCGCTTGGGTCGTACTTTCTCCCGCTGACGGTGATACGCTCCTTTACCCGCCCGACCCAGAAGACCTCTTCATCCCTCTGGTAACCGAGGTCGCCGGTTCGAAGCATTTCGCCAACGAGCGCCTGGTCGGATGCATCGGGGTCGCCCAGATAGCCCTTCATTCGGGACGGCGAATCGAGGACAATCTCGCCGATTACTCCGTCGGGGAGCGTTTGCCCCTCGGGCGATCGTATTTGGACTTTCAGACCCGGGTAGGGTCGGCCAACGCCCACGACGGGGACGCTGCGCCCATTGCCAGCGGTGGGGACCGCTTTTCCGTCCGCAAGAAGGTCCGGATCGAGGTGTTCCACCACGAACGTGCCGCGGGGATCGCTGAAGGTAGCGCCACCCACGTTTTCGGCGCATCCAAAGTTGGTTTTCAAGGCCTCGAGACTGACGCCGAAGGGGGCAAACCGCTCCGCAAAAGCGAGAATCGTGCTGAGATGAATTCGCTCGGCGGCATTCCAAAACGCCCGGACTCGATCAAGCCGGACTCCGTCCAGGGACTCGTCTCGGGCGCGCTGAGCCGCGAGCGCAAAACCAAAATTGGGCGACCAGGTCACGGTGGCCCTTGAATCGCTCAGCCCCCGCAACCATCTTGATGGATCCGCGGCGAACTCGTGGGGACTCATCAAGGCGAGTGGCACGCCCTCGGTGAGGCAAAGCAAGAAATTGTTGACAAGTCCCATGTCGTGGTAAAGGGGCGTCCAGTTGAAACATACGTCTTCGGGCGACAATGCCATGGCCCTCCGCATTCCCGCTAGAGCCGCCAAGATCGCGCGATGGTCCCACGTGCAAATCCGGGGTAGGCCTGTGGTTCCGGAGGTGAGCTGCAACGCGGCCAAATCGCCTTCCTTGGGCAGGTGTGGGGGTAGGAGGTCCACCGTCCCATCGGTGGTCAGGGGTACGGACTGCAGCAGCTTGACGCCCGATTCTTCGATGTCAAAAGGGAGCTGGCCTTCGGCTACGACCAGCTTTGCTTTGGTTAAAGCGACGGTGTGCCCTAGCACCCTGGTGATATTGGAGTTGGGGCCGGTGAGGGCCGGTGGTGCCACGAGAAGAGGAACAGCACCGAGGAGCAGCGTTCCGAGAATGACACGAGCTGCCAGTTCCTCGCTGGGCAAGACGACGACGCAGATGTCGCCCTTCCTCAGACCTTCCTCCCCCAAGTGCTGTGCGGTAGCCGTAGCCCGTTGGTAAATCTCCGTAAACGTGGACCAGGGACCGAGTTCGTTTCCTCGATAAAAGCTCAGTGCAGGTTGGTCGGCGGCGCCTTCCAATCGCTGCCAGAGCCTTCCTTGCAAACTGGTCGAGCTCCCACCGGCTAGAGGCATCGTCCCACCGCCAAAGCCACCGATCCCACCTCACCCATGAGTTCGCGGAACTGTTGTGGCGTAATCGATTGAGGGCCATCCGACAACGCGGTTTCAGGATTCGGATGGACTTCGATCAGCAGACCGTCGGCTCCTGCAGCTACCGCGGCTCTGCATAGCGGTTTGACAAGGCTGGCTTTGCCGGTCCCATGGCTCGGATCAACTACAACGGGTAAATGAGTGAGTTCGTTCAGGACGGGAACCGCGGAGATATCGACTGTGTTGCGGGTGGCCGTCTCAAAGGTTCGGATGCCTCGCTCACAGAGAATCACTTGGTGGTTTCCGCGTGCCATCACATACTCAGCGCTCAACAGCAGCTCTTCGATGGTTGCCGCCATCCCACGCTTCAGGAGGACGGGCAAGCCACTTTGACCCACGGCATTGAGCAGCATGAAGTTCTGCATATTTCGAGTGCCGATCTGGAGGACGTCGGCATACTGACTGACGACATCGACATGCTCTGGGGTCATTACCTCTGTCACCACTCGCAAGCCGGTGATTTCCCGAGCCTCGGCCAATAGCTCGAGGCCCTTTTCGGCTAGACCCTGAAAGCTGTAGGGCGAGGTCCTGGGCTTGAAGGCGCCCCCACGGAGCAAGTGTCCGCCGGCCTCCCGAACGCTGTGAGCGGCTTCCATCAGCTGCTGGCGGCTTTCCACCGAACAAGGTCCGGCCATTACGACGACCTGTTCGCCCCCCAGCCGCAATTCTCCGACAAAAACCTCCGTATCCACCGACTCGAACTCGCGACTGGCCAGTCGGTAGGACCCGCGAAGGTCGATCACGCGCTCTACCCCTCGCAGACCCTGCAAGGCGGCCAGATCGCTCGTCTCCAGCTCGCCCAACAGGGAGATAAGGACCTGGCCGGCCGATTGGGAGACGTGGGTAGACAGGCCAAGGCTATCAACACGCCGCGTGACGTAGTCGATGTCCCCAGGACTGGCACCCCTGTGCATGCGAATGAGCAACTGACTGCCTTCTACCTTGGTGGGTTCAGACGTAGCCGAACCATGCCAAAGCGGGGGCGTGCTTCACCGGAAAAGCGAACTCCATGCAGCGTCGGATTGCTTCTAATGCGCGTGCCCCACTCCCATCCCGGCCGGCAAGCTATCGCACATCACCGATAGGGTCAAGCAGCCAAAGACCGGCGACGTCGGGCCCGTCCGCGGTCAAGAACTCCAACTGGATCTCGACCTCCCATGGACTAGATTGCGGACTTCAACGAGCGGGGAGGATCAGGGAGTGGACAGGCGGTATTTCGCCTGCGCGACGCGCAACATGCGAGGCGCCTGGGGAGCCGGGCTGTGAGTAGTGACCCGCGAACGGGCCCTCAGCCGATGGCGCCACGAAACGATCTGGAGAGGAAGCTGGCAGAGATCTGGCAGCGGGCCCTGCGCCAGGAATCGATCGGCATTGGCGATAGCTTTTTCGATTTGGGTGGGTCGTCAATCCAGGCCTACGAGATCATGGGAGAGATCGCCCGAGAACTGGGAGTAGAGCTGTCAGTCACCGACTTCCTCGAGGCGCCCACCATCGAGGGACAGGCCGCCGTCATTAACGATCCCTCAACTGAGCCCGCGGGGATCCTTGTCCCGTTTCGGGAGGGAGGGCAGAAACCACCCTGGTTTTGTGTCCACGGACGTGGTGGCGGAGTGATGTTCCTGCGAGATCTGGCCCCACACCTCGATCCTGACCGAGGCATATACGGTATCCAACCATTCGGCCAGAATGGCGAGCTACCACCTCTCCGGCCAGTGGAGGAGATGGCGGCCTTGTATCTCGACGAAGTGCAGGCTCTCCAGCCGAGCGGTCCCTACTACCTCGGCGGGTCCTGCTTTGGAGGGCTGGTGGCTCGTGAAATGGGCCGGATCCTTGAGGAGCGAGGTGAGGAGGTAGCTCTTCTGCTGTTGATCGATCCGCCCACCAATCTGCCCAAGGAATCGGCCTTACTCAGACCCTTGCTCAAAATCGGGCGGTCGCTGGCCTTCAGAATCCGAAAACGGCTCTCGCGGCGGACCCGCAGGCAGAATCCGGGTCATGTCCGCGGTCGTTTGGAAGAGATCGGCGAAGAGCGGTTCAAGCACTATCAGCGAATCCATCGCGAGGCTCAGAACCGGTATGTTCCGCAGCCTTCCCGGGTCCCCCTGTCGGTTCTTGCCCCTCGGCAAAATCGTAAGTCTCAGCGCAAGTTTTGGCGATCGGTGTCCGTGGGAGGGCTTGAGGTTCTGGAATTTTCGGGACTCCACTCCCAGATGTACCTACTGCCGGGGGCGCGCCAAATCGGCGGGCTCATCTCAACGCTTATGGACCGAGTGCACGCTCAACGCGCTGTCGGCTAAACCGCGCCCCGGGGGGCCTCGCCTGCGGCTGACGAGACCGAGCTCTGGCCAGGAGTTCGATTTAGACCGCGATGAGGACTCCCGCACCCAGCAACTCATCAAGAAACTCGTCAGCGCCACCGCCATGACGGGCTGTTTCCCGCAGCTTGCTCAACGAGGTTTGCTCCGACAAGAGGGAGAGAACAACCTGTTCTTGGGGTGACAGCACGCGCCGCTGGCCGCTTCTCGTAGTGACAATCATTTCGACCATGTCATCTACCACTTCAAGGCTCAAGCGCGCCCTCGGATCCATTGCCAAGAACTTGTCCTCCGAAGTGACAGGGTCCCCACCCTCAGGTGCGAGCTTTTCCACGGGTGTTTTGACAGCCGCCAAAAGGCTGGCCATTTCTACCCGCATCTCTCGGGAGGAAGCCATGGCGGTCCGCGCCCCCTTCTGCTGCTCAGCGAGCCCCTCATCCAACATCGAGGGATCTGCGTGAGCCATCAGCGCGGTGTGGGCTTCCTTGTGAAACCCAAGACGGGGATCCTTGCGAAGAAGCAGCGGGAGTGGGTAAGACGCAAGGTGGCGCAGCAAAACGTAGTTGGGATGGGTGTGCGCGTTGCCCGTCGCCAATCCGAGGAATGACGACCGATCTGTCTCTATGTACTCGGAGGCAGCCTCGCTGGCGAGCTGGTTCCGGGCCTGATGCATCCACTTCTGGACCTTCCGATCCCCGTGGTACCACAAACGGGCCATTTCCAGGTAGTCGGTGTAGGTGTCGGCGTACAGACCCTCATACCACTCTTGGACGATCCTTTCGCGACTGGGATCAGTAATGCAGGTGTTGACGCCGGTGGCGCACATCTTGGCGTAAAGCACCGCCAGATAGACACCGCTTGAGAGAATCGGGTCCACGAAACAGGCGGCATCCCCGACGGCGAAATATCCGGGCCCTGCCATCTCCGCGCTTCGATATGACCAATCCTTGACGGTGTAGAACTCGTTCGTGTACTCGGAGTTGGAGAGAAGGTATCCAAACTCCTCCGAGTTCTTGATTCGATCGAGGTAGTACTCCTCGAGAGCGGCCCTGCCCCGCGCTTCAGGAAGGTGGTCTCGCTGGGTTACATATCCGACGCTGATGAGGTCGCCAAACCCAAGGGGGATAAACCAGAGCCATCCGGTGTCGAGCATCTTGATGATGATGTTGTTGCGATCGGTAGGCCTGATTTCGCCACCGAGTCCGACGGGTGCCGGGTGTACACCATTCCAATAACCGTAAAGGGCCATGTTCTTGAGTTCCTCGGCCGGCTGGCGGAAGGAGAGCTTGTTGGCCACCACCGCACTGAGCCCAGAGGCGTCGACGACATACTTCGCTCCAGCCTCATGGGTGGTGCCTCCATGCTCGTACGAAACACCGACCACTCTGTCATCCTCTACCAGGACCTCGCTAACTCGAGCCTCCTGACGGACGTCGGCGCCCATCTCGGCGACGTGGTCGAGCAGTAACTGGTCGAAGACATCCCGTTTCACCTGATAAGACGTCGA